>CADAZU010000008.1 GCA_902792535.1 uncultured Bacteroidales bacterium
CAAATTAAAGGGTGGTAGAGAAATAATACAACAAACATGATACGAGCATGAAATATTTTATCTTAGCTCAAATCCTTTTCCTTACTAGTTTAGTGGGATATGCCCAGCAAGTGATGTTGGCAGACAGCGTTAACAAGAATCCTGTTAGTTATGCTACTGTCTATGATGCTAATGGAACTGTAATAGGACGCTCAGACATGGGAGGATATATTCATCTTCAGAAAGGCTTCGAATATCATATTTCTCATATAAGCTATGAATCCAAGAGTCTCGTTTATAATGAGGACAGCATCATTTTCCTGTCTCCATTATCTTATAAAATATCGGAAGTCAATGTTACAGCAAAGAAAAAGAAATACTATCATTGTAAAGTGTACTTTAGGAGTATAGAACATGTAGATTCATGCCTGAAGTACTATATGGACGGAATACGTGAATTCTATATCGACACCAAAAGCAAAAAGGCGCATTGCGGTAATGTCGTCACAAATTACTTCATGTCGAAGAGACAGGACATTGCACAGAAGATACGGAGCATGATGATTGGCGACAGGTATATGGCTCTACCGTATCTTGAAAAGAACACGCTCTATAAAATATACCAACGGCCACAAGTGATATTTCTTGAGGCGGTCGTATTGGGAAGTCGTGAACGCATATTTGTCGTAGTCCGCAAGGATAGCAGGAGGAAGGAGTTCCTCGAGGACTTGGCGGCGTTCTTGGTTACGAAGGGAGAGGTTCGTCTCGCTGATACCGGAAGCATCAAAGATAGTGACATCAATATCTACATATATCGGCTTGACATGACCGATCCCGATGGCTTGCAAGAACCATTTCCAGTCTGAGACAATCCTCAGGTTCTCGTCATAGAGACCGAAAGTATCAAATAAATCCCTCCGTATATAGCAGCAATCATGATTCATTGTCGAACTATAGTATTGGCGCAGCGAATACTCCACTTCCCTACTCTTGCCGAGGATCTTACCCGTGGTATAGTCCTTTTTGATCATGTTGCCGTACAAAATCGGGACATCGATTTTGTCGTTTAACGTTGAACGAGTGAACGAATGAAGGGCATTCACCATTCGCTCGGTGACGTCGGGAGCGGCGAGGATGTCGCCGGAATTGAGGATTTGTACATAATCGCAGAGCAATTCGTTTAACGTTGAACGATTAACGTTTAGCGAGTTAGAGGATGTCGTATGATCCGTATTGACAATACGCCTACCAAGGGCTATTTCAATGCCATGATTCATCGCATTATAGATACCCATGTCCGGCTCCGATGACCAAATAACGTTGAAAGAGTGAACGTTTAACGAATGAATGGCGGATTCGTACGCATTTATCACATCAACAGAGCCATCTATGGAGCCGCCGTCGATGATGATGTGCTCGATGTTACGATAGGTCTGTGCCACGACAGAAGCAAGCGTCTTCCGCAAGCCTTCCACGTTGTTGTAGTTTATTGTTATAATACTTAACTTCATATTTTGCATAACTTAATCAAATATTTCTTAGCCTCATGAGGCACGATTATTAGCTTGCTAATTTTCACACATTACACATCATACATTACACATTACACATAACGCATCATCCCTCATTCTTCCGCATAGATTGCTCTTGTTTTGTTCTCGTAAGATGGCTGGTGATGATCCGGTTACTGGAAGGACTACATTTCATCCAACGTCAATAATCTCGTTTCTACCTGGTAATGTCGTAAATCCGTCTGCTTTAAATAATCCACCTTAAGCATAAAGAGTTCGTGACGATACTCTTCTTTATGTCGCTTCACTTCTGCCACCACGGCCTTCTTCCCCTCTACCGGCAATGCCACTATATCCACTTCAGCATCAATCGTTTGTCCCTTATACTCGATTGCCTTGCTGCGCCACCAAGCACTTATCTCACGATATTGAGACGTCTCAGCCATTTGTTGACGGAAATAGCGTTCAAGCACCTTGCCGGAATATGTTTCATAGTCGTTCAATGCCAGTCGCGTCAAACCTTCGAAATTTTGAATCTCTATCATGGAGCGATTTTTCTCCACATATCGAAACCAAAACCTCAAAAAATTATCATTAAGCGAGTATTGCACTGTCTTACTCTCCGGCTTAGCCATTATCGGCCGCTCTTTCTTGATAACTTGATATGTTTCATCCAATGCCTTGAGGTGTCCACCAACAGAGATGCCACCTAATCGCTGCTCAATCAGCCCCTGCGTGTTATACCCGGATGCCAATTCTTGCAAAATAGAGAAATAGGTTCCGTAATTCTTGCCAAACTCGCTCACCAATAATGTCCTTCCCTCTTCCAGAAAATGCGAATTCTCCGAGAAAAAATAGTTGTACATTTCATCCTTCGTTACACATCCATTGTCTAACAGCCATGCCATATACTTAGGCACACCGCCAGTGATAGTGTATAGTGATAACAAGTCGTCATTCGAATAAGATGGATTATATTCGGATAATATCTGCTTGATTACCTCGGTTCGGAATGGTCGGAGACGGATGATATGGTCTGCACGATTGAAAAGCGGCTCGTCTTTATCCATAAAAATCTTCTGCATCATGCGGTATGCCGAACCGCTGATAACCAGATTGATATGCGTCTGCTCACGATAGGAATCCCATAGGTTTTGCAGATCTGAGAACACAGACGGATTGATATTCATGAATTCCTGGAACTCGTCCAATACCAAAGTAAAGTGCTGGTGTTTGCCTTGTTCTAATAGATGCCTCATCAGCCCGGCAAAGGACGTCAATCCATCAGGAATGTACATATCCGTTTGCTCATGCAGATTATCAATAAGCGTTGAGACCAGTTCTGATTCGCTTTTGCGCGCTATAAATAGATATAGCATATCGTCATACGATGCCAATGTATGCTTAATCAGCATCGTCTTACCTATACGGCGACGACCGATCACCAGTGTCATCCGGCTCATGTCGGTATAAGCTAACTGGCGAATGCGAAGTAACTCCTCTTGCTCATTTTCCCGATCGTAGAACTTCATATCTTTGCTTGTTTTAGTTTTGCAATGGCGGTTAATTCAATAGCGGTTGCAAAAGTACTACTTTTTTTTGATATACGCAAATATATTTTGAAAATTATAGTAAAAACGCCATGCGGGGTGTGGAATTGGCAGACTTCGTTTGCGTCGCCGCTTCACCATTTAGTGCCGCAGGCACGGATTATTCCTTCATTAAACATTCATTCCGTACATCATACACCATATATCTCACACCATACACCATACATTAACACAAGCGCAAGCCTTCTGCATTTTTATAGTTTATGGTTGATTTATCATTTCCTATTTCCCATAGTATATACTTTCATACATATACTTATTTATTATATGTTTCAAACCAATTGGCACGAATAAGTTTATCCGAGATTTCGTACGCATCAGTCTCTGTCCAATGCCTATTATTTCTGGCTGCAGAATCCAATAAGTTCTCACCAAATCCAATCCAATAATAATTTGTGTCTAATAAATTCAACACCGTAGGATAAATATCCATCTGATAATTAATATCATCAAGAACTATATCCTCAGATATTAGAGATGGCGAGTATATAATAAGCGGCACATAGCCCTTTAGAGCATCCATATCTATATTGGCAGACAAACAATAGTTTGCAAACTCTTCTCTTTTCTCTTTCCAAAATATAGTATGGTCTCCTGTTATAACGATAGTTGCGCTCTGCAATTCAGGAATAGAATCCACACGATCCAATAAATAACCAAGTCCTTCATCCGTCCAATTCAAACATTTTAGATATTTTTTCATGAGAGTTGGCATATCATCAGGTAAACTCATTTTGGACTTGTAGTCATATTCAAATGGGACATGTGATGCTACCGTTATGCCTTGAATAGTTTTATATCCACGTTGAGCATAGTCAATAATTCTTTTTGATAATATACTATCTTGTACCGTTCCTCCTAAAGTGCAATTATATCCGTACGCTTCACTCATTATTTCTTGATTCCAAGCTTTGGTACCATGAGTCAGAATCGTTGCGGAAGAATCTTCTCTATTGGTAAGTGATGGGAATGTAATCCATGGATAAATAAAACATGTCGCACCTTGTTTAATTGGCAACAGACCGGTATTAATAATCATCTGCCCATCTGCTGATGAGCCCCCGACAATCTGCGATTTTAGATATTTAGCATGCAAAACCGGATGCGTGTCCATGAACTTGCAGATATTTGGTGTTATTTTGTCGTTTAATGCCCATGACTCAAAACTTTCTACAATTATTATTAGCAACAAATTATCATATTTGAGTACAGAATTATCCCCCATCTGTAATCTTGCGGAAATATCAGCCTTGTTAGGAATTTGGTATGGTTCATTCATAGCATGGAGATTATGTATATTATCTAACAACAAGAACGGTAACGCATGGATAACTGAAAAATTATAGAAAGCATAATCATTATTCATTGTTTCACATATTCTACGATACTCATACGAGAATGGATTTTGAAAAATGTACTCTATTATATGATGATTCTCTCCTTTATAATGTAATATTGCTTGCTTTTTGACTAAAGAGAATGTATAAATATTCAACAATACTGAGAGAATTAATACAATTGCTCCAGACAGACAGACAGACAGACGAGATTCACTATAATATTTTCGCAATAATATGAGTATACAACCATAAGCGATTGTCATTATAAAGGGCACAATGTCAGCCCATTGAAACAAAGCCAACACACTACTCCAATAACCATCCATGTTGGATGCCATAGTAAAAGTAAAGGCATTAAACAATATTCCATTAGAGCGTAAGTAGAACATATTAGCAAGAATCCATATATCTACTATTAACGCAGCTACAATCGTCCATCCATTCCTCTTAAAAAAGAACACGAACGATGCCAATAATATTGGCATGCTTATCTTTGGCAGCCAGAACCCCCAGAATACCAATGGTTGCGTCCATAGACTAGAAATTATAATAGAATGATAAACATTCCAATGAAAAATTATACATTTTGCAAAAAGCAATATAGCAAATGAGACAAAAATGCACCATTTTGCACGATTACATTTTACGAAAAAATTGCAAAGTTCCTTCATCGTATTTAATTGATTTGGTAATCATATTATTTCTTAAACCAACTTCCTTGATGTCCCACTAATCTTTTAAGGCGTTTGTTTAACCGATATGGCAAACGTTTAAAACCTTCATAGCCATAATTCCATGGCTCAAAGTAAATTCTTTGGAAACGCGAATCAGCTTTCTTTTGAATTTGTACATCAGTAGGATGCACCAATGGTAATATGGGTTGACAGGCACGATTGGCTGCTACTGAAGAAGTATCGGTAGTATGAGTTCCTTGCGCACCAAATCCAATATTGGAAGACAGGTTGACATTAGGCATGATTCCTTTTCCATGATGCAACCATATGGACATCCAAAACTGCTGATCCCAACTTGAATAATGCAACGCATCTTTATGAATTTCTTCCAGACGTTCACACCAATACTCTCGCATACGCAAATCGCAGCCATAGGATTTTAAACATTGGTTTAACTGTTTAAGCGAAACATTCCGATGATATAAATCCCAATCCTGCCAAGCTCTTCTCCATGTTGCCCAAGCACATAACGTGCGATTCATCATGGAGAAATAATATGACCCATCTCCATAAGTACGATTATCCAAATGCATTGAGCCAATTGCTCGAACATCTGC
Organism: uncultured Bacteroidales bacterium; assembly: GCA_902792535.1. Lineage (GTDB taxonomy): Bacteria > Bacteroidota > Bacteroidia > Bacteroidales > Paludibacteraceae > Colicola. The sequence goes on from CADAZU010000008.1 coordinate 5,732, forward strand.
ATTATTCTTATATTTCTCAAGTAACTCCTCACAATAGCCAAAGAAATCGGAATGGGGAACAGCATCATCTTCGATGATAATTCCTGCCTCAACACGTTCGAAGAACCACGTAATGCCAGCGGCTGGACCTGGACCACAACCTAGATTCTTTGTCTGATACATCGTATGCAAATCACATGGCCAATCTACCAATTCATTCACTATGTCGCGTACCTCTTGACACTTAATTTTATCTTCCTCATTCCCTAATCGCGCACCATCTTGACATACGTACAAATGCGTAGGCTGTTGCTTACGTATCTCCGTCAATACCATCCTTACATGATCAGGACGATTGAATGTTATTAATAATATTGGTATTTTAAAAGACATATTATCCTTCACCTATAATCTATCACAAAAGTTCCCTATGCACAACTTCTGTACCATTATAATTCTTCATTCCATCAATATAGACAGGTGTAATTCTTTTCGAATGCAAATAAGCATCCGTTCCTAGTGTATGCCGTCCCCATGTATAGGCATGGAATGGTATATAACCCGGGTGTTGCTGTATGAGTTTTAAGTTCTCATCTATGTATCTTCCAAATTCATCTAACGACATTTGGGTTGCATCAATATGTTCCCATCCGTGCGATCCAACCTCTATAAATGGGGATGCTAATGTCCACAATTCCTCTCTTGTTAAATATTTCTCATTGGAATTATCGCGATATGATTTTCCATCAAGATACTTCCCGTTTATAAAGAGTGTCACTGGTATATTGTGCTCTGCCAACCATGGTAAAATCTCCTTCAAAGAAGAATAACCATCATCAAAAGTTATTACTGCATAATTGCGACATCGTACTACATCGCACGTCATATGCTTTTGAGCTTCCTTCATAGAGATGAAATGAACACCTACTTTTTGCATATTCATAATCTTAGCTTTGAACGAAGAAATACTCATCCAATCACCTATACACATCGACTCTTCATCATATGCCTTACACACATGATGCAAACAAAAAATACGAATTGGTCGCAATCGCAATTTTTTCCATTTTCGTTGTAACTTCTTTATAACTTCCATCTTATTTAACAAAGCAAGTTATACCATAACGTATCGCCAACCAAGTACGCCAAGTACTGCTGGATTTTAAACGATGTATGTCATATTTAGTAATAGATCTTCCATATAGCCATTTTTGTTTTATACTCATTGCCTTTATCCATGTTCTTAAAACTGTTAATTGAGCCTGTATATATGCATATATTACATCTTTAAAAATTTGTAAATGAGTATTTTCTGCAACGATAGCACACCGATTTTGCTGCAAAATAGTATATACCATTTTTTCTGGAGATGGTTGTATCTTTGTAATGGATTCGACATTAACTCTGTAGTTATAGGCTATTTTTTCGACATAAAGCACTTTACTAGCCTTTTCAAGCAAACGAAATGTCCAATCTGTATCTTCATACATTACATCATCAGCAAAAAACAATTTATTTCCTGTGAGGAAGTCACGCAGATACAATTTATTCCATGCTGTCGGAATACATTTATACCAAAAAGATTGCACCTGATAAAGTAATTGTTCTCCAGTAATTATTGCGCTATCAATCTTCGGATGATCTACTATTTGAATGTTTTCTCGATCCACTATCTGATAATCAAATAGCAAAACTTCGATATCATTCTCTTCTGCTTTGTTTAGTAAAGAAAGTAAACAATTAGGACTTATATAATCATCGGAGTCAACAAACCACACGTACTTTCCGGATGCCATCTTCAGCCCTGTATTTCGAGCTCCACCGAGTTTTCTATTTCTTTCATGGTGTATCAAACGCAACGTTGAATATTCTTTTTGCAATTGTTTAATAATAGAAACGCTATGATCCGGTGAGCAATCATCGACACATATAACCTCATATTCATCTTGCGGAATATCTTGGTTATACAAAGAACGTATGCATTCTTCGACATATTGCTCAACATTATAACATGGCACTATGATACTTAATCTAACCATTTTTTCTCAACCTTAAACGCTATGTTACAGTCAACTTTTCTATTAGGGTCATCTAACAACTATAAAAATCCGTTTGTCCCATCCATTCTTCCGTCAACTCCATGCCTTTTGCTACCGTATAACGAGGAACAAAATGCAGCACTTCTTTATTTTTGGTCACATCAATCGGCTTTTTTTGACTATAGATTGCCATTTCAATAGCGTCTTTTTCTGCGATATGCCACATAATTATATCACGAGTATGGCGGAGAACCTTACGCGGTGCTTTGTATAACCAAAGAGCTATCTTGGGCGATGTTATGGCTTTGGTTTCATACTTTGCCATTAATTTTGCCATCTGCTTTTCCAATCCATCACGCATTGCTAAACGCATCTTTCGCCAAGCACTTGGCTGCAATGGTACTGAAAGGTAGTCATCAGGACGCTTGTCAATCATCTTCATATATTGTCCAAAGAACTCACGCCATGTCATCGTTTCATCGTCCTTTGCAATGAACGCCTGATGATCAGCATCCGATTCGGTGCAGCAACGGATGCACATATCTACTACGTTACCCACATAGACGGCATTGCAGATACCTTCTCCATTTTCGACCCAAGCAAATTTGCCTTTCTTCATCTGGTTCAGGATATCAATCGTGTACCACATAGAGTATGGTCCCCATACATACGTCGGACGGATAATACTGCCGTGTAACTTATACTCGTCAATCAGCTCCCAAAATCGTTTTTCAGCAGCTAACTTGCCGTCAGAATAAGTATCACCATAAGGGATTAGCGGAGAGTCGGCTGTTAGATTTTCAGGCACTATTTTACCATGTACCACAACACTACTCATTTGAATGACATGCTTGATGCCATTTGCTTTCGCCGCATTCATCAAAGCCTCTACAGCTTTTACATTATTGGCAACAAAAGCATCATGTCCATTTCCTCCCGGGATTGCCAAATGCATGATATAGTCACATCCTTTCGTAGCCTCAATCATAGATGCATCATTGCATATATCCCCCTGCACAAACTCCACATCAAACCGGCTTACATAAGCGGCTTTACCCCACGTATGCACCAATACACGAACTTTAGCTTCTTCATGCAGGACCAATTGTTCAACCAACGCACTTCCGATAAATCCTGTGCCTCCAGTTACAAAAACTGTTTTGCCCTTCAAACCTCCGAGTGGTTTTTTATCAACTTCTTTTGCTTTACGCAGAGAGTAGCATTGCTCTAAAAGTTCTATTACAGCTATTCCCTCCTCTATCGGGCATCCAATAGTTTCTTTGCCTTCAATGGCGTTCAAGAAGTTTTTCAATTGCGCACAATCTACACTTTTACATAGAATGGTTTTTCCGTCCAATATGTATTTACTGCCATCATATACATCTAAGACTGCTTTATGACCATTCCCCTCAACAACAATGGTATTTGACTGAGAAATGGTACGACTGATTTGCATGAAGCCGGAAGCTTGTCCGAACTGCATTCTTAATTGCAGATTACTCTCTAATCCTCCCATAGCGTCATCACTATACTCAATAGAATCCGGAGAGCCTAAGCACCAAAGAAGGAAATCAGCAGAATGGATTCCATTATCATAAAATGCTCCACCCGGTACTAATTCTTTTCGGAAACAATACCCAGAGACCGTAGGCCAATCGGAAGGATCACCTTCATGAATACAGATAGACACCTTATCCCCAAAGAAGCCTTCCTTTATCATCTGACGTACCTCAATGCGACTCGACATAAAGCGATAAGAATGACACATGCCGAGAACTAAGTTTTTCGGGGCGTTTTTGATGATCTCCCTCGTTTCTTTGCTTGACGGAGAAAGTGGTTTCTCGCACAGCACATGTTTACCGGCAGCTATACAATCTTTCAATATCGCATTATGGATATGTGGAGGAGTGCAGATGATACACGCATCCACTGATGACAGCGCATCATGATAGTCACTCACTACATTAATGAGACCATGTTTAGTTTTTAACTTTTCAGCTTGCTCTTGATTGGGTTCTGCAAGCACTATATTCTCTACACCTAATTCTTTTTTTGCAGAGGGGATATGATTACAATCTGCGATTGCTCCTCCTCCTATAATTAATAGTTTCATATTCGTGTATTATGCATTATTCTATTTAACAATATTCGATAATCTGCACGTACAGATAGGACCAGATGGCGTAACGCTTTCAGTTTTTGACCGGTCTTCCACATTCGCCGAAAAATCTTATATTCGAACTTTGCAATTATCGGGTTGATAAGGTTCTTGTACTTAAATTCCAATCCTTCATTGATGGCATGGTACATCGTAACGCGATTACTCCAATCTTTTATCTCTTGGTAGCCTTTGGACGATACCCCCACACCCGCTCTATAAACGGTCATTGGCTCATTGATAAATTTCGCCTTACCATATTGCGCCATCGCAATAAAGAGAGGTTCATCTCCAATAAAACATTTCTTCATCCACCGAGGTGACCAACACTCCTGACGCCTGTACATAACTGATGAAGTATGGGCACATGGAACTATCTTATCTCCCCTTTCACCGGTATTTAATGCATTCGTGTTAATAATATCCTCTATGGTGTACGTGTCCCATACATGGTTTATTGCAATCTCTTCATGATCTGGAAATCTAACCATAGAATTTGTAAAGCAAAGCGAATAATCAGGATGACTCTCCAAAAAATCCACTTGTTTCTGCAACTTATATGGATCAGTCCAATAGTCATCACCCTCGCACATGGCGATGTATTTGGCTCCGGTGGCATCAATCGCTGCATTCATGATACGTCCAAGTGAGCCATCCGGTTTGCTATATTGATTCTCTGTCTCGTATATCGGACGGAAAATATCGGGATACTTGGCTTCATATTCGCGGATGATAGCGGCACTATTATCCGTAGAGCAATCTTCATGGACAATCGCCACAAATCGGAAGTTCGTCTTTTGCATTACGAACCCCTCAAAGCAATCACGCAGATACGGCTCGTGATTATATACAAGACAATGTATTGCTACAAGTGGTTTTTCTTGATTAATATCTACTCTCATTATCCATTTATCGCCTTCTGCTTTAATAAATTGAAAGCCGACAGCTTTATACAACTCAATTGCCCTTACATTTTCTCTTCTTACTTCCAATATAACGTCATGTAAGCTGAGTTTCTCTTTAGCATATGTTAGGATTTGCTTAGACGCTTCTTTAGCAACCCCTTTACCCCAATACTCCTTATTTCCTATAAAGATGTGGTACTCTGCTTCACCATCATGGATGTCTGTCAGATAAATATTTCCTACATATATACCATCGACTTCAATAGCACAACGATAATCATCTTCCTTATTTATCACTCGTTTTATCCACGCTAATTCAGACTCAATCGTAATGTTATGATCGTATGTATTTCCAGTATATCGAAACACTTCTGAATCATTACGCCATTTCACAGACGTATAGGCATCTTCTATTTTTAAAGGACGTATTGATACTGTCATTATATAATCAATTTTAATATTCGTTTCATATCCTCTTCATTGTACCTCTGATCTATGGGCAGAGGCATGATTCGGTCCGCTAACATTGCCTCATAATCAAAATGTCCATAACTAATCACGTTTGGCCAAAATTTCGGAATAAATATCCGTTGTTCTTTCATTTTGTATCGCCAATCGCATTTCCGGACATCCAAGAATGGATATACCATAGGACATGCGAATGTCTCCAAATCGGGTATCGGCAATACGTTATAGTCACTCAATGCCTCATGCAGTATCCGGAAATTCCTTCTGCGCACTTGTTGTGCGATATCGTAATCAATATGACTCAATGCATCACGTGTATAAGCGGACATTTGCATTATCGGCTGGTAATCTAACTTATCCTCAGCCTCGCGATACTTAGCATATCCAGCTTCCGGTCCTTGTTCTAAACGGATTATCAGATGGTCTAACCTATCGACTGAGTCATCCGTCTCGTACCGTTCCCACTGTTTGTTGTCATTCGGCAGATAAGCTATTCCACCATCCGGAACACCGAAGAACTTACGCGCACTATAGATAGCTTTGATTCCGCTTATCACCGGAGCATAGAATGCCTGTGCATTATCCACGATTAGACGATCTTTATATTTTTCCGCCATCCGGCTCACATACTCGTCTTTTATGCCAAAGTAGTTATTCACTACTATATACTCCCCTTCACCCAGGTCAAAGCCTTCTGCGATCTCCAATTGATGCGTGATATGATAGAAGGCGAACGACACGCCAAACAATCGTTTGAGCGGTTCGAGCATGACATTGCACGTGTAATACGGAAGATATACACCGCGAAGATTCGGAATAGAACGCAGTATATACTCAAACGCATTCCTTCCGGTATTGAGCAAAATGGCATCCTTTTGCGGGATAGCATGTTCCTCTCTCGTACGAGGTTCCTTTTCAAAATATCCGCCTATTGCGTTTGTCATTCTACTATTATCTTTAACCATTCATTCTGATGCGTAATGGCATATTCCATTTCCTCTTTGTTATCAAAACGAAGCACTAACGTGCCTATAGCGTCATTGGCCCCATGGAAGGCTTCTACCATGTCTCCTTTTTTTACCCATAAATCACGTTCAATGACTTGTGCTTTTAGAGAGGATGCTATTTCAAGCCCTACGAATTTGCCGGCTTTCGGCGCATGCAAAATCACCTCTGCCCAATGACCGTTATATGTTTTTTGCTCAATATCTCCGACAGGGTCTCCCACCGCAGCACGAACCTGCGCGGTAATCATATCTACTCCGGTAGCATAACGCAGCAACTCACACAAACGGTTACCACCGCCGCGAGGCGTACACTCCATGATATATGGTTTGCCGTCCGAGGCGATACGCGTTTCGATATTAAATACCGAAGTCTGCATATGTAGTAAGTCCATCAGTCGCTGCAGTTCAGATGTCAGATAGGCCTCGTGCTCCGGGAACGTGCTTGGCCAAGTATAGGCAGATGGTGCGTATGGGTTAGCCGCATCAGCATCGAAGCGTTGCGCGTTGAAGGACACAAAACGGAACTTGCCATCTAACAAGAAACTATCCGTATCGGAGCTGCATCCTACTTTTTCCAAATACTGCTCCACGATAATGTGCCCTTTGATGGATTTCTCGAAGGCGTATTTGATTGCCGCTTCGTATTCGCTGATGCTATCTACGCGAGTGACACCTTTGCTTCCAGCACTATCCGTCGGCTTCACAATCATCGGCCATGTGAGCCAATCGGTATCTTTCAGCGCTTCATCTATGGTGCTATATCCTTTGCTCTTCGGACAATTGAATCCATGTTCCTGCAAGAACGCACGAAAGAGATCTTTGTTTTGGAGAATAACCACGGACTCGTATGGTCCCATGGACGGCAAACCCATCTTCTCCTGCACATACGCCGCTGCCACCACTCCGGGATCCACACCGAATGAGATAATACCATCTATCTGATGCTCTTGCGCAGCTTTGAGCACAGCTTCTTTGTCTGTTATGCTGACATTGACATACTCATCTGAGTACTTATGGGCGATATTATCCGGCAGATAGTCAGCCGTGATAACATAGTACCCCTGCTCATGCGCAGCCCTAATCACCGGCAGGAGGTAGTGGATTCCACCAAGGAGCATTATTTTCTTTTGAACTTTCATTTATTTGTCTCTCGGTTGTGAGTCGGTTGTCGGTCGGTAGATAGTCTTCGGCTATGATATTTGAATTTCGGGTTCAAAACTCAAATCTAAGTGGTTCACACCATCCGCTGCTTCTTTTACTATATTTTGCTCAATAGCTGATTGTCGAGGAAAGTGGTTTGCTACTGTAATAAAACAATGCACCTCAGTTTTGTGATCAAAATCAACCCCCGCTGCATTTATTTTATTACGGAACAATGTGTAAGTTGCATCCAATTGTCCCAATGCATCTTTATATGTATATTCTATCTGTGGAATAGAGTTTCCCAATGCGTTGGTTTTAAACTCTACAAAATTAAACTGTAGCTCATCAAATAATGCGCAATCTGCAATACCCCCAGGACGATTGGATATTAAACGATTATCAATAGCCAACAGATAAAATTTCTTCTGATTAGCATTCTTTACCGTCATACAACGCATTCTTTGATTCTCGTCTTGCGTAAAATGCGAGATATGAGTTTGTTCGTCATCAATAACCATTATCTCCGACTCATTTGTTTCATCTACGCATTGGAGAATTGAAGGATTATATCCTCTAAAAGCGAAACGTAATTTGAGCTGGCTTATTGCAACCGGTATACTCGTTGGATTAATCATTTCTTGAGGTGTTTTAAATACAATTGCTGCAACTTCCGGAAATCACTTCCTATGATATCTGATACGGCATCTAATGCATTCATTCCTATCAATTTCGTTTTCTCATCCAACAAATTTTTGCAACATAATTGGTCATCATCACTTAATGCATATATTGCCAAATCATTCGGATTTAATTGCTCATCTTTAGGAACAATTGCATTGACTTCTTCCGTAAAATCCTTATCTTCCGCAACGATACTTGCCATGAGTGCTACATTCAAGATGCTTAACGTATAAGGGCTATGCGTTGTTAATATTACATTGATTCCGTCTTCCTTATTATTAACCTTGTTGTATCGTTGTAACACGAAATGCAATAACTCTCTTTGGTTTGTTGGATAAAGATTAAGTTCCGGTTCCTCAATCACAAAAGCATCAAAGTAATTATTTTTAACGCAGTAATCAATAACCATTAGCATAGGAAAGACAGACTGCAAACCAGAAGAACACACAGATAATGGTACTAACTCACTCTTCGTCCCTGACGTTACTTTGATATATTTTTCATTATCTCTATTCTGTAATTCCGCATTTAAAAATGGTACTTTATAGTTCGGAAACTCTTTCTGAGCTTTTTCGAAAAAGCTCAGATATTCCATCAATGAGTTGCTCAATGGTACTTTAGCAACAACGAGACTCGCCAATGCAGAAGATAGTTGTCCTGCCATTATACGCTCTGCTGGAATATACATCAATGTTTTGATATTGGCAAAAAGTATGCGAGATTCAGTTATATTTCCCTTAATATCATCTAAATTTTCAAATCCCAGTGTATGCAACATTGACTCTGCGGTCGAAACAAATAGTTCATTCTGAATGCTCCGATACTCTTTTTCTGAACATCCTTGCATTTCTCCAGAGAACTTACCTTTACTATACTTTATTGTTAATTCGCCATCTATGTATTCTATGTATGTTGTCGGCTTAAAATATGTATCTATCCCGTACATTCTAAAAATATCTTTAGGATTATCCTTCATCGCGACTACTGCTCGCCAATATAAATCACGACATATCGTAAGCAGTTTTGAAATAGTACTCTTCCCGCATCCTTGAGTACCTATGAAAACAGTAAATCTCTTAATTTCGATATCAACTTCCTGTATAGGACCGAATTTTTTTACAATGATTCTTTCCATATCTATATATTTAATTTTTCATAATTATTTTAATTACTCTCTCCACGTCCTCCTCGCTCAAGGCATGGTGCATCGGGAGACAGATGACTTGGTCGGCAATCTTGGTAGCGACCGGAAGGTTCTCCGGGGATGCAGATGGGTAATCCTTATATGGGTCAAAGGCCGTGATAAGAGGATAGAAATACCTACGTCCATAGACGTTCGCAGCTTTCATCTTCTCATAGAGTTCATCGCGCGTCATGCCATATTGCTCTGCATCCACGAAGATCGGGAAATAACTATAGTTATGCCTAACTCCAGCCATATCATCAAAGAAGCGAATTCCTTTCACGTTCTTTAATGCCGCTCGATATGCATCTGCTACCTTATGACGCACCTCTATGGCTGCATCAACCTGTTTGAGGTTCAACAGACCATAGGCAGCGCGCACTTCGTCCATCTTTCCGTTAATGCCCGGAGCTTCTACTGTCACCTCTCCTCGGAAGCCGAAGTTCTTGAGGTTATCTATCTGGTGCTTCATCTCTGCGGAATGGCATACCAGTGCGCCCCCTTCGATGGTATTATACACTTTCGTAGCGTGGAAGGAGAGTGTGCTGATGTCTCCGGCATTGAGGATGGATTCACCATTCACTTTCACTCCAAAAGCATGGGCGGCATCGTAGATCACTTTCAATCCATGTTTCTTAGCGATGGCATCTATTTGCTCAGTTTTGCATGGTTTACCATAACAATGCACCGGCATAATAGCTACTGTATTAGGAGTAATAGCCGCTTCAATTTTAGCCGGATCCATGCCACAAGTTTCTGCCTCTATATCCACAAACACCGGGGTTAATTGGTTCCACCAAATAGAGTGACTCGTAGCCACAAACGAATACGGAGTGGTGATTACTTCGCCTTTAGTAAGACCGAGTGCCTGCAAGGCTGTAATCAGCGGAAGCGTACCATTGGTAAAGAGGGAGATATACTCCACTCCAAGGGACTCTGCTAATGCTTGCTCTAACTGCTGATGGAACGAACCATTGTTGGTAATCCATTTGCTATCCCAAATCTGTTGCAGGTACTGGTTGAACTCCTGCAAATCCGGCAGCAACGGAGAGGTTACTAATATTTTATCGTTATTTTGCATTATCCAATTTTAATCTCAGTATATTCAAATTGCGGTGTTACATCTCCCGGCTCTTTGCCCATCCACGATCCAATGGCAAGTTCCTTATTCTCAAGTGTGAATGAGATAATATCATCCCCTTTGTTATCAATCAGATGTTGGATCCCACCATCTGAAGTAATAGCCATTAAATCAATAGAATAATTACCCCAATTAAAGAAATTTGCCGGAAGGTAGCATATTTGCTCATACTCTCCAGCTTTATGCTTCTTATTGTAGCATCGGCCTCCACTTGATGAAAACATCTTCTCTCCTTGCTCATTCTTAAAATGCATCGTAATCCAAAAATTATCAAATTCCTTCGTCAAACGATAACGGATGACGATTTCGCAATCATCATCAATACGCATAATATCTTCCCATTTCCCATTTTTCTTGCGAACACCAATTTCGAGCAATTCAAACCCTCCACCTTTCAGGTCTGGGTTACTCCACTTCTTATGATTATCAATCTCGCTATCGCCACGAAGATAATGAGCTACAATAGGCTCAATCTTGCCCATATCTTTAATCATCCCATTCTCCAACAATATGCCGGTGTTACAAAGGCTTTTAACGCTGGTCATGTTATGACTCACAAAAAGAACTGTTCGGCCTTGGCCTTGGGAGACATCTTTCATCTTGCCGATGGCTTTCTTTTGGAACTCGGCATCGCCGACGGCGAGGACTTCGTCCACGACGAGGATCTCGGGATCCAAGAAGGCTGCTACGGCGAAGCCGAGACGGACGGTCATACCGGAGGAGTAACGTTTGACAGGGGTATCGATATATCTCTCACAACCGGAGAAATCAATGATCTCATCTAGTTTGGATTGGATTTCATTGCGCGTCATGCCGAGGATAGCGCCGTTCATGAAGATATTCTCCCTACCCGTCATCTCGCCGTGAAAACCTGTGCCGACCTCCAAGAGGGAGCCAATACGTCCGTGGGCACGGATAGTGCCGGTGGTTGGACCTGTGACGCGGGAGAGGAGTTTGAGAAGGGTCGATTTGCCTGCACCGTTCTTGCCGATGATACCTACCACATCGCCTTGCTCTACCTTAAAATCGATATCACGGAGTGCCCAGACGTAGTCAGAACTTCCGCGAACAGAACGATCATTCACCTCCCCAATTTTTAAATAGGGATCTTCTTTATGTAACACGTTCGTTATCCAAAAACGTCTTATATCATGAGATAACGTTTTTGTACTAACGAGACCTAGTCTATATTGCTTACTGACATGATTAAATTCTATAGCGGTGCTCATATAATTTAATGTTCATTGCTTCTTCGAAGCGGTTTGATGTTTATTACTTTGTGGTTTATTGTTTTTAATGTTTATTGCTGCTATGCAGCGGTTTGATGTTTATTACTTCGTGGTTTATAATGATCGTTCTTGTTCGTGTTTATTGCTGCCTTGCAGCGGTTTGATGTTTATTACTTCGTGGTTTATTTTCCGGGACGATAAACGAACGTCGTAGAGCGTAGAGTTTATACGATATATTCTCGATTTTCGGTTGCTGAGACTCATACTGCTCCTGTGAGATATAACCCAAATCCATCGCTATCTGCAGTTGACTGACAACCTCCATCAAAGAGCCGTAAGCCATCTCAACAAAATGTGCTTTGTCGCGATTCGACGAGCGGGAAGTTCCCTCCGCAATGTTAGATGTGATCGAGACCGCGGCCCTATGAATCTGGTCTGTCAACGCATATCGCTCCGACTCTGGGAACTGAGCAGACAAATCGTAAATCGTCTTTACAAAAGCTCGTGCTTCAACGTAGACTTCTAACTTTTCAAAACTATATTCTTTCATTACAAATGATATTTGTAGTTTATTGCTTCTACGAAGCGGTTTGTGGTGTATTGTGACTTTGTCACGTTTATTGCGGTGTGAGGTGTATTGCTCCATAGGAGCGGTTTATTATATTGAGATTAAAATCGCGTTTATAAACAGCGCAGCGATACACTTCTAACCTTATAAACCATTAACACCCTATCTTCAAATACGGATCCTCCTTGCCCATGATGCTCGTCAGCCACCAGCGGCGGATGTCGTGGGAAAGAGTCTTGGTGGAGACCAAACCGAGGCGGTATTGCTTGCTTACATGATTGAATTCAATAGCTGTCATTTATCTTGCAGAAAAATTATAATATCACAAAATAGCGCGCAAAATTACAAAAAATATCCCACATATGCAAGCATATGAAAAAAAATATTAGAAATATTTTAATTTTTATCAAAAATCCTTGCATATATCAAACTTTTATAGTACCTTTGCGCAGCGATTTAATTCAATCACTATGCTAAAACTTATTATTATGTTTTCACTAATCTCATTACCCTACGCTCCAGATGCGCTGGAGCCGGTTATCAGTCAGGAAACCATTGAGTTTCATCACGGCAAGCATTTGCAGACCTATGTGGATAATCTGAACAAACTCATTGCCGGAACGGAGTTTGAATCCATGCCCTTGGAGGAGATCGTATGCAAGTCACAAGGCGGTATATTCTTAGCCCAAGGGCACGATTATTTCAACAACGCCGGACAGATACTCAACCATAATCTCTACTTCACGCAGTTTAAAGCTGTTACGGGTGACGGGGTACAGGTTACGGCGAATGCCCCTACCGGTGCGTTATTGGATGCCATCAACCGTGATTTCGGTTCGTTCGAAGCATTCAAGGCGGAGTTTGAGCAGAAAGGAGTAACGCTCTTCGGATCCGGATGGGTATGGCTGGCGGCAGATAAGGACGGGAAATTGGTAATCACCCAAGAGTCCAACGCCAATAATCCCATTACCAAAGGTCTCAAACCGCTGATGACTATGGACGTATGGGAGCATGCGTATTACATTGATTACCGCAATCGCCGTGCCGCTCATCTCCAAGCCCTCTGGCAGATTATCAATTGGGAGGAGATCAGTCGCAGATTTAAGGAATGATTAACCACTAAATACATCGCAATTATGAAAGAATTAAAAGGTACAAAGACCGAGCGCAACCTCTTGGAGGCATTCGCCGGCGAATCAATGGCGCGTAACAAATACACCTTCTTTGCCTCGAAAGCCAAGAAGGACGGATACGTCCAGATCAGCAAGATTTTTGAGGAAACCGCAGCTAACGAGAAAGAGCATGCGGAACTCTGGTACAAATACCTCAATGGCGGTACGATCAGCCCTACTACGGAGAATCTCTTGGCAGCCGCGGAAGGCGAGAATGCCGAGTGGACCGATATGTATGCCCGCATGGCGGCAGAGGCGCGCGCAGAAGGTTTCGATGAAATCGCCGAGAAATTTGAGCAGGTGGGGGCGATTGAGAAACACCACGAGGAGCGCTACCGCAAACTTCTCAAGAACATCGAGGATAAGATTGTTTTCTCCCGCGATGGCGATTGTATCTGGCAATGCTCCAACTGCGGGCATATCGTAGTGGGCAAAGCCGCTCCGGATGAATGTCCCGTTTGCCATCATGCTCAGGCTTACTTCCAGCTGCTGGCAGAGAACTATTAATACGATCTATGAAATAAGACAAAAGCGCCGCGGAAGCGACGCTTTTTTGTTATCCAGCCCAAGTGGAGCGGTCGAGGGAGCGATAGGAGATCGCCTCCAGCAAGTGGGGTTTCTTGATCTCCGAAGCTCCTTCTATATCGGCAATCGTTCGGGCTACCTTGAGGATACGGTCATACGCACGGGCAGAGAGCCCCAGTCTGGACATCGTGAACTCCAGCAGTCGGTCACACTCGGCATCCAATGCACAGTACTGACGCACCATCTTTGACGTCATCATGGCGTTGCAATGAACTAGGCGGCTGTGCTTAAACCGCTCATTCTGAATCGCTCTGGCGCGGAGCACGCGCTCTCTCATCGTAGCAGACGACTCACCGGGTTGCGCGTCTCGCAGTTGGTCATACGGCACTGCCTCAATCTCGCATTGGATATCAATACGATCCAAGAGCGGTCCGCTGATCTTAGACATATAGCGATGGATCTGCGCCGGTGTACACGTACACGGATGGGCAGGGTTATTCTCTCCGTAATGTCCGCACGGGCAAGGGTTCATCGCTGCTACAAGCATGAAAGAAGCAGGATAATCGACCGTCTCTTTAGTTCGTGCGACCGTTATATGCCTATCCTCCAACGGTTGTCGCAAGACCTCCAGCACCGAGCGTTTGTATTCCGGCAGTTCATCCAGGAAAAGCACTCCGTTATGGGCGAGAGAGATCTCTCCGGGATGCGGGTTCTGTCCTCCTCCGACGAGGGCTACATCGGTGATCGTATGATGCGGCGAACGGAACGGACGCTGTACAATGAGTGCCGTTTTAGCACCTTTCTTCGCCGTCAGTCCAGCAATCGAATGAATCTTCGTAGTCTCCAGCGCTTCTTCGAGCGTTAGCGGCGGCAGGATCGAAGGGATGCGTTTGGCAATCATCGATTTGCCGGCTCCCGGAGGACCAATCATAATCATATTATGTCCTCCTGCCGCAGCTATCTCCACCGCGCGGCGAACCTTGAATTGTCCCCGCACGTCCGAGAAATCCAAGTCGGAAGGGAATGCCAGTTCGTCAAACAGCGATTGGGTATCCACATGCGTCGGAGCAAACGGTTCATCAGGGTTCAGTTCATCTTTCGGCTCCCCGTTCAGGAAATGCACCACCTCCATCAGATCATTGAGTCCATAGACCTCCAGCCCTTCCACTACAGCCGCTTCATCGGCGTTGGCTGCAGGCAAGATCAGTCCTTTGAACCCTTCCTTGCGGGCACAGAGTGCGATGGGCAGTGCGCCGCGAATAGGTTGCAGCGAACCGTCCAGCGACAATTCACCCATGATCATGTATGCATTCAGATTCTTCGTTTTGACTTTCTCTGCGCCGGCAAGCATGCCTATCGCCAGCGGCAGATCGAAGGCGGAACCTTCTTTTTTGATATCCGCCGGCGCCATATTGATCGTAAACGACCGCCGGAGGTTCTCCATGCCATTCACCGTCAGTGCTGCATTGATACGCTCGTGCGACTCTTTCACCGAAGCATCGGGCAAGCCGACCAGAGTAAAATCGAAGCCCGGCACAGCATGCACCTCAATCGTCACCGGCACAGCGTCGATTCCGACCGGGGCAGCACTGAAAATTTTGATAAGCATAATATTTTAAATTTATAATTTATAATTGCTTCGCGCAAAAGCGCGATTGCTACGTATTATTTTTCTTCATTTTCACAATACTAGCACTCAAGATGCGCATCAACTCTTTTGCATTATTATAGAGGCTATCATACTGTTCACACGAGATATAATCTGTTGCACGCAATAGTTCAAGCCAATACATAGTCTCATTACACTCCTTTTGAGCTATAGATAATTTATGCACAAGATCATCTCGGCTTTCGGCATAAACAGCTTCACGATGGTTAGCTCCGATGGAGGTACCTGATCGCATAATTTGATCTGCTATTGTGTATTCGTGCTTCTTTTCGTTCAGGTACTTTTTTAGATTTACTATTCGAATAGCGAAATCTAAAAATTTCTTATTATAGTCGATTGTTTCCATTTTATCTATTGCGGCTTGCCGCGAAGCAATTATCTATCACGCCATGCGTGAAGCAATTATGACCAAAGGTTATATTGTGTCGATAAAGAACTTCTGCTTGCGGTTGAACATCGCGATGCCGATAAAAAGGAGAACGAAAATAACAAGTGCACTATAACCCAGAGCGCTCCAGGAGAACTCACCGGCGCCATACGCCCCATACTTGAAAGTCTCGATGATTGCCGTCATGGGGTTGAAAAGCATAATCTTATGCAAGGTCGGATTAGTGACGTAACTGAGCGGATAGACAATAGGAGTGGCGTACATCCAAAGAGAAACGAATACACCGAAGAAATTAACAAGGTCACGGTATTTGGTGGTGAGCGAAGAAATGATGAGTCCCAGCCCCAGCGCCAGACATTGGATCATAAACACCAACACCGGGAAGAGCAACAGATACCATGTAGGACGCAAGTTCACGCCCTTGAAGACAAAGAACAGATAGACGAAGACAAACGTCCCAAGCTGGAGCGAAAAACGGAAGAGCCTGGAGATTACTACCGAAACCGGCGAAACGAGCCTCGGGAAATAGACTTTACCGAACAGACCTGCGTTCGATTGGAATGTACCGGCAACCGAAGTGAGGCACGAAGAGAAATACTCCCAAAGGCATATACCGGATAGGTAGAAAACCGGCTGGGGAATATCGTCCGTAGGTATACCGGCAATGCGTCCGAAAACGATGATATACATGAACATCGAGAAGAGCGGCGAGATGAAATACCATCCCATGCCGAAAATCGTCTGCTTGAACTGGACCGTGATATCGCGTTTGATAAAAAGCCAGATCAAGTAACGCTTCTGCCATAGTTCCTTCAGTCCCAGACCGTGCGCATAGCTCTGCGGCGTTATTTCTGTTGTCCAATAATTATCCGTCATACCGTGTCCATGAACGATTTTTGTACTTTATTAAAGAGCATCAGTCCGATGACAAGCAGAACAAAGGTAAAGACCGCGCTGTAGGCGAGCCAGAGCCAGGAGAACTGACCTTGACCCAGCAGCGAGTATTTGATTGCCTCCATCACCGGCGTGACCGGATTGAGCGACATCGCCAGATGCAGTTTGGGGTTCGTGACCATACTGAGCGGATAGATCACCGGTGTGATATAGACCCAAAGGGAGATGATCTTCGCCAGCATGATCTGCAGATCTCGATATTTGGTCGTCATAGACGAGAAGATCATACCGAATCCCACTGCCATCAGCGCCAAAAGAATGATGAGCACAGGAAAAAGGACAATCTGCCAATGGATCGTCAGCTCCGTTCCCGTGGCGGCATAATAGATATAGAACGCCAGGAAGATAGCCATTTGGATTGCCAGCGACAACAGATTGGTCGTCACTGCCACCAGAGGCATGATGATTCGCGGGAAATAGACCTTTCCGAATATATCCGCATTGGAGACAAAGGAATTGGAGGTCGCGCTGACGCACGACGAGAAATAGCCCCAAACAGAAATACCCAGCAGGTAAAACAAGATCGGCGGTATGCCGTCCGTAGGGATATTGGCTATTCCGCCAAAGACCGTAGCATAAACGATCACCGAAAGCACCGGCGTGATGATGAACCACAGCGGTCCCAAGATCGTCTGTTTGTACGCCGTGCGGAAATTGCGTTCCACGAAAAGAATGAACATATCGCGATACCGCCATATCTCCTTCCAATCGATTGCCAGCAGTTTATCCTTCGGCGTGATTTCTATGTCCCAATGTTCTTTCTTCATTCTTCTCCTGTGAAACGGTTCTTTTTGCCATATACTACCCATTTATCCAGCGCCACAAGCACTGCGGGTACTACGGTAAGGATCAAGACAATCGCCATAAAAGCACCCACGGCAATACATCCCACGATATTACTGATCATCACATCATCCACAAACAGCGCCATGGCTCCCGGTCCGATCACCATAATCAGACCGGAGGTCAGAATCGTTCGTATCGATCCGCGGTACGCCGCACAGACGGCATCTACCGGCAGAGAGGTCTTGCGGTTCTCCCTATAATAATTCGCAAAGAGGATACCATAATCGATGGTAGCTCCCATCAGGATCGCTTGCACAATCAGATATGCGAGATATAACATCTGACCGGAGACAAGTCCCGCTACGACCACATTGACATAGACCGCACTCATGACCGTTACGACCAGAATCGTCGGTACAATCACCGAACGGAACGTGATAGCCACAATCAGGAAGATGGACAGGATCGTCAGCAGCGAGACCACATTCATCTCATGATCGAAACCGGCGCGCATCTCTGCGTACATCACCGATTCACCCACATAATAATGGTCATGCGGCATACGCGCATCCGCCATTGTAGTAAGGGTATCCACAAAATCATAGGTCTCTTTTGATTCCTTGGGCAGGGAAGAGAGAACGACCAGAAGCGAGTGCTTTTCTTTACGCAACTGCCCCAGCCCAGCCTCTATCTGCGCATGGATCGAAGTAGCCTGAGAACCGATGGTGTCCGGCAATATATCTGCTAACCGCGGGTCATAAACCAGCGTATCGCATAGATAGTTCAGCAGCGGTTCAAATCCCATACGCAGCGTGTCGCACGAACTATGTACAGCGCCGTAATAATCATACAGCAGCGACATCTGCTCTGGCGTGACGGGATCCGATTTGACATTCGAGAGCGTCATCAGCCTTGCCAGTTTGGTAGCCATCTGCGAAGACGTATAAGTATGGCCGGAGAACATCAGTTCAGTGAACAGTTCTGCCTGCTGGTCTGCGCGGGAAGGTGCTTTGCGTTTCGGAGTCTCCTTCACTTGGGTCTTCGCCGCGAGAGCTTCGCTGCTCTGCGCTCGTGCCGTGTCGGTACTATGCAGCGAGCGCTGGATATCCGCTATCGAGTTAGCTATCTCCTCTGCGTTCAAATCAGAAGGCTGTACGGTCTTGGTTTCTTTCTTCGGCGGATAGGCAATCGCCATCAGTTCATCGTCGCCGAAATCATCAATGCCGAACGCGCGCAAGAGAATGTTCAGATCCGACGGTGTCAGCGAAGCATTGGCGTCCGCGAGATCCATCAGATGGGCACGCTGACCCAGAAGCGTACGCTGTTCGTCCGAGATCATACCTGCCAGACCGGGACGCTGGAACAGATCATCCACCAGCAGATGGACGTACTGCAGCGGCGTCAGTTTTTTCGCTTTTCCGGGAGCATAACCAAACACCAATCTCGTCTGGATCGGCGTAGAACCGATGAAGACCGACATCTCCGACACCGACATCGGCAGGCGGATCGCCAGCGTGTCGGTCAGTTTGCGCATCTCCACCGAGATAGCCGAAGTATGAACCGTATTGAGGTTTTCGATGAACGGCACAACAGCAATGCGGTCAATTGGCATAGACGGTATCTCAACCGAGTCAGTGACGGTGACAGGCTCCGGGTTATGGGTGATCGGTGCTATGGTCTCCGGCAGGAGAACAACTGTGTCGGCAATGGGTTCTTCGCTGCGGAGCGGAGCGGAGTCCTGTTGAGCGGTCTGCGGCATGCCGAGCGGCTTTTCTTTGACAGGTTCCACATCCAGCATCGATTGCAGCATCGCTATCTGTTTCTTCATATCCTCATCCAGATAGGAAGCAAACAGCGGATTGGTTGCCACATGGGTATGCAGGAACCGTGCTATATCCGGGAAAGCGAGTCGGCTCTCCTCCGAATCCTTGACGCGCATGTAATAAAGCAGTTGCACCATTTCGGGATTCAGCATGTCCAACGCCTCCGGCGGCACGGTCGCACCCTCCGGCATGAAATCCTTGAAGTCGGTCAGCAACGAACGCACATGGGTTGCCATCTCCGCCGGCGTGAGCGGTTGGCTCATCAGCGTAGGATACGAGATCACCGATTGGATCCCCTTTTGCTCCATGAGCCGGTCCACCAGCGCATAGACCGAGTCTTCGTCCTGCGTGTCATAGACCAGCACAAAGGGATTCGGCGAAGGGAAGACCTTCTCTATCTGCGATTCTGCTTCCGCCGAGAAGAAGATCGTCGTCTGGCGCGAGAGGTACCATGAGCCAAAGAAGAGGATCACCGCTCCTACCGCCATCGGCAGTTTATGCCGCGACACAAACCGCGCCATTCCGTCCGTAGGCGGCACGTATGCTTTCTTCACCGTAGCATTGATCACGCGGCGGAAAAGCAGCATGAGCGAGGGCATGGCGGTGAACGTACAGAGCAACGAGCAAACGACTCCTTTCGCCAGCACGATACCCATGTCTGCGCCGATTTTAAGACGCATGAAACAGAGCATCAGCAGACCTACCACCGTCGTCAGAGCCGACGAGAGAATAGACGGAGCGGCTTTCTTGATTGCTCTATTGGCGGCTACCACAGCCGTTCGGCGATCCGTGTGTTCGTCTTGTTCTTGCCGGTAACGGTTCAGCAAAACGATACAATAATCGAGCGAAAGAACCGCCTGAAGGATTGATCCGATGAAATTAGTGGTAATTGAGACAGACGGCAGGAAGGCATTGGTACCCATATTGAGCACGATTGCCAGACCCGCTGTCATCAGAATAACAACCGGTTCAAACCACGACTGCGCCATGACGAAAAGCACCAGCATGATCATGATCGCAGCGATGATAATCACCGAGACAGGCGGCGTTGCGCCATCCTGGCTCGTTTCGACGACGCAGTTACCGCCAAAACGCGTGCTGATCTGCTTGCCCAGCGCTTTCTGGTCCACCGATTTGGGAACATCCAGATCAAAGAGCGTGTAGGTGCTATCCTGCGAATAGCGATACGAGACGCCTTTCACATCCGGATAGCCCTCCAAGAGTGTCCGGATACCCGGTATCTCGTTGGGACGCAGGCCTTCAAACATCACATGCACATCCGTTCCCGACATCTGCGCCGATGAACCGAACTCGGAGGTAACGATCTCCAAGCCGCTCTTCATCTGGGAGTCGTCCGGAAGATATTTGGTCATGTCGGCATTGACGTTCACATGGAACATCAAAATGCCGCTGATAACCGTCAGAACGAGCGTCGCGATGAATAATATGTAATGAAAGCTGCGCTTCAACTCTCAATTCTCAACTCTCAATTAAAACTGTCCCATCTGGAGGAATGCAACCTCTTTGGGAGTAAGGAAACGCCATTTGCCGCGACCGACATTCTTCTTGGTCAAACCGGCAAAAGAGACGCGATCCAGATTAACCACCTTGTACCCTACTTTCTCGAAGATACGGCGTACGACGCGGTTCTGACCGGAGTGAATCTCCAGACCGATATGTTTGCGGTCTGCTTTCGGGAACTCCAAGGCATCCGGGATGATACGCTCGTCGTCCAGCACTACGCCGGAACGAATGATTGCTTCGTCCACTTCGTCCAGCTCGCGATCCAGCGTCACGGCATAGATCTTCTTCTTGTGGAACTTCGGATGGGTCAGTTTAGCCGCCAGGTCTCCGTCGTTGGTCAGCAAAAGCACGCCGGTGGTATTACGGTCCAGACGACCCACCGGATAGATACGCTCGGCGCAAGCGCTACGAACAATATCAATCACGGTATGACGCTCCTGCGGATCGTCGGTCGTGGTCACTGTATTCTTGGGTTTATTGAGCAGGATATAGACCTTGCGTTCGCGACGAACAGGCTGTCCGTGGAAACGCACATCGTCCGTCGGCAGCACTTTCGCACCCAGGTTGTCTACAGTCTCACCATTAACGGTGATCACACCGGCTTGGATGAAATCATCTGCCTCACGACGGGAACAGATACCTGCGTTTGCGAGGTATTTATTCAGACGAATCGGCTTTGTCGGATCCTCATGTTGCTCACGATAGACTTGCTGTTTATGTCCGGAATAAACTCCGGGATTGCGTTTAGGTTTGCCTCCGAACGGACGATTCGGGCGCTCTGTGCGCTCTCCGTAAGAACGTTGCGGACGGCTTTCTCCGTCGCGGGTAAAGCGGGGACGGGACTCTCCGTCTCTGGTAAAATGCGGACGGGATTCACCGTCACGAGTAAAGCGGGGACGAGCCGGTTGCTCCATTCCCTCTCGGCGGAAACGCGGCCTCGGGCGGCGCTCGCCTTCATTGTTGGAATTGTTGTACATCAATCTTGAATTTTTAATTTTAATTTTTGAATTTCCAAAGTGGCCCTCACGGGTCACATACGTGCGTCACGCACGCGTTTTTAATAAGTAAGGTAAAAAGGCAAAAGGAACAATTATTCCTTTCACCTTTCAGCTTTTACCTTTAGTCATCAGCCATCAGATTAAGCCTCTGCTTGCTCGATAGCCAATTTACCACGATAGTAGCCGCAGGACGGGCATACAGTGTGGTAGATGTGCAGTGCTCCGCAGTTCGGGCATACTGCCAGTGTCGGAGCTTTCACTACGTCATGGGTACGACGTTTCGCTTGTCTGGTGTGCGATTGTCTTCTTTTAGGATGTGCCATATCAATTTACAATTTAAACATTTACGATTTACTATTTATTCTATGTCCGTATCGTTTTCGGGATCCGGCTCGTCACATAGGTGGGATTGGAGGAGAAGGTCCATTTGCGGGTTGCAACCACCGGGTTGGTGACTGTGAACAAGCGGAATATTGATACTGACTATTTCATAGGCGAGCCAAGATAAATCCAAAGTACGATTGGACGTTTTACGATGTTCCATTTCTTCGTCCTCTTCGTCTTCCGAGAAAATCTCCTGCTCGTCGTCTATGTCAAGGGGCATCGGGTCGAGGCACCTGTCACACACAACAAAGACAGTTCCGTGAACCGTTATGTTGAGCTGATAGTCCTCCTCCCGGAGATTAAGCGTCGCTTTAGCAGAGATGTTGCCACTCAGGATTTCGGTCTTCTCAACGGAAGCGAAAAAATCGTCATCCAATTGAATATCAAACGAATGCGTGCCAATTGGCAACCGCGATAAGTCGATCATATAATGGCTCTGCTCGCTCATAGGCGCAAAATCGCTGTATGTGTGATTTTTCTCGTGTCAGAGACACTCGATTAAAAATCGGGTGCAAAGATACTGCTTTTTTTTCAAATACGCAAATATTTAGCGCAAAAAATTTGAGAATGCACCTTTTTTCGTGCTTTTCTCCGCTATTTAGCAGCTCTCGAATTGGCGGAGGAAGCGGATGTCGTTCTCGGAGAAGAGACGGAGATCCTTCACGCGATATTTAAGGTTCGTGATACGCTCTACGCCCATACCGAACGCATAGCCGGAATAGACCTTGCTGTCAATGCCGCAGGACTCCAGCACATTCGGATCCACCATACCGCAGCCGAGGATCTCGACCCAACCGGTTCCCTTGCAGAACGAGCAGCCTTTGCCGCCGCAGATATTACAGGATATATCCATCTCTGCGGATGGTTCCGTGAAGGGGAAATAAGACGGACGGAGACGGATCTTGGTGTCCGCGCCGAACATCTCTTTCGAGAAATAAAGCAGCGCTTCGCGCAGGTCCGCAAACGATACATTCTTATCCACATACAGTCCCTCCACCTGGTGGAAGAAACAATGCGCACGCGCCGAGATCGCTTCATTGCGATAGACACGCCCCGGACAGAGCACACGGATCGGCGGTTTCTGGCTGGTCATGACGCGCGTCTGCACAGACGAAGTATGCGAACGAAGGAGAATATCGGTCGGTTTCTGAACACCCATCTCTTTCTCCACGAAGAATGTGTCCTGCATATCTCTCGCAGGGTGCTCCGGCGCGAAATTGAGCATTCCATAGACATGTTTGTCGTCCTCCACTTCGGGTCCCTGCGCTATCGTGAAACCGATGCGGGAGAAGATATCCTCTATCTCTTCGCGCACCAACGAAAGCGGATGACGCGTACCAAGCGCAATCGGATCCGGCGTACGGGTCAGGTCCAATTTGTCAGTCGTAGCCTGCGTTTTGTCATTGATTTGCTCGCGAAGCTCGTTGATACGCGCCTCCGCCTCCTGACGAAGCTGGTTCAAAAGCTGTCCCAGTTCGCGTTTCTGGTCTGCCGGAACAAGGCGGAACTCATTGAAGAGCGCCGTGATCTCACCTTTCTTACTCAAATACTTGATACGAAGTGCCTCCAGTTCCTCTGCGTTCGCAGCAGACATCGACTGAACCTGCGACAATAAAGATTGAATAGTCTCCTTTAACATAAAACTATTTACAATTTGGTCATTTATTATTTACAATTTCTCAAAAAATCGTGCAAAATTACTAAAATATTTTGATATATGCAAAAAAAAGTGTAACTTTGCGGCGCTAAATGTGTAAAACCATGAGAAAAAGTGTTTTTCTGATTTCGTTTTTGATGCTGTTGGCGGGTTGCCAACGCGCTTCGGAACCGGCGCAACAGATCGCCGTTTCCAATCCTATCATGCCGGTTCGTATGAGTAGCGACACGATGCATATCGTGCTGACCGACTATGTGCCTGTGCTCTACGGAGACACGGGACTATGGAAGGATATGCACTGGATCGCCGACGAAGCGATTGAATGTCTGAATATCAGCGGCACGCTCCCTGTGGTGCGCGAGATGGACATCGTGAACCGCGACCGAGCGATGCACGCCATCACTTTCTACGACAAGAACGGCAGTTTTGAGATCCCTGTTCTGCCGAACAAGCCGGTGCGCCAAGCCTTGATTTCGCTGGGATACGAGGATGACAAGCTGCGCGTGGGATTCTACGACAGCGTTGCCAATCCTACTTTCAAAGCGTTCTGGCAGAACATGATCGTGGATTATGACCTCTGGCAAGCCGAGGAAGACGGCACTTGGACGCTGGATATAGGAGCCCTCAGCCGTGAGCATTCCGCCATCAGCGGTCGCAGTTACCTGCGGATCTATGCGGAGGACGAGACGTATCTCTACAACGATATGCTGCTGCCGATGCAGGACGGCAAGATCATTACCGATGCGGCGCAGTTGAATCGCCATGACCCGCAAGCGCAGGTACTCTACTCCATCCTGATAGACCGTTTCAACAACGGCAATGAAGCCAACGACTGGAAACTCAACAGCCCCGAGGTATTGGATATCGTGGATTACCAAGGCGGCGATCTAGCCGGAGTCACAGCCAAGATTGCTGACGGTTATTTCGACCGGCTGGGTGTGAACACCCTGTGGATCAGTCCGATCACCCAGAACCCATGGGACGCATGGGGCTTGTATCCGTTCAAAAACGGCAACAAATACGACAGCACAAAGAGCTATACCAAGTTCAGCGGCTACCACGGCTACTGGCCTATTTTCGCGACCAAGTTGGACGACCGTTTCGGTACGCCGGACGAGTTACGCACCTTATTAGATAGCGCGCACGCGCACGGGATAAACGTCGTGCTGGACTACGTAGCGAACCATATGCATATCAATTCGCCGACCTTGCAAGAGCACCCGGATTGGCACACCGACTCGATCTTGCCGGACGGAAGACGCAATTTTGAGCTGTGGGACGAAGCGCGGTTGACGACTTGGTTCGACAAACATATCCCGACGCTGGATCTGGAGCGCGAGGAAGTATGCGAAGCCATGACCGACAGCGCGCTGTATTGGTTAGCCAACTACGACTTGGACGGTTACCGCCACGACGCCTGCAAACATATTCCGGAGGGATATTGGCGGATGCTGGGACAGAAGATCGCCACCCGCTGGCCGGGCAGACCGATCTGGATGATCGGCGAGACCTACGGCAGCCCGGAGTTGATTGGCAGTTATGTCAAAACCGGTATGCTGAATGCGCAATTCGATTTCAATGTCTATTTCACGGCGCGCGAGGCGCTATGCGGCTACAAAGGCATGGACCAGGTGCTGCAGAACGAGTTGACATCCTTACGCACCTACGGCGCGCACCACACGATGGGAAATATATCCGGCAACCATGACCAGATCCGTTTTGCCTCTATCGCCGGCGGCGCGATTGATATCTACGCGTACGGCAAAGAGGAAGGATGGACGCAAGAGATCGGTATCGGCGATGCGGAGAAAGCCTACAAACGCGCTATCCTGCTGGAGGTGCTGAATATGACGCTGCCGGGCGTGCCTTGTATCTACCAGGGCGACGAATACGGAGAAGTGGGCGGCAACGATCCGGACAACAGGCATATGATGCGGTTCGAGACCCTGAGTCTGGACGAGCGCGAGATGCGGAACAAAGTAGCGGAACTGATCCATATGCGCCGCAACTCCATGCCGCTGCTCTACGGAGATTTCATTCCGCTCATTGACCGTCCGGACGAGATCATCTACCAGCGTATCTACCTGGGAGAGAAAGTGACGGTGATCATCAATCGTAAAGACTTAACATATCAAATAATTAAAGACTAATGAAAAAGACATTCTTTTTGCTGGTTGCTGCTATCGCAATGATGAGTTGCACAGAGCAGCAAGAGCTGCGTCACCCGAAATGGGCGTATGACGCTACGATCTATGAGTTAAACACCCGTCAGGCGACGGAGGAAGGTACGTTTGCTGCAGCCGAGGCATTGCTGCCGGAGTTGAAGCAGAACGGTATTGACATCATCTGGGTCATGCCTTGCCAGCCGATCGGTAAGATCACCCGCAAAGGTACGCTGGGCAGTTACTACTCTATCATCGACTACTGCGCCATCAATCCGGAGTTCGGTACTCGTGCCGATTTCGAGCATTTCCTCGCGCAAGCACACAAGATGGGCTTCAAAGTGATCCTCGACTGGGTGGCTAACCATACGGCTCCGGACAGCGAGTGGACCAAGAACGAAGGATGGCACTATCGCGACAGTCTGGGTAATCTGATGGTTCAATACGACTGGACAGACATCTCCAAACTGAACTACGACAACCAGGACATGCGCGCCGAGATGCTGAAAGCCATGCACTGGTGGATGGACAGCATCGGTATCGACGGTTTCCGCTGCGACGTAGCCGGAGAAGTGCCGACCGATTTCTGGAACTGGGCAATGGGCGACCTGCGTCAGACTCACCCGGATATGTTCACCCTCGCGGAGGATGAGGACAAAGCGCAAGAGTTGACCGAAAGTGCCTTTGATATGTACTACGGCTGGAGCCTGCACCACGTCATGAACGATGTAGCGCAAGGCAAGAAAGGTGTAGAGGACATATGGGAAAACTTCGCGAAAACCGACAGCACGATCCGTCCGGAGGCTATTCGCATGAACTTCATCTCCAATCACGACGAGAACAGCTGGAACGGCACCGAGCAAGAGCGGATGGGTGACGCTGTGCCTTTGTTCCAAGCCTTCTGCTACGTCATCCCGGGTATGCCGATGATCTACACGGGTCAGTTGAGCGGCAATCACCACCGTCTGGAGTTCTTTGAGAAAGACCTGATCGACCGGGACGAGAACTATGCAGAAGCCGATCTCTACCATCTGCTGAACGGTCTGCGCGAGCGCAACAAATCGCTCTTCAGCCCGGAGGTAGGCGCGCCTATTCAACGCATCGTAACGGACAACGAGCATATCTTCGCTTGTGCGCGTCAGAAAGAAGGACGCTGGCACACCAACACCGTGATTGCGGTAATGAACATGAGTGGCGAGGAGCAGGAAGTGACGCTGGATCTCGCTGGATTTGAAGGCAAATACAAATGTATCTGCGGCAAAGAGGTTCAGTTGGAGACCGCGCAGAGCTTCACGATGAAACCCTGGAGTTTCAAGATCTTTGAAAAATAAAAAGAATTCGGTATATCGAAATACCGAAATATCGGAACATTAAAACATTAAAAATCCCGAACAACTCGTTCGGGATTTTCTTTTATGCCATGGCGCCGTTTACTTGTATAACTTGACCGCTGACATACGAGCTGAGGTCGCTCGCCAAAAAGAGTGCGACCTTTGCTACTTCTTCCGGTTCGCCGCCTCGGCGCATTGGAATAAGCGAGACGAACTGCTTGAGTGTCTCTTCCGGCAGCGCCTTTGTCATATCGGTCAGGATGAATCCCGGTGCGATGGCGTTAGCCCGCACACCGCGGGAGCCGAGTTCTTTCGCTACCGATTTGGTCAGCGCAATGATGCCTGCCTTGGAAGCGGCATAGTTGGCTTGTCCGGCGTTGCCGTTGATGCCGACTACGGAGCTGAGCGAGATAATAGACCCGCTGCGCTGGCGCATCATAACGGGCGTAGCCGCATGAGTGAAATTGAATGCCGATTTGAGGTTCACATTGATCACCTGATCCCATTGCGCTTCGGTCATACGCATCAATAAGGTGTCGCGGGTGATACCGGCATTGTTGACCAGAATATCGAGCGAACCGAAATCCGCCATCACGGCTTCCACCACTTGGTGCGCCGCCTCAAAATCAGCTGCATTGGAAGCATAGAACTGAACCTTCACTCCGAGGGCTGCAATCTCGTCGCGCGTGGCTTGCGCCTGCTCGTTGAGTTCCAGATCCGTGAAGGCGATATTTGCCCCTTCGCGGGCAAAAGCCAAGGCGATCTGTTTGCCTATTCCGCGGGCTGCGCCCGTGATAAGAGCCGTTTTATTTTCTAATAACATATTATTCTTTTACAAATTACAAACTGCTAATCACCTATTCCTCCCCCTTCGGGGGGGACTAGAGGGGGGCTCCCCTATTCTTCTTTAATGGGGAAGACGCCGGTGGGATTGAGGATGGTGTATTTGGTCATTTCTTCGTTGGAGTCAAACCCCACTCCCTCGATGATACTCTTCTCCCGTACGATATGAATGGAGGTGTCCGAGAAAACGCGATGCGCTTTCTGGTTCCATTTCATCTCCGGCGTATCAAACTGCTCCCCTTTCCTATTCAGCGCGTGCACGTTACCCCGCAATGTCCATTGTTGCTCGGTCTCGTCATAATAGGCGTAGTCGGCTTTGAGCGAAGCTTGCACCGCCAGGTTCTCATCAAACTGCTCCAGATAAATGCCCGAAGGGAACTCCTGGTAAGGCGGTTCGGTCCTGTCATAGACCAACCATTGCGGCGCCTCAATCCGATAGCGGGTAATACCCGAATCGGAGATCAGCGTAGAGACCGAATCGGTAATGAGCGCAGCTACTTGTTCCCGGGGACATGAGTTCTCGCTCTGAGAAACAGACCCTTTGGAACAAGAGGCAATAAACATAGCGAGCGCCAAGATGGCACTCGCTATGAAAATCTTATCGGATAGCGGTCGTCTCACCAATCCATCCTCCTACGAAGTAGGTCGATCCGCTGAACTCGTTCGGCAAGTCGAAGCGCTCCTCCTTGGTCGGGAAATAGCGGCTATAGGTAGAGATGAACTCCGAAGCCTGTGCCTCAACCGAAGGATCGATTTGTTTTGCCTTCACGAACTTATCTACAGCAGCCCAATAAACGGTCTTATTGAGGATACGTCCTTTAGCGTCATTGGGATAGAGCTGGGTAGCGGCATAGCACATACCGATGATGATATAGCAGCGTCCCTGACCTTTGTTCATACCCAGACCGCTGAGGGTAGCGATCGAAGCCTGTGCGTACTTGCGCGCCTCTGCGTATTTCTTGAGGTTGTTGTAGCAATAGAATGCTGCGTTGTACTGGTAATCCGCTACGTCCTCCAGCTCGTCCTCAACCATCGCCAGTTTGATAGCCTGGTCGTAGTAGTCGATCGCTGCCTCGTAGTCGCCTTTCTTAGCCGCCATAGAAGCACATCCGGCTGCGGACTCTTGGGTCGGCTGCAGTTTGTGCGCTGCCTCGCAGGCTGCGAAATAAACCTCGCTCTCGGTGCAACGTACGCGTTTGTAGAGTTTCGCGATCTTCTGGAGCATATCCAGATTCGAGATATTCTCTTTTACAACTGCAGCGTAGATCTCGTCCAACTTAGTGCAGTCTGCTGCGCCGGAGATAGCGAAGATATTATCTACGTAATCTTTCTGTTTGCCGGCGATCTCGGCGTTCTTGTTGTTCGCGTTTCCGGCTTGGTCTGCCAGCGCGTTGCTTGCCAGCTCGTAATCCGAGATGAACTGCTCTGCTTTGCCGTTCGGGTCTTGTTTATAGAGCGCATAGGAAACATCCACGAGTTTCACGAGCACCATGATCTTGCTGGAGTTACCCATTCCCTCAACCGACTGACGCAGACACTCCCGCGCCTCTGCCAGCTTGGTCTCGCCGTAGAAATCAACATATGCCAATCCCTTTTCGCCGAGGATATATGCCTTCGGGTATTTGGGATCGTTGCCGAAGAAACGGATACGTTTGTCCTGCATCTCGATGGCCAGTTTAGCCAGACGCTCTTTCTCTGCGGGATCCGAAGCAGCCTGATAGAGTGCTTCAACAATCTTCGCACCGTCGGAATAGATGGACTTGTTCGCATTCGGACAGGTGGAATAAACCTCCATCCACGGACCGTACGCGTCTGCGTACATTTTGTTTTTTACCGACTCATGGAAGAGCGACACGTTCATCACGCATTCCTCGGTGATCACCGGATCCTCCTCAGGAAGGGCTGCTTGTGCCTCAACGGGAGTTTCCTCTGCTACTTTTTTCGGTTTTTTAGCAAACGACATTGCCGGAACTGCGGCTGCCAATGCTACGACAAGTAATGTTTTCAGTTTCATAATTGTTATATTTTAGTGTTGTTTATTGTCTTTTCCAAGGTTTTCCTATATTGACCTGGGTCGTCCTATGTCTTCCTAATTCAAATATCGTGCCAAATTACAGTCTGCGTTTGAAGAACCAGTTCTCCGCGATAGAAGCGCCGATGGTGAAACGCAGCCCGTTGTCCTCCAATCCTGCCGGCGAACCGCGATGGGTATATTCGATCGTGGTATTGATCACGGTACCCACGCTCCAGAGCGGGAAACCGATACCGATGGAAGCGGTGATCCGCTTGGCGCCGATCGTAGCCAGATACTCGTCCTGCACATTCACTCCCACGCGCCATAACATCCGCTCGGCGTACTTGCGTCCCATCGGGTTATGGCGATACTCCGCGCCGAAAGCGAAACGGTTGCGGTCCTGCAAACCGTTCAGCGGATCATTACCCGGCCGACCGTTGTACAGCGCGCTCGCCATGCATTGGCGCTCGTAGTCGAACGCTACCGTGAGGCGTTTGTCCCAGTTATAGGACGCACCCACGCCCCACACCATCGGCAGTTGCCAGCCGTTTTTGTAAATATTGATTGAGTCATTGGACTGGGTCTCCACCACCCAAAGCTCGCTGTTGAGTTTCATCTTGTTCTCAAATATCGCTCCGAGGTTCACCGTGTGCTTGCCCCATGTATGGAACAGCTGCGCGCCGTAACGCAGACGCACATTGCTGACGCTCATGTTCTCGTATTGGATCGTGGTGTTCAGACCCGCTTCGTCGAAAGTGACCGAACGCATATGGCTCAGATCACCCCACATATAATAGACGTTCGCGCCGAATGCAAACCAGTTCAGGACATTGAAACTGAGACCGCCATAGACCTGGCTGATATTTCCTTCGCCGCCGTACGCTTTGGTGTAATGGTAATCGGAATTGATCGAGTCGCGCAGGGAAATATCGTACCCCACGGAGCTGTACGGCAGCAGACCCACCGACATAGCGATCCATTGTTTCCAGAGCGGAAACTGCAGAGTCACATACTCCAAGTTTCCGTTCGCTTTGTTACGCACGCCGTCTGCGTCGCGGTAATGGCTCCAGTTGGCGCTCGCTGCGATGTCAAACATGAACGTCAGCGTGTCGCAGGAGGTGAAAGAAGCCGGTTGGGAAGGGTTGATCGCGCGGTTGTTGCGCATACCGAAACCCACTCCACCCATGGCGCGATACGCCGTCGGCACGTTCTCATTCATATCGCCGTAAGCATAGCGCGAGTATGGTGAACTCGTCATGTTCTGCGCATAGGCTCCAACGCTCAACACGAGCGCCAAAAGAATAACTATGAACCTTTCAACTTTCAATTTTCAACTTTCAATTTTCAATTTGTTAAACCTCAATATCTCATTCAGTCCGATGAGCACCAGATGTTTCTCGTATCGGATCTCGCGTTTCTCGGTACGCGAAGTACGCACATTGTTGAGCACGTAAGGTGCGTTTCCTCCGGTCAGGAACGTCCGGTAATGCGGCACTTTCTCTCCCAGCGTGCGCATGTATCCTTTTACCTCATACGCGACTCCGCGGATCACTCCGGCGGCTATGGCGTCGCGGGTGTTCTTGCCGAAAAGCGGAATCAGTTCATTCTCGTCCACCTCCACCAGCGGCAGTTTCTTTGTCATCCGCTGCAGCATAATGAACCGCATCTTCAGACCGGGTGCGATGTTGCCGCCCATGTATTCTCCTTCGGCGGAGACGAAATCATACGTGATGGCGGATCCTGCATCGATGATCAGCAGGTTCTCCTCCGGGCAGAGCGATTTCGCTCCCACAGCCGCAGCCAGTCGATCCTGTCCCAAGGTCTCCGGCGTGTCATAGCGGTTCACGATCGGAACCGGTGTATTGTGGTCAAACAGCACAAAATGCTGCGACCGCCGATGAAGCGTATTCACCACAGCGGCTTCTATATTGACCACAGAAGAGATGATCGAATCGGTAATCTCGTATAGCTCAAACAGACGCTCTACCTCCGCCGACGAGAAGGATTTGTAGATGAAATGGTTAATCATCTTACCCTCGTCCGTCATCAACGCCACTTTCGTGCGGCTGTTCCCTTGGTCAATACACAGATTCATCCCCAATTCTCAACTATTCACCGTATAGAGGAAACGCTTGATGGATTTCTTCGGCGTTTTCTCGAACTCATGCGGATAGAGTTTGACCAGCGCGACCTGTTCGTAGGCAGCCAGTTCGGAGTTCACCTGCTTGCGGGCGTCCTCCATCGCTTCATCCAGTTGTTCGGGCGTCAGACCGCTGGAGTCCACTTCGTTGTAGTCCGGGCACACCAGAGCCACCAGACGGTTGTCCTCCTGCTGCAATACCAGCGACTCCAGCACGTAAGGCATGTTGTTGATCTTCGCCTCGATCTCCTCGGGGTAGATATTCTGTCCCGAAGGACCCAGCAGCATCGTCTTGCAACGGCCTTTGATGAACAGGAATCCGTCTTCGTCCAGCATTCCCAGGTCGCCGGTACGAAGCCATCCGTCTTTGGTGAAAGCCTCTTTGGTCGCCTGCGGGTTCTTGTAATAGCCCTGCATGGTGTTCTCGCCGCGAACGACCACTTCGCCTATTCCTTCTTCGTTCGGATCAAGGATCTTCACCTCCATGATACCCTTCAGCGGACGACCGCAGGAGTATATCTTCGGACCTTCGTTTATCGGCGTGTAGCAGATCAGCGGAGCGCACTCCGTCATGCCGTAACCCACCGAAACGGGGAATTTGATACGATGCAGGAATGCCTCCACTTCGGGGTTCAGCGGCGCGCCGCCGATGATCATCTGGCTGAACTCGCCTCCGAAAGCCTGAACAAGCTGTTCGCGGATCTTCGAGCATACCACCTCGTCCAGGAACGGCACTTTGAGCACCCAGCTTACGGGCGGTTTCTGAATCTGCGGAACGATCATCTTCTTGTATATCTTCTCCAGAATCAACGGCACAGACAGGATGACGGTCGGTTTGACCTCCGCAAACGCCTTCAGCAGGATCTTCGGACTCGGCGTACGACCGACGAGCCATGTGTGTCCGCCGGCTGCCAGACAAGAGAGGAAATCGAATGCACATCCATAGGCGTGCGCCAGCGGTAGGAAGGTCACAAAACGAGAACCCTTGTACGCGATTCCGCTCTCCAAGCCGTAACGCACATTACCCGCCAGACCGTTCAGCGGCATGATCACGCCTTTGCTGAAACCCGTTGTGCCGGAGGTATAGTTGATCGAACCGATCTCCTTGTTGCTCCGTTCGTCGTAGTGTACATCCTTCGCCCAGTAGCCGTCCGGATGTTTCTCTTTGTATTTCTGCGCGATAGCGTCGTAGTTGATCTTCTTCGGATCCAACGCCAGCGAAATCGGGTGCCAGTCATTCAGACTGACCGCCGCCAGAACCTTCGGAATCTGGTCCAGATCTATTCCCTCCCAGTTGATGTCGCTGATGAACAGCAGCTTCGAACCGGAGTGGTTGATAATATGGATCGCGTCGTTTGCGCGGAAATCCTGCAATATAGGAACGATGATCGCGCCGTACGTAACGGTCGCCAGATAGACGGCAACCCAGTTGCTGTTATTGCGTCCCATCACGGCGATCTTGTCGTTCTTTTGGATGCCGCATTCCTCGAACAGGATATGCAGTTTCTCTATGTTGATAGCCAGCTGACCATAAGTCAAGGTCACATCCGATCCGTAGTCGGTCACGGCGGGCGACTCCCAGTTCTCGCGGAAGGAGCGCTCGTACATCTTGACGAAATTGTATTTTTCTTCGGTCATCATAACGATTAAACGATTAAATGATAAACGATTAAATGAGTGACGTGAGTACACTTGTAATTACATATCCACGGTCACGGGAATCGGGGTTTCCACTTTGGATGCCGAGCCGGACGAGTAGATACTATCGACAATAAACTGGCTGTTGCCTCTCCACGGCAGCGTACCGAGATAGCGTTTCCAATGGAGTTTGACACCCGTGTTCGAACCCTCCTCGATCTTGCGGGCGATACGCTCGTCCTCAACCGAGAATTTAAACTCGTTCGACTGGATAGCGCCTTGGTTCTTGGACGATTTCAGACCCGTCTGGATCATCTTGCCCTCATAAGTCTTAAACAGAAAACCCTCCTTCTGGAAATAATTGATGTCTCCCTCGTTCACGCCCTCGCTATAGACGAAGCAGAACTTGAAGAAGATAAATCCCGCCAATGCCAGAACCGCAATCAGCGATGTCCATGTAATCACTTTACCTGTAGTACTCATATCTGTTTATATTTTAATTCTCAATTCGAAAAGCGGCTGCAAAGGTACAACTTTTTTTTGACATACGCAAGCGCACGCGCGTTTTTTCATTATTTTTTTGTTTTACTGCCAAATTTTCAATTCTTAATTTTCAATTCTCAATTATTTTTTGTACCTTTGCGCCCCGAAAAGTTATTACTTCCCGCAAACCACCATTTTTAATGCGTATGAGACAATCTTTGAAGAAGTTTTTTCTGAATGACAACTGGATTATGGCGGTCATTCTTCTGAATGCCGGTATTATCTATTTGCAAGTCAGCGGATACGAGAACACCTTGCTAAATATACTGGACTCGGCATGCACGGTCATTTTTATCATTGAGATGTGCGTGAAAATAAACGAATATACGCTGCGCGGATATTGGTCTAGTTTCTGGAACCGGATGGACTGTATATTGGTGATCTTATCCATCCCCTCGCTTCTCAATCTTTTTATACCGACGATGGCGAGCAACCTCTCCGTTCTGTTGCTTCTCAGGACTCTGCGCGTTCTTCGTTTTTTCCGTATTATGCGCCTCTTCCCGAATTTCGCAAAGGTCGTTACCGGCTTCAAAATAGCGATGCGGCAGTCGTATGGTGTCTTGCTGAGTTTTTTTGTGATTATTGTGGTCTTTGGTTTGCTGAATTGCAGCCTTTTCAGAGAGGCGGATCCGGCGCATTTCTGCACGCCTTTGCGCTCGATCTATTCGGTCTTCCAGATCTGCACGATTGAGGGCTGGTATGAAATACCAAATGCCGTTGCGGCGTATTACGGAGATTCGACTGTGATTGCGCATTTTATCCGGATTTACTTCACTTTCCTGCTCTTGATGGGAGGAATTATCGGAATGTCGTTTATCAATTCGATTTTTGTGGATGCGATGGTTTCCGACAACAATAATGACCTCGAAAAGCAGATCAAATCTCTCCAGAAAAGTGTCGATGAACTCAAATCCCTCCTGGAAAAGAAATAAACCCGTTTTGTTGACTTTGGACACGGCTTTGCCGTCCTCTCTCTGCATTTCTCGCGCATCTTGCGCGAGCCTTATGTTGTTCCTTTCGTCTTTTTCTTCTTGGTAGTTTCAGGGCGATGCCATCGCCCGCCCTTTCGTTTTTTTTCAAAAAATTTGCATATGTCAAATATTTTTTGTACCTTTGCACCGATTTTGACCCCACCTAGTTTGACCTAGTCCGACCTAGTTCGACCTAGTTTGACCTAGTTTGACCTAGTCCGACCTAGGTAAACCTAGTCCGACCTAGTCCGAATAAGCCCTAAATAAGGCCTGCATAAGGGTACCTTCGTGGGTGTCCTAGACTTTGTTAATTGATACTACGACACAATAGACTGAAACACAGCACATTACGCACCATGTCAATGCACTTGAAAACCATAGTGATTAACCGTTTGAAATGGGATGGATTCGATTTTGTCTCACTTCCGCGGTCTGCCACGCCTCACAAACGGGGTGTGTACTACTTTCATGCCTGCGTGGGAGTGAAAGCCTTGTGGGGTGCCATGGACACACGAAAAGAAGGTCAACACTACAAGAAACGCATCGTCGTCCGCCCTTCGCGCTTTCGTGACGGACTCTTCGAACTCTACACGTACCATTTCCCGACCCATTGGTCCAAAGCCTGTGTCGCCAACCGTGAGTTGATCAAAGAAGCCCAACGTCTGGCGCACGCCATCGAGCACGACCATTCCTTGGAGGCACTCACTTGGCGCGTGCGCTTCTTCAACCATTATTTCACGGTCGTCAAAGGCGGCGCGAAGCCCGAAGAAGGCATGAAACGCTATGCCCGTTTCTACCAATATACATACGTCTCGATCTACCGCCAACTCCAAGCCGAGCGCAAGAAAGCCGCCGAACCGGAACCCGTCTCATTTGAGCCCGTCTCCTCGGATCAGCCCTTCCGTCTCCGGCAACACACCTTCAAAACCGCCTCAAACACGGTTCTGAATGCCTTTTTCCACCCAAACAACACCTTTTCCAACCCCAATGAGCGCTCTTGGAAAGCCAATTTACCGCCTCCGATATAAAAAATCGCACAAAATTCTTGCATATATCAAATATTTTTTGTAATTTTGCAGCGGATTTCAGTAGAAGGATCTTTCTGCCGGATAATTTCCAAAGATTTACATTACTTATTTCCAAGCACATACATTATATTATTTATGCAATACGAATTACAAAAACTCGAGCGGATGACGCTCGAACAAGTGCGTGAGATTGCCGTCGAAATGGGTCTGAATCCCCGTCGCAGCCAGTCTATACGCGAGATCAGTTATGCTATTTTGGACGCCCAGGCGGACCAGCGCGCCGCAGATGTGCAGGCGAAAGAAGACGCCCGTGCGGCAGCCGGTCAGGCGCCCAAACGCGAACGCACCCGGGGCGTGAAGAAAACAGCAAAGAAAGTGAACACATCCGGTCTGAAGAGCGAGCACGTGGTAGCCACCGTGGGTACCGAGAAAGAGCAGTTGGCGCAGATGGAAGAGCAGATTGCAGCGGACGGACATCGTCCGAACAAGACCGTTCAGGCGGCAAAGCCGTTAGTTGCTGTTACCCTTCCGCCGGTAGAGGAAAGCAAAGAGCCGAAAGAGGTAGCTCCGGAGGTTCCTGCTGCGACCGAAGAGACGAAAGAAGAGGCTCCTGCTGCTCCGAAGAAGAAACGCGGACGTCCGAAAAAGAGTGAGACTCCCGTAGAGGAAGCACAAACTACACCCAAACTCCCCGCAAAAGAGGAGAAATCCGATGAAAAGCCGAAAGAGGAGAAGCCCAAAGAGGAGCAACCCAAAGAGGAGAAATCGGAGAAACAAGAGCAACCCAAAGAGGAGAAATCGGAGAAACAGGAGAAGCCGAAGAAACAGGAGAAGCCGGAGAGACCGGCTATGCCGGATTTAGGAGAGAACGTGATTGCGATGGGTACATTGGAATGCACGCCGGACGGTTACGGATTCCTCCGCTCCGCCGACTACAACTACCTGCCGAGCCCGGACGACGTCTATGTCAGCAAAGACCAGATGCGCCAGTACGGTCTCAAACCCGGCGACACCGTGGAGTGCTCCATCCGTTTGAACCCGCAGCCGGAGAAATTCTTCCCGATGGACAAGATCATCCGCATCAACGGTCTGAACCCTGAGTTGGCGAAAAAACGTGTGGCGTTTGAGAACCTCACCCCGCTCTTCCCTGACCAGAAATTCAAACTCTGCACGGGTCATAACGACTCGCTTAGCGTGCGCATGATCGACCTCTTCTCGCCGATCGGTAAAGGTCAGCGCGGACTGATCGTTGCGCAACCGAAGACCGGTAAGACGGTGTTACTCAAAGAGTTAGCCAATGCTATTTTGAAGAATAATCCGGAGGTTTATATGATCGTTCTGCTGATCGACGAGCGTCCGGAAGAGGTGACCGACATGGCGCGCAGCGTGGATGCCGAAGTGATCGCTTCGACCTTCGACGAGCCGGCAGAGAACCATGTCCGCGTGGCGAATATCGTGCATGAGAAAGCGAAGAGACTGGTGGAAAGCGGTCACGATGTTGTGATCCTTTTGGATTCGATCACGCGTCTGGCACGCGCATACAACACGGTTGCTCCTTCGAGCGGCAAAGTGCTGTCCGGCGGTGTCGAAGCGCAGGCTTTGCACAAACCCAAACGCTTCTTCGGCGCGGCTCGTAACATCGAGAACGGCGGTAGTCTGACGATCATCGCAACGGCTCTGACCGAGACCGGAAGCAAGATGGACGACCTGATCTTCGAGGAGTTCAAGGGAACAGGAAACATGGAGTTGCAGCTTGACCGCAAGCTGGCGAACCGCCGCATCTTCCCTGCTGTCGACATCCCTGCTTCGAGCACCCGCCGCGACGACCTGCTGCTTCCGGCAGACGTGCTGAGCCGCATGTGGCAGATCCGTAAGATGCTGAGCGACATGAGTGGTCAGGAAGCCATGGAGAAGCTCAAAGCATACATGGAGCGCACCGAGGACAACGACGAGTTCCTGCTCGCTGTCAACGGAGCGAGATAAATGTACAATGTACAAAATTGACAATTGATAATTGAGAATTGAAGATTCTTATTATAAACGGTCCGAACTTGAATCGTCTGGGAATTCGGAAGCCTGAGATCTACGGTTCCAAGACGATGGCACAGATTTTGTTGGACATCCAGCGGAAATGGCAGGATGTGCATTTTGTGTACCGTCAGTCGAACCACGAAGGGGATCTGATTGACTGGATACAGGAGCCTTCAGCCGATAGCCTTCAGCCGTCAGATGTGGCAGGTATCGTGCTGAACGCGGGCGGGTACAGCCACACGAGCGTGGCACTACGCGACGCTGTGGAGGAATGCGAAGTGCCGGTGGTGGAAGTGCATATAAGCGACATCTCCCAACGCGAACCGTTCAGACGGACCAGCCTCCTCACGGACGTGTGCGCGCATAGTATAATAGGAAAAGGAACAGACGGCTACCAAGAAGCCGTAGAGTGGCTATTACTCACCCGGAAAAAGCAATAACCCAAGAAAATGAAACAACTAAGTATAATTATTTCGCTCCTGTTGCTGACCGTCAGCATGTTTGCCGCACAAGTAACAGGTAAGGTAGTTGACTTCGGCACAAAGCAGGCTATCGATTTTGCGAACGTCAGTGTCTTAAAGCCATCAGCTGACAACTCGCAACCGTCAGAACAACTTGTGACCGGAACCATTACCGACGCTACAGGAGCATTTACACTTGAGTTGGCGGACGGTAAGTACGCCATCGTCGTTTCCTTCATGGGCTATAGCGAACAGCGCAAAGAGATCACCGTAGCCGGCAAACCGCTTAACATCGGACGCATCCAACTCAAAGAAGACACCCAGACGCTGAGCGAAGTGGAAGTGGTGGGACAAGGCAGTTCGATGCGGTTCGAGCTGGACAAGAAAGTCTTCACCGTGGATCAGAATATCGCTTCTGCCGGTGCGTCCGTGACAGACGTGCTGGAGAACATTCCTTCCGTCGATGTGGATCAGGAAGGTACGATCTCGCTGCGCAACAGCGAAGATGTGGAGATCTGGATTAACGGCAAGCCCGCCGGACTCAACTCCGAGAACCGCGGACAAGTGCTGCAACAGATGCCCGCCGGTACAATCGAGAAAATAGAAATCATTACCAACCCTTCCGCTAAGTTCAGTCCCGAAGGTACATCCGGAATCATCAATCTGGTTATGAAAAAAGACCGTGCAGCCGGTTATTACGGATCGGTACAAGCCGGTTTGGACTATGCGCTGGCGGCGCCATGGAACGTGCCACCCGGAGCGAACCTCGGATTTAACATCAATTTCAATGCAGGTCCGGTGGACGGCTATTTCAACGTCGGCTACCGCTATCATATCAGCAACGGCGGCAGCAAGACCGACCGGTATAACTTATCCGGCGCAGGAGCTCAACAGTTGGACAGTTCGTTGATCCAGAGCCACTTGCTGCAAGAAGGAACGCAGACCCATCGCGGCGGAGGACTCTTTGCCCGCGCAGGGTTCAATTTCCGTCTGGCGGAAGGCCATACACTGGGTGTGTCCGGTTTCGGCATGGTGAGCGAACCCAATGCGTTCAAAATGACCAACTCCAACCACCGTACGTACCTGTTGACGCAGCCGAATGGGACTGTTCTGCGTGACTACACCCGCGACCAGAGCGGCACAGGCTCGCACCCGGGAGGAAACGCGACACTCGACTACACTTTCGAACTGGACAACCATAAACTGTACGTCAGCGGCACATACAACAACTTCGGCTTTAACATGTTGACCGATTACATGCAGGCGGACCGGAATCTGACGACCAACTTGTATGACACAACGTACCAAGACCAGACCAGCCTCAGCAAAGACCAGAGTATCGAGGTGAAAGCGGACTACGAATGGAAACCGACGCAGCAGAGCCGTCTGGAGGCAGGATACGACTACACCCGCAGCTGGAACAACAGCACGGCGGATGCACATAACAACGACAAACAGGGCGCGCATATTAAGGAGTTGTTCCCGTACTACGCAGACTTCAACGGTCTGACGCAGAACCACGCGCTCTATATCACGTACGGCAACCGGTTCTTCGACCGTCTGTCAATCCAGGTCGGACTCCGCGGCGAGTACTACATGCGCCATCTGGAGTCGAGTTACAAAGACGACGCCGGCACGATTCAGGACTCCTATGCCGCTTTCCCGAACAAGAAAGACACGGCGTATTTCCAGCTCTACCCGAGCGCTTATATCAGTTATGATTTCGGCAACGGGCATGAGTTGCAACTCAACTACACGCGGCGTGTGAACCGCCCGTGGGGACACCAGATCAACCCGCGTATGGACTTCAGCGATAGTACCAACATCAGTTACGGTAACGTCGATCTGCTCCCTGCTTTCTCCAATAACTTGGAGCTGAATTACCTCAAGACTTGGGAGCGGCACACGCTCTCCGCCGGAATATTCTGGAAGTACCGCGAAGGAGCCGTGCAGAACGTCAAATACATGGACGGCGAGGTGATGAAGAATACCTATTTCAACATCTCTACCCGTCAAGATCTGGGTGTGGAGGTCGTTGCCAAGAACCGGCTCTTCGGCGAAGTGCTGCAACTGACCACCAGCGCCAATTTCTATTGGAACAACGTCTCTGCGGTGAACCAAGATCTGGTTCACCAAGGCAACACGATCCATATCAACCTGCCGGCGCAGAACATCTTTGCCGGCTCGGTACGCGTCAATGCGCAGTTCCTATTCACCAAGAATTTCAGCGGACAGATCTCTGCCAACTACCGCTCTCCGCGCGTAGTGGCACAAGGAACGACGAGCCACAGCTATTCGATCGACATCGGTCTGAGGCACACTTTCCTCAACAAACAACTGGCGCTGGCGCTCAACGTGCGCGACCTGCTGGACAGCCGCGCGCGGCGTAACACCACTTGGGGAGACGGCTTCTGGCAATTCAGCGAAAACCGCTGGCATAGCCGTACAATCAGCCTGACGCTGACCTATAACTTCGGAAATCAGACCGGCAAACGCCGCTCCGATAGAGGCGAAGGTCGACGACAGCGGAAACAGCAATATGGACTATTGAGAATTGAAAATTGAGAATTACGAATAGATTTCGAATCATAGTAGTATTATGTGCTCTGTGTGCCGTTTCGGCGCAGGCACAAATGGCGCAGAACAGGCCGTATGTGGATGACAAACTCTTCCATTTCGGATTCCAGCTGGGTGTGAATGTTTCCTCCTTCCTCATTACCGACAGCGAGACACCGATCACAAATCCGCTGACGGGCGAAACGGAGATCTACCACTCCCGTGTTAGCAGTCTGCTGCCCGGTTTTCATGTGGGGTTTGTGTCCGACCTGCGGCTGTGTCAGTATCTGAACCTGCGCTTCTGTCCGGGTCTGCAGTTCTCCAACCGAACGATCAGTTATAAGACCGAAAGCGGCAATCCCGTCAAAGGAACGCCCGGCAAGAACGGCGCAAGCATTGATATCTTGGCGATCCCCGTGTATCTACCGCTGTATCTCAAATGGTCTGCGGCGCGGGAAGGCAACTACCGACCTTATGTTCTCGCCGGAGGAGGCGTCAGTTTCAATGTCAGCCGCGACAGAGAGAAACCTGTTCTGCTCAACATGACCGACTATTTCGCCGAAGTGGGTTTCGGCGTTGATCTCTATTTCCGGTGGTTTAAATTCTGCCCCGAGATCACGTACCGTTTCGGCTTTGCGAACCAACTGGCGCCGGCAGAAGGACGCATGGAGTTAGCACCTCTGGATGCCTTCTATACCAACTCGATCGCACGCATGACGAGTCATTGCATCTGTCTGACCTTCAATTTCGAATGATGCGCAAATTCCTATTCATATTACTATGCGCATGTGCGCTCTTGGGATGCAAGGAATACCGCGTTTCGGACGATCCGACCTTGCGTCTCGCTTTCTCGGCGGACACGCTGTCGTTTGACTCGGTTTTCACGGAGCAAGGCAGCGCGACGCTCCAGCTCATGGTCTATAACCGCAACGCGTCGGCGCTGAAGATTGACCGGATTTGGATGGAGGATGGCGAAGCTTTCCGCATCAACATAGACGGCGAGATGGATCTCTCGCGTCTTACCGACCTGCAGATCAACGGCGGAGACAGTCTGTTTGTCTTCGTGCGCGTGACCGATTTCGGTCCTATGGCGGAGGACGGAGTGATCCTGATTGAAGATCTGCTGCATTTCCATCTGGCGAACGGAGTCAGCCAAGAAGTGCTGCTGGAGGCGTACGCCCAAAACGCCACACGCATCGGTAAGAAAGGCAAAGGAAGAACGGTCGTTTCGCAATATACGTTCACCACAGAGCGTCCCTATATCATTTATGATACGCTGGTAGTG
Organism: uncultured Bacteroidales bacterium; assembly: GCA_902792535.1. Lineage (GTDB taxonomy): Bacteria > Bacteroidota > Bacteroidia > Bacteroidales > Paludibacteraceae > Colicola. The sequence goes on from CADAZU010000008.1 coordinate 49,116, forward strand.
AACGGACCATTGACAATACAAGCCGGTGCACGAATCTACATGCATTCCAGCGCGTGCATCTATGCGCAAGGGGACGTGACAGCAGAAGGCACAAAGGAGAACCCTATCCTCATTCGTCCGGATAGACTGGACCGGCTCTTTGACTCGGTGCCTTACCTCTATGCCGGGGGCGGATGGAACGGACTGTATTTCGTCTCGGAGGAGCCTAAGACCTATAGCCTGCGGTATGTGGACATTCTCTCCGGCAACGTGGGTCTCTATTGCGCCAGCACATGCACCGACGCCCTGCCGCAACTGACGATGGACGGATGCCGCATTCATAACCATACTTCGTATGGCTTGGTTCTCAACCATGTCGATGCCCTGGTGACAAACACCGAGATCAGCAACTGCGCCTCCTATTGCGTATATTGCAACGGCGGCAAGCATGAGTTCATTCATACCACGATCGCATCCTATTTCGGCTACACCAATATCCGCATCCAGTCGGCGACAAAAGAAGAGACCGCAGCGGTCTATATCGACAATCTTGCTAAGACCCCGCCGCAGACGATCGCCTCGTTCTGCAACTCGATCATTACCGGCTACCTGCCGAACCAAGTAGTGGTCGCAACGCCTTTTGACCGCTACTACCCGGGGGCTTTCACGGGAAACTACCTGAAAACCGACACGCTCGCTATTCCGCATGCCGAAGCCAATGTCTATTGGCAGAAGACGGACACTGCCCGCGTCTTCCGCAACGATTACTATAAATACAAGGAATATATCTATTATGATTTCCGTCCTGACACACTCAGTCCGGTGATCGGTATTGCCGATAGTCTGGCGGCACTCCCCTATCCTATGGACCGCAACGGAGTCTCTCGCGCACTCATGCGTCCGGACGCAGGCTGCTATCAACATCAGCCTTGATCTGCTCTTGCAGTTCCTGTAATGAATTGAACCTTCGCTCCTCGCGAATAAAGCGGTCGAACTGAATTTCCATCTGTTCGCCGTATAAGTCTCCCTTGAAAGAAGGAATATGTACCTCTATGGTAAGGTCGCTATTTCCGACCGTAGGATTCGTACCGATATTCAGCATAGCGGGTCTTTGCGCCATGCCGGAGGTCGTCACGCGCACTGAATAGACACCCGCGCGAGGCAGGATCTTATGGACATTCTCCGGAGCTATATTGGCGGTCGGGAAACCCAGACTGCGTCCTATACCCCGCCCGTGTACGACCGTGCCGGAGAGCGAGTACGGACGACCTAACAGCTCTGCGGCGACCGCTACATTGCCATTCTCCAGCGCGCGACGGATCTCTGTCGAAGAGACATGCCATTCGCCCTCGACGTACTCATGCATCGTCAGAACCTCTATCCCTGTCTCCGCTCCGAGAGCGCGGTACGCCTGCGAGTGCTTCAGCCCGTCGGAGCCGAAACGATGGTCATAACCCATCAGAATGACCCGGACGTCGTACTCCTCCTTGAGCCGCCTCATGAACTGTGCCGCAGTAAGCGGTTGCACTTCCTCGAAAGGCAACATAACCACCTCGCCATACAGCTCCAGCAGCGCTTTTCGCTCCGCCGGCGTGGTCAGCAACTGAGGGATAAAATCCGCCTGCAGCACCGCCCTGGGGTGCTCTTCGAACGTGACGATCAGCGGCGTCAACTGCCGCTCGTCGGCTATCCGGCGCAACTGCTCAAAGAGATATTGGTGCCCCCTATGGACACCGTCAAAGAACCCTATGGTCGCTATCCGGCTCACTCTTCGCTGTAATAGCCGTGCTCGATGCCGTACTGCAATTCGGCGTCTTGAATCAACTGGATTTGCACTGCCGAAATAGGACGTTGCTCCTCTTTCATTGCTGCCAGCACGAAATTAAGTTGCTCGGTTTCATCCACCTCGCCGTCCAGATACTCCATCTCTTCCGTCTCCGGATCGACACGGACCAAACCCTTTTCCTCCAAATAGTCGTCCATCAGATCCAACACCAGCAGAATATCGTCCGCCGTCAACTCTCCGCGGTCCTCCGCAGGGATCGAATCATAGATAAAAGAGACCAATTCACGCTCTTCCGGCTCCAAAAGAGCCATCTCAATACTATTATTTTCCATAATTTTTCGAAATTATTTGCAAAAGTACTATTTTTTTTGTAATTTTGCAAAAATTTTTGAAGAAAAATGACAGAATTTGTTAAACGCACGCTCAGCGGAGCCGTTTTTGTAGCCGCTGTGGTCGGATCAATCCTATGGAGTTCGTTCGCTTTTGACGCGCTGTTTCTGCTGTTCTGCGTGCTGGCGGTGGATGAGTTTCACCGTCTGGTTCGCTCCCCTCGTGCGCTGCGGATTTATTCGTTTGTAGCGACGCTCTTCCTCTGGGCGGCGGTGATCTGCATCCCTTGGCAGCCTTTTGCACTCACGCTGGCTTTCTCCTATCTCCTGCTGGTCGTTTTTGCGTTGCTGGACGAGATCTGGAACACGTCGGACAAGCCGCTTCATAACTGGGGAAACCTCTTGATCTCGCAGCTCATGATCGCCCTTCCTATGGCGACGCTCGGGGTGCTCTGTTACCTGGACAAATGGCTTCTGCTCGCTCTTTTCGTACTGATATGGGTCAATGACACCGGTGCGTATTGCGTCGGTTCCTCTACGGCGAAGCTGCCGAAAGGCAATCATAAGATGTCCCCTCATATTAGTCCGAAGAAGAGTTGGGAAGGACTCATAGGCGGATTTGTCTTCGCGATGGCAGCGGCGCTGTTACTCCACCATTTCGGATGGTTCGGTTCGATTGCTTCGCCTGCCACGGGATGGCTGGTGCCCTGCCTTTTTGCGCTCGTGGTGTCCACTTTCGGTACGATGGGAGATTTGATGGAGAGCCTGCTCAAACGCTCTGTTGGAGTCAAAGACTCGGGACGATTTTTACCGGGGCACGGAGGTGTGTTAGACCGTTTTGACAGCGTCCTGCTGGCGGGACCGATAATAACTGCTTTTTGCTGGATATGCTATCTCATTGTGCCGCTCTTCTGAGTCGCATGCCCCTCGGCGTGCACTACGGGATAGCGGACTATATCCTCTATCCGCTGCTCTATTATGTGGCGCGGTACAGGAGAAAGATCGTGGCTAAAAACCTTGCGCTCTCTTTTCCTGAGAAGAGTGAGGGAGAGCGGACACGCATCGCACGGGATTTCTACCACCAGTTCTGTTATACCTTCGTCGAGTCGGTCTATGGCTACAGGATCTCGGACGAAGAGATGCGGCAGCGCGTGGTCTTCGAGGGGATGGATGAAGTGAACAGGCTGGTCGATGCAGCCGGCGGAGGGATCTTCATGCTGGCGCATTTCGGCAACTGGGAATGGATGGCGTCCGTTCAGCAGTGGCTCTCGCCGGGAGTGACCGAACTCAACGTCTATCGGCGGCTCAAGAGCCAAGCGATGGACCGACTGATGCTCGACCTGCGCGCCAAACGAGGCGGTGCGTGCGTCGAGAAACAGCGGATATTACGCGAACTTGTGCGTCTGCGAGCAGAGAAGAAACCCGCAACGGTGGGACTGCTCAGCGACCAGAAACCGCGACCGGAAGTGACGCGCACATGGACCACTTTCTTGAACCAAGAGACGGGTTTTCTGGACGGAGGAGAGATGCTGGGTAAGAAATTCGGTTATCCTGTCTTTTACGCGTATATCACCCGCGAGAAGCGAGGGTACTACCGCACCAGAATGATGCTCCTCTCTGCCACACCCCAAGAGACAGCCGAAGGCGAGATCACGAGGGCGTACGCACGGCTCCTGGAGCAGAATATACAGGAACAGCCTGCCCTCTGGCTTTGGTCGCACAACCGATGGAAATGGAAAAGAATTGATAATTGAGAATTGAGAATTGAAGTGTAGTATAATTATATTGAATTGGAATGGCGCAGAGATGCTACGGACTTATCTGCCGTCTGTCATCGCGCATACGGCTCTGCCGGAGTGCGAGGTCATTGTGGCGGATAATGGCAGCACGGACAATAGTCCAGAGGTGCTGGCGCAGGAGTTTCCCGCCGTGCGTACCATCGTGCTGGATCGCAACTACGGTTTTGCCGAAGGCTACAACCGTGCGATCGCACAGGTCTCGTCCGAGTACGTCGTCCTGCTCAATTCCGATGTCGAAGTGACGGAGGGTTGGCTCTCTCCCCTGCTCGACTACCTTGAGGCGCATCCGGAGACTGCCGCAGTGCAGCCTAAGATCCGCAGCTGGCGCAAACGCGAGTATTTCGAGCATGCCGGCGCTGCCGGAGGCTACCTCTCATGGCTGGGTTACCCGTATTGCCGCGGACGTCGTTTCGGACGCGTGGAGCAAGACCACGGTCAGTACGACACGGTGGCAGAGATCGACTGGACGACGGGAGCCGCTATGTGCGTCCGCAGAGAGGTCTATGTCTCCTGCGGAGGACTGGACGCGGCTTTCTTCGCCCACATGGAGGAGATCGACCTGTGCTGGCGGATGAGGAACAAAGGATGGAAACTGGCTTGCGTGCCGCAGAGCACCGTCTTCCACCTCGGAGGCGGCGCACTCAGTTACGACAATCCGCGCAAGACCTTCCTTAATTTCCGCAACAACCTGCTCATGATCTACAAGAACCGCCCGTTCCCTTGGATGGTACTGAGCATCCGGTTCTTCCTCGACTACGCCGCAGCGGCTATGTTCCTGCTCACGGGCAAGAAAGGCAGCGCCAAAGCCATCCTCGACGCTCGCCGCGAATACAAACAAATGCGGCAGGCATACAAATGAACAAATTGTAAATGAACAAATTGTAACTATATTTATGGCCTTTTTCGGTTTATTCAACAGAGAGAAAAAAGAGACCTTGGACAAAGGTCTGGAGCGCAGCAAAGAGTCTGTGCTGAGCAAGATCAGTCATGCCATCGCCGGCAAATCGACGATAGACGACGATGTGCTGGATAATTTGGAGGAAGCGCTCATCACGTCCGATGTGGGCGTCGAGACGACCTTGCGCATCATCGAGCGTGTACAGGAGCGCGTGAAGCGAGACAAGTACATCGGCACAGACGAGCTGAACAGACTTCTGATCGACGAGATCGCATCGTTGCTGCAGGAGAACAACGTCGAAGACGTGCTGGATTTCAGCGCACCGCTGCCCGCCAAACCCTATGTGATCATGGTCGTCGGCGTCAACGGCGTCGGCAAAACGACCACCATCGGCAAGCTGGCTTACCAGTACAAAGCGGCGGGCAAGAAAGTCTATCTCGGCGCAGCGGACACGTTCCGCGCAGCGGCTGTAGAGCAGCTCTGCATCTGGGGCGAGCGCGTAGGTGTGCCGGTGATCAAACAGCAACAGGGCTCCGACCCTGCCTCCGTTGCGTTCGACACGCTCCAGTCCGCCAAAGCCAATGACGCCGATGTCGTGCTGATCGACACCGCCGGGCGTCTGCATAACAAGATCAACCTCATGAACGAGCTGACAAAGATCAAGTCCGTCATGCAGAAAGTAGTGCCGGACGCGCCGCACGATGTGATGCTCGTGCTGGATGGTTCTACGGGTCAGAATGCGTTCGAGCAGGCGCGACAGTTCACTGCGGCGACGCAAGTATCATCTCTTGCTATCACCAAACTGGACGGCACTGCCAAAGGCGGCGTAGTGATCGGCATCTCCGACCAATTCAAGATCCCTGTCCGTTACATCGGTTTGGGAGAACAGATGACCGACCTGCAACCCTTCGACCGCATCGAGTTCGTCCGCTCCCTCCTGACCAATAACAAATGACAAATGTCAAATATCAAATGTCAAATATCAAATCACAAATACTATGAACTATCGTATTGAATCCGATCTGCTCGGTGAATTGCAAGTGCCGGCAGAAGCATACTACGGCGTGCAGACGCAACGTGGTATTAACAATTACCAGGTCTCAAACCTCAAGATGTCCGATTTCCCGGAGTACATCATTGCCATGGCATATATCAAGCTGGCGGCAGTGGAGGCGAACCATGAACTCGGTGTGATCAACGACGAGATTTACGCCGCTATCGCACAGGCTTGCCGCGAGATCATTGACGGTAAGATGCACGACCAGTTCCCGACCGATATGGTACAGGGCGGCGCGGGCACGACCGTTAACATGAATGCCAACGAGGTCATTGCCAACCGTGCTTTGGAGATCATGGGACACCAACGCGGCGAGTACCAGTTCTGCTCGCCGAACGACCATGTCAACTGCGCGCAATCGACCAACGATGCATACCCCTCTGCTTTCCGCTATGCCTTCATCCGCATGAACAGAGGGCTGGTAGCCGAACTCCAGAACCTGATCGCATCGCTGCGCAAGAAAGGCGACGAGTACAACGACTCGATTAAGATGGGTCGCACCCAACTCCAGGACGCTGTACCTATGACGAGCGGGCAGGAGTTCCATGCCTTTGCCAACAACCTCGAAGAAGAGGTAGCGAACCTCGAGCGCAACGTCAAACTGCTCTATGAGATCAACATGGGCGGCACGGCAATCGGAACGGGTCTGAATGCCGTAGCGGGCTATGCGGAGCTCTGTATCAGGAAGATGTGCGAACTCACGGGCGAACCCTTCGAACTGGCGTCCGATCTCGTGGAGGCAACGCCTGACACAGGAGCCTATGTCTCCTATTCGGCGGCGCTGAAACGTCTGGCGGTCAAACTGTCCAAGACCTGCAACGACCTTCGTCTCATGGCGTCCGGTCCGCGATGCGGTCTGAATGAAATCAACCTGCCACCGATGGCGCCGGGATCGTCAATCATGCCGGGCAAAGTGAACCCCGTCATTCCGGAGGTCACCAACCAAGTGTGCTTCAAGGTCATCGGTAATGATACAGCGGTCACTTTTGCTGCAGAGGCAGGTCAACTTCAGCTCAACGTCATGGAGCCGATCATTACCGAGTGCATCTTCGAGTCCATCACATGGCTGCGCAATGTAATGAAGATCCTGCGCGAGAAATGTATCGACGGCATTACCATCAACCGCGAGCATAATATGGAGACCGTCAAGCACTCCATCGGCATCGTAACCGCCCTCAATCCGGTCATCGGCTACAAGGCTTCGACCAAGATTGCAAAAGAAGCGCTGGAGACAGGCAAGAGTGTCTATAACCTGGTGCTGGAGCACGGACTGCTGAGCAAGGAACAACTGGACGAACTGCTCGATCCGAAGAACATGCTGGCAAGCCACTAAACACTAAACACTAAAACACTAAACATAAAAAAAGGAGGTCACCGACCTCCTTTTTTTATCTTCTTACGCTTCCACCTGAGCGGCCACCGCCGCCACCGCCGGAGCGAGAACTACCTCCTCCGCTGTATCCGCCACCTCGGCTGCTGCTGCCTCCGCTGTAGCCACCTCCGTAGCTGCCGCTGGAGCGGGTGCTGCCGCCGTAACTGCTGCCTCTATAGGTGCTGCCGGAGCTGCTGCTCGGTGCGCGATAAGTACTACTGCTGCTGGAGCGTGTGCTGGTCGAGCGGGTGCTGGTCGAGCGAGTGCTCGTGGCTGTAGTGCTGCTCGTGGAGCGGGTGGATGCCGTACTGCTGCTCGTCGTACGAGTGCCGGTGCTGCGGGTAGTCGTAGCGGTCGTCGTGTTGGTCGAACGAGACGGAGCCGAAGCGGTCGTACGGCTGCTGGTCGAGCGGGTGCTGCTGCCGGTCGTGCGGGTTGCAGTCGCCGTTGTAGCGGTAGAGCGCGTGCTCTTCACCTCGGTGCTGCGCGTGTCCTGACGGCTGGCGGCTGACGACTGACGGCTGCTTCCTGTGCCGGCGGAACGAACGGAACTATTCGTGCGGTTCGACGCCTCCGAACGAGACGCTGCCGTGTTGCTGCCGTACGTGCGGCTGGAGGTCAAGCTGCGCTCGTTGCCTCCTGCGCGGCTATTATTGGACGAAGCCATGCGTGCGCTGCCGTCTGCGCTCCGTGCCGAACGGACGCTGCCGGTGCCGCGGATCTCGCGGGCGTTCACCATCGTCGTGTTACGGCTGTGGAAAGAGCGCTCCGGATTAGCTGCTGCGTACTCTGTGCGCGATACACGGCGGTACAGATCGTTGTAGCCGACATAGACCGTGTGTCCCGGACGGAAAGAGCACCAGTGGTGGCGGTGATGGAAAGCATAGCAGTGGTGCCAGTACCAGTCGTGTGCCCAGCAGCTATGAACGTACCACCAACTCGGGTAATAACCCCAGTACCACGGCGACTCCCATGCGTACCAGTACGGACCCCAGAACCAGTCGTAGATAACAGGTCTATAGACGTACACCGGCTCGATGATATAGTTGGTTCCATAGACGTACTCGTCGCCTATCACTTGCACTTTCACCTGCTCCTTTTCGTCTTTCTCGATGTATATCGAAGCTACGTCTTGGAATATATCCTTTGCCAAGATCGCTTGGAGAACAACCAGACGCTTGTTGCCTTCGCCTGTTTCTACTACGCGCAGGTAATCCACTTGACCGTCACCATTGAGGTCCAGATTACAGAATGCGCTGTCAGGGTTGTTCAGCATCGTCTCGAACTCTTCCAGGTTCTTAGCCTCCGCAAACAGCTTAGCTACGACCTTCAGATCGAGTCCTTCCGAGATGTCAGAACTGTTGGCAGAGACGGTGATCGTCTCGTCTGCCCATGCCATGGCGCTTACCATCGCCAAGGTCATCAGAAGTGTAGTTAACTTTTTCATAATTCATAATTTTTAAAGGGTTAGACTAGTTTTTCTAGTTTCCTATTAGACTTCAAATACCGTGCCAAAGTCCTTACACCAGTTTGAGATCGTGGTGCATTTTATCTTTTTTGGTGCGCATATAGCGTTCGTTCCAGCGGTTGGGTTGGATCTCAATGGGTATGTTCTCCACGATCTCGATGCCGTAACTCTCCAGTCCGACGCGTTTGACGGGGTTGTTGGTCATGAGGCGCAGTCTGGTGGCATTCATCTCGCGAAGGATCTGTGCGCCGACGCCGTAGTCGCGTTCGTCGGGTCGGAAGCCCAAATGGACGTTCGCCTCCACGGTGTCTTCGCCCTCTTCCTGCAGCTTGTACGCACGGATCTTGTTCATCAGACCAATGCCGCGGCCTTCTTGGTTCATATAGACCAGAATGCCCTTCCCTTCGGCTTCGATCATCTGCATCGCCTTGGCGAGCTGTTCGCCGCACTCGCACCGCATCGAGCCGAACACATCGCCGGTCATGCAGGACGAGTGTACGCGGCAGAGGACGGGTTCGCCTTCCTGCCATTCGCCTTTGGTCAGCACAACGTGCTCCAGTCCGGTCGTCAGGTCGCGGAAGGGCGTCAGCATAAACTCTCCGTTCGTCGTAGGCAGGAACACCGTCTCGCCCCGCTCGATCAAAGAAGAAACCTCTCTCCCGTCTCCCCCAAGGGGAGAAGCCCCCTCTCTTGAGGAAAGGGTTGGGGTGAGGTTTTCTTTCTCCAGCCGATAGGCAATCAGGTCCTTGATCGTGATGATCTTCAGTCCGTACCGTTTGGCAACCTCCTGCAGTTGCGGCATGCGCGCCATCGTACCGTCTTCGTTCATGATCTCTATCAGCGCGGCAGCGGGTTGCAAGCCGGCTAATTTCGCCAGATCGACACCGGCTTCGGTGTGTCCTGCGCGTTGCAGCACACCGCCGGCTTTGGCGTAGAGGGGGTTGATATGTCCTGGTCGACCAAAGGTCTCGGGTTTGGACGCAGGGTCAGCCAGCGCACGGATCGTAGCCGCGCGGTCAGCCGCCGACACACCCGTCGTGCAGCCCTCCAGCTTATCGACCGTCACGGTGAAGGGCGTGCCCAGCATGGAGGTGTTGTTCGCCACTTGGTGCATCAGGTCCAGCTCCGCGCACCGCCGCTCCGTGATCGGGCAGCAGAGTACGCCGCGACCGTGCTGCAGCATAAAATTCACTTTCTCCGGCGTGATCTTCTCCGCCGCGATGATGAAATCGCCTTCGTTCTCGCGATCCTCATCGTCCACGACGATCACAAATTTCCCTTCCCGGAAATCAACTAATGCTTCTTCTATTGTATTTATCATAATTCTCAATCTTTCCTCTGTATTCGTATAAAGAACCGTTTCAGCGGAGTCGTCCACACCTCGGGGTTGAAGAGCGGCGAATCGGTCGCGGCTTTGTAGGTCAGGAAAATCCCCGTCGGCAGCAGGATAAACGAACTCAACCACATACCCGCCCAGCAGGGCCATATCGCTTCGCGTGCCATCTTGTATCCCGTGTTATCAATGATGTAATAGATGATAAACAGGATGACCGAGATCACAACCGGTGCACCGAGTCCGCCTTTGCGGATGATGGCTCCGAGGGGTGCACCGATGAAAAAGAACACCAGGCACGCAAACGCCAGCGTAAACCGTCTGTACAGCTCGATCTCGTGCTTGCGGATGTATCGGTCGGCGTCCTCCAGCAGGATCGCGTTATATTCAATCTGATCGCGGTACGTGCGTGCGCGATCCTGTGCTGCGCGCAACGCCTGTTGCTGCTGGTGAACCGTCAGCCCTGCCCAGAGCGAATCGGGATCGTGCGTCCGCGACTGTTCGGTGGTCATCGCCGGCAGCTGAAAATCCTCATTGCGGTTCTCCCGTCCGAAATAGCGGTCTCGCACCAAGGTCGCACTCTGCTCGGCGCAGCGCTCTTTCGACACACCCTGCATCGAGTCAATCGAGTGTACCAGTTTGGACACGTTCTTGCTTACATGCTGGTCATCGAGGATCGACTCGTCGTAGCGGTTGAACTCGGTCGCGAAGTCGATCACGAGCCGCTTGCGGCTGAAGGTCTCGCGCCGGTATGGAATGCTCTTGGTTGTGCCCGTCGCGCGCTGCTGTTTCTTCTCCAGGTTCTCAAAACTCTCGCCGTTCACCAGATCCAGCGTCAGGTACCGTTTGTCGGCACTCGCCGAGAGCCGTCCCGTGTCCGCCACCATCACTTTCGCGTTCTCGAACCCGCCTGAGTAATCATAAATCATCAGGTCCAGCAGCTCACCGTGAGACGTCTTGTCGCGCACGTAGATATGGTAACCGCTTATCTCGTCGTAGAACTCTCCGATCGGAATCTGCAACTCCGGGCTTTTCTGCCTGAGGGAGAAGATGAGCGCCCATAGTTTGGTCTGCGATTTAGGCAGGACATTGTTGCTGAAAAAGAACGCGCCTATGCTGATGAACGCGACCAGAAAAGCCAGCGGTCGCAGTATCCGGAAAAGCGAGATTCCCGAAGCCTTCATAGCGGTCAGCTCCATCTTCTCCGCCAGGTTTCCGAAGGAGATCAGCGAAGCCAGCAGGATCGCCAGCGGCAGCGCGAGCGGCACCACGGTCGCAGCGGCATAGACGAAAAACTCCGCCAGCACGCCGATGCCGATACCTTTGCCCACCAGGTCGTTCACGTGCATCCACATGAACTGCATCAGCAATATAAAGATCGCGATGAAGAAAGTAGCCAAAAACAGCCCCAGAAAATTCCGCAGCAGATAAATGTCTATTTTCTTAACAACTCTCAACTATCAATTTTCAATTATCCCAACAGGTTTTCCTTGACAAAGATGAGCGGCAGGAGGTCGGCGGCGGAGTCGAAGACGTAGGTCTCTTTCTCGCCGTAAAGCAGGATCTCCATCTTGCCTCCGTAGCGGTGTTCGCTCTCCAGCATCACTTGCCTGCACGCGCCGCAGGGCGCACCGGGTTCGTCGGTGAAATGTCCGCCGGTGTAGCAGGCGATGGCTAATTTGAGCACGGGCACCTCGGGGTACTGCGCACCGGCAGCAAAGAGGGCGCTCCGTTCGGCGCAAAGACCGCTGGGGTAAGCGGCGTTCTCCTGGTTGCAACCGCGGATGATCTCCCCGTTCTCCAGCAGCGCTGCCGCGCCCACATGGAAATGGCTGTAAGGGCAGTAACTGCGTTGCACTTGTTCTTTCGCGATCGCCAGTACGCGCTGTTGATCAGCGTCCAGTTCGTCCCATTGATAGACGCGCATTTTCGTCGTCAAATTGCATTCCTTCATAGTATTACAATATTCGGATTTTATACTTCGCACTATTTTGCGCTGCAAAATTACTATTTTTTTTGCATATATGCAAATAAAAAGCGCCCTCGCTGCATTTTTTTTCGCTTTTTTCTTGCATTTTTCCAAAAAAAGCACTATCTTTGCACCCAATTTCTCATGCAGTAACCATTATGATCTTATTATGTGATTATTATGTTGTTATTATGTGATTATTATGATATTATTATGTTTCTCATATAACCGGACTATAACCTCAGTATAACCTAAAAATACGCTTTATATGGCTAAAATTAAATTTGAACATCCCGTTACGGAGATCACGGGCGCACTAACCAAGCATGGTATCATCAACCGCCGCAAGTCATTCCGCGATGACCGCGGTAGAGTTATTTTCGAAGGAGCACCGGAGGCATATGCCGTCCGCCATCCTCGGGACTGGACCAAAACGCCGGCTACCGGCAACGAACTCGCGCATCATAACCGCTGGAGACAAGCCTGCCAACAGGCTTATGCCGAACTCCATGACGACACGCTCAGAGCCGATTGGCAGAAACGCTTCGACGCGCAACTCAAGCATGCCACGGCGGACACTCCGATTGACTCCAAAACCGGCAATTATAAGCATTACCACCGCCTCGATGCCTTCGTCCGTGCCGTCATCTATGCCCGACTCAAAGCCCAGCAATAACTTCTTCGTCTCTTGTTCTGGCATCTAATGCCGGTTTCTTCGTCTCATGTCCCGGCATCTGATGCCGGTTTCTTCGTCCCGTTCGCGGTACTTTAGTGCCGCGTATACCCTCTTTCTACCTCTCGATAACCCCGCTATATCGATCTCTCGATTTCTCGGAAGAACCCTAAATATGCCTATTCCTGCCTAAATCTGCCTATTCTTGCCTAAATCTGCCTAAAGTGGCATATTCTGGCATATTCTGGCATATTTTCTTCTTTTCCTCTTGCATATCTCGAAAAAAAGCAGTACCTTTGCACCCGCAATGCAGAAAAAAGGCACTGCCACCTATACCGATGATGCAAAATCGGTAACAAATTGACATAAATAGCGCAAAGCGTTGCGCAAATAAGCATTACTATTATTTCGCGTTTAGCCAAGAGCCTCGGAAACTTATGGAAATAACACGACATGAATAGTCACGTTGTCTCGTAGAGATAACCTTGCGGACTTAATAAGTAGCTACGTTAGTGTAGTTTCTTAAAGTCCGTAGAGGTTTCCATCCGAGGCCGCCTCAAGCTGAACGCGAAAAGAAACTACACTTTTTAATATTATACTAATATCTACCCATGCAAGATTTTATAGCAGTTGATTTTGAGACCGCCACATTCAGTAAAATGGCATGCCAAATAGGCGTTACCATAGTGGAAGATGGTGTTATAAAAGGTACTGTGGTTGATTATATCCAGCCGCCTGATAATAAATATGAAATAGGCTGTATCAACGTACATCATATTACACCAGAGATAACCGCCAATGCCCCTTTATTTGATGTTATTTGGCAGAATTACAAAGAGTTATTTGAGAATTATCCTATTGTTGCCCACAACGCACCTTTTGACGAGTCAGTATTGCGTGCAAATTTAGATTATTATGGTATTCCTCATCATAACATAAAAAAATTTATTTGTACATACCAAATTTATCAACTGTCACTAGATAAACTCTGCTGGGTTTTCGATTTGCAAGACGAAGGTCACCATGATGCAGGCTTTGACTCATTACGTTGTGCACAATTCTATAATTTCTATTTGCAAGGAATACAGCCGGATTTATCAAAATTAGCCAGTTACATTCCAGAAGAGGAACGAAAAAGAAAGATTATTCAACACCAGCAACTTAAAGGAGATGTATTGAGAAAAGACTTGTCAGGTGCAGATACTAGTAACCCGTTCTATAATAAAAAAGTCGTAATTACTGGAGTGTTTGATGTGGAAAGAGAAGAACTGGCAAGAAAACTAAAGTCTTTAGGAGCGGATATAGATACAGCCATTTCAAGACGAACGAACTTTGTTATTATAGGTCGAGAAGCTGGTCCCTCCAAATTAGCAAAATTACAATCCTTGATTGAGAACGGTTATAATATCCGACAACTAGGACAACAGGAAGTATCACTGATTATGTCAGACGATTTAAGTACAATATAAAATATGGAGAATAACTTATTTATACCACAGAGAGAATTGAAAGACAATCCTTTCTACAACAAGCGGGTTGCGTACATAGGCAATTTTACAATAGATAACAGAACGCTATCCAAGTTACTAAAGCATTGGGGAGCAGAAGTAAATAATACCATTTCCAAAGCCACAAAATTTGTGCTGATTGGAACTAACCCTAACCCGGAAAAGATATCAAAACTTGATACATTGTTGCACGATGGCTTTTCTATAAGAAGACTCTCACAGACAGATATAGACCTTATATTTCAGGGTGAAAATTGGGAAGATTATACGACCTTAGATGAAGTAATTAAAGATCTTGATTTTACTATTGAGCACTTCAATCAACATCACTATACCTTCGACGAAGGGGTACGAAATAAGATTGCAGGCAAAGAGTTATATTTTTGCGGCGGCTTTCGCGAGGACAAATATGCCATTTCGCAAATCGCAGGTAATCTAGCAGCATGGTGTAATCATATGTTATCATCGCAAATACAAATCTTTGTACTAAGCAATTCTACTATTGAAAAACTCAAACAAGGAGAGAAAGATGAGAATATTTTAATGATTCAAAACTATTATAATCGGAACAAAACTGACAAATTCGATTTTAGTTTTATGACAGAGGATGACATACTTAACTTTGCCAAACTCTGGATTGAGACCTACGACGACCAAGTTCTCAACTCTTTGCTTCAACGTTATCTGCAATCTAATTACGTATAATATTTAGAAAAATTAAATTCGATATGAAAAGGTTATTTGTAGCATTGATGCTATGTATGATTGGTTCCTTAGCGTATTGTAAGATTATTTCTCTCGGTAATGGATGGTCTAAATACTATGACCAGTCATTCATGAATAATGAGATAGAAGGTCGCTATTCGGTAAAGATTGACGACAAAACACATTTCGGTTTCTACATTGACATTACTGAAGAAGGTGATACATTATGTACGCTTAATATGGAAAACTGGGAGGAAAAGGGTCTAAAGAAAATTTACTATTTCTTCGAAGATAAAGCTACTTACTATTTTAATGTCTTTCGTAATAGCGAAACACAGAGAGTGAGAATGATAAGTTTCAGTTATGATGAATATGATGATTTTACAACCGGTTTCAATGCAGAAGGATTAGGTCAGAATAAACTTGCATTACAATGCGCGCTCGACTTACTTAATGGCTACGCTCTTAAACTGATCTGCCCCAAGAACATGGAAGAATTTCAAGAGTTGAAAGAACTTACCGTTCCCGGTATCGAATAATATATAGATTCATTTAAAAGCATCATCATTGTCCTCGCCGAAACCGCCCGTCTCATGCGTGAGATAGACTCCTGACCGCCTGCTGCCGTTTGCTCTTTCGTCTTCGGGTCTTTAATCCCGTATCCTTTCTTCCTTTCCGCCCGAATCTGATTCGGGCATCGGCGCTGCCGATATACACCCATGATGTGTCTTGTGTGCGCATCCTCCGCCTGCGCGAGATGCACCATTATTACCAACACTTCTATATATCGCAACTCTATCTTTATATATTTTTATATAATATGGAATAACACCTGAACAATACACAATATAAACATGTGCAATAACACAAATAATACAAATACAATGAGCACCAAGAAACACAAATCTGGTTTTTTAAATACAAAAAAGTTGTAAAAAATATTTTTAGCTTAAAATAGTCATTATCAGATATTTGCATGATAGAACACTAAATTTTCATAAAATTTTACGGATTTTCTTTGCGAAAAATTTGCACAATTCAAATAAAAGCAGTAACTTTGCACCGGAAATCAAAAAAAACAACAATCATGGCAGTCAGAATTATAAGTACGAAAGACTTCGCGAAACCCCTCAAGGTGACGCTACAGTCTTCTGGCAAATTAGGTTTTACAGCGGAAACAGCGAAAGCGCTCCGCCTTGAGTCCGGCAAACTGATACAATTTGGAAAAGACGAGGAGAAAAACGAATTATACCTCATCCTCTGTAATGGAGCACCGGAGGATGCCTTCGCGGTTGCCAAAGCTGGAGACTACTTCTATTTGCCTACTACGCTGATGTTTGACTCTCTGGAGTACAACTACAAACGTGCAACATACTTTTTCGATCTCGTCCGCAGAAAAGAAATGGACGCAGAACTAAATGGAGAAGTCTATTATATGAAAGAACGTATGAAATACAAGAAAAGTAAACAGGAAGAAGAAATTTTAATATAGAGCTAAAAGAAATCGCCTCTCAATCGGAACCCGCCAAGATACCATTTTGAGAAGCGATCGAACAGCCCTTTTGTTATCCGATAATAATAACTGATAGGACGGACTGTTTTGTGAATTTGGTGCAAAGGTACAAAAAAAAATCCAAATACGCAAATCTCCATCCTGTCATAATTCCAAAAGTCAAGTAACAATGAAAACTGATTTTTTAGTTTTAGACAGTATTTCTCACAATGAGAAGAAAAGGAGACCTTTGCTCTCTCGCTCTGCATGCATGCTCCAACGAGAAGCGTTAATGTTAGGTTTTCTGCAAGGAGACCTACAAGTGGATAGTCGGACAAAAGTACCAGTCATTTTTAGGTACAACGTATTAGAGGATTTGCCTGCGCGCATTTTGGCATTCCATGAAGCTATGTGTGCCACACAGACTGATTTTGACGCCATCGTTCATTTTTATGAACACGACTTTCAATTCATGCGTCTGTTTCGCAATCCTGAAAGATACGTTCCTAAATTGAAAAAATACCGATTTGTATTATCGCCTGACATGTCGCAATACATTGAAATGCCTTATTTTACCCGATATGCTAATAATTGCTATAACAAAGCGATGGCACAGTATTTACAGAGACAAGGTGTCAACATCATTGCTAATGTAACATGGTCATTACCTGACAGTTTTGAATATTGCTTTGCCGGAATACCTTGTGGTACTACTATCGCTATTAACAGCAACGGAGTAAATGCCAATAGCGATTCTAAATATCTTTGGTATAAAGGCTATGAGGAAGCATTAAAACGATTGCAACCTACTCGAATCATTCGTTATGGTCAGAAGATGCCTGGCGAATGTGAAGATATTAGCTTCTATTATGATAACACTTATTTGAGGAGGATGCGTCATGGGAGCTAATGGAAGTCACGCTTCCGGCGTACTGAACACCGAAGAAGGAAGAGCATACAAGCTGCTCTTCAACATGGGAGATAACATAGTGTTTTTAGAACAGAAAGACCCCAAAAAGAAAGGTAAACTCCCAGAAGAAAGCCACACACCAAACAGAATTTACGTCTCTTTCATGGCTAATGGACGAGATGTGAAGGAAATTGCTAAATATGATAAGGATGGCAAAAAGGTTTGGGCTATTCATACGAATGAACACAAAGGGATACAACCCCACTATCATATTTGGAAGGATGGAAAACCTACCAAAGACGGATTTGAATTAACATCAGAAATGAAATCACTACTTAAAAAAGTTAGAAATTATGGAACTGACGAAAAGTGAAATAGGCGTTGTTGGGAGAGACCTTATGGGTTACCCTTATAACATAAAGTATCCTCCGATGATTAGCAAATATGGAGACCACTATTTAGGCTATCCGAATTGGAATCAAGAGGTGTTTTTCTTTGAGTTTGCTGTACAAGGCTATGATGTAACCTTTGTATATCATGGAGTGAAGTATTTTCTCATGGCAGATTCAGAATACTATTGTACATGCGAGGACATGCATTTTACTCCTTCTGATAAAAGCATCTATTTCAAAAATGGTAACGAACTCATCGAACAACTTGAAATCGAAGGACATAAACTCATCGAAATTTTGGATGATTTAGAGGAAGTGGAAATGTGGTAAACGCGATGGGCTTCCTATAGGTTATTTACTCCTTTATAAATTCAATCAATATGGAATTTACAAGATTAACAGACAAAAAACGTAAAGCCATCACTTTGGAAATTCTCAATAGGACTTCCTTTTTGAAATTAGCGGAACGCAACGAATTAGATCATGACAGCCATCGTTCCATGGAGTATGTACAGCACTTTCTGGAGACACCGGAAAGTGAATTGGCAGATGACATATTAGCAACCTTTGGTACCATTAAGGATACGTTTAATACTGCCATACAAGGCACGTACCCGTACATGGCAAAATATCAAGTTCTATGGGGCAGAATCTATATATGGCTGTATTTCTTCAAACATGATGACACGTTGTGGAACGAGTATCTTTTCCCATTGATGCTAAATGGTAGAGTCGCCGCTACCATACTGGAAGATATTAAAATGGCTATGGAGCGAATGGATAATTATCTAAGCCGACAAGCACGAATAGATTCGTACATTAGTAAAAGACACGAACTCCACGCACAGCCTGCCTGCGATAGTACAGTCGAGACTCCGGACGCGGAATCAGAGCCTCTTTTGGGCAATACCAAAACGCCCGGCAGACCCAAACAGAACTTGTTTGTCAATCTGTCATACGAGCAACAGGCAAAAGAGCAATTGACTAACTATCTCAAACAGCATAAACTATCTTCTCGAACCATTAAAGGATCCAAAGATGATACCCTTAACAAAACGATCGCTTGCTTCTGCTGGAGATGGAAAGAATTAGGACATATCAGCGATCTGTCTGCTGCTGCACTATACCGTTTCATGTATGATACATGCCATATAGAGTTTGAAATCACGGAAAAAACCTTTACCAACAAGATGGGGGAAATATTACGGAACCCCCGGTCTTTTGATGGATTAATGGGCGATATTAGAGCCTATATCCAAAAATAATTATACCACCTCTACTTTTTTTATTGCTCTCTAAACCTTGATTCAACTGCGGGGGAAAAATAATTCACCTATTTCTCCCCGAGGGAATATATACAATCTCTATTTGACCCCTCCAACTAAAAGCAGTACTTTTGCACCGTCTTTCGGATTGAAAAGATAATCTGAACGGACGGCGCTTTTCTTTTTATCCTCAGTCGACCGTTCAGAAAAAGGGATAACTCCGACGGACATGCGCGCATAATCATTATTGATAATCTTTAAAATGCTCCGACCCCGAAGCGGACGCAAAGAAATCTTCGGGACAAATATGGCAAAAATATCGCCAATGACCCACATTGATACAATGTCGGGTAAATATGCAAAAACGGATCAAGTGTACACTCGCGTTCGTATGTTCGATGACCAAGTGATTGGTGTCCGCCTCAAACACCCGGTTACCAACAACCCGCCTTCCTCGGCGCAACAGGCTGCCCAGACAAAATTCACTGCCGCAGCTGCGCGCGCAAAAGCCGCTCTCGCGGACCCCGAACAGAAAGCGACTCTGAAAGCCGAATGGAAAGCACAAAAGAAGTGCAAAACTCTTTTTAGTTATGTGCTTCATAAGTTGTATAACGCTGAAAATGGAGGACAAAACAATGGGTAAACCTGTTTTTCTCGACCCGATTGATTATATCTCGGGCAAAATATCAAGGAAGTACCGCACGATCTATAATCGTCGAAAAGACAATGACCGACGTTATACCCAAGTGCGGGGAGAGAGAACAACTCAGCCTTCCACTAAGGAGCTGAAGCTCCGCGAGCGTTTCACCGCCGTGGCAGCGATGGTTCGGGCGCGTAAGATCGATCTCAGCAAGATCGTTACCGACCAGGAGAACTTCCTCGCGCAGAAGGATCTCGCTACTGGCGCAAAAACCATGAAAGCCTACCTCTGGCGCGTCTGCGGACAGGAGTACGACGCGGAGCACAACGGCTAAACGCTGACGGCTAAACGCCGCGACCTACGGTCGCACTAAACCGGAAAAAGCGTCCCTCGGGGCGCTTTTTTCTCTTTTTATTTGCATATATGCAAAAAAAGTAGTACCTTTGCAGCGTATTTTGGTTTTTTATGCGATAAGAGGAAAAAATCATGCAGAAGAGCGAATTTACAGCGGAAGAGGATCTGATGATCCGACGTGAGTTTGAAGCCCTGTTGGACGACTACGCGCACACGCTCCACAGCCAGAAAGTGGAGCTGATCACGCATGCGTTCAATTTTGCGTACAAGGCGCACTACGGTGTGCGGAGACTGAGCGGCGAACCGTATATCATGCATCCCCTTGCTGTCGCGCGCATCTGCGTGAAACAAATAGGTCTGGGCAGCACGAGCATCTGCGCGGCGCTGCTGCACGACGTAGTAGAAGACACGGACTACACGGAGCAGGACATAGCGGGTCTGTTCGGGGAGAAGATTGCGCAGATAGTGGGGGGTCTGACGAAGATCAGCGGCGGTGTGTTCGGCAGCCAGGCGAGCGAGCAGGCGGAGAACTTCCGCAAGCTGCTGCTGACGATCAGCGACGACATCCGCGTAGTGCTGATCAAGATTGCAGACCGGCTGCATAACATGCGGACATTGGGTTCGCAACCCAAAGACAAGCAATACAAGATCGCCGGCGAGACGCAGTATATCTACGCTCCGCTGGCGCACCGCCTGGGTCTGTTCCCCATCAAGACGGAATTAGAGGACCTGAGTTTCAAATACGAGCACCCCGATACATGGCAGGAGATCCACGACAAGCTGGAAGCCATCAAGGGGAGCAAGCTGGAGGACTACGAGGCCTTCTCCGCTCCCATCCGTGAGCGGCTGGAGAGCATGGGTTACACCTTCACGATGAAAGCGCGCATCAAATCGGTCTATTCGATTTGGAAGAAGATGGTAAGGCAGCAATGCGCCTTTGAGGACGTGTATGACCTGATGGCGGTGCGCATCGTCTTCACTCCGAACGAGTCGATGAGCGAGAAAGACCAGTGCTGGATGATTTATTCGGCGATCACGGAGATCTACCGTCCCCATCCGGAGCGGATCCGCGACTGGATCTCGACGCCGAAAGCGAACGGTTACGAGGCGCTGCATGTGACGGTGATGGGCAAGAACGGCGAATGGGTGGAAGTGCAGATCCGAACGGACCGCATGCACGAGATAGCCGAGCACGGCTATGCCGCCCATTGGAAATACAAGACCGGCGAGAGCGACGACGGGCTGGACAAATGGATCCAGGAGATCAAAGAGGTGCTGGCTCATCCGGACAAAGACGCGATGGAGTTCCTGGGCACATTCAAGCTCAATCTCTTTGCGCAAGAGGTGTTCGTGTTCACGCCTTCCGGCGAGATCAAGACTCTGCCTCAAGGCGCGACGGCATTGGACTTTGCGTTCCTGCTCCACTCGGAGTTAGGCGAGCACTGTATAGGGGCGAAAGTGAACCACTCGCTGGTGCCGATGTCGTATAAGTTACGCGGCGGCGACCAGATCGAGATCCTGACGTCGAACAGCCAGCACCCTCAACGCGAATGGCTGGACATCGTGACGACGGCGCGCGCCAAGAACGGACTGAACCAATACTTCCGCCGCGAAGAAAAGCGTTATATCAAGCACGGCGAAAAATTAGTGGAAGACGCGATCCAGATGGACAAGGACCTGTCGGAGAACCGCGATCTGGTTTTGGCACAATTATTGAGCTACTATGATCTGACGCACCCCAATGAGCTGTATGCGCAGGTGGGTCAGGGGACGATCCGGCTGGATAACATCCACGAGATCGTGTTCCCGAAACGCAGTTGGCGCGAGTACATACCGTTTATCGGAAAAAAGCCATCAGCCGTCACGGCCACGGGCTCGCCGTCAGCCGTCACGGCCACGGGCTCGCCATCAGCCGTCAGCGGTCAGCCGGAAGAGATCGTGAAGCCGAAGAAAGGTCCGCACACAATTGTCCTGACGGACGAGAACCTGGGCAAGGAGTACGTGCTGAGCAACTGCTGCCACCCGATCCCGGGGGACGAGGTGTTGGGATACCTGGACGAAAACGGCATGATGCATATCCACAAAGTGGACTGTCCGGAGGCGGCGCTGCTGAAGACCAGTTTCGGCAAGCGGTTATATTCCGCAACATGGAACACCCACCGCGTGCAGTCGTTCGTAGAGACGATCGAGCTGAAAGGAATAGACAAATTCGGTGTGTTCATCCAAGTGCTGCAAGCCATCACGACGGATTTCCACATCAACATGCGCGCCATCAACATCTCCTCCGAAGACGGAATCTTCAAAGGCACGATGGAGATCTACGTGTATGACAAATCGGAGCTGGAGAATCTGTTCAAAGCGCTCCGCAAGATAGAAAACATAAAAGAAGTAAAACGGATTGATAATTTAGTATGAAAAAGATTTTCAGTACTCTCTGCATGGCTCTTGTAGCAGTAGCCATGATGGGTCAAGACCCTGTAATCACATTCACAAAGACCGAGCATGATTTCGGTAAAATCAACGAAGCCGACGGTCGTGTATCGACGGTATTTGAATTCAAGAACGAAGGTATGTCTCCTCTCGTCCTGAGCAACGTGCGTGCGTCCTGCGGTTGCACCACTCCGACCTGGACGAAAGAGCCGATCGAGCCCGGTCAGACCGGTTCGATCACCGTGACCTACAACCCGAACGGCCGTCCGGGTCGTTTCCAGAAGACCGTGACGATCACGTCCAATGCGACCGAACCGACCAAACGCGTGTATATCAAGGGCGAAGTGATTCCGAAGCAAGCCAAACCGGCGAACAAATACACCGTTTCGGTAGGCGAGTTGAGCATGAAGACCCTCACGCTGGACCTGGGTACGATCAAAAAAGGCGATTCCAAATCCGGCGAGCTGGAGTATGCGAACCTGACCAAAGAGGACCACAACGTAGAGTTATTCACCAGCCCGGCAGACAATTTCGTGATCAACCAAGTGACGCTTCCGACCGTGAAGCCGAACGAGACCGGTAAGTTCGTCTTCGCAATGGATACCAAAAACGCCAAGTTATACGGACCGGTCGATGCATTTGCATACGTGGTAGTGGACGGAAAGAAGAATATCTCCGATCCGTACCGCATTGTAGTCAAAGCCAATGTGGTAGAGGATTTCAGCAACCTGACCGTAGAGGAAAAACAGCAGGCTCCGATCATGGAGGCTGAGAATTACCTGAACCTCGGCAATATCGCAGCCGGCAAGAACCATAAGTTCGCATTCCCGATCAAGAACATCGGTGTGAACCCGCTGGAGATCCGCCGCGTGTATAGCGTGGGCAGCAACCTCAACGTCAAAGCACCGAAACCTGTCAAATCGGGCAAGAAAGGTGCTGTCACCGTCGAGGTGAACGCAAAAACCCTGCAACCGGGCGCATACAGCCGCGAGGTGGTGATCATCACCAACGACTACCAGAACCCGGTTAGACACATCAAAGTGGATTTCTTCGTAGAATGATAGACCATCCTGAAAATAGCGATGAATACAAAGGGTTGACGGTGAATGCAGGCGTGGAGAACATGCCGAGTGTCAACCCTTATGCCACCTTCCGCCGGAAGAAGACGGTGCTTACCCCCGAAGCGTATTTCGAGGGTATCCGCCGCGGCGACATGACGATTCTGAGTCAGGCGGTGACGCTGGTGGAGAGCAATCTGCTCGCTGACCAAGCCATCGCCCAGAAAGTGATCGAACTATGCCTACCCTACGCCGGCAACTCGATCCGCGTAGGTATCACCGGCGTGCCGGGAGCAGGCAAATCGACCTTCATCGAGGCACTCGGCAGCGAGCTGTGCAACCAAGGCAAACACTTGGCGGTGCTCGCTATCGACCCTTCCAGCGAACGGAGCAAAGGTTCGATCCTCGGCGACAAGACGAGAATGAACGAGCTGTCGGTCAAATCGAATGCGTTCATCCGCCCCAGCCCGTCGGCAGGTTCGCTCGGCGGCGTGGCGCGCAAGACGCGCGAGACGATCGTCCTATGTGAGGCGGCAGGATTCGACACGATCCTGCTGGAGACCGTCGGTGTAGGTCAGTCCGAGACGGCGGCACACTCCATGGTCGATTATTTCCTGCTGCTGCAAGTGACCGGAACCGGCGACGAGCTGCAAGGCATCAAACGCGGCATCATGGAGATGGCGGACGGCATAGCAATCAACAAATGCGACGGTAATAATATTGAACGTGCGCGCGTTGCGCGCGTAAGTTTCAAGAACGCATTGGCACTCTTCCCTCCCTCCGAATCGGGATGGAAACCAGACGCGATATGCTGCTCATCCATCGACCACAGCGGCGTGATGGAGGTTTGGCAGAACATAGAGCAATACATCGCCTTCACGAAAAAGAACGGTTTCTTCGACGCTCATCGCACCGAACAAGCCAAGTACTGGATGTACGAGACGATCAACCAGGCTCTGCTGGACGGATTCTACAAAAACGAACAGATGGAGCACCAGATAGAAGTAGCCGAGAGACAAGTGCTGAACAACGAGATCAGCAGCTTCGTTGCGGCGCATAACTTATTAACCGAATATGGCAGGACCAAGCAAAAATAACAAACGTACCCAGCCGACGACAATCATCAAAGTGGGCGCTAACGAGATGGGCAAACTACCCCCTCAGGCACAAGAGTTGGAAGACTCCGTGCTCGGCGCGATCATGATTGAGAAAGACGCCTACGGGTCGGTAGCCGACCTGCTGCGTCCGGAGGTGTTCTACAAGGATCAGAACCGGCTTGTGTACGAAGCGATCCGGGAGTTGGCGGTCAAAGATCTGCCGATCGACATCCTCTCGGTGGGCGAGAAAATGCGGAGCTTAGGCACGCTGGAGAAAGCCGGAGGAGCCGTTTACCTCGCAGACCTGACCCGCCGCGTGGCGTCCACCGCGCACCTGCGCTACCACGCGGAGATCATCTCCAAGAAAGCGACGGCACGCGACATCATCGCCCTCGCTGCACAGATCGAGGAGAAGGGTTTCGACGAGACCCAGGACGTAGATGAGCTGATGCAAGAAGCCGAATCCGGCATTTTTGAGATATCGCAACGCGCGCAGAAGCGCGACGTGACGCAGATAGACCCGGTGATAGAAGAAGCGTTCGCGCGCATGGAGAAAGCCGCGAAGAACACCGGCTCCATCAGCGGTATCCCCTCCGGATTCCATGCCTTGGATAAGATCACCTCGGGCTGGCAGACACCGGATCTGATCATCATTGCCGCTCGTCCGGCGATGGGTAAGACCGCTTTCGTGCTCTCCATGGCAAAGAACATGGCGGTGGACCACGAGATACCCGTAGCGATCTTCTCGCTGGAGATGAGCAATGTGCAGCTCGTCAACCGTCTGATCATGAACGTCTGCGAGATAGAAGGCGACAAGATCAAGACCGGCAAGATGAGCAAAGAGGACACGAAACGGCTCAACACGAAGATCAACATCATGAAGGGCAAGCCGCTCTATCTGGACGACACCCCTTCCCTCTCGATCTTCGAGTTGCGCTCCAAAGCGCGTAAGTTAGTGCGCGAGAAAGGGATCCGGATGATCATCATTGACTACCTGCAGCTCATGAACGCCCAAGGTTCGTCCTTCGGCAGCCGTGAGCAAGAGGTGTCAATCATCTCCCGAAACCTGAAAGCGCTTGCCAAAGAGTTGGATATTCCTATTATCGCGCTCTCGCAGCTGAACCGTGGTGTCGAAGCGCGTCAGGGCGTGGAAGGCAAGACGCCGCAGTTGAGCGACCTGCGTGAGTCCGGCGCTATCGAGCAGGATGCCGACATGGTATGCTTTATCCACCGACCGGAGTACTACCACCTCTATAACGACGACAAGACCGGCAAGGATCTGCGCGGCTTGGCACAAATCATCGTAGCCAAGCACCGTAACGGTGCTACCGACAGTATATGGCTGCGTTTCCGCGGCAAGTACGCCAAGTTCCAGAACGAGGACGAAGCCATCGACCCGGACGAATTAGGTATCGGCGGAGGCGGAGAAAGTGTCTCCATCCAATCCAGCATGAACAACGACATGGGAGCTGTTTCCTTCGGACAACAGATGAACCCCGACGGAGCGGTCCTCAATAACATGGGAGAAGACCTGACCCCGAAGTTCTAATTGAGAATTGAGAATTGACAATTGACAATTGAGAATATGGAAAGAACAGTAATTATAGATGCATTGAAGCGCACCGATTTCGGTGCTCAGATCAACGTCCGCGGATGGGTTCGCAGCCGCCGCGGCAACAAGAACGTATCGTTCATCGCCCTCAACGACGGTTCGACGATCAAGAATATCCAGATCGTTGTGGACCTCGAGAAATTCAGCGAGGAGCAACTCAAACCCGTCACGACCGGATCCTGTATCTCGGCTACCGGCACGCTGGTAGAGAGCCAGGGAGCAGGTCAGGCTGTGGAGATCCAACTGACCGACTTGGAGGTCTATGGAACCGCCGATCCGGAGAAATACCCGCTGCAGAAGAAAGGGCTAAGTATGGAGTTCCTGCGCACGGTAGCCCACCTGCGTCCGAGAACCAACACCTTCGGCGCCGTCTTCCGCATCCGGCATAATATGGCGATGGCGATCCACACCTATTTCCACGAGCACGGCTATTTCTATTTCCACACGCCGCTCATCACCGCCAGCGACTGCGAAGGAGCCGGTCAGATGTTCCAAGTGACGACCAAGAACCTCTATAACCTCAAGTTCAACGAGGACGGTCAGATCGACTACAGCGACGATTTCTTCGGCAAACAGGCGGCTTTGACGGTCAGCGGACAGCTGGAAGGCGAGTTAGGCGCTATGGCGCTCGGCAAGATATACACCTTCGGCCCTACCTTCCGCGCGGAGAACAGCAACACGCCGAGACACTTGGCGGAGTTCTGGATGATCGAACCCGAAGTGGCGTTTATCCAGAAAGACGAACTGATGGACCTCGAAGAGGACTTTATCAAATACTGCGTCCGCTGGGCGTTGGAGCACTGTAAGGACGATCTGGAGTTCCTCAACCAATACGTGGACAAAGGTCTGATCGAGCGACTGAAGTCGGTTGTAAACACCGAATTTGTCCGTTTGCCATACACCGAGGGTATTCGTATTCTGCAAGAGGCAATCAAGAACGGTAAGAAATTTGAGTTCCCCTGCGAATGGGGCGACGACCTGAGCTCCGAGCACGAGCGTTTCCTCGTAGAGGAACACTTCCGGAAACCGGTCATCATGACCGACTACCCGAAGGAGATCAAGGCATTCTATATGAAGATCAACGAGGACGGCAAGACCGTGCAAGGCACCGACGTACTCTTCCCGCAGATCGGCGAGATCATCGGCGGTAGCGTGCGCGAGGAGAGCCTCGACCTGCTGAACGCAGAGATCGAACGCCGGCATATTCCGATGAAGGATATGTGGTGGTATCTCGACACACGCCGTTTCGGTTCAGCTCCGCACGCGGGCTTCGGTCTCGGCTTCGAGCGACTGATGCTCTTCGTTACCGGCATGCAGAACATCCGCGACGTGATCCCCTTCCCGAGAACGCCGAAGACAGCAGAGTTCTAATTGACAATTGAGAATTGAGAATTGAAAAACCATAAAAACACTAACAAACAATCGTTATGAGAAACAAACTCTTTTCACTGATGTGTGTGCTGGCTTTGAGCCTGACGGCTTTCGCACAGACATCTCTCAAGGGACGAGTGATCGACGAAGCCACCCAGACTCCGGTTGTGGGAGCGAAAGTGACACTCGCAAATCAAAACATCTCTACTACGACGAATGCGTCCGGCGAGTTCTCTCTACTCTATCTGGACGCAATGGACGAAGAGGTGATGATTGAGGCAGACGGCTATGTCGCAGCCCTCGAGTTAATCAACCTCCAAGCCGATCAAGCCAACAAGATGGACGACGTAGTGCTGCAGCAAGACATCGTGACGCAGACGCAAGACGAGATCCTGCTGAACTTGACGGAAGAAGAGATGACCGACGACGAGGGTCGCTCGCAAGCCCAGGCTTCGTCCTCTTCCGCCTCGACGGATGTGTTCAATTCGAACACCTCGTTCGCTTGGTCCACCGCGCGTTACCGCAACCGCGGCTACCAGGCTACGGCAGAGAGCTACTACATCGAGGGTCTGAACTTCAACTCAGCGGAACGCGGCCAGTTCAACTATTCCGCTATGGGCGGTCTGAACGACGCCAGCCGCTACAAAGAGGTGCTCAACCCGATCGAAGCGACCAACTTCACCTTCGGCGGACTTGGTCAATCGACCAACTACCTGATGGGCGCAAGCCGCTATGCGCAGGGTTGGAAAGTAGGTGTAGCCGGAACGAACCGTAACTACAAAGCCCGCGTGAACGCGACCTATTCCAGCGGCGTGCTGAACAACGGATGGGCGTTCACAGGACAGCTGGCATACCGCTTCTCGCCTTATGTGGACAACAAGGGTATCATCGGCGAAGGTATCAAATACTACTCGCTGGGTTATTTCTTCACCGCCGAGCGCATCTGGGATAATGCCCGCCTCAAGCTGATCACCTTCGGTGCTCCTACCGAACGCGGCCAGAACGCAGCGGTGACCCAAGAGGTGTATGACCTGACCGGCTCGAACAACTACAACCCCTATTGGGGTTACCAGAACGGTAAAGTGCGCAACTCGCGTATCGTCAAGTCCTATGACCCGACCGTCATTGCCGCCTATGAATACAAGATCGACGAGCAGCAGCACATGAAAGTGGCTGCGGGCTACCACTACTCGATGTATTCCAACTCGGCGCTCAATTTCTACAATGCCCCGGATCCTCGCCCGGACTACTACCGCAACCTGCCTTCCTTCATGTGGGATGGTCAGATCGCGAACCCGAATAGCGAGGCGTCCGCAGGACAACTCTTCGACGAGAACGGAAACCACTATCCTTGGGGTCTCTTCATCGGCGAGGACCTGAAGGGGAACAGCCTCGGCTCCGGTTTCATCGGCAACGACGGCAACCTCGTAGGTCCGTCCGTCGATCAAGACCAATACAACAAACTCGTTGACCTTTGGAAAGCGCGCGATAACAAGACGACCCAGATCGACTGGGAGAACATCTACGCTTCCAACTATGCCAACAATGCCAATGATCCGAACGCTTCGGCACGTTATATCCTGGAGCGCCGCCATAACGACATCCAGGAGGCAAACGCTTCCTTCAACTATGTCAACACCCAGTACGACCATCTGAAAATGACGCTGGGCGTGGAGGGTAAGTTCTCGCAGGGTATCCACTATAAGACGCTGGACGACCTGCTGGGCGGCAACCAATGGCTGGACGTAGATGCGTTCGCAGACCGCGATATCAAGGAGTTGGCTTCCAACAGCGGCTTCACCCAGGAGGACATCGCTAACGTCCGCAAGAACGAGATCGCAGGCGACTACAACCAAGTGGTCAAAGCCGACGGACGCCGCTTCGGCTACGACTACCGCATCAACATGGGTAACCTGAAAGCGTGGTTCCAGAACGAATGGACCTTCAACGAGGTCGATCTGTACTACGGTATCGCTTTCGACTACAAGTCCATGCAGCGTACGACCAACATGCTCAACGGTCGTGCTTGGTATCTGACAAAAGTGGCAGAAGAGCGCGCTATCGGCGACGGTAGCAACAAATACCTGTACTACGGTCATAACGCGTATGACCGGATCAAAGCAGCCGAGGCTGCCGGCACACTCAAAGCCGGAACGACCTATGTCGGCGATGCGCACCATTTCCTTGATCCTGCTTTCAAGTTCGGTGTCAACTACAAGATTAACGGACGCAACCGTTTGAAACTGAATGCGATCGCAGAGACCCGCGCGCCGTACGCACGCGATGCCTATATCTCGCAGCGCGTACACGACCGCGTCGTTTCCAATATCTATACCCACGATAACGCCAAATCGCTGAAGGACTTCTATGCCGCCAGCGAGAAAGTGGCTTCTGCGGATCTGACCTATGAGTTCAACTATCCGGTCATCCGCGGTCGCGTCACCGGTTTCTTCACCCAGAGTTGGAACGGAACCGAACTGAACGGCTACTACGACGACGAGGCGCGTACTTTCGTGAACCAAGCCCTCACCGGCATTGACAAGCGATACATGGGTATCGAGGCGGCAGCCGCTGTCAAACTCGGCACGTACTTCACCCTCACCGGTGTGGCTTCCGTTGGCGACTACCGCTACACCAGCGACGCCAAAGCTATCCAGTCGGCGGAGAACGGTATGCCGATGACTCAGAACCTCTCGACCAAAGAGCTCGTCTTCGAGACCGAGGACAAAGTGCTGCTGAAGGGTCTCAAACTCTCCACCGGTCCGCAGGTGAACGCTTCGCTCAAACTGTCGTTCTTCCACCCGAAGATGTGGTTCGCGGACGTGACCGTCAGCTATCATGACTGGAACTACCTCTCCGTCGCTCCAAGCCGCCGTATGCAGGGTCTATATACCGGCACACGTACCGACGGAACCTCGGTGAACGGTAATTTCGCAGACGAGAACGCCAACGCCATCCTTACAACGGACGGACAACTCCTCCGCTGGGATTTCGACGCAAACGGCAATGTGGTTTATGACAACGCCGTGCTCGACGCCAACGGTGTGCCGGTGCTCAAATATCCGTATAACATCATGACGATGCAGGAGAATCTGGCAGCCACCAACCCGCTCAACCGCTTCCTCATCGACGCTTCGGTCGGTAAGTTGCTGTACTTGCCTAACCGCCAGTCGCTGTCGATCAACTTGAGCGTGACGAACCTCACCAACAACACCCATTTCAAGACCGGCGGTTACCAGCAGGCTCGTCTGCCGCGTGCCGTACGTCAGGGAGAAAAAGACTACCAGAACTCTGTTATCACGGCTAACGCGTGGAAATATCCGTCCAAGTACTACTACGCGTGGGGCGTGAACTTCTTCTTAACTGTAACTTATAAATTCTAAGCGCTATGAAGACGAACAAATATCTTTTGTACTTTGTACTTAGTCCATTAGTACTTTCCTTGGTTTCCTGCGAACCGAAAGCCATAGACGCGGAGCATGCCTTTGTGCAGGAGACTTCGCTGGACCAAATCTTGGCGGACGAGAACCCGGAGGGCTATCAGATCTATACCCTCAATGAGTTTCTCGATGCGTTCATGACGGAGGAAGGCTCTTATGTCAGCGACACGACGCCGTATCGCGAGCGTTCTCATGACGCCACCCACGGGCTCTATCTCTACTCCGTGGATACCCTTCCTACGGCAGGAAAAGGTATCTATATCCGCGGTCGCGTCACGACAGATGACTATGCCGGTAACTTCTATAAATCGATTGTTATTCAGCAGATTGTCAATGGTCAGCAGCAGAACTTGCGTATCGGTGTGGACCTCGGTTCATCCGGCGGTATGTACCAGCTCGGCCAGGAGATCCTCATCCGTTGCAACGGTCTCGCCGTGGGACGCTATGCGAACCAGCCGCAGCTCTGTGTGCCGTCCTACAACAATAATATCTATGCGATGAATGCGTCGCAGAAAGTAGGCTGGTGTCCGGGACGTATAGAGGGCTCGGTCTTCCGCCGCGCTACGCGACTGATCGGTGCGCCGGATCAGTCCAAACTCAAATACGACACGCTGACCTTGAGCGAACTATTCGCACAAGTGCCACTCAAACCGACCGCTGACGCAGCCGGAATGGACCAGATCCGCAAGGCGGACGGTCGTCTCGTCGTCATCAAAGGTGTGCATTTCACAGGTGAGTTCGACGACAATGGTTCGCTGGCTAAATGCGACACGCTCCATCCGGACAGTTCGTCCAACGCCAATGTCTTTGCGCCGACGACTAATAACATCGGCTATCCGCAAAGCCGCGTGATCGCACAAGGAACCAACAAGATGATGTGCTCCTGCTCCGAGTATGCCAAGTTTGCCTATTACTATATCCCGGGAGCAGACCGCCACGGCGTGAGCGGCTGCGAGCAGTATAGCGGTAGTGTAACCGGTATCTTGGGCTGGTATCTGGATAAAGCGTCCGACATGGCGTCCAACAAACTGGACGGATACGAGTGGTCCGTTACTCCGCGCGGCATTCCCGGAGTGGGCATTCCGGATATCAAAATGACCAACGATCATGACGATCCGTGGATTCCGAAAGAGTTTGATCCCAAACAGTATATCAAATAACAAATGAACTGGCTGGATGTAATCTTACTTCTGCCGCTTCTTGTAGGCCTCGTCAGAGGCTTGATGCACGGGCTGATCTCCGAGGTCATTGCTATTGTAGTAGTGATCCTCGGAGCGCTCGGCGCACGGTTTGCCGCTCCCGCTTTCTCCGCTTGGCTGCTGACCCAATTCGCTTGGCCGCAAGGAGTATGCGATGTAGTGGCATACACCATCATTTTCCTTGGGATAGCGATCATTCTTTCTATTTTAGCAAAAGGAATTACGCGTTTTTTGCGCGCGATACACCTCGGATGGGCAAACAGGCTGCTGGGAGGAGCATTCGGGGTATGCAAATACGGAGTGTTGGTTTTGTTGGTGGTGTTTGTGATGGATCGGACGAACGAAGCGTTTCACTATCTGGATGAATCGCCCGTCGTCAAGACCTCCGTCATTTATCCTTATTGCGTGAAAGCGACGAATGCTTTATTATCTTTCTCTCGGCAGTAACTTGGGCGAGCGGGAGCGCACGCTCCGCGAAGCCTTGGATCTCATCGGGCAGCAGATTGGTACTCTTCTTCGCTGCTCTTCTTTGTATTATTCCGACCCGTGGGGGTTTGACAGCCACCATGAATTTTGCAATCTCTGCTGCGCAGTCCGGACAGACCTTGCGCCGCTGGACATGTTGCGCGCCACACAGGCGATCGAGCGCCAACTCGGACGGACGGAGAAGACCCTCAACGGCATCTACCACGATCGTCCCATTGACATCGACCTCATCCGCGCTTTCGACGACGAAGGCAAGGAAATCAAACTACAAATAACAAATCACAAATCACAAATGAGCAACGCCCCGTTGCTCACCCTCCCCCACCCCCTCTGGCAAGAGCGGGATTTTGTGGTGGAACCAATGAAGGAAATATTTAATGATTCTATTATATGAAAGAAAAACCGACAATAATTGATTTTGTGGAGCACTACACCCACAAATTCAGCGAACATGTCTTCCTCCGCGAGAAGATCGGAGAGGTATGGACGGAGACGACATTCCGCGAAACAAGAGAGTTAGCCCATCGTATCGGAGCCGGTATGATGGCTTTGGGCTTGAAAAAAGGAGAGCGTGTTGCGCTTCTCAGCCAAGGTAGAAACCTATGGGTCACCGGGGAATTAGGTATTCTCTATGCCGGAGGCGTTAATGTGCCTCTGTCTATCAAGTTGGAAGAAGCCGGCGACCTGCTCTTCCGCATCCGCCACTCGGACGCACGGTTTATCATGACCTCTGAGCAGCAACTGACGAAGATCCGCAAGATCATAGCCGACTGTCCCAACGTGGAGAAAATCATCGTCTTTGACCCGCTGGAGCACTATGAGGACAAAGAGATCAGTATCGACGAAGTGATCGCCATGGGCGACCAACTGCTGGCGAAAGACGCCGCTTCGTTCCAAGCCCGGTATGAATCCGTCGGACCGAATGACTACGCCAATATCAGCTACACTTCCGGCACAACGGCGGACCCCAAAGGTATTCTCCTCACCCACCGCAACTACACGGCGAACGTGGAGCAAGGAGGTTCAGTCATCCATTGCGATACCGACGATGTCATGCTCATCATCCTGCCGCTCGACCACTGTTTCGCACACGTTGCGGGATTCTATACGATGATGTCATACGGAGGCAGTATTGCTACCGTTCCGGTCGGCAAAACAGCCATGGCGACGCTCAAAAACATCCCTATCGCCATTCGAGAAGTGCGTCCGCATGTGATGCTTTCCGTTCCTGCGCTTGCCCGCAATTTCCGCAAGAGTATCGAATCCGGCATCAAAGCCAAAGGACCCAAAGTGGAGAAACTCTATAATTTCGCCCTCAATAACGCCATCGCCTATAACCGCGAATATTGGAATCGCGGCGGATGGCAAAACGCGTGGAGATACCCGCTCGTCAAACTCTTTGACCGATTGATTTTCAAGGCGGTACGCGAGAATTTCGGCGGACGGATGAAGTTCTTTGTCGGCGGTGGAGCGCTGCTCGACATCGCCCTCCAACGCTATTTCTGCGCGATCGGAATGCCGATGTTCCAAGGCTACGGACTGAGCGAAGCGACACCTATCATCTGCTCTAACTCGCTCGAAGGAGCCATCTTCGGTTCGTCCGGACGAATCGTCAGCCCGATGGAACTGAAGATATGCGATGCGGAAGGTAATATCGTGCCCGATGGCGAACGAGGAGAGATTGTGATCAAGGGTGAAAACGTCATGGCGGGCTATTGGAAGAACCCCGAGAGCACGGCGGCTACGATCGTCGATGGTTGGCTGCATACCGGAGATATGGGGTATGTCACCTCTGCGCACCCGGGATACCTCTGGGTCGTTGGACGGTTCAAATCGCTCCTCATCCGCGCGGATGGAGAGAAATACAGCCCCGAGGGATTTGAGGACTCGCTTACCGACGGCAGCATTTACGTGGACCAGTGTATCCTCCATAATAATCAGGATCCCTATACGATCCTACTCATGGTTCCCAATAAAGAAGCGCTGCAGGCATGGGCAAAAGAGCAAGGCAAAGATCCGGCGTCCAAAGAAGGAAAAGAATGTATGCTGCTCAAGATCCAGAGCGAGGTTGATTCGTACCGTCCGGGAGGATCGAGAGACGGTATCTTCCCCGAAGCATGGCTGCCGACCACTATTGCGGTCCTTCCGGAAGC
Source organism: uncultured Bacteroidales bacterium (assembly GCA_902792535.1). Classification (GTDB taxonomy): domain Bacteria; phylum Bacteroidota; class Bacteroidia; order Bacteroidales; family Paludibacteraceae; genus Colicola. Next base: position 83,891 of record CADAZU010000008.1, read on the forward strand.
ATGGACGGAGCAAAACCACCTCGTTAACTCGACGATGAAAGTGGTGCGCGGCAAAGTGGAGACCTATTTCCAAGACCGCATCGAATATGCTTATACCGCGGAGGGAAAGGAGCTCTTCAACCCCAAGAACCTTGCCGCACTATAGTGTTTGTGTGAGGTTTTGTACCTTTGCAGAAAATATTAATTATGACAATAGAACAATTTCGTGAACGAATGGCGACAGGCGAGCCTATTATCGGCGGGTCGGAGTTGCACATGGAGTTTCATAAATATTCGCAGGACGCCCTGCGAATTACTGCCGAAATCAATAATTCGTACCATACGCCGGAAGAACTGCGGCGGCTGTTGAGCGAACTATGGGCGATTGACGTGCCGGAGAGTTTTGGTATGTTTCCGCCTTTCTATACCGATTGCGGCAAGAACACGCATGTCGGCGAACGGGTGTTCATCAATATGGGCTGCAAGTTCCAAGATCAAGGGGGCATCTTCATAGACGACGATGCGCTCATCGGTCATAACGCGACGCTGTGCACGCTCAATCACCTCCCCGATCCGGCGCAACGGGCGGGCATGATTGCCAAACCGATACATATCGGCAAGAGAGTGTGGCTCGGCGCGAACGTCACGGTTTTGCAAGGCGTCACGATCGGCGAAAATGCCATCGTGGCTGCGGGAGCTGTTGTGACCAGGGACGTCCCGGCAAACGCCATCGTTGGCGGCGTTCCGGCGAAAGTGATTAAGATGATAGAAAAATTTGATATTTGATTTATGAAATAAATTTGCATATCTCAGAAGATTTTAGTACCTTTGCACCCGAAATTGTAAAATGGGGAATTGTGTCAACACTGTTGCCATAATCCCCCTCCGTGACACGATCAACCGACAAATAAAACCATGGCAGATATAGAGAAAATAACGCATATAGGATTAGTTCCGGCGGAACTCATCAATGACTTGCGACAGATCATCGACTCTGCCCGATCACACGTAGCCGCAACTGCCAATTACGAGGTTACGATGATGAACTGGAACATAGGCAATCGGATCAACCGCGATGTACTTAATTATGAGCGTGCCGAATATGGAAAACAAATTGTCGCGCAGGTGGCGCGACAATTGCAAGATGAATACGGAACGAAGGGATTTGAAGAGAGAACCATCCGTCGAATGATGCAATTTGCCCTGCAATTTCCCGATTTTCAAATTGTGTCACCACTGGTGTCAAAAGTCATGGTCTCATTTTGTGATAGTTATGCCGATAAAAGATGAACTCCAACGAGAGTTCTATCTTACTATAGCAGCAACCGAAAGATGGAGCAGAATGAGATGCAACCGGGTGAAGAGTCACCGCTTGGATTACTATTGTGTACGGAAGGAAGCGAGGAACAGATAAACTTGCTTCAATTGGACAAGTCGGGCATCCGGGTAGCGCAATATCTGACCGAACTACCATCCAAAGAGGTTCTTCTGCGCCAATTACAAAAATCCTTAGCCGCCAAAGAATTATCCACCGAGCGATGAGCGAGCGATGAGCGAGAGATGACCGAGACACAAAATCGCAAAGAATAGCGAAGAAAGAAAAATTGAAACACACAATAAACTATGACAGAATATATTGCTGCCTATATTAAAGAGGTAAACCAACTCTACCAAACAGGTCTCACCACCGAGCACTCTTTCCGCCCGGCGCTACAGCGTCTTTTACAGGATAGCACGCATCTCACTGCGGTGAATGAACCGACACACATTGCTTGTGGCGCGCCGGATTTTACATTGCTGACCAGGAACAACTTGGCGGTGGCTTATGTAGAAGCGAAAGACCTGTTTGACAGCGATCTGGACGGCAAGAAAAAGAACAAGGAGCAGTTTGATAGATACAAGAATGCGCTTGACACAATCGTCTTTACGGACTATCTGGACTTCCATTTATATGTGGACGGCGTCCACTTGGATAGTGTGAAACTGGCTCATGTGCAAGACGGAAAGATTGTTCTTGACGAACCACAAGAAGGTCGTTTCCAGTCGCTGATAGAGAAACTGCGTTCTGCTCATCCTCAAAAGATTACTTCTCCTGCCAAACTCGCCAAACTGATGGCTGGGAAGGCAAGGCTGATGGCTGATGCAGTGCGGAAGAGTCTTGACAATGATACGAACAAAAGCGGAAGCCTGTGGCATCAACTCAAGGCATTCAAAGATGTGCTGAACAAAGACTTGGACGAAACACGCTTTGCTGACCTGTATGCACAAACCATTGCTTACGGACTGTTTGCAGCACGCATCCACGACACAACTCCGCTGACATTCACACGCCAAGAAGCAGCTAATCTTATCCCTCACTCCAATCCGTTCTTGCGACAGATATTCCAACAGTTGGCGGGCTATGACATCAACAATTCCATTGTATGGATAGTGGATGATTTGGTGAATATCTTTGCTGCGACGGATGTCAAGAAACTGCGCAAGAACTTCGGCAAGGAAATGCTGCGTCGCGACCCGATGATTCATTTCTACGAAGATTTCTTGAAGTTCTATGACCCGGCAGCCAAGAAGAAATACGGTGTCTATTATACGCCCCAACCTGTTGTGGAGTTTATCGTCCGCGCAGTAGATGATATTCTCAAAACCGATTTCGCGCTGCCGAAAGGTCTTGCAGACACAAGCAAAGTGGATGTGACGGTCAAGGAAATGGAGGAAGGCAGCGATACGGTAGTCAGTAAAGTGGTTTCCAAACACCGCGTGCAAGTCCTTGATCCTGCTACCGGAACAGGAACGTTCCTTGCAGAGGTGGTCGGTCGTATCAAAGAGCAACAGCAAAAAGGTGCATGGCCGGCGTATGTGGACGAACATCTGATTCCCCGTATATACGGGTTTGAGTATATGATGGCACCTTATACCATCGCTCACCTCAAGTTGGATATGTTGATTAACTGGTGGGACGATGAGGCGTTAGCCGCAACGCACAATAACCGCTTGCAGATATATCTGACTAATTCGCTTGACCAAACGGAACTGACCAACAAACACTTGTTGGCGGAAATGATTGCCCGCGAAGCGAACGAGGCGAACAATATCAAGCACAATGCACCGGTGATGGTCATGCTCGGTAATCCGCCATATTCGGTAAGTAGCAGCAATAAAAGCCCATGGATTCTTAATTTGTTAGAGGATTATAAGAAGAATCTCAACGAACGCAATATACAGCCACTTTCGGATGATTATATTAAATTCATTCGTTTAGGGCAATATTATATTGAGCGGACAGGCGAAGGTGTGTTGGCATACATTAGTAACAATAGTTTCTTGGATGGGATTATTCACCGTCAAATGCGCCGTGAATTGATGCGTTGCTTTGATGATATATACATCCTTGATTTGCACGGAAATAATCGCAAGAAAGAAACAGCTCCCGATGGTAGCAAGGACGAGAATGTTTTCTCTATTATGCAGGGTGTAAGTATCAATATATTTGTCAGAAAGCCCAATAGCGATAACAAACCGGCAACAATTCACCATTTTGACTTGTTCGGCTCACGCAAAGAGAAATACGCCTTCCTATTAGAACATAGTTTATCAAATGTCGAATGGCAAATCCTCAATTCCCAAGAACCAAACCTATTCTTTGTGCCTAAGGATTTTGGAGCGATAGAAGAATACAAGCAAGGTTTCAAAATTGAGGAGTTGATGAAAATAAATGGAAGTGGTATAAAATTTAGAAAGGACAATCTCTTAATACATTATGGAGAAAAAGAAACAGCAACAATGCTGCAAGATATACAATCATTGTCCGCAAGTGAATTGATGCAGAAGTACCATTTCAAAGAAACAGATGATTGGAAAGTTGTTGAAAAAAAACAATTCTTTAAATTAGACTACGAAAACATAAAAAAAGTCAATTATCGTCCTTTTGATACAAGATATTCTTATTATCCGTTAGACCGCATCGGCCAAATTATTGTTCGTGGTGATTCACGTCTAAAATTAATGTACCATATTCTTTGTGGTTACCCTTGTTCTACACAGACGTTATCAAAAGAAGGGGAAAATATTTCTCTTATTGTATGTAAACAACAAAGTACATTTGATTTTCAACATGTGTTTTGTTCTTCGCTGATAACTGACATGTGTTCTATTTCTGCGCAAACAAAAGAAGCAGGTTATGTATTCCCTCTCTATCTCTATCCTTCCGAAAGTGAATTAGGTTTTGATACAGAGCGTAAACCCAATTTGGATGAAACTATTTGGCGCACCATAGAGAACTGGGTGCAATACGAGGAGGCTTTCAAACCGCTTACATCGAATGAGCGAAACGGAGAATTAGGTCTTGATGCAGAGCCTGAGTACCCCCATTTCCTTGCTCCTGAAGATATTTTCGATTACATATATGGTGTTCTCCATTCGCCGTCTTATCGCGCTAAATATAAGGAATTCCTCAAGGTCGATTTCCCGCGCATCCCATACCCGAAAGATAAAACCGACTTTGAGCATTTCCGCTTCTATGGTCACCAACTCCGTGAACTCCATTTGATGCACTCTGTGCCGGAGTCACCGGTTACTTTCCCCAATGCTGGTAGTATGCAAGTGGATGCTTTGCGGTGGGAGTGGAACAAGGATGACGGCTATTCGGGTAATGTGTATATTAACGAGACACAGTGTTTTGAGGGCGTTCCGGCGGAAGCCTGGGATTTCTATATCGGTGGCTACCAACCTGCACAGAAATGGCTCAAAGACCGCCGCGGTCGCACACTCTCCTTTGATGACATAGAGCATTACCGCAAAATCATCTCCGTCCTCATAGAAACCAGCCGACTAATGGAGAAAATAGGATAGAAGGATAGTAAGGTGAGGACAATATATAGTTATACGAAAAACTAAACTGTATATGACATGGAAAAAAATGCAAAAAATATACTAGAGGAATTAAAAGATAGTTATGATAAGGGATTAGTCTCTGCATTAGTTGGTGCCGGATTTTCTAAGAACGTGTCTAATATGTTTTTGGGCTGGGGAGAACTTTTGCAAGATATGATAGGTGTACTATATGAAATAGATATCAAACGAAACTATGACAATTATCTCCATCAAAGTAGAGGGTTGATTGATATAAAAGATGAAGCAGAAGTAAAGAAAGAATACATTAAAGAGATAAGTCAAAAGGAAGATTATTTAGATATTGTATCCAGTTATATTAAAAAGAAAGGTTTTAGGGAGTCTTTAGAAATATATATTGAGAGTAAGATTCCCTATGTGGCATATGATGAAGATAATAATATTGTATTGCGTATAGGAGATAAAATAGTAGATACAATTTCTGAACAGTTTTTCTCTGCACATAAAGAACTATTAAAGGCAAAGAAATTACAGAATATATACACAACCAATTACGAAAACCTATTAGAATTTACAACAAAGGTATTAGAAAAAGAAGAAGAGTTAAAATTACCAGAAGTTGTAAAAAGTGGACGTGAGTTATCGAATAAACTCAGAAGTAGAAATATCATAAAAATTCATGGAGATTTGCGTGTGGACCCTAATTGTCCAATGGGATTTGATGGCGATAACAAACTATGCTATATAATTGCGAGGGAAGATTATGATACATATAAAGAAAAACATGAAGCATTTACATCTCTTATGAGAATTGCCATGTTGCAGGGCAAGTTTATGCTTTTAGGCTTTTCGGGGACAGATGCGAATTACAAAGGTTGGGTCTCCTGGATTAGAGATGTCCTTGACAATGACAGTAAAGATACAAAGATATATATTATTGATGTAAGTGGAGAAGACATTCCTCTTGATTTACAATGGTATTATTCAAATCATCATACTGATATTATTAATCTTATCGAAAAAGATAATCTTAGTAGATTGGAATTCACAGAGGAAGAAATATCCCAATTATTAAGCAAAAGGCAAGAAAAGAAATTAGGGAACGACGACAAAAGACTTGTTTTAACTTCATTTTTAAAATATTTAAATAAAGAGACAAAAACTATTGATGAACAAACTCAACAACTTGGCGGTACTCACGATACCATTTCACAAGCCCCTAACCAGAGCAATGAAACCAGTGAACAAAATAGTTCCTCTTTAGATATATCGACTGATGTAAAATTTTCAAATGTCAGACCCAAGGCGTATGTTTATAGGAAATTGTGGAATGAGGCAATTATAGCTGTTTCAAACAAGCAAAATACTGATGTTATTGCTGATAAAATTAAGCAAGCAAAACAACTTTATAGATTTCCTAAAGTTATATATAATCAAGATAATATTATTGATGAAATTTTGCAAAAAACAAAATTAAGTGGTTCTGAGGCATATTTGTTGGCTTTGGCAATTGAAGAATGTGGTAGAAATCCGCATTATTATTCAAAATTGATCCATGATTATGAGGAATTGGACAAAATTCCTTTGTGGCAAATGTTAAAAGTTAAAGAGGAAACTTTTAATGGACAAACTGCATTATTGTCCGGCAAAAATGATGATGTCATATATGAGAATATTCAAAGACTATTATTCCATTTAGATTTTAAGAAAGCAAATAACATAATCAAACGTTGGAACCCCAATGGATATTTCATCATAGCAAAAGCTATGAGACTTGCAGCAATAAAAGACCAAAAAGAGCATGCATCTAATTTATTAGCCAATTATATCAAGAAAGAAGATAATCCGTTATTGCAATTATATGCAATACAGATTGCAAATTACATTTCAGACTTATATCCCAAACCATATAATACAGAAGAATTTTATCGATATGGTATAGATGGAATAGGCGACAATCTTGACTTCATGCTGCAACAACTAAGAGGTAAATTTGAAAATCCTCGGGTACGTGGTTGGATTGGATCTACACTGGATTTTGGCCGCAGTTACCCTGAATACGAAAAAAGTTTAAGAATACTTCGATATATCTCAGATACAGGATTGTATCTTAATTTTGGTTTTACTTATTTTTTTGACAAGGCTGCATGGTATAATGTATTTAAAAATCTATATGAAGAATTTCCATACCCGTGTTTCTTTTATTCAATTCAATATAAAGATTACGATTTGCAAACTAGAATAGGTCAGGATTTTGCTTATTCACAAAAAATGTGTGAATTTAATAAAGACATTTTAGTACGAGCGATAAGAGCATACGACAACGATAGTACTCCTAAAATTTTTCTTCAGGGATTGTTAAATGTAATTGCCCCAATATACATAGCCGTAAACGAAAGTTTGTGGTTTGAGGAGTTTAAAAAGCATATTTTCAAGAAGCTCATTGATAACTTTGACAAATTTGATATATCAGATACGTTAATAAAGAATATTAAACATGCATTAGTGAGTCTGAAAGAAACTCATCATATTATTTATGTCTTTGAAGAGTTGTTGAAACATTATGGTGAGAACCATGTATTAGCAGATAGTTTCATTAGAGATAATCTGCAAATAAAGTACATTAAGGATAATATTCCTGATGAGATATGGATGGCATTAAAAGAACTGATTACTAATTATCCGAACATAGATATTACAGAACTTATTTTCTTTTTAGAAAATAATGAAGTAATGAAAAAAGAGATAAAAGAAGCTTTCATTGAAAAAATAATCGAAACGGGAGAGGAAGAACTACCACAAGGACGCTCTGTTTCTTTCTATTTGTGTCTTCTGACAAAAGAAAATCCAATAGCTTTAAATATTTCCAAGAAGTTACTCTTAAAGCACGATGTATGGCATTGCGGCTTGCTAGAAGAAGGGAAAGGGTGGTCGACACCTAGATATATCCGTATCAATGAATTACAACGTAAAATAGAGTGGACAGAAAATGAGTTCAATTACATTTCGAATAATTTGAAGGCTAATATTAAAAAATACAATCAAATACATAATAACTTACGCAAAGAATCATTTATGCGGAATGTACAAGTTCGGTATTTGTCCGATATTATAAGTTTTATTGATGGACTGAGTGAAGATAGGAAAACTTCATTACAAGAAGTGCGAAAAATAGTTGAAAAATTTCTAAATGATCGTATCTCATATAAAACCCTTATCGAAGGTATGCTCTCTAAACAATCTGTGGATGCTGATTATGCAATGGACAATGTTGTACAGGGTATTAAAGCAAATGGTCTTTCCACCTATCTTAATGAGTTCAATTTCATTTTGGATAGAGCAATACTTGGAGACGGATTAATAATCAATGCTATATTAAGAAGAATTAGAATTGTTGTTGAGAATTTTCCAGGACAGGTTATAGAAGCTAATTTATGTTCAAAACTTCATACTATAATAACAATATATAAAGAACATTGGGCGACGTATGAAGAATTTAAACCTGTATGGTCTTTTAATCATCTGTACATAATTGCCGATTTTTTAAAGAAGAATGGATATAAAGACTCTGAGTCAGTTGCATATTGGTTAAATGATTCATTTGTCCAGATATTTATTAGATTGTAAAAACAAAAACATATATTGTTATCGCAAAACAAGGCGAAATCTTACTAAACTATCCGTAAAGCGAGCGAGATGCGAATGAGAGCGATAGTGATAGTAGTTTGCTAAGTCGCCAACAAAGATTACATAAAGAAAAAACGAAAGATTTTTTGCAAAAAAGTTGCTTTTGAGGTGATAGATTATAGGTCTTTTTTGACTTATATATGGAGGGGGATATAAAAACACGAATCTATTAACACAAAACACAACGGATAAACATATTATCAAGAATATGAGTACAAAACAATCCATACGATTCTACAAAGACCGCGAGGTGCGGGCAATATGGAATGACGAACAAAGCAAGTGGTTCTTTTCCATCGTGGATATCGTGGCTGCTATTACCGAAAGCCCGCGTCCTCGTGTCTATTGGGGTACGGTCAAAAACCGCCAGAAAACCCAATATGGCGAGTTGTATTCAAAATGTATACAACTGAAATTAACCGCACTAGACGGCAAACGGTACGCCACGGATTGTTTTGCGCAAGAAGATATCATCGAAGTAGTCAAAACACTGCCGGCTAAAAACACAGCTGCTTTCTTGGATTGGTTTACCTATTCAGATAATACCATAGACGGGCAAAGCCGCAAGAAAGCTTATACGTTCTGGGAAAGCAACATGATTTCCGATGCGGAAGTGGGAACGGTAAAGGCCTTGCAAAAGATTCATGCATATTTATTTGGCGGTCTTTATGATTTTGCGGGAAAGATACGCCAAGTGAATATTGCGAAAGGAGGTTTCCAGTTCGCTATGGCGCAATACTTACCGCAGACACTGGAGCAGATTGAACGTATGCCGGAGAATACCTTTGATGAGATTGTAGATAAGTATGTGGAGATGAATATTGCTCATCCTTTCCGCGAGGGTAACGGACGCAGCACGCGTATATGGTTGGACCTGATTTTCAAGAAACGCTTGCAGCGTTGTGTCGATTGGAGCCGTATCCCCAAGAATGAATATTTGGACGCTATGATTCGTAGCGCAGTAGACGCAAGTGTCATCCGCGAACTGCTACGCAATGCGCTGACCGACCAAATCAAAGACCGTGAGTTGTTCATGAAAGGAATAGACTATTCTTATTACTACGAACAAGAAGATTGACCATGCCCTGTCCTCATAATCACATAGATTGCCCTTGTCCTAAAGACTGTCCTCGTCACGGACATTGTTGTGCTTGCGTCGCTCATCACAAAGCCGCAGGAACCAAACTCCCCGCCTGCTTGCGTGGAATAGATTGGCAGAAATAATAGTTTTATAAACAAACAACCATGTATACACCGCCGTTTACAATAACAGATGAGATTTTGCATCTGGTCTCTGAGATCTCAGAGCTGATAGGCACATTGAATGCACTCCTTGGAGAGCGTATGCCATCGCCTATGCTCCGAAAAGAGAACCAAATAAAAACCATCCATTCCTCTTTGGCAATTGA
>CADAZU010000009.1 GCA_902792535.1 uncultured Bacteroidales bacterium
CACCAATCAAATATACCGCAAACACATCAAGATATAACATACGGAGTAAGTCCGACAAGCCGTCAGGTCGTAAAGACACTGGCGGTTTTTTCTTTTATATCCACCTACGGTCTCCCATTTTTTCTGCTACGTTTGTTCGCCCTGACCAAGCAGCCGCGCCCTGCTCTCTACCTGCCGGTGGCTGCAACCACCTCCAATCGCGTTCGGCATCCACACCCTTTGCTGTATCGGCAGACATCTACAGTCAGGAGCGTTCTCCCGACGGAAATAATCGTACCCTTGTGGCTAAAAACGGGAGAAAGACCGTGTCCGCTCCACCGAGAAAGGACCCCACACCGCCTTCTATGGTGAGATTGTGGATGCGTATATTTTAGAGGAATAAAGAGCAAAGGAATTACAAATTATTTTAGCCCCCTCCACCGACCGATGAGCGGCTCACAACCGAGAGAAGAAACGCCGTAAATCTTCGCACTTCTTCCCCAAATCTAAACAAAAACACAACTTTTGGGGAAAAAGACTACCGTTTTCTTGCGTATTTCAAAAAAAATCACTACCTTTGCGCAAAATTTAAGAACTATGAAAAAACTTATTGGCAGAGAACGGGAAATCAAAGAACTGGAAAGATGTCTTGCCAGCGAACAATCCGAGTTTGTCATCGTCTATGGTCGCCGCCGTGTAGGAAAAACATTCCTGGTAGATGAATTCTTCCACGGCAAGTATGATTTTTCCTATGTAGGAGGACATAAGTTGTCCGTTAAGAAGCAGTTGCGTAATTTCGCGAAAGCAATGAAACGCTATGCGCATTTACCAAAGCAACCTCAGTTCAAAGACTGGTCAGAAGCATTCGATGCCCTTGTGGAGCATATTGAGTCCCTGCCAACCGAACGGAAAAAAGTAATCTTTATCGATGAAATGCCTTGGATTGACACACCGCAATCTGATTTTGTCGAGGAGTTTGAGAACTTCTGGAATGGTTGGGCAGCGCGCCGCAGGGATATTCTCCTTATAGCTAGCGGTAGTGCTACCAGTTGGATGATGGATAATCTGATAGAAAACCAAGGCGGACTGCACTGCCGTATCACCAGTAATATCTACCTGCGTCCGTTTACCTTACAGGAAACCGAACAATACCTGCGCGAACGCAAATGTGCGTGGGATAGATACCAAATCGTGCAAGCATATATGATTCTTGGCGGTGTGCCTTTCTACTGGAGTTTGCTGGACACCAAACAGAGCCTGGTACAGAATGTCGATCGTCTTTTCTTCCAGCGGAACGCGATTCTCAATATTGAGTTTGACGAACTATTTAGTGCACTCTTTACCAATGCAGACCGCTATATTCAGGTTGCGCAGCTCCTTGCCAATCATAAAGAGGGCTTGACGCGCGCTCAAATAGGAAAGAGTCTAAATATTGATGGAAAAACATTAACCACGATTATCAAGAACCTCAACCGGTGCGATTTCATCTTGAGATATAACCAAATGGGGAATACTGTTAAAGATGCTATTTATCGCCTTTCGGATTTCTATACCTTGTTCTATTTACAATATGTGCACGGGAATAATTCTTTGGACGAACAATGGTGGAGCAAGCATTACATGTCGCATAGTGTAGAATCATGGCAAGGGCGTACCTTTGAACTGGTGTGCATGTTGCATACTGATGCTATCAAACGCAGATTAGGTATCTCCGGCATCGGAACGGATATATCTTCGTGGAGGTATACGGCGCCGAAAGAATCGGAAGAGAAAGGCGCACAAATAGATATGCTTATCTCACGCGATGACAGAGTGATTAATGTGTGCGAGATGAAATTTGCTGTGGGTAAGTTTCAAATGACAAGCACTTATTCAGACTATTTGCGTGACCGAATAGAGTTATTCAAAGCCAAAACAAAAACCAGATATTCCGTTGTTCAAACAATGGTCACCACTTACGGTGTAGCAGAAGGAATCCACTCTGGCATTGTACAGCAAGAGGTTACCATGGACGATTTGTTTAAAGGATAATTTACAAGAAAATTATTCCCGACAACTATCAGGAGTTTGTGTAGCCCCATGGATGATTTGTTTGAAACCTCTTCCACTTTATGGGAGTGCAAAGCAGTAATTTTGCAGCCGAAAATTTTGTGTAAGTACACATTTTTTTAGAGAAAATGGAATGTATTTTGTGAATGTTACGACTTTCTTCGCAATCCTGCGGCATATTATAGGCAACTAATTATAGCTACCATGATAATTACAACCACACCGACCATTGAAGGTCATCAAATCAAAGAGTACAAAGGACTCGTTTCCGGAGAAGTCGTCTTCGGTATGAATTTCGTAAAGGACTTTTTTGCCGGACTGCATGATTTCTTTGGCGGTCGTAGCGGCGGCTATGAGGAATCTATGATCAAAGGCCGCCAAACCGCCCAAAAAGAAATGGAAGCAAAAGCAGCCAAACTCGGAGCCAATGCCATTGTGGGTGTTTCTTATGGCTACGAAACAATGGGTCAAGGCGGTTCCATGCTCATGATTGCCATCTCCGGCACTGCAGTAGTTATTGACTAAAAGAACCGCACGATTTTTAAGAATCTATTATCATTTATTTGGAAAACGCACCTCTTACTAATGTTTTTTTTCTCTTGTTACGTATATATATAATAAAGGCGAATAATATGCCTGTATTGTATAATTTAAAAACGTAACAAAATGAAAGGACAGATTACAGTCTATTATGACTTGCCAAATTTGGCACTCTATTTAGAGAGAGTTGGAAACAAAGTTAAGGAAGAGCATGTGCAAGACATTATTGCTGAAATGCTCAAGCAGGCAGTAGCACTTCACATGAATGAAGAAGCGGATACCATATCGGGTACGCTCATGGAGATGTTCGTCAGTTCCGTAGATAAAACGCACACCTTTGAAAACCTTCCTACTGATGCGCTTCGCGTGTACTTTGGAGAGAACGAAACGGAACTCGCGAAACAAGGAGAAAGAACCCTGCAGAGAACAATAAAATATCTCCAACGCTCTGCAAGCCTTGATTCTGCATCAAAGAAAGATGCAGCAGAACTACATCGGAAAAATATTGAGCACCTGGTGTTGCTTCGCCAAAATAAAGAAAAGGTAAATCAATTGATAGCTGACGCATGGGGAATCATATATGAGAGAATGAATGATGTGGAAGAAGCATGTACTGACAGATTAGCGGAAGACGACAAACTCATTTTTCTTGATTTTGATGGAGTGCTAAATAGTAGTGAGTTTGCGGCTCATCTGTATCGAAATAACGAGCCAGCGCAAGATGAAAAAGGCCTTGACCTCTTTGACCCGCAAACTATAGATTGCATGAATCGCATAGTGGATGCAACCGGTGCCAGGATTGTGGTTACTTCTTCATGGAGATACTTGGGCTTGGCAAAGTTACAGGAATTATGGAAAGAGCGAGGTCTGCATGGAGAAATAATAGGCATGACGTCATTGCATGTGGTAGATGAACTGATACTGGAGAAAGGGCTTGAATGGCTGGAAGAAGAAATGAATGGCTCTCCGCGTAGTGAGGAAATAGCACACTGGTTGAAATCTTATAACATAAACGCCAACTATGTTATTCTGGACGACCTGCCAATGCCCAAAGACTTCCAACCGCACGCAGTACAGGTCAATCCCAAAGTGGGACTAACAGACATACAAGTAAAACAAGCAATACCAATTTTAAATTCAAAATGATATGAATAAGGACAGTATTTTAGAATTACTTAAAAGTAAGAATCGGAATTTTAGACTTCCTAAACATCTTGATTTCTCAATTGATGGGAAAGTGCTAACCATCAGTCTTTCAATGGAAGGGTTGACATCTAATATGCAAACAGACGATGCGGCATTTGAAGGATGGGCTATTTGTCTTAAAGCGTGGATTCCTGATATTCAAAATGTAATCATCCAAAAGCAGACAAAAGAATTGCCTATTAAAAACGAACATTATAATAGGTTCCTATATCGAGTAATGAAGTTCACAGAAACATATCCATGGGCTGAAGCAAAAGATTTTAATCGGGAAATAGAAACGTTCAAAGCAAATAAATTAGTGGTAAATGTTCCGTTGAAAGAAGCGGACAAAGATGCTGGCCATGCAGAAGCGAAATTGGAAAGAGAGTTTTGTCTAAAAGAGAAAGAGAACTTTGATGCCTTGGACCACCAATTACCGGTACATCTTTTCAATGGAAAAGTATGTGATGACTTGTCTTTGACACCAAGTAGTTTTTTAGATATATGGAGTATAAAAGATGGTGTGTTGAATATCTACGAGTTAAAACTTCCTACAAATAAAAAAGTCGGCATCATCTCTGAATTAATGTTTTATGTAAATGTAATGGCTGACATAATGACACATAACATCGTTATTCCTAATACATCGGTTTATAGGTCATTTAATCATTTATACGAAATGCAAGAACAAAATAAATGCAAACAAATAAATGGTGTGTTTTTGACAAATGCGCTTCATTCTATGATTGAGCAACGGAAAGAAGAGGTCATTACCATCCTAAATGAAGGCAAATTTGCTATACCAACTAAGTTTACACATCAAACACTTTAACATTATGCAAAAAGAATATAATAAATATCCGCAAACAAAGTACCAAACGCAACAAGAAAGTCGCCAAAGAAGATTGATGAGAAGTAAGTCCGACGTCTTTGATGGCGCAGACGGAGAGTTATTTTTCATCAAAGAAACAAAATCATGGCGACCATCTTCAAAAATCATTCGCCATTCGGAAAGCAGCAAAAACCTATTTAAACCCATAAGGCAAGCCGCACTTTCTTATTTTGAACTTAATGACATTGAGTGGTGGCGGCAAAGCGAGGAACACTATTTCCCGAACGGGCATGTTCTATCTTCTCAAATCCACTGTCTAAACCATCTGTTTGCCATTCGTGCAGATCAGGATGCCGTGCTTAAGATTATTCAAGCCATACTGCCGGAAATAACGGAGATATTACCATCCCCGATAGATGAACAATTCTGTATTATGGAGACATTTCCATACAAAACTCCTTCGTACATCTCCTTTGAGTTTACTTATGAAAACAAGACGCTTCTCAATGAACGATGTAATAAGCGCGGAGCGAATTGCACATCTGTTGATGCCTTTGTTTATGCTAAGGATAAAGAAGGAAAGTTTGTGCTTATTCCGATAGAATGGAAATATACAGAAGCTTACGAAAAAACAGATGACAAGAAAATCAAGAAGTCGATTGTAGAAGAACGATATCTTGGCAAGATAAATGCAGAAAAATCTCATCTCAAAGAGTGGCAAGATAGTTACTATTGGGATCCTCATTATGAATTAGCACGTCAGTCATTGCTTATGGAGCAAATTATTGAAACGCATTCATTTGACGCGGATTATTATCAACATATTGTGGTGTGTCCGGTTGGAAATACCGAAATGTGCGAAGATGCCCTTTCGTTTAAGGATTCTTTGTCTGAAATAGGTAAAACGCATTTTCATATTATCGATCCGCAGGAACTTCTTGCGCCGCTTGAAGGAAATGAGAAATACTCTAAATTACTGGAATACCTCAGAAAGCGTTATTGGTAATGGAAAAGGTTTATATGTATGAAGGATTTAAAAAGTACTTAAATGAAATAAGCTCGCCAACTCATGAAGATTTTATTGCTCTGTGTGCGATGTATCATCCCGGAACATTAGAAAAGATTCCGCATTACATTGCACGCAAGCAAGGAAAAGAGCCTATAGAATACATCCATCCGGTGGTTGAGAAATACCTCAAAGAGACTTATGGAGTTCTTGTATATAAAGAACAAATAATATCGCTTTTTCAAGAGATTGCAAACTTTACTACAAAAGAGTGTGATGAACTCTGCGCAAAGATGTGTCGGTTGATGCAATCTCAGCTTGTTTTGGAGTACCATAAAAAATTTGTTAATCAAGGAGTTTTAAATGGATATGACGAGCAAATCTTAGAACACATTTGGTATTTTATTGAGCGTAATGCTATTTATATAGGTTCAAAAGCAGAAACTGAGGCTAACTTACTAAGACGTTTAGAACGTTAAAAATGTATAAGAATATGATGAAACGCATTCTCTCCATATTAATTTGTTCATTTTTTGTTACTTTCGCAGTCGCTTCTGATGTCAAGATAGACAAAGACAACTGCACGATTACAAAAGACGGCAAGACATACAAATTGTACGGCAAGGTAAAGATTGTGGATTCGTTTGAGGACATTAAAGTGAAAATAGTGGATTCTTTTGAGGACGCAGACATCAAAATTGTGGATGCCTTTGAGGACTCATGCGGCAAAGTAAAAATCGTAGATTCCTTTGAGGATGTCAAAGTGAAGATTGTGGACTCCTTTGAAGATATAAAAATCAAGATAGTAGATTCTTTCGAAGGAGTAAAGAAATAAGAATCCGCTATTCGGTTCAGTTCTTATGACTAATTCAGTAAGCGACCTATCTCTTTATTAACATATCTAAGAGTGTCGCGAGAGTGGCTTGAGAGTGAAGGAGTGCGACGGAACGCACTCCGAGTGAAGTGCCCGAATAGTCCCCACTATGAGGACAAGCACGAACATAGAACAAAAGATTGCAGACGTCGCGCTGACCCTGCGCTGCTCCCGGACTGACTTTGGTGTAACGCCCAAATCTTAATAATCGGCAATTTAGTTACACAATGCAGAAAAATGAAAAAAGTTACGAAACTGGTGATAGATTTCGCCTCTTTTTTGACTATATATAGAGGGGAATATTAAATTGAAAGGGGAAAATAGGAATAAGTGGAAAAAATGTTTGCATATATCATTTATTTTTAGTACCTTTGCGCCAAAATTGGCGCATTACAAGGAAAATTAACGAACATTTCGTAAATAATATGAGAAAAATCTTTTTGTTAACTATTGCGATTGCGGTGCTGACTGCCTGTACGCCCAAAGCGGAACAGACCCTTGACCCCGTCTATGACCGTTCGGACTTTGTGGAAGTGACCGAAGTTATTCCCGATGCCATTCTGGAGATCCGCTATTACAGCACTTATAACTTCGTTGGTGCACGTATCGACGGCTACGAGCGACCGCTGGCGCTGATGACCCGGCAAGCGGCGGACTCACTCAAAGCGGTCAACGATGAACTCAAAGCACGCGGTTACCGTCTCAAGATTTGGGACACCTACCGTCCGCAGCGCGCCGTCAACCATTTCATCCGCTGGGCGGAGGATGTGCAGGACACGGCGATGAAAGCGGTCTTCTATCCGATGGTGGACAAGAGCCTGCTTTTCGAGCAAGGCTATATCTACGCGCGTTCGAGCCACAGCCGCGGCTCAACTGTTGATCTCACGCTTCTGGATGCGGCTACCGGAAAGGAACTGGATATGGGTTCGCCTTTCGACTGGTTCGGTGTTGAAAGCCATCCGGATTACCGATGCAAGCTCTACCGGCAATCCGAGAACCGCCTTATTCTCCGCGAAGCGATGCTTCGCCATGGCTTTGAGGGCATAGACAGCGAGTGGTGGCACTTCACACTGAAGAACGAACCGTACCCCGATACCTATTTTGACTTCCCGATAGAATAAAAGAAGAAAAATATTAAACCCACTATAAAACATGTACGAAATGTACGAACAACTGAAATTAGATAATCAACTCTGCTTCCGGCTCTATACCGCTTCGCGGCTGGTGGCTGGTGCGTACAATCCCTATTTTGAGCAATTGGGTATTACGTATCCGCAATACTTGGTTTTGCTTATTCTATGGGAGAACGACCATCAGCCGGTGAACGACATTGCCAAGCGGCTGCATCTGGAGACGAATACCGTCACGCCGCTTCTTCAACGGATGGAGAAAGCCGGACTCATTGTGCGCAAGCGCGGCGAGAAAGACACACGGCAACGTATTGTTTCGCTGACCGAAAGAGCAATACTAATGCGTGAGAAAGCCAAAGAGATACCTCTCGGTTTGGCAAAGGAAATAACCAAATACGTGTCAGAGGAGGATCTGAAGGCAATTATTCCGGTGTTAGACAAACTGATAGACGGATTACAACATACCAACAAATAAAATTATACCATTATGAAAAATTTATTCAGGGGAGCCGCGCTCTTTATCGGCGGCGCATTAGTAGGTGCAGCAGCTGCCATGTTATTAACCCCGAAAACCGGTGAAGAAGTGCGTCAGCAGATCGCGGACTACGCCGAGGAAGCGAAAAAACACATGCAGGATTACTGCGACCAGTTGAAGCAGGATCTGACTGAGGCGAATGCCACAGCAGAGCAACCGAAAGATGAGCCTAAAAAAGAGGAAGCATAAGTATGGAAAACGAAATCTTTGAACAGATCAAGAGCGAATTGACCGAGTACGGCAAGTCGGTCGGCGAAGTAGGCAGACTGCGACTGATCGGTATTATCAGCCGTGTGCTGGGTTTGTTCCTGTTGATCTTTACGCTCACACTCTGTGTGCTGGCGTTGTTCACGTTCGGTGCAGTAGCAGCCATCGACGCAATGTCGGCTTACATGCCTGTTTGGGCTGCGGCTTTAATCATCAGTAGCGCTTATATCGTGCTGATTGTCATTGCCTTGGCATGTCGCAAGCCGCTGTTCATCCATCCGTTTATCAAGATGCTGAGCAAGGAGATTCAGACGGAAGAAGAACTGGAGCTTAAGACCATGGAGGCTGAGCACCAAGTGGAGTTGCAGAATGTGCGCATCGAATGCCAAGTAGAGAACGCGACGCGCGAACTGAATTTCTACATGAATCTGTTCAGCCGCGTGTGGAACCTGATCACCGGTAAGCTCCGTAAATAACTATGTTCAGTCGTTTATACGGAGTATTATTGCCGTTCTTCGTCAGTTTCCTGCTGGCTTATGTGCTGGATCCGATCGTAGTGTTTATCCAGACCAAATGCCGCGTGCGCAATCGCGCGCTGGCAGTGGTGGTGACGCTGGTGTTGGCAATCGGCATAGTAGTCGGTGCTATCGCAGCATTGCGCAAACCGGTGATGGAGCAAGTCAATACTGCGTGGGTGGGATTCCAGAACTATATCGCAACATTCGATATCAACCAATACATGTCTGCCGAGACCCAGGAGAAACTGCTGCAATGGCAGGAAGAATGGGACTGGAAAAGCCTGCTGGCTAATCCGGAACTGACCACTTCGATCAAGGAACTGTTGCCGAAAATAGGCAATTGGATCACAGGCGGCTTGAGTTGGATGAGCGAACTATTAGTCGTCTTCATCGGACTCATGTACCTCATCTTCCTCATGATCGATTTTCCTAATATCCGCGCGAACTACAGCAAGTTCATCCCGCGTAAGATTCGCCCGCGAGTTGTGACGCTGATGGGCGATATAGACCGTAATATGAATGCCTATTTCCGCGGGCAAGCCATGGTCGCAACCTGCGTCGGTGTGCTGTTTGCTATCGGTTTTACCATCACCGGCATGCCTATGGGAATAGCAATGGGATTGATCATCGGTCTGCTGAACATGGTGCCATACATGCAGGCATTGGGTATTCCGCCGTGTATCGTGCTATGCCTGATCCAGTCGGCGCAGACCGGGCAACCGGTTTGGCTCACACTCCTGCTGATGGCAATCGTGTTTATCGTTGTGCAGAGTATTCAGGATATGGTGCTTACGCCTAAGATCATGGGAAATGTCACCGGAATGAGCCCTGCTGCTATCCTGTTGAGTCTCAGCATCTGGGGCGCACTATGCGGCGTGATCGGCATGATCATAGCCCTGCCGATTACCACCCTCATCATCTCCTATTACGACCGCTATATAGCCAACCGGGGTGTCAGCTCGCGTGCGTACCAAGATGACTACCGCGGACGGATAAGGAAAAGCAAATAGTGTGTCGCGAATGGCATAAAAAAGAGGACGATTACTTGTCCTCTTTTTTGGTTGCATCTTCGAACTTCACATCCTCAACATTGTTCTTTGCTGGCGCAGCCGGCATGATCAACATGAGAATGAGATACAAGAGAAGTCCGGGGAAACCGGTGGTGAAGACCGCCAGAATTGCGTATATAGCACGAATCAAGGTCGGATCTACATCAAAATACTCGGCGATACCGCCGCAAACGCCTGCCAAAATCTTATTGGAAGAGCGCATCAATTTTCTTTCTACTGCCATAGTTGTATAGTTGTTATATTGTTAAAACACTAAATTGGTAAGCCGTTAAGATACTACAAAAATCATACCATTAGAGCCCTAAATGGATGCGAAAACGCATTCCCCAATGGAATTCCGGCGAGAGCGACCAGACGGAATAGAGGTCGCAGACACGCAGAATATTGCCGATTCCGACGCCGAGTTCGGCGTACAACGTCTGATTGCTGACGGCTTCCGGCTGATGGTTCAAATAGCCATAGGCTATCTTCGCCTCAAATAGTTCACGTAGATGCAACCATCTAATACCCGGAATTAGATTAAATAGAATGCCTTGACCGTTCCATTCGGCTTGGAGTGCTACGTATTTGTCTGCCAATAGTTGCCCGCCGCGAAGGAAGGTGAACCGGTAGGGATCATAGGCAAAACCTTGGTTGGCGTTCGCTTGCCAGAGCAGCGGCGTAGGCACGCGACCGAAGATAGCACCTCCTTGGAGCGCATAGTCGAGTGTGCCACCCATTCCGAGATTCGCGTGCTGGCTCAACATAAGGCGCAAATGGGCATACAGACCTTCGTTCCAATGCCCGGTCTCGAAGCCCAGAAAGAGAATTGGATACTTGCCGGAGTACGCATACCTGCGCATGAAAAAACCGTCGTATTTGCGTTCGCCCCACGAGAGACGGGCGATGAGGCTCAGCGACTGATACGCATAAGTGGGCATCCATCCGGCGCGAACGTAAGCGCGCGTCTCCAGATGCGGCGTCCAGTCGGCAAACCAATAGAGCTGCAGCTGCCGCTGACGCAATGCCGTATTGACATAGAGACTGTCGCGGTGGAGCGCTTCAAAAGCATAAGCCGTGAAGTCGAAATTGCCCCAACCCATCGAGTTCTCGCGCAAGAGACGGGAGAAATCATCCACTTCCGACCAGACATAATGGTCGTTGTATTCGAGTTGCAGCGTGTTCTTGCGCTGCGTGGGCAGATTGACAGAGACGCGTCCCATGCCTTTGGCAGACCGATCCCGAAGTCCATAACCCACAGAGGCTTCCAGCGAGACCACTTTGGAGAACCGCTCGTTCGTGCGGAAAGGCAGACCGAAATGGACACCTTCGTGCTGGTTTACCTGCAAGATCTCTTCGATATGACCGATGTCCACCGGCGTCCCTGTCGGAATATAACCGGTGGTGGCTACAGTCGCGAAGAATTTGGCAGCGCGAACGATGGGCAGCGAGTCCAAGGCGGCAAAAGCAGAGTCGGTCGAGTGACCGTCCTGCATACTAAAAGACCGCTCCGTGGCAAGCGTGTCAACTCTCTCAGACCAAGACTGCTCACTTGCGCTCGCCGCAGGATTAGTAAGAGAGGTAGTCAATAGCAGGGTAGGGAAGACCGTTCCGGCTTGCTCGGTCTTGATCGCAAAATCAAGGAGAACGGAGATATGTTCGTTCGCGATCGTGCCATCCGGCAGAAGCGACTGCGAGACATGGAGCGTGTTGACATAATTGACTGCCACTTCGGCAGGCACGTATGCTCTGAACTCGCGCAAAGCATACGTGGTGGTGTCAATAATCATCTCGCCGTTGAAGGTGGCATAGAAAGGATTGCGCGTGCGAAAAGAGATGCGCACCAAGGCGGAGTCTTCCTCCATATAATAGCGGTAATAGAGGTTGCCCCCGGGCGCGAGCGGCGAGAGGAATGCGTGCCCCATAAGGCTGACGGAGGGAGCATAGAAATTGAGATTCCCTTCTCCTCCTAACAGCGACGAATAGTCCGTAGAGGTGAGCACCAGCGCTTGAGTGCGTTGGTCATTGGCGGGAGTCATCTCTTTGCCGTCCAACCGAAAAGACTGACTCTCGCGGTAGAGCGGCATGATATAGGTGGAGTCCTCCTGCGCAATCATACCTGCCTGCAGGCTGCGCCAGAGCGCTCTACGAAGATGTTTCTTCTGAATATGGGAGATATAGAGTGTCTGTTCGCGCAGGGCAGTAGCGGAGCGTTCGGGATGCAGTGTCCGGTCGTTCTCCGGACGATGAGCACGCACCTGCCGGAGGATCTCTAATGCCGGGTTTTCATTGGGCGAAACAACTACTTCGGTGAGTGTAGCGCTCTTCTCGCGCAACGCTACTTGCAGACCTGCCATCGTGCCCGGGTCTATATCGAACCGCTGGGTGAAATAGCCGACGGCGGAGAAAACGAGTTGCGCTTTGGCGGTCATATCCACGCGCAGGGCGTACGAACCGTTCTCGTCGGACGTAGTGCCGATCTTCGTGCCGCGGAAATGGATGTTGACATTCGGAATCGCTTCTCCGGTGGTCTCATTCACCACTTCTCCTACGATGATGGTCTCTACGGCAAAGGTCTTTGTCGCCAAGAGCAAAGCAGCCCAAAGGAATACTATGTGATACCATCGGTTCATTTCTTGTTCTCCGGATGGCATTGGAGCACGGCTTGACGCAGATCCTGAATGTCCAGATGAGTGTAAATCTCGGTGGTCGCCAGGTCTTCGTGCCCAAGTAGTTGCTGGATGACGCGCAGGTCTGCGCCGTTCTGCAGCAGATGAGTTGCGAACGAATGACGCAGGGTATGCGGCGAAACGGTCTTGGTGATGCCGGCTTCTGCGCAGAGCCGCCGCACAATCGTAAAGACCATCGCTCGTGTGAGCGGACGGCCGTAGCGGTTGACAAAAGCGATGTCCCGCGATTCGGGCTTAAGCGGCCATGTGGCGCGCTCCTGCATCCAATAGCCGAACCACTCTTCGGCAACCGGCGAGATCGGCACAAGACGTTGCTTGGAACCCTTTCCCTCGATCAGCATGTAATGCTCGGAGAGATAGATTTTGCTGAGTTGCAGGTTTACCAACTCACTCACGCGAAGACCACTTCCGTAAAGCATCTCCATCATCGCTCTATTGCGATGTCCCTCATTGGACGAGAGATCAATCGCCTCCATCATCCGGTTCACTTCCTCCAGCGAAAGGACGGTTGGCAGATGTTTGGACTTGCGCGGACCTTCCAGTAGTTCCGAAGGATCTTGCGCGATATAGTCTTTGTATAGCAGAAAGCGAAACCAGGCATGAATACCGGCTAACACGCGCGCTTGGGTTGCCTCCGATTGAACGGTCTTGAAATACTCGAAGATGAACTCCTGCAACTGGCCGAAATCCATATGCACGATGTCAATCCCGTGCTCCTCTCCGTAGGTGCGCAGCTTATCCAAGTCCATCTCGTATCCCTCGATGGTATTCGGCGAATAGCCTCGCTCCAAACGCAGGTAGGTATGGTATTCCTTGAATATTTGCGCAGGGTCTTTGGTCATTTGGAGAGCGGGATGAGTGCACCGGCGTAGGAGCAGGTGTAGGTGGCTTTGGAGCCGTACGCGTTGCGATAATAGAGCGTGAACAGCAGCGAGTCGTTGCGATAGACAAATAGCCCGGAATCAACCACCTGAATAGACTTCACTTTATTCTCCTCTATATTCAGTATGTAGGCGCCATGCGGGTAGCCTTCATAACTGCGTCCGGGCAGAAACGTGAAGGGTTCGGCGGTGTCGGTAGAACGATATTCACCTTCCTCCAGAAGCGAATCGGGAACCAATACGTCCGACAAACAGAGGTTATACCCCGTTCCTTGAATGCCTTTCTCTTTCGTCAGTTCCAGCCCGTCGGAATAGAGATCGAGCGTGAGGACCGCTGCAGCAATCGAGTCATAGCAATGGCCATACATGGTGGCATATGCCGTGGCGTAAGTCTTAGGCATACCCCGATAGACCGATGGAGAAGAAGGTCGGCAGGAGGAAAAGGCTAGAGTCAGGAGGACTATAAGAGAAAATAGTATCTTTTTCATGCAATTCTCATTTTACGGGTGGGATAATAGGCTGCGAGGAAACCGAGAGCCAGCACGATCACGGCAACCAACAAGATATCCGGTGCTTGTACTTGTACCGGGTAAGCCGAGATAACATAGTCTGCTCCATCGCCCAAGGTGATCCATCCGAAATGCTGTTGTCCGAGGCAAAGGAGCACACCGATGATGAGTCCCGAGAGCGTGCCGAGCGATGAGATGAACCATCCTTCCAAGAGGAAGATGCGGCGGATAGTAGGTTCGTCTGCGCCTAAGTCCGAAAGGATACGGATGTCGTCGGTCTTATCTATGATAAGCATAGACAGCGAACCGATGATGTTGAAACTGGCAATAATGAGGATGAATACCAGCAGCAGGACGGTCAGCAGTTTCTCTATTCCCAAGATACGGAAGAAATCACGCTGTTGCTCATATCGGTCCAGCACCTTGTATTCGTCGCCTAACAGCTGAGCTATCTGAGTCTTGAGATGGGGTGTCTTCACTCCTGCCCGGGGCTGAATACGCAGGGCGGAAGCGGTATGCTCGTCCTGGTCGAAGAGCCGTTGCGCCAAATCCAGCGAGACAAGCATCAGCTGGTCGTCATACTCCAGTTGGTTCACCGCAAACGTACCGGCTATGAACGCATGCTCATGCCGCAGCGATTGATCCGGACGCATCATATTGATCCGTCCGTTGCGCTCCGGCGCATAGAGATGCAGCGCTCCCGTGAAATGAGCATTCATCCCTATTTGTGCCGCCAGCCCTCGTCCGAGCACCGCGCGCTCGAAAGCGCCATCCCAGACAGAGTAAAACCCGTCCGTGATGATCGAATCAATATGTGCCGTATAGGTGAAAAGCGAATCGACGCCCATGACGCGTGCCGGCAGTTGGTGATCCTTATACCGGATGAGGGCGGTTTGCTCCAGTTGCATGGAGATAGCCTCTATGTCCTCGCGCGCGTATAAAGAAACGACAGGCTCGGCGTCGGTACGCAAAGTCTGTCCGTGGGTTGGCACGACCATCAGAACGGGGTCGAACTCGGAGAACATCTGTTCCACCAGCGCCCCGAAACCATTCATCACACTGAGCACGCAAATCATCGCCGCCGTCACGACAGCAACTGCCGCTGCACTAATACCGGAAACGATATTAATGGCATTATGGCCTTTCTTGGAGAAAAGGTATCTCCAGGCAATCCGGGATTCAATGCGAGAGTAGTTCATCAATGCGCTCCATACGATCTATAGTGTCGTCCAGATGGAAGACGATTTCCGGAATAATGCGCAATTGGTGACGTTCCAATGTGCCAAGTTCACCGCGGAAGCGATGAGTGTTTTCCTCTATGAGCGCCATGGTCTCCTTTACCTTGTCTTGCGGGAAGATAGAGAGGTAGATGTGCGCCACAGACAAATCAGGCGACACGCGCACTTCGCTAACTGAGATCAATGTCCCATGGAGCGTGCGCGCGTATCGCAAAAGGATGTCGCTCATGTCCTTTTGAATCAGACGAGCGATCTTGTGTTGTCTAGTTGACTCCATTAAAATTTGTGGCGTCCTTCGTCGGCTACAGTCAGTTTCTTACGACCTTTAGCACGGCGTGCTGCCAATACTCGGCGACCGTTTGCGGTGGCCATTCTCTCCAAGAAGCCGTGTTTGTTACGACGCTTGCGTTGGGAAGGTTGGAATGTACGTTTCATTGTTCTTTATTGGATTTATGCCCTCTCACGAGGACGGGTTTACACAAAATGGACTGCAAAAGTACTACTTTTTTTTGAATTGACCAAAAAAAATCGCAATTTTTTTGCTTTTGCATGCATTTTTAGTCAAAAACCTCCATTAAAACATCGAGAGATTTAGGATCTTGCCATGTTTCGACATGTTCGGCGAAGTATGCACATAGTTTTCTGAGGACCTCTTGCCGTTCCGTCCGGGAGAAGGGAATGTCTGTCCCGTTTTGGAGTGCTGAGAGGGGATTCGTAGGGTCAATGGCGAAGCCTAATAATGCTGCGAACTCCGCTAAAAAGCATAGATGGAAATTCTGCGGTGTGTCCGTAGCGTCCAGCCTCTCTACGGCATGTCGGATAAAATCGAACATCTGCTCGTCCGGCATCGGGTGACGTAGCACGTGATAGAGCACTTCGCTGATGAAGAGCGCGATAGTGCGCTTATACGGATCTTCGGTAATGGTACGCGGGACGAAGGTGAGTTGCGCCGTGCGGAGCGAGGCGGGTTTCCCATTGAGCTCTTGGGCAGAAGGGGTATCGGCGGTGATTTGGTTGACCAAGAGGGGACTGAATCTGCCGGCGGTGTTCTTTCGTCCAAGCCCGTACACCATATAATTAACGCGTCCGCCCGCGCGCGTGTAAGTGTGTAGGACGTGCGCTTTGTCCGAATGGGGCTGAAGCGACAGTACTATCGCATCAGTGGTGGTCAACATAGAGGGAATCGAGGAGTTCGCCGTCTGCAAGAGAATAGACGCGGAATACCATTGAGGATTGGGACTGGGGGACAGTCAAAAGCCCATAGACCGGAACAGTGTCTGCTACTTCGGCGCGCAGATGAGTGCGTTGCTGTTTGAGTTTGCCTGCCGTATTCAGTACGACGAAGGGAGCACGGCGCATATAGCTATGGTCATGACCCGCCAGCACAAGATCCGCTTCGCCCAGCGCATGGCGGAACGCGGAGAAGATGATGGGGTTCGCCCGTCCTTTGCCGGCAGAGAGCACCGGGTGGTGCATCATAACGACGATATATCGATCCCCTGCCTCTTGTTGCAACTCGCGGTACCAAGTCAGCGTCCTCGTGAGATAGACCAGACGATCCAGCGGATTGGTGTCAATTGCAATAAACCGGATATGCGGCAGATCGACATAATAACTCGCTCCGGGTACTGCTCTGGGACCGTTCATCGGATGAGGAAACGTCTCGTCCCAGATGGGGGAGAGGGTTTTCTTAACCCCCTTCGTGTACTCATGATTTCCGGGCGTAGCGAGCACGGGGGTGTACGCGAGGGAGCTATTGGTCCATTCGCGGAAGAGCAGTTGCTGGTAATAGCGCTGCCCGCGATCCATCCAGTCTCCTACTTGCGCCACCAGATCCGCTTGAGGCACGCGGGCGGCAAGGGTGTCGTAGTCTGCCGATGTCAGGCGGTTGTGGATGTCTCCGAGCACCAATATATCCAGCGACTCGGGAGTCGAGTCTTGGCTAAAAGAGGGGAAGACAAAATCGACACTCTCTCCTCTCCATTGCGGTTCCGCAGGCATGCCGAACCACGCCTGCCAGCGGGCGATGCAGAGTATTGCACCACCCGCTAACAGAACGATAGGTAATATGATCTTAACCCACCTGCGCATCAGAAGGGCAGATCGCTGGTGCCATCGGCAGAAGCGTCAAACGGATCTACATTAGCCGGAGCCGCAGGAGCTGCAGGAGCAGCCGGAGCGGCTGCTACAGGAGCGGCTGCCGGTGCTACAGCCGGAGCGGCAGTTTGCGTAGTGTCGCCCTGCTGGATCTTCCATGCGCGGATAGAGGTGTACCAACGACCGTTGAACTCGCGGCTCTCGATGTCGAACGAAACGGTAACCAACTGGTCCAACTCGCACGGATTAGCTTTGATACGATCCTCGCCAAAGACCTCGAAATGCACTTTGCGCGGATAGTTCTCTATGGTCTCCAATACGTATGGCTGTACCTTCCATGGATTGCCGTTGCGACCCACTCCCTCTTGCGGAGGGAGCACTTGAATAATCTTGCCTACTATTTCCATTACTTATTCTCCTTTGATTGCTGCTACACCCGGGAGCACTTTGCCTTCGATTGCTTCGAGGAGAGCGCCGCCACCGGTAGAGATATACGATACTTGGTCTGCCAGACCGAATTTGTTGACGCAAGCAACCGAGTCACCACCGCCGATGAGCGAGAATGCACCTTCTTTGGTCGCCTCTGCGATAGCCAGACCGATAGCGCGGCTTCCGTCGCAGAAATTGTCGAACTCGAACACACCTGCAGGACCGTTCCATAGAATGGTCTTTGCACCCTTGATAGCAGCAGCGAATTTCTTCTGTGCTTCAGGACCTGCATCCATACCTTGCCATCCCTCGGGAATTGCGTCGGACGGGAATATCTTCTGGTTAGCGTCGTTCTTGAAGTCGTCTGCGCAGATTGCATCCGGAGCGAGTACGAGCTCTACGCCGTTCTTCTTTGCCAGTTCCTCAACGCCCAGCGCTACATCCAGTTTGTCGAGCTCAACGATAGAGCCGCCGATCTCGCCGCCGTGTGCTTTAGCGAAGGTATAAGTCATACCGCCGCAGAGGATCAGCTTGTCCACTTTGCCCAGCAGGTTCTCGATGATACCGATCTTGGAGCTTACTTTCGAACCGCCCATGATCGCTACGAACGGACGTTTGATGTCGCCGAGAACAGCGTCCACAGCCGCTACCTCTTTCTCCATCAGGAAACCGAGCATCTTGTTCTCTGCATCGAAATAGTCTGCGATAACAGCCGTCGAAGCATGTTTGCGGTGTGCGGTACCGAAAGCGTCCATCACATAGCAGTCTGCGTACGAAGCGAGGGTCTTAGCGAACTCTTTCTGGCGCGCTTTCATCTCTTTCTTGGCGGACTCGTAAGCCGGATCCTCTTTCTCGATTCCTACCGGTTTGCCTTCCTCTTCCGGATAGAAACGGAGGTTCTCCAGCAGCAGTACCTCACCCGGTTTGAGGGCAGCAGCTTGTGCCTGCGCTTTAGCGCAATCCTCTGCGAACTGAACAGGGCGACCGAGCGCAGCAGCTACTGCGTCAACGATCTGGCTGAGGCTGAACTTAGCCTGTACTTTGCCTTTCGGCTTGCCCATGTGGCTCATGATGATGAGTGCGCCGCCTTCGTCCAGAATGTGTTTGAGAGTGGGGAGTGCACCGCGGATACGGGTGTCATCTGTGATCTTTCCGTTCTCGTCCAGGGGCACATTGAAATCCACACGGACGATCGCCTTCTTGCCGGCGAATTTGTAATCTTTAATCGTCATAATTGTGTATATTTTAGTTTGTTAATTTGTTGCTATTTGACCCAGTTGATGGAGTTGAGTCTGCCGCGATAGACATCGCTGTAGGTCTTCTCCGCGTCTTGTCCGCCGAAGAGATAGATATATTCTCCCCGTACGATGGCTGTCTGTTTCTGGCGTGCCTGATAGACCTCCGGCAGGCTGTTCTTCGTCGTGTCGGCTTTCTCCCAGGTGAGGCCTTCGTTGCCGGAGATATAAATATCGCGTCCGAAATACTGGACGTTATTGTCCACTCCGCCAAACATCATCAGCTCCTCGTCGTATTCGACTACGGTCACGCCGGTGAGGGATTTGAAGGAAGGACGGCTGATGGAGAACTCCTCTATCCGGTACGTGCCGTTCGGCAGAGGATGCTGTGAATATTCGAGATTCCATCGCGTGTTGAGTGACCGTCCGTTCTCTGCAAAACCGCCGATGATCATAGCCCGTGGACGACCGCTGGCGCTCTTGAAGCATACCGTAGCAAAATCGCTGACGGGGAACTCTCCGGAGGGTTCCAACCCGGTGGGGATCAACTCTTCGTCTTCCCATATCGCTATTTTGTAGTCCTCGTCCTGTCCGGTCAGAACCCAGATCAGGTCGTTCCAGTGCATCACCATCGTCACTACGTTCTCCGTCACGGTGTTGGCATACCAGTTGATGCCGTCGGGGGAGGTGTAGATGGCGTTGCCTTGCCCGTAATAGAGGGTGTGTCCGTCGCTGATGATCTGGCGCACGCGTGTGCCCGCGGGCAGTCCGGTCGGGTCGCCTAAATTGGTCCATGTAGCGCCGTCCGAAGAAGCATAGACGTCCAGATCAAACCCGTTGGAAGCGATCATAACGAACATCTCCTCCAGTTCCACCACTTTCTGCTCGCTGTCGTCCTCCGGATAAACGGCTTCCGTGAGACGGGTCCAGGTATAGAGGTCCGGATCCACTTTATGAACCGTAGGACGGATCTCATATACTTTGGTCGTGGAGCGGTCAGCCGAACGGATCGTCAGATAGATCGGCGTCTTGGTGAAATCCAGCGTGTCATAGCCGGTGAGCGCCACGGTCGTGTCCGGAAAACGGAGTGCGGCGAAGCCGGGCGTGGCGGCAAAAACAAACCGCGGCACTACGTGGTCAATCCGTGTGCCATAGAGGATTGAGTCTTTGTTCCACACCAAACCGGTGTCGAGACGTTCATCTACCGTAAAGACCGCAGCCGCCAAACCGGGCATCGAATCCACTTTCGCGAAAGAGAATGCGGTCAACTTGGCTACGGAAGAAGGAGCCGTGGTACTGCTCGATTGCTCGCACGAAGTGAGAAAAATGAGCAAAATACCAATTATTATGTTCAAAAACTTGCGCATGTCGTTTTTTTGTTGTACCTTTGCACTCCGCAAAGGTAAAATTACCAATTACAAATTATCAATTACCAATACTATTATGTTATTCGAATCACAAATACATGATCTCAAAATGTGGCTGCCTTGGCTTCGCATTCGCCGGGAGCAGGCGGCTCTCCGTGCTATCGTGGAGCAGCAGCGACGTATGATGACCCCGGAGCAGGTGGCGGAGCAGTCCGCTTTGATCATTGCTCAGTTGGAGCAGATGTCCGTTTTCCGCGAGGCGCGCACCGTCTTGCTGTATTACCCTATTCATAATGAGGTGGACTTGCGTCCGTTGCTCACCAAGTATGCGGGTGAAAAGACTTTCCTCTTGCCTGTGACCCATCGCCGCTCGATGGAGGTGCGTCCCTATGACGGAGAGGATATGATGCGCAAGGGGCGTTTGGGTGTGCCGGAACCGCAGACGGAGACTTACAAAGGTCCGATTGACCTGATTGTTGTTCCGGGTGTGGTCTTTGACTACCATCGCCATCGTATCGGGCGCGGAGGAGGATATTACGACAAGTTCCTATCGAAGCAGCTGTCGGCTAAAAAGATAGGTGTCTGCTATTCCTTCCAACTCAAGAAACATGACATTCCGCATATGTTCCGCGAGCCGAAGATGGACCGCATCATCACTCCTCAACAGTCCATTGGATAGTCGGCTGGCTCTCCTGGATGCGTTTTAACTCTCTGTCGCTCTCGGCGGAGAGTTTTCTTTCGCCCTTGCGGTAATAATAAATCACGCCGTATAACTGGCATTTCATCATCCGGGCATAGGGCAACTGGTCCTTGTAGAAATCCTCTACGAGGTTCCATATATTCAATATGATCTCGTCTGCCTGTGCGCGCAAGGGCTCCAGGTCTCCGTGTACGCGCTCCGTGTTCTGGACGTGGAACGTGTGCTGACGCTGGTGTTCGCAGAAAATATCATAATGTACTTTCACTTTGTTGATGGCGGGATTGTAAATCGGGAAACCGCCGTTTGCCATTCGTTTCTGCTCGCCCTCGATGATCTTCTTTCCCCATTCCAGCAGGTACTCTTCGGTGGACAGATCGGGCACTACATGTTGGTGCGGGTCCAGACCGTAGAGCAGTTTCTGCTCTTTCTTGATCTCACCGCGGATGACAGCGAGGTTGAGCACTTGGATGAAATGCGATATGTACATCCGCACATTCTGCACGATATGGCGGTACTGTTTGTTGGCATTGACGGACGTCTTGTAGTTATCCTTTGATTGCATCACTACGTTCTCGAAGGACACAAGGAACCGTTGTGCCTCGCTCAGCACTTTGTATGGGATGACTTGCTCGGTATAGTCTGCCGTCTGCGCACGCTGGATCGCGTTCTGCAGGGCATGAAGGCGAGCTAAATCCGTGTTTGGTAATCGACGATAAGGCATAATTATCTAATCTTCAAATTCTCAATTCTCAATTCTTTCTCGTTGCTAATTTCTCGGCTAATACGCGCAGCCGTTCGGCGGCGTCGTTCTGCGGCAGACGATCCAGTTGGGCCAGAGCCAGAGCGGTATGTTCCTCCATGACTGCTTCGCATTTCTCGCGCACGCCTAAACGGTTGTAAATCTCCGTCACGGCGGCTATCTTCGCTTCGTCCCGGTCGCTCGTCATCAGCCATTGCAGCAGCTCCGCTTTGGTCTCTGCGTCGGCGCTCTCCATAGCGGTCAGCAGCAGAATGGTCTTCTTGCCGCAGCATATATCTCCTCCGATCGCTTTGCCGAAGGTCTTCGGATCGCCATAGACATCGAGGATGTCGTCTTGGATCTGGAACGCAAGCCCGATATGCAGACCGTACTGATAGAGTGCTTCCTGCTGGCTCTCGTTCGCTCCGGCGATGTAACCGCCGATACGCATGGCGTTCGCAATCAGCACAGAGGTCTTCAGCTCGATCATGTGCATATAGTCCTCAATCGAGACTTGGTTCTGGTGCTCGAAATCGACGTCCAGTTGCTGTCCCTCGCAGATGCCGGTTGCCATCTCGTTGAACCATTTGAGCACTTTGGGCAGTTTGTCTGCCGGCACGTCCGACAGCAGTTTGTATGCCTCGATCAGCATCTGGTCGCCGGACAGGATAGCCGTGTTGTCGTTCCATTTGACGTGGACGGTCTCCCGTCCGCGCCGAACGGTAGCACGATCCATCACGTCGTCGTGCAGCAGGGTGAAGTTATGGAATACTTCGAGTGCCAATGCCGCAGGCAGAGCTTGCTCGATCGCATCGCCGTTGATCAGTCCGCCGTTGACTATCACTTCGGCTGCCGTCAGGGCGAGAGTGGGGCGCAGACGCTTGCCACCCGAAGCCAGCGCATATTCGATCGGCTCGTACAACCCCCGCGGCTCTTTGTCCCAGTTCAGGGCTTCTATCGCTTTGTTGATATCAAGCATAATTCTTCAAATCTTAAATCTTTAAATCCTCAAATTGAGAATTTATTCTCAATGATGTCCGTCAGTACCTCTTTGATGTCGAGTCCGGCGGCGCGAACCTGTTGCGGAATGAAACTCGTAGCCGTCATACCCGGCGTCGTGTTCACCTCCAGCAGGTTGATCTGAATCTTGCTCATGTCCTCCACCGGATCCACATAGTCCTCGGTGTTGCGCATACCCGTGATGATCCAATCGACGCGGATGATGCCGTTTGCGCCGATGATGTCGTAGATACGCAGAGTCTCTGCTTGTATCTGGTCGCGGATAGCGTCCGGAATACGTGCCGGAGTGATCTCGTCCACCTGACCTTTGTATTTGGCGTCGTAGTCGAAAAACTCATTCTTCGTCACCACTTCGGTAATCGGGAAAGCGACCGCTTTGTCTTTGGTCTTATACACGCCGCAAGTGACCTCTGTCCCTTTCATGTACGCTTCGCAGATCACTTCGTCGCCTTCTTGGAACGCACGCTCGATCGCCGGAATAATGTCCTCCTCTTTCTTCACTTTCGTGCAACCGAAGGACGAACCGCCCACGTTCGATTTGATGAAGCATGGCAGACCGAGTTCGTTCTCTATCCGCTTTGCCAATTCTTCTCCCTCTGGGGTGAGGTTATTCTTTCTCAGTAGAACCGATTTGGCGATGTTAAATCCGAAGCCCGCGAGATAGTGGTTGCAGGTGTATTTGTTGAACGTAAGGGCCGCGGCAAGCACGTTGCAGCAACTGTACGGAATACCCATCATCTCCAGATACCCCTGCAGCAGACCGTTCTCGCCCGGTGTGCCGTGGATTGTGATGTACGCGAAATCGAACGTGTGCTTCACGCCCTCGCGCGTAAAAGAAAAATCATTCTTATCTATAGGGCATGATTCTGCGGTAGCGAAATACTCCTCTGCTCCCATTCCTTCAGGCAGGGGCTGGGGGTAAGCAACCCATTCTTTGCCGTGCAACCGCACGATGGTAATATCATACCGCTCCTTGTCCATGAAGGAGTACAATCCGGCTGCCGAACGCAGCGACACCTCGTGCTCGCTGCTGTCTCCTCCGGCGATAATTGCTATTTTGCGTTTCATAATTCTCAATTCTCAATTCTCAATTCTTCTTCGTTGCCTCCAGCGATATATGTCCGTCTCCGGTGATGGAATAACTCTGGAAGGTGCCCATGCCCATCACGTCGGCTTCCCAGATCAACTTGTTGCCCGTGAGCGTCGCAGGCTCATAGGAAATCATCATCTTGATGGTAACCAAATCGTTCGAATAATTGGCGGAGTTGTCCTGCAATGTCAGTTTGTCTCCGTTCACGATGGCGTGAATGGAGTCCTGGTCGCCGTAGATAGCGCCGACGATCGCCACTTTGCTGGCCTCTGTCTCTTTGACGATCTCGAACGAACCGTCTTTGTCGAACGGCGTAGAATAGACTTTCTTTCCCGCCATATAGACATCCATGTTGCCGGTGGAAGTATAGTCGTATTCGCCTACAAAGGCGTCTCGCGGATCATCATATTTCTTCGCGTCCGGTTCTGTCGGAGAACATGCCACCATCCCCAACACGCATACAACCAGCATCCAGAATCCGAGGTAAACTGATCTCTGTATATATTTTTTTACTCCCATATTATTCCTAATTTAAAATCGGCTACAAAGGTACTACTTTTTTTGCATATATGCAAATAAAAAGAGAAAAATCGAAGATTAATTTATTTTTGTTCCGTTCGGTGGCATTTTTGCCGCCGTTAGATTCTTTGTATTGCGCCGACTGCCAGTCGGCATTTCCCCTTCCTCCCTTTCCTCCCCCTTTAGGGGGCTGGGGGGCTTCCGTCCTCCCCTTCCGTCCTCCCTTCTCCCTCCCATTCTTGCTGTAACCATTATGATATTCTTAGGTGATTCTTAGGTGATTCATAGGTGATTCATAGGTGATTCGTAGGTTAGTAAGCGAATCACAAGCGTATCACGCTATGTATCTCAGCGGTCTCACACCCATACCAAAGTATATTTTTTTGCCCGGAAATTTGCATAATTCAGGAAAAATGCGTAATTTTGCACTCGATTTTGATTTGTAATCCAAGTTCACCTATATGGCTGCTGATTATTTCTTTTTTGGCTCTAGTTATGAGCCTTTCCGTTTTTGCCGCAGTAGGCGACAATCTGATCGGAGACTAATTCCTATCAAATAGGATATGAGTTTCAACCAGATACCGCAATAAAAATCTAAAGATACCAAAAATCGTCCTCAAAAACATGAGGGCGATTTTTTATTACTCGAATGAGAGATACGGAGCGAGGCGGAGAAGAGCGGAATCAGAGAATTCAGGGAGCGAACGGAGCTCGTCAATCGAGCTGAGATAGACGCGCTTGCGGCGAAGGGTGTAGATCGCTTTCGCCTGCTCGAAACGAAGATACGGATGGCGCGCCAGACCGGAAGCAGAGAGGGTGTTAACCGGTAGAACTTGTATTGCGGACGTATCTGCCGTGAAATGGTGTAGCAGGGTGTCCAGAGAGAGTCGGGCGAAGGGTTCGTCCGTCAGTTGCTTAGAGCTGTAATAGCCGCCCAAGGCTTCGCGGTATTGGACGATCCGGAGTGCCGTATAACGCCCTATGCCGCGGATGAGTTGCAGCTCCGTCGTGTCGCAATGATTGAGGTCGAGGACGGTGTCTTTTTTGGTCACTTTGACGAACCGGAAGCCCATCGAGTCGCGCCAGAGCGAATCGGCTATGTGAACCGAATCATACCATTGTTGCAACTCCGCTTTGTATGCCTCGTGGCGTGCATCCAGCGCACGTTTGACCGAGTCATACCTTGCCTCCCTTTCCTCCTTCCATTGGATATATCTCAGCGAGTCCGCCATGCGGATGGAGTCCTTGCGTTCCGCCCAGGATTTCTTAGCCGGCTTATCGTTATTGTGCGTGCCATTCTGTCTTGTCGGACGAATAGCATAATAGAGCCAGATGCCCAGCGCGATAGCGAAGAGGATGCTTGCCGCGAGGCGTTGCTCGCGCGCCAGAATATGCCAATCGCGCTTAGCCATGGACGGTCAGGT
The DNA here is from genome assembly GCA_902792535.1 of uncultured Bacteroidales bacterium. Lineage (GTDB taxonomy): Bacteria > Bacteroidota > Bacteroidia > Bacteroidales > Paludibacteraceae > Colicola. The sequence continues at coordinate 25,843 of CADAZU010000009.1, forward strand.
CTGTCGCGCCATCGGAGAGGTGCGAAGTGACGACATCACCGGCGTGCAGATCCGCCACGGAGCGAATGACTTTGCCATTCTTGGTCAGAAGCGAATACCCCATTCGGTAGATGCGTTCGGGGTTGCATGCCGCAAGCCGTTGCTCCAGCATTTCCACACGATGGCGCCGGATAAGAATCTGCCTTTCAGCGATACGGGCAAGCCGGAGAGAAAGGTTTTCAATTCGTGCTGCTTGTTCGTCCAGACGGTGAATGAGCCATTCCGCCACGGCGGTAGGAGTCTTGAGCGCTTCGTGCGCAACGAGGTCGAGGATCGACACATCGCGTGTGTGACCGATGCCGGACAGGATCGGCAGTTCGAATTGTGCGCAGACGGCGCAGAGGGTGTATCGGTCGAAGCAGGAGAGATCGGTGGTCGCGCCGCCGCCCCTTATGATCACGACGGCGTCGTAATAGTTTGGTGCGGCTGCGCCGCGTTTAATGGCTTCGCCGTTTACTGCATTGCTGTTTGCTATCTCTTCGAGTGCCGCGAGGATGGACTTCTCGGCTCCTTCTCCCTGCATGATGGCGCCAAAGAGCGTGGTCTCAAAATGATATGGCGACGCGTCCAGTTGGTGCTTGAAATCTTCGTATCCTGCCGCCTGAGGCGACGAGATGACGGCGATGCGCCGGATGAGGGTGGGGAGCGGGAGCAGTTGCTGCGCGTCCAGCAGCCCGTCCGCTTTCAGCTGGGCAATCGTCTGTTGACGCTGCCGCGCTATATCGCCGATCGTATAAGAGGGATCAATGCCGATGATAGAGAGACTCAGCCCATAGACGGCATGCCATTGGATCTCGACTTCCACGAGAACAGACATACCGGCCTGCAGCGGCTGACCTGTCTCGGACTCGAAATACGCCATGAGCAGCTCTTTGTTTCCCGCCCAACAGGTAGCCCTCATCTTGGCGGATTTGCCGTCCACCAGCTCCATGTACATATGCCCTCCCCGTTCGGAGAGAGAAGAGATTTCGGCTTTCACCCAATAGGAAGACGCCAGATAACTGTCCAGCGCTTCGCCGATGAGAAGGCATAGTTCGGAGAGAGTTAATGACGCCATGGGTCGCAGAGAATACAGCGTTCTTCCTGTTTGAATCCGAAGAGGAATGAGACGCGGATACCTACAAAGAGATTGCGCATCCAGAAGGACTTGGCGTCCTTGGATGAGAAGATATGATCCAGTTGGTAGGTGGAGAAATCGTATATTGTCTCATCGGGTGTGCCAAACGCTTCATTCTTGGTACCGGGCATGATATTGAGCATGCCGAACTCGGCGAATGCGGCAATACGGAATCGTCCGTCCAACCTGTCCGCCGGACGCAAACGATAGTCTTTCGCTGCCTGCCGGGTGTTGTACTCATATCCGATCTCGGCGTGCGCCAGAAGGTCGAACTTCAGCCTGAGTTGCGCGCCGTTCCGCTCGGCGGGCACGTCTTTCCGGAAACCATGATTGTCCATCTCCTCCCATATGCCCACATAGCGTTCGTAGAGACCGGAGGTGGTTATGACCATCTGCTGGTGGGTCTTGCCCCAGAACGCGTAGTTGGCATGCACTCCGGCGAGGAAATAGCCTATACCGGTGGGACCGAAGAAATTACGTCCGGCGTAGAGAGGCAGCTGACCGTAAATCTGCTGCGACATATCGCGCCGCTCCGCGAAGGCATGCTTGAGCGTGAACGGCGCAGGATTGATACCGCTCCACGTGTCGGTCATATCCGGATGGTAGATTGCCGTGTCTGATATATTGTTGGTCACATTCTGGTAAGCCACGCCGATACCGGTCTGGAGCAGGAAACCGTTGTACTGGAACTCATAGAGAAAATGCAGTCCGGTCGCCCATCCTCCGGGCTTGATTCCGGCAATAGGCATCGAGCTGACGAACGTGGACCACGATCCCTCCGCCGAGATGCCGATGAGATGGTGCACACCGGCATACTCCGAAGCATGCAGACCGAATAGCAGGTCGGTGCTATTATCCACATCTTTGAAGGTAAAACCTCTCTTGGACGCCAATTCCTTTTCATGCTGTTCATTCGCGGAATAGCGTCTCTGCGCCTGCATCAGAGCCGGCAGCAGGCAGAGGGTCAGAACGATGATGTATCGCAGTTTGGACATTGTTCGCTAATTAGTACTTTAATGGCTCTATAGGGTTCCTCCGGCGTGTCGGTTGACCATAGCTGTACGATATACAAACCGGAAATATCGGGCATATTGATCTCGGTCACATCGGGTTGGAAGACACCTTCCGATACGAATTTACCGTCGCTGGTCGAGACGCGGTACATACCGCTTTTGCGCGAGAGGATGTATGCTATCGGGTGTGCCTTGACGATACAGGTCGGTGTGACGGACAGGTAGCCCATAGTAGGCGCAAAATCATTGTTGATCGGGTTGGCGATAGCCTGTATCTCGCAGGTCGGGAAGGCTTCTGTCTCATCCGTACGGGTCAGTTCGACATGATAGAAGGCACCCGGAGTGAGACCCGTCGGTATATGGAGATACGGCTTGGTCTGGCCGACCAGCAGCGAGTCGCCTTCATACCACTGGTATTGCGTCCATGTATAGCCTCCGTTATACTTCTCATTGAGAATGGCAATGACGTCTCCGTGACGCTGCTCCAGCAGCCAGTTAGGATAGCTCATCGTGAGTTCCAGAGGGAAGGTCATCAGGCTGTCGGACTGGCAAACACCGTTCTCGAAAGCAATCTGCGCATGGTATCTGTCTGGACGCGGATAGTTCTCTTTTGCATCAATCAGCGGCGTAGGAATATACAGTTCATATTCCGTCCCGGCAGTCAATCGGTCGTTGATCGGGATTGCCTCCTGGTCCTCAAATCCGGTAGCCAGCGCGGCAGAGTCGTAACGCACGGAATAGCTGATCGGCTGGAACTCACCGGCATAGGTGTACCGCAGGGTATAGGTGTTGTCTATCCTTGTATCGTTGATGCAGACAGGCTCCGGCACAATGGTGACTTCCGTAGGAGGAAGCGTCACGAGGTGGAGATAATAGGTCACATTGCAGCCCCATTGGTTCGTGTTGTTGAAAGTATGGAGCCCTGCGGTCGTGTACTCATGCCCGTAGATCGAGTAGGTCTCTCCGAGGCAGATGGTGTCCGTCCAGATCGAGTCGGCGGTCGGACCGATCGTCAGATGGAGATACAGCGTCGAGTCGCAATGACCGCGGACGGTGTGTTCCCAAATAGTGTCGAAGAACTCGCGGGCTTCGAACCAGTTTTTCGAATCGGCAATGAGCTCGTCGTAAACGGTTCCGTTCCACTCGTAGTGACCCATTGAGCCGCAAATGATAGTGTCTATATAGATATCATATACGCTGTCCACGAACACATGCAGGTAATAAGCAGAGTCGCACCCGTGTATGGTCTGCCCGGCTATCGTGTCATAGAGGTGCGTCATGACATCGGAGGAATATGTCTTTCCGTTCGTATAGTCGTTGCCGTCCTTGTCTTTTACAACCCACTGGTACTCGTCGCCCGGACAGATCACTACCGTTGTATCATAGAAATGATACGTCGGCTGGATGACCAGATGCAGGGTATAGGTGGAGTCGCAACCGCAGGATACGGTCTTCAGACTGTCGTAATAGGTATAGACTCCCGGTACGTCGGTCGGTATGGAGGATATCGGTTCGCCCCATTCATTGCGCAATGCCTCCGTATGCGGTTTGACCTCTCCCGGACTGATCCACGGATATGGATCTCCCTGGCATATCGTGTCATACTCGGTCAGCGTGGAACCGTAGTACGGCGCAAACTGCAGATCGATATGGAATATATCGCCGCACATATGTTCGTCCGCCTTGTAGGTCACTTCCACGTACCTTAATCCGCCGGGCTGATAGTAGATCGTACGTCCATGCCAGTTCTTGATTGTGTCGTTCATACAGAGAACCGTGTCAAACTGCCAGTAACCGGACGGCACAACACTCAGACCGAGCACATAGACCGAGTCAAAGGTATGGGTGCCTACTCGGTAGTTGACAGAATCATAGACGTAGCCGAATCCGGTATGGCCGATATTGAGTTTGGTATATTTGCGCCAGTCGTATTGGGCATTGGCGCAGATCGCCGTATCGAATTCGAACCGGTAGGACGGGAATACGCGGAGGAAATCATGCACGATCGAGTCGCAGCCGTTGGCCGTGCGCAGCGTGTCGATAAACAGGTACTCGCGCACTTCGCGTCCTTCTGCTACTGTATAGTCCACCGGAGTGCCGTCGTCATAGGTATGGAAGGCGTGTCCGGTGATGAACGGATGGGTATGTTCGCGGTAGAGCGTATTGCCGCCGAACTGCCAGATGGTGTCATTGTCGGCTATCGAGTCATACAATTGTGTGAACTTGACCACGCATATGGATATATCGATGTAGTGTACCGAGTCGCAGCCGTACTGTGAACTGTTCACTACCGAGTCGCGGTGGAATTCAGCGTGCTCGGCAGGGATATAAACCACGCTGTCGTACTGTTCTTCCAACTCGGCTTTGGTCACTCCTGCCGCATCGAAATCGAAGCTGTATCCTACGAAGAGCACATGAGGATCCGTGAAATGGGAAATGGTGTCATTGGAAGCCATGCTTACTGGATCCGTCAGCTCCACATAACGGTCGTTATAGGTCGGGTAAACGGTGAGAGTCAGCACATGCACGGAGTCGCAGTGTATGGTGCGAACCTCTCCCGTCTTCGGGTTGGTGAAGATCGTGTCCGTCAGCATCGAGTCGGTCACAATGACTGTTCCATGCTGGTCGGTCGGGATCTCTGTGATCTGCTGTCCGTTGTAATAGAGACGGTGTTCTACGCTGTTGTCGTTGCCCATATGGCCGGTCCAGCGGTACTCTTCGCCTTGGCATATCTCGCCGTTGTCCGTGTAGTTGTAGTTCGGATAAGTGGTCAGAATGCGGATATAGATGGAGTCGTACCCCAACGCCGTTTCGAGGCTGTCGTAGTATATCCGCTGCGTGTATGGCGCCGGCAGGTCGTTTATTTCGATAATCGTGTCCTTGCCGGTGATAGGGCTGGTAATCACCCAGTTATACGTGCCGCAGTTAGCGCAGGTTACGTCATAGGTCGTATCGCGGAAGGTCTGACCGATCAGCAGATTCAGAATCCGTACGGAGTCGCAGAAATGCGTGCCGACGGGCTGCGTGGTCAGCGAATCAACGAATGTATTGATTCCGCTATGGCAGGTCTTGACGAGCCAGTTGTCAGGATTGTCGAAGACAGCTTTTTCACCGGCATAAATGACAGGCAGGTAATTGTATGTCCAGTGGATCGTGTCTTCGCTGGACATGGTACGCGAGAAGGGCAGCTCATAGGTCGGCAGAACAACCAGACTGCGATGGATGACCGAGTCGCAGCCGTGGATGCTTGTCAGACTGTCCACCAACTCAAATGAACCGGCGGTATTGAGTTGCTGAGGATGTCTATCGTTCCATTCCGCGTGATCGGTGCCTTCCCATTCGTAATAGACTGGCGTCTCGCTCAGTACTTGGCATACCGTATCGGGTGCCTCCTTCTCATTGAGATAGGCAGGAAGGACGGTTACTACGTGAAGCACCATACTGTCGCACCCGTGTATGGACTGGTCATGGATCGTCAGTTTGTAGGTCTCGCCGGCGGTCCATGGGGCATCTGCCGTGTTGTATATAGTCCCGTAGAAATTATAGGTCTCGTTGGCGCAAATAGCTGTATCCTTGCTGCCCGCTAAATACGTCGGGTGGATCGTCAGCTCCAGCGTCAGAATGGAGTCGCATCCGTACTGGGACTTCATCTTTCGGATAGAACTATAGGACGAACCGGACACTCGTTTGCTTTTCTCCGGCTTTTCTCCATCGTAGTTGTCGCCGTAGAACAGCGTATCCTGCCATGTGTATGAACCATCGTCGCAAATCTTCGCTACGGTCGGGGTTTCATAGGGCTGGCCCACGCGCAGTTTTAGCACGCAGATAGAATCGCACTTGGTCTTGTACGTCTTCATCGTGTCGCGATAAGTGAACTCGCCCGGACGAGTAACGGGAATGGCGTTGAATTTAGGGTGTTTTTCCCACGAATAAGTCTGACCGCTTGCATCCGGATCCCAGCATATCGTATCATATGTCATCTGGTCCTTATAAACGGTATCGACAAAGAATGTGACGCTGTCTATAAACCGGCACATCACCTGCGAAACGCCATCCACATCACCTGTCACCTCTACATTAAGTTTGTAAATGTATGGGGTGTTGCAAAGCTTGCCATTTGAGTCAAAGTCAACGTAGAATCTCGAGTTGGTCTGGTTGTAGTACCTGTCCTTATCGCCCTGACATACATGGAATGTATGTTCCTGACCGTCGTCGCTGACAAATTGCAGACGCAGCACATTTTGCACGCTGTCACATCCCTTCTCCGGGCAGTCCTCGCAATTCACATATTTGACATACTCCATGCGGATATAGGAGGAGTCCCATTTCATCGTGTCCGGATTAAAGCGGTGGATCTCTCTATCGCTGCCTTTTTCCTTCCATATATAGACGCCGCCCATCTCATCTAACCGGGATTTACAGATGTTCGCAATCGTCGTATTGTACGTGAAGGTCTTCACTACGAGGTGCAACTCCAAAATCGAGTCACATCCGTTGAACGTTGGGCAATGAGTCCTGAACTCCTGATATTCAGGAGTGCTCATACATTCCACGGCGCGAAGTGTGTCATATAGAATTGTATCGGCTTTGGGCCATCGGGATGGGGTGTACTGCGAGTATTTCTTGAAGAAATCGCCGTACTTCGAGCCTAAACCGTCCAATCCTTTCTCGCAGACCACCGTATCTTTTTGTTCCAGATACGAATCGCAGACATACACCTTGATCGTGCTCAGCGAGTCGCAACCGTTGACCGTCGTGTAATGGCGCGTGAAGGCGTACGAACCGGTTCCGATATTATACTGCCATTTGTTGGGATTGACCGCTCCCGAACGAGTCGCAATAAACATCGTCGAGTCTTTCTGCGTTACGTCGTCGAGGGTCAAATCGCGCTGGTTGTAGAGGCTGTCGTAGAAGAATTTGATCGTGTCGCCGATACACATCACATGCCATGTCGTGTCGTCGTACTGGCGCATAACGCGCACGATCGTGTTGAACGTGTCGCGCTCCCATTTATCCTCCGGCAGATCGCAGAAAATAGGCTTGCGGATCACAATACCGCGCACCTCAAAGTCCTCAAACGGCTCCTGATTTTGCTCTATCGGCAGCAAATGGAACTGGTGCTCCAACTGCGGACGAGCCACATTCTCCGACAACTGTTCCTCCGGAGTAAAATAACCTTTCCCTTGGATCGAACCTTCAATCTCCCAGATCGTTTTATACCATGAGTTATACATCTTGATCGGGAAATCAAGAATCGTGCTGTCGCATACGAAAATGGAATCCAGCAGATACGTGTCGTCATTCAGCTTGATCTTGTCCAGAAACCATCCGCCCTCGGTTTCGCTCACATACTTCTCTTTCCATTCCTCCGATGGCGCTCCGTCATGGTGAACGGAGTACTGACGCGAATCATCCAGCAGGAACAGCGTATCTTTCTGCGGCGTGAAATCGTATCCGATAGGATACATATATGCCTGACCTTCGTCTATACCGTACGCATAACCCGAGAAACTTTTGCTCGGAGCGGTGATAATATGCTTACCTTCAGCCAGATCATATGTGTTTTGCGAATAAGCCGTGTTGCTCGGAACGGTCTTCCAACCGCTTATAGCCTGACCGTCCAAAAGGATATTGTCGATCTGAGAGGTAAGTGCCCAGATATTCATCTGGTGAGACAGATTGGCTCCCGTATTGGAATAAGTGGAGAAAATAGTGGTGTCGGTCAGAAACTCCAATGGCGGAATAAGTGTCATCGAGGCATCGCCCGGAAGGTGCAGACCGCCGTCTTCGTCATACCAGTTATTGGCACTACTACTGGAGGAATATAAATATACCTGAACCGGCTTGTCGGATGTGATATATAGAGACACATTCTGAGGGTTGGGATTTCCCACGGACTGAGTCATCTGCTGCGTATAAATATCTCCGGTATTCAGCGTTACAGGCGTGTTGGCGACATTATTGTTGTTCCGCTTTATGTTGACCACGGTGTTGTCTTGCATAGCTGCTATGCGCACCACATTCATCTGAATATTCTTTGCGGTCATGGGCACGATAAAACTCTTGCCCCACTTGTTTATCGGCAGCAACTGGTCATAGGCATGGTCCGGAGTCATATCGCGGAAGGGGACCAAACCGTCCTGGTTTCCGCTCCATACTGCGATCGGCTGGTCGGCGCAGATCGTCGAACCGGACAAGTCTATCTCGGCATTCATGTCATCCGGATCATGATATTGCGAACGGACAATATAACATTGTTTGGAATCCGTGAAAGTGAAATTCAGTTGATCTGCATTGCCGCGGCTTTTTACTTTCAGCGATATGTTGACATTCGTTGGACCGGGTTTCGTGGACATTACGATGAACTCCGTAGCTGTCTTGTCGCCGTCTGCTGTCTGAACGATATACTCGTTTCCCAATGCTTCTACTGGCAATATATGAGCGCCGTCCACGCTATACACACCCGACGCTCCCATCTGGTTGATCGAGTAGAGTGTGAACTTTTCGCCGTTCTGGCTATAGACGCGGATACCTTTTCGTACTACGGTTTCTTCTTCTCCGGCGGAACTGTTCCAATAGACGATCTGCGGATCCACTATTATATCTTGGGATTGACCGCTTGCCATAGGGTAGTTCTGCGTGTAGCCGTTCGGATATTCGACTACAATCGTAGTACTGAATCGCGTATTGGCGACTAACTGCAAACGCAAGTCCGGAGAATTGGGCGCGCGGTCGCCGTTCGGCAGCCACGCTACGAAGAACTCACGACCTTCCGTACTCGTCACTTCCGGCAACTGCTTCGCGGGCGTTTGAGCCCACAGCACGCCGCACCAACTCATCGCTAGTGCCAATATCAACATTATGTACCGGAATCGCTTCATCGTATTTCTACTCCTGTCGCCGTGTAGGTGCGCTCATTTTGTATGATATACAACGCTCCATCGCGCAATATTTTCTGACTTCTGACTGCTGACGGCTGAATGCCTTCAATCCCGGTCTCCGGATTCAAACGATTCGGATTTTCTTGGAAATAAACGCGCACTCCGTAGCATCGTAGTTGCTTGGAACAGCTGATCGTCACGCTCGTCGCATCAATATTCCGGATTACCATTGCCGGCGAACCCTCCATGTCGTAATCTGTATCGGTCAGATACTCAATCTCGCCGTGATCGCAAGTAGCGCTGAAGGCTTTGCGCACAAATCCGTCTATCTCAATACCTTTGATGGACTCTGTTGCCGTAAATGTCAGGGTGTAATTGGCGTTGCAGTTGAAATACGCCTCGGTCGTGTCGGTCGCTTTGATGATCGATCCCTGACCGCAATAAACCAGGATATTATTGCTGATAAAAGCGTATTCGTTCTTGAAAAATTGGGTGTCAGGAACTTGGACAGCCGTCGGTTCCGCATAGATATAGTTAGCATCCAGGTCCTCTGCGGTGGGCAGCTCGGTTTCTACCGGCTCAATCACCACTTCGCCGCCGTTCACCACTACTTTCTGTATCCGTCTCTGACCTGTTCCTATCAGGCTGAACACCACTTCTTGTGCGCTCCCCGTCCAGTGATCTACTTTCCAGTCGTTCTTGTCTGCTGCTTCGCCGCCGGAGACTAGCGCGCCTGTGCTCGCGCTCAGACCCGCATACTGCTTGTTGGATGCGCTGCTTTTGGCGCAGACTAATTGAATGTCAGTCAGTTCCGTGCCGGATACTGTAATAGTGTTGCCTATGTAGAGACGCATCTCAAACTGGCTTGTCTCGTAGTCGGTCGTCGCCTTCGGCTCGTTCTGGCCGCTGCCTTTCGCTATAGACAGACTGACGCCCTCTTTCGTCTGGCTCATATCCGCTGCGGCGCTGAACGTAAATACCGTTTCAGACCACGCACTCGCCGCAACACAAAAAACGGTCAATATTCCTAATAATTTCTTCATGAATTGGACTTCATTCTAAAAACGGCGACAAAGTTACAACTTTTTTTGCAATCGTGCAAGTATTAAAAATCTTTTTTACGTATTTTTACGTTTTTTCATTAAAAACAGACAATAAGAAATAAAAATAAGATAGTATATACCCACCATTCCTAAGCCGATTTTTACTTGAACCGTGCTCCCGGGCAAATGTTCGATCCATTCCACGCTATGATTCATCGCCCATGCCAAACCCCATGTCACTTTGCTGAACGCCACACCCAAATAACTCCCGCCTAAACCAATTGAAATCAACCCGCAGGGAACTAAAAAACTCGCAATCGGCAAAACAATCAAGTTGGTCAGCAGAAAATAATTGCTGATCTGCCCGAAATAATACATCGTGATCGGTAATGTCCCTAATTGTGCCGCGAGACTCACTACAATAATCCCCGCAAAATAATGGAAAACCTTGCCCCATAGCCGGTTTCGGTATTTCGATATATCGATAATTCGATCTGTCGAAGAGAACCTCTCTATCAAAACCACAATCGCCGCCGTTGCCGCAAAACTCAACTGAAAACTGACGCTCCATAAATCCTTTGGATTTACAATCAGAATCAATACTGCCGCAGCGGCAATCGTGTTCAGCGAAAAGGCCTGTCGGTACGCCATGCGGCCTATTTCAAAAATCGTCACCATCAATACCGCCCGGACAACAGAAGGAGTCATGCCCGTCAACCATGCATAACCCCACATCGTTATAATAACCGCCATACTCAACATCCTCCTTCCTAACTTGTTTTCATATAACGGCTTATAACGTCCGCCTAAAGTCAAAATCCCAAGTAAAATAGCATAAATGATACCGGTATGCAGACCGCTTACCGCCAGCACATGGGCTGCTCCCGAAGCCTGAAAATGCCGCTTCAACTCTTTTCCCAACTCTTCCTTGTACCCCAATGTCAGCGCACCAACCGTTGCCAACTCATCCCCGCTCAATCCGCTCTCTTCCAACCGCCCGTACAACCGCTCCTGTAACCCCTTCTGTAACCCTTTCTGCAACACTTTCGCTTCTTTTGTCTCTTGTGCTATGTGAGTTTCTTTTGTTTTTTGTGTTATGTGTGTTTCTTTTATGTATATTTTCTGATTTTTTCCCCCGTATCTTGGTGGCGGCTCTATAAAAAGCAGTATTGCCGCCACCAGAGGCAGCAGCAATACAACCATCGGATATGCCCGCATTCTATCTCGCATATTCTTAGCTCCCTTCATCCGTTCATTTTCGTCCCTTTTACCTTCCACGAGTGGGTGATTAGTGGGTGATTAGTGGGTGATTAGTGGGTTGTTAGCGGCACGTCACTATGAGACAAAGGGGAGAAAACTTAGCTTTTCATCACCCGAATAGTGTTCTCGGGGTCTTTGGCGCAGAACACAGCACTTCCCGCTACCAGCACGTCCGCACCGGCTTCAAAGATCGAATGAGCGTTCTTGGTATTCACGCCGCCGTCAACCTCTATCAGCGTCTGCAACCCGCGACGGTCGATCTCTTCGCGCATAAAGCGGATCTTGGCCATCGTCTCCGGAATAAAACTCTGACCGCCGAAACCCGCAAAAACACTCATCAGAAGCACCATATCTACCTTGTCCAGATAAGGCACCAGCCGCTTCACGTCAATATCAGGATTGATCGTCAGACAGGTCCGAACGCCCTTCGCCTTGATCAGCTCCAGAATCGGCATTGGATCGTCCACCGCCTCCAGGTGAAAACCGACCGACCATGCGCCGGCGTCGCAGAACCGCTCCACGTATTTCTCCGGATGAACGATCATCAGATGCACGTCCAGCGGCTTCGTACAATATTGCTTGAATGGCTTCATCAGCGGAAAACCAAACGAAATATTTGGCACAAACGTACCGTCCATCACATCCACATGCAGCCAGTCCGCCTCGCTGCGGTTAATCATCTCTAATTCCTCTGCCAGATGTCCGAAATCGGCAGACAACACACTCGGAGCTATCAGTCTCATAACAATATCAAATCTTCAAATTTTCAAATCTCAAATCTCAAATTCTCAAATCTCAAATTCCCCAATGCTCGTTCTTAACGAGCTTGTATCCCTTATACCGCACAGCAATAATCTCATACCCTGCCGGCGTCAGAAATCCGCGTAAATGGTTGATATACACGCCTAACGAACGAGCCGTAAAGGTATTATGCTCTTTCCATAGAGCTACCAATATCCGGTGCTTGTCCACCACCTCGTTCTCGTTCCGGCATAGCATCAGCAGCAGATCGCTCTCCCGCGAAGACATATGTTTGCCGTCGAATGTCTGATGTATGGCGTCAAACACTTTTCCGTTCAACTCAAATACCTTCTGCTTGCTCTCCTCAAATGCCCTCACACGACGCAGAATAGCCTCCATCCGGCAGATCAGTATGTCCATCGTAAACGGCTTCAGTTGGTAGTCGTCGCATCCCAACTGAAAAGCACGGATCTGATCCTCGCGGTCGCTGCGGCTCGTCAGTACAATCAGAGGGATATTCGGCAAACGGTGGCGAATATCTTTCAGCAACTCATAGCCGTTCATCCCAATTCCCAGCAACTCCGTCAGCACTAAATCCCACGCCTCGTCACGCAAGATTTCCTGCCCTGCGCGACCCGTGTGAACCACATGAGATTTGTACCCGCGACTAAGCAGGTAATCGTTCAGCACGGTGGAGAGACTGATGTCTCCGTCTATGATCAGAATTTTAGCTGCCATAAAAAACCGCTGCAAAATTACGAAATTATTTGCACATATGCAAAAAAAAGTGTAATTTTGCACCGCAAAATTGTTAAAAACCTATGAGCAAAGTACTTTTGATCTCTACGGGAGGTACGATTACCATGGTTCGGAGCAAAACATCCGGCGCTTTAATACCCGCGGATATTGAGACCTTCGAGGCTTTCATGCCGGAGCTCTTTGCGGGAAATATCCATGTGGATATTCAGGCGTTCTCGCCCCTCTTGGACTCGTCCGATGTGAATCCCGAATGCTGGGAAAGAATGGCGCGAATGGTCTATGACCATTACGAGGATTACGACGGCTTCGTGATCCTCCATGGTACCGACACCATGTCCTATTCCGCCTCCGCGCTCTCTTTCATGCTCGAAAACCTCTCCAAACCGGTTGTCTTCACCGGCTCGCAACTACCGGTGGGTGTCCTCCGCTCGGACGCGAAGGAAAACCTCCTGACCGCGATTGAGATTGCCGCCGCGCAGGACGAAGAGGGAAATGCGATCGTGCCCGAGGTCACCATCTATTTCGAGGATCGACTCTTCCGCGCGAACCGTACTACCAAGCGCAATGCGGAGCATTTCTCCGCCTTCAATAGTTATAACTATCCCGCGCTGGCGAAGGCAGGCGTGCATATCACCTATCAGCCGCATCTCATTCACTATACGCCCTTGGAGAGCCCGCTTGTTCTGCACACCCATTTTGATTGCAACGTGGCGGTACTCAAGCTCTTTCCGGGTATTCAGCAACCCGTCGTGCGTGCGCTCCTGCGTACGCGCGGATTAAAAGGAGTCGTCTTGGAAACCTTCGGAGCAGGAAATGCACCAACGGACAAGTGGCTCTACCGCGAACTCAAATCGGCGGTGGACAAAGGTATCGTGATTGTCAACAAAACCCAGTGCAACACCGGTTCGGTTGAGATGGGACTGTATGCTGTCTCCCTCAATCTTATGAAAGCCGGTGTCATCTCCGGATATGATATCACCACCGAAGCGCTCCTCACCAAAATGATGCTCCTCTTCGGCGAAAACCCGGACGATACAGAGCTGGTTCGTACCCTCCTTGGGAAAGATATCTGCGGAGAAGTAACAGTTGATTAACCTTATAATAAATGAACAAATGGTAAATGACAAAATTGTAAAAGGTCTTGAGCCTCAAGGCTTGTGGAACTGCTTCTACAGCCTTACCCAAATCCCGCGTCCCAGCGGCAAACGCAAAGAGATTGCGGATTTCTTGGTGAACTACGGTAAGTCGCTCGGTCTGGAGACTCTCCAGGACGAGATCGGCAATGTCCTCATCCGCAAACCGGCTTCGCCGGGAATGGAGAACCACCCGGGTGTGATCCTCCAGGGACACATGGATATGGTGCCCCAGAAAAACGGAGACAAAGTCTTTGATTTTGAGAAAGATGCGATCCAGGCATACGTAGAGGAAAACGGCGAATGGGTAACTGCCGATGGCACTACCCTTGGAGCCGACAATGGTATTGGCGTAGCTACAGCCATGGCGATTTTGGCAGACAAGAATGTCGTGCACCCGCCTTTGGAGGCGTTCTTCACCATCGATGAAGAAACAGGTATGTATGGCGCTAACGCGCTGCAACCCGGATGGCTCAAAGGCAAATATCTGCTGAATCTGGATTCCGAGACCGAAGGAGAACTCTATGTCGGTTGTGCCGGAGGCGTGGATACAACGGCTACTTTCTGCTACCAGGAGGTAGAGACCGAAGAAGGAGACATCGCGCTGAAAATAGAGATCAAGGGCTGCAAGGGCGGACACTCCGGATGCGACATCCATCTCCAGCGCGCCAACGCCATCAAACTGCTCTTCCGTGTCCTCAAAGAGGCTGTCGCTAACTACGAAGCACGCTTGGTATGTGTCGAAGGCGGTTCGCTCCGCAATGCCATTCCGCGCGAAGCATCGGCTATCATCACCATCCCTGCCGATAGCTATCAGGACGTACAGGATCTCATCGACCGCTGCGAAGATCTCTTCCTCCGCGAGTACGACGGAGTGGATGGCGGCGTCTCCTGCACGGCAAAAGAGGTGGACTGTCCGAAGACCGAAATGCCGGAGGACGTTCAGGATTTCCTCATCCACGCTATCACCCTCTGCCCGCACGGCGTATATCGTGTCATCCCCGAAGCGCCGGACATCGTCGAGACGTCCAACAACCTCGCTATGATCTCTACGAATACCAAAATGGTAAATGACCAGAAGGTACATGTAGTGGAAGTTTGCTGCCTCACCCGCTCGTCCGTTGAGAGCCGCAAGGAGGAACTGCAATCGATCATCCAGTCCGCTTTCTCCCTCGCCGGAGCAGATGTGCAATTCAGCGGCGCTTACCCGGGTTGGAAACCGAATCTCAAGAGCCAACTCTTGGCTACGATGAAAGCAACCTACGAGAAGGAGTTCGGCTCGGAGCCGCGTGTCATCATCATCCACGCAGGACTCGAATGCGGTATCATCGGGGCTAAATACGAAGGAATGGAGATGATCTCGTTTGGTCCTACCATTGAGCATCCCCATTCCCCCGATGAGCGTGTGAATATCGCTACTGTGCAGAAATTCTATCGCTATGTAATAGCTGCTCTACAGCAGCTTTAGTAATCTCGTCGTCGCGCTCGAAGAGAGGGAAGAATCCTTCGTCTCCTAAGATATTGCGCACGATATAGGCATTCAAAAGTCGCGTCATTAACGGGCGCGATTTTTGTATCTCTGCCTCGTTCGGCTCTACGCCTTTATCTTCTGCAAACTTCACAAACTCACGTAATACATTCTGTTTCAGCAGATATTTCTCCAGACTCTGCCAGTCCTTGAATTTGCTCAGCTCTTTGCGGTGCTTGTCCGTGTATTGGTATGCAAACTGATAAGTGTACGCCAGATTGACACAACGGTTGTACCACGGAGTATTGAGCGTCGTGTCGCGACCTACAAACACATCCGGCATGATACCTCCGCCGCCATGAACGATTCGGCCGCCTTTCGTGCGATAGATAGTTGTGTCGGAGAAATGAATCGAGTCAGCCGAATAGAACTCACCATGCTCGAATCGATCCATCAGCTCTTTCTCGTAATCCTCCTGATCGCCTAATGTATAAGGCTTCTGGATGCACCTTCCCGATGGAGTGTAATACCGCGCTACGGTCAGACGGACGGCACTTCCGTCGCTGAACGGCATTTGCTGTTGAACCAAACCCTTGCCGAACGAACGTCTTCCTACAATAATAGCGCGGTCGTTGTCCTGCATAGCACCGGCGAAGATCTCGCTCGCCGAAGCAGAGAAATTATCAATCAGCACAACCAGCTGAGTGTTCTTGAATCGGCCGCTGCCGTTCGCATTTGCTTCATACCGCGGATAAGCACGACCTTCCGAATAAACAATCAGATCACCTCTTTGCAAGAACTCATTCGCCATGCGGATAGCCTGTTCCATGTAGCCGCCGCTGTTCTCGCGCAAGTCCACGATATAACTTGTCGCACCCTTGGCATACAGATCCGCCAAAGCGGAGATAAACTCTTTGTAGGTCGTCTCGCCGAACTTGTTCACGCGCACGAAGCCGATCTTTTGACCGCCCTGCTCAATGATGAACTTCGCGTCCACGCTCGTCACAGGGATGTCGCCGCGGGTGACGGTGAAATAGAGCGGCTCTTTGCTGCCGGAGCGCAGTACTCCGAGCTTCACTTGCGTGCCTTTCTCGCCGCGCAGCGTACGCATCACTTTCTCATTGTTGATCTTCTTACCCGTGAAAGTACTGTCGTCCACGGTGATCAACTTGTCGCCGGCTAATACACCCACGCCCTCGCACGGACCACCGGCAATGACAGCCACGATACGCACCGTGTCCTGCTGGATCGAGAATTGCACACCGATGCCGGAGAAAGAAGCGGCTAACTCCGAATTAACCATCTCCAGATCTTCCTTCGGGATATACGAACTGTGCGGATCCAGCTTGTGAACCAGCTCACTCATCACTTCGTCGGTGATGCTGTCTATATCCAGTTCGTCCACATAGGCGCTTTCCATCAACTGCAGCAGCCGATCTACTTTCGTCTGCTCCATCTGCCATGTGCCGTTCTGATAAATGATACGTTGTGCGTTTGCCTTCTGGCTTAATGCCATGCCGACGATGATACCGATGACCACGCCAAACACAGTCAATGTCGGTAAAATAAACTTCTTCATCCGTAATTCGTAATTTTTAATCTTTAATCTGGTCGTTTAGATAAACGACCTCAATCCCCGCTCTCTTGAGCAACTCTACGCCGTCCATAATACGGTACTCTTCGCCGTAAACGACCCGTTTGATACCCGACTGAATGATCAGCTTCGAGCACTCCAGACAAGGGCTGGCGGTCACGTACAGCGTTGCGCCGTCGGAGCTGTTGTTGGATCGCGCAACTTTCGTCAGCGCGTTCGCCTCCGCGTGCAGTACATAGGGTTTGGACACATTGTTCTCGTCTTCGCAGATGTTCTCGAAGCCTGAAGGAGTGCCGTTGTAACCGTCGGAGATGATCATCTGGTCCTTTACCAGCAGCGCACCAACCTTGCGGCGCACGCAATAGCTGTTCTCTGCCCATGTACGTGCCATACGCATGTACAGGTAATCGCGTCTTTTCTGCTTATCCATAACGTCTTAACAGCTTAATAATTTAACAGTTTAACGATTTAACAGATTAACACAAAACTCGTTGACATTGATCCCGTCGAATGTGCCGCTGGACATCATCAAAAGGGCGGTGTTGCTGTAGTCCAAGCCCTGTAGTCTCATTTGCAGCGCTTGGCTCTCCGTGAAGACTTCCACATTTTTCGTGCCAAACGCTTCGCGCACCTCTTCGGCGGTAATCGGCGTAAGACGCTTGTGCTCAATCACTTTCGGATTGAAATATACGTATGCCACATCCGCTTCTGCCATGCAGTCTTTGTATTGCGGCAGAAAATCTGCCATCAGGCTGCTGAAGGTATGCAGCTCCATGCAGGCAATCAGTCTCTTCTCCGGATACCGTTCGCGAACGGCATTGATGGTTGCTTTCAGCTTGCTCGGCGAATGAGCGAAGTCTTTGTAGGCAACGCTGTCCGCCGTCTCGCATATCTTCTCCAAACGGTTCGACGCACCCGTAAAAGTACTGATCTCGCGATAGAAATCATCCGGTGCTACACCGATGCAATGGCATGCTAACATAGCCGCTTGCAGGTTCTGCATGTTATGCCGTCCGAACACCTGCATCTTTACATCGCCTTCATACGCGTTGTAAGGAATACAGCTGATAGCGGATGGCTGATGGCTGATTTCCTCCGCAAGAAGGCGCAGGTTCTCGTCCCCCTGGTAGTAAATAAAACTGCCGTCGGGTTCAATACTGTCCACAAACTTACGGAACGTATCTACGTACTGCGGGAATGTCGGGAATACATTGATATGGTCCCAAGCGATACCGGTCAGAATTGCCACATGCGGGTGGTACCAAAGGAATTTGGACCGCAAATCGAGTGGGGAAGTGAGGTACTCGTCGCCCTCAAACACGGCATATTTGGCGGTGTCGGAGAGACGCACCATCCGCTCGAACCCTTCGATCTGCGCGCCGACCATGTAGTCCGCTTCGATCCCTAACCGCTGCAGTACATAGAGGATCATGCTCGTCGTAGTCGTCTTGCCGTGGCTGCCGCCAACGACGATACGGATCTTGTCCTTCGTCTGCTCGTACAGGTATTCGGGGAACGAATAGATCTTGATTCCCAACTCGCGGGCTTTCACCAGTTCCGGATTGTCCTCGCGGGCGTGCATGCCGAGAATAATAGCATCTATATCCGGCGTGATACGCTCCGGGTGCCAACCCATCTCGTCCGGCAGCAACCCTGCCGCGCGCAAATGAGACAAAGCAGGGTCGAATATCTCATCATCCGACCCCGTTACTTTGTACCCCGCTTTGGAGGCAACGGCCAATGCCAGATTATGCATTGCCGCCCCGCCAATAGCTATAAAATGTATTCTTGTCATATTGTATTTTATTAGGGTCCCCGAGGATTTTAATCCTTGGGGAGAGCGTAGTTCAATACGTAGCGTAATTGAGCGGCTATGCCGCGAGTCACGCAAGTATTAGAACAAACGACCGAACTCTTCGTGCGAGATCTTCTTCTGCTCGATCTTCACAACGCCTTTCAGCGCCTCGTAGATCTTGTTCTCTGCCACGCGCTCCACGATACCGCGCAGTTGGTTCTCCTGCTTCAGCATCTCGTTCGCGTAGTTGGTCAGATACTGGTCATCCACGTGCATCAGACCGTACTGCATGAATTGCATGCGAGCCACCTCTTTGGCGTAAGCCTCTACGTCCTCTTTCTGCACGTCGATCTTGTATTCTTTCATCAGCTGGTCTTTTGCCAAATGCCATTTCAGCTCCTCCAGCATCTTGTCGAAGTCTTTCTCCAGCTCCTCTTCGGTCATTTTCTCGTTGGTCTCCAGTACCCAGCGTTTGAGGAAAGCAACCGGGAACTCAACCTTCTCCATCTTCTTCATGATCGCCTCTTTGGCGTCCAGACCGAATTTGTATTTGCTGTCCTCTGCCATGTTGGCTTCGATCTCTGCTTTGATACGGGCGCGGAACTCAGCCTCGTCTTTCGGCGCGTTCTCGCCGTAAACCTTGGTGAACAGCTCTTCGTTCAGCGCAGCTGCCGTGTGGCGGGTGATCTCTTGGATCTCGAATGTGAAATCGCTCTTCAGCTCCTGAGCCTGCTCTTTGGTGATACCGAGCAACGAACTAACCTCTACTTCGCTGTCGTATGCTTTAGCAGGGTTGAAGGTAACTACATCGCCCACTTTGGCGCCGATGAATTTCTTCTGCTGCGTCTTCTGCTTCATGTAGCCCGGATTGAGGATTGCGCCTTCTTTGACGATCTCGCCGTCAACCTCTTTGGCAATACCTTTCACGATGTCGCCTTCTGCCACGTCCTCTGCCTGGCTGTACTCGCCGAAGCGCTCGCAGTAAGACTGTACTTGGTTGTTCACCATCTCGTCCGTCACTTCGATCACGTATTCGGTCAGTTTGTTCTTACCCGTCAGCTTGGCGTCGAACTCAGGAGCCACGGCGATGTCGAACATAAAGGTGAAAGTGTCCTCGTTGTCTAAATCAATCTTCGGAGACTCTTTGCTGGGCAGCGGATCGCCAAGGATATTCAGTTTGTTGTCCTCAATGTGCTTCTGCAGACCTTCGCCGACTTTTTTGTTCAGTACGTCTGCGAGAATACCTTTGCCGTACATTTTCTTCACCAGCCCTGCCGGTACCATGCCCGGACGGAAACCCGGCATCTGAGCTTTGTGGCGTACTTCTTTCAGTTGTTTTGCCACTTCTTCCTGATAGTCTGCGGGCTCTATCGTCAGCGTCACAACAGCCGTCAGGTCTTTTAATTCACTTTGTTCAATCTTCATAATATATTGTTTTAATTTTTTTTTCTCAATTCTCAATTGCGCTATACGCGCCCCGCTCTCTTCCGCTCCAGCTCGTCGAGGATGATCTTGCGGATGCGCATGGCGTGCGGCGTTACTTCTACGTACTCGTCCTCTTTGATGTACTCCAGCGCTTCCTCCAGACTCATGCGTACGGGCGGCGGCAATACTGCCTTGTCGTCCGCGCTTTTCGATCGCATATTCGTCAGTTTCTTGCTCTTGGTCACGTTGATCACGATGTCGCCCTCTTTGGCGTTCTCGCCCACCACCTGACCTGCATACACCTCTTCCTGCGGCTCGATGAAGAACTTACCGCGGTCCTGCAACTTGTCCAGCGCATAAGCATATGCCGTTCCGGCTTCCATGGCGATCAACGAACCGTTGTTTCGCTTCACGATCTCGCCTTTCCACGGCTGGTACTCCAGGAATCGGTGAGCCATGATCGCCTCTCCGGCACTCACGTTCATCACATACGTACGCATTCCCATGATACCGCGGCTCGGGATTGTGAACTCTAAATGAACGCGGTCGTTCACCATCTCCATCTTCGTCATCTCGCCCTTGTGCGTGCTCACAAACTCAATGATCTTACCGCTGCATTCCTCTGGCGTGTTCACCGTCAGGCTCTCCACCGGCTCACATTTGACGCCGTTGATCTCTTTGATGATCACTTGCGGCTGACCCACTTGCAACTCGTATCCCTCGCGACGCATGGTCTCGATCAGCACACTCAGGTGCAGCACGCCGCGGCCGAACACGCGCCAACTGCTCTCCTCCGCTCCGCGTTCTACGCGCAAAGCGAGGTTCTTCTCCAGCTCTTTGTTCAGTCGGTCTTGGATATGGCGGCTCGTTACGTATTTGCCGTCCTGACCGAAGAATGGACTGTCGTTGATGCAGAAGGTCATACTCATCGTCGGCTCGTCGATTGCGATCGGCTTCAATGCCTCGGGGTTCTCGAAATCGCATACCGTGTCGCCGATCTCGAACCCGTCAATACCGATCATCGCGCAAATATCGCCGTTCTTCACTACATCGGTCTTCACGTGCCCCATGCCGGAGAAAGTGTGCAACTCTTTGATCTTGGTCTTCACCATCGTGCCGTCTTTCTTCGCCAGCGTCACGTTCTGCCCGTCGTGGAACTCGCCGCGGTGTACGCGTCCGATGGCGATACGGCCTACATAACTGTTGTAGTCCAGACTCGTCACTAACATCTGCGGCGTACCGGGGTTCTCCTCCGGAGCCGGGATATACTCGATGATAGCGTCCATCAGGTCCGTCAGATCGGTCGTCGGTTTGCGCCAGTCTTTCGACATCCAGCCTTGTTTGGCGCTGCCGTACAGCGTCTGGAAATCCAACTGGTCGTCCGTCGCATTCAGGTTGCACATCAGGTCGAACACCTCTTCCTGTACCTCGTCCGGACGGCAGTTCAGTTTGTCCACTTTATTGATCACTACGATCGGTTTCAAACCCAACTCCAGTGCTTTCTGCAGCACAAAACGGGTCTGCGGCATCGCGCCTTCGAATGCGTCCACCAGCAGCAATACGCCGTCTGCCATGTTCAGCACACGCTCTACCTCGCCGCCGAAGTCCGCGTGACCCGGAGTGTCAATAATGTTGATTTTTGTACCCTTGTAATCAATGGCGACATTCTTCGCCAGAATCGTGATTCCACGTTCGCGCTCCAGATCGTTGTTGTCCAGAATCAACTCTTGGGGCTGATTGCTGAATTCCGATTTCTGCTGGTTCACTACGTGAGCCGTGTACAGCATCTTGTCCACCAGCGTCGTTTTGCCGTGGTCTACGTGCGCAATAATTGCTATATTTCTTATATTTTGCATAATCTTTTTTGTACGGCGCATTCTACGCCATTTTAAATTCGGCGGCAAAGGTACAAAAAAAAAATGACATACACAAGAGTGTATGCCACTTTTCTTCATTTTTAAGTGGATTTAAGGGTCATTTGCCTGTCGCCTTCATTACCACTTCGTTACCACTACGTACTGTTCTAGGTCATTCCGTCCCCCCGAGCACATTGTACGTCTTGCCGTTTCGGAGAATCAGCAGCCGTCCGTCGCGGACTATCTTCTCTCCCTCTCCGACGGCTGACGGCTGATCGCTGATGGCTGAATCTTGAACTACCCCCCACGACACATTGTCGATGTAATACGTCGCCTCGCCTTTCTGCCCGTTCGGACCTCTGTATCGGAACGCCATGTAGAACGCATCCGGGATATAACTCTGGTTCTCCAGATGAATCACAAACGGCACCCACACTCCGCTCTCGTCGGCTGTCTTGGGGATGGATAGCCCGTCAAACACTTGGAAGAATGGCTTCTGCGGATCGCTGGCGTCGATGAAATAGACCTCCAGCGTCGTACTCCCTGCCTCTTCCGGCAGATACTCTCCCATCACCGAGAAAGCAAACACCTGCACAGGGGCGTTTGGGTAATCCAATGCCGGCGTCACCAGCCACATCTCCCATACACCGGTGGAGTCCCGTCCGTACTGGTAACTCGTCGCCTTCGCGTATCTCTCCCTACCGCGCTGGGGAGTGGTCGTCGCTTCGTCGAAACCCCACCACGGACGTTCATCCAATGCCGCTACGTTCTGCCAGCCCTCCAATACAAGCGTTTTGTTGTGTCCGACATTGTCGAAACGCTCCTCCAACTGTGCCCTCGGTTGCGATGCATCCCATTGAAAATCAACCATCCAGTCGATGTTCTCTGCGCTCTTCGCTTCGGCGGTACCGTTCAGCGTCACAACGACCGTATCGGCGTTCGCGCTCGTGATCGTCACGGTCGATTGATAACTCCCTGCCGCCATAGGCGTGAAAAAGACCGTCACTTCCGACTCCGTATTTTTACTCAGTGTACTCTCTAAAATCGTGAACGCTTGCCCTTGCACGTGATTGACCCGCAGATGAACAAAATCCGTGCAATTCTCGCTTTTGACGGTGAACTTGCCGGTGATCTGTTTCTCCGCCACGGTCTCAAAAGTGGGGATCACAGCAGGGCTGACACTAATGGTCGGTACTGCGCTCGGGTCGCTACACGACGCATTCAGCGTAATACTCTGGAAAAGGGTGGTGTGGCTCAGATTGTCGATGTTTAATATCGCCTTGTGCGTGCCCGCTCTCGTGGGTGCGTAAGTAATAATAAGGTCGCACTCGCTCTCGTCCGCTCCCAGCGTCGTCCGCGACAGACGGAACTGGTCTGCGTCCGTATAAGATAACTCGAAAGTAGTCGTACCTTGCACGTTCCCGTGCGTAATATGAACCGTCTGAAAATCAACGCTTTGACCGATCTCGCAACTCACGCTGCTGAGCGTCTTGGGCAGCACGGTGATAAACGGCTCTTCTGTCGTCTGTGCCACCGCTTCGAAACTCAGCGAATCGATCAGCACGTAGCTGTTCGAACTCGCTTTGAATTGCAGCATAAACGATTTGGCGTTTTGCGGTCTGGTCGTTTCGATCACCAAAGTCTGCCATCCGCTCTGGACCGTGTCGCTCAGTACGCGTTGCAGCACCGCCGCGTCATGGCTCTTCAGCCCGTCGGTAAGCGTATTATGCTCCCAATAAGCGTCCAGCGAGATCTTTCCGCCGCTGCGCATAGTAATGGCTTTATAATGTATCGTCAGCCGGAACGGCGCACCGTCCTCATAATACGCCTCTGTCAAACCGGTAACCTCCTGATAAACGGTCGCAGCGGTCGAACCGCCTAATTTCATAGCCGCTGTCCCGTCATACACATCGCTTGTCTCCAGATTGGTGCAAAAACCGCCCGAGCGGTTCCATTCCTCAAACTCCGTATAGTTCCCAAATATCCCGTTACTCTTCTCCTCGTACTGCTCGAAACTGCTGTTTTTCAGTAGGTTAGTAGAGTCCTCTTCTGCCCTGACAGCCTCGCTCCAAACGAGCACAAAGCCCAGCATAGATAATAAAATGTATATCTTTTTCATACTGATTTATATATATTGGCTGCAAAATTACAACTTTTTTTTCATTTACACAAGCATCCGCGCCTAAAAAATTTGATATTCATGTACTTTTTGTTAACTGCAATTGACAATTTGTTACTAAATTGTACGAATTAGTAATAATTTGTAAATTCGATTAAACATTTTGCAGAAATTTATCGCTTTTTGTCCAAAATATTTGGTGGTTTCCCCAAAAGGCAGTAATTTTGCACCGGATTTCAGAAAGAACTCCCGCAAACGGGTGCGTTAACCCGGAAATCGATCTTTAAAAGAAAGGAATTAAAATGAAAAAGGTATTAGTTAGTTTAGTGACCATCGTCACATTGTTAACTGGTGTCACCTTGGCGGAAGCCGCTAAAAACAATGATAATTTCACTGTACGCTTCCGCGAGAATACACTCGTAGTTGCATCAACCCAAATGGAGGAAGCACGCATCTATTCGTTGCAGGGCAAACTCCTCCAGAAGGAGAAAGGCAAATTCATAGAGTTTCCTTTGGAGCGCGGCACATACCGCCTCTATGCAAAAGTGAATGGTGAGACAGTTTCGCGGAGAATAGAACTCCGTTAATTTATTTAAGGTTAATTTATTTAAGGTACAAAAAATGGGAAAGGACGCTTCGGCGCCCTTTTTTATTGTTTCTGCCACACGATCGTGGTTTTGTCGTGGTTTTGTAGTGGTTGTTTCGGGGTTCTTTCGGGAAATAGATTTATTTTGCCGCACGGATGTACAGCGGCACGGAGATCGCCAGGAACACGATATTCGGCAGCCATGCCGCCATGAACGGACTCATCACGTTGTTCACCGAGAAAGTGGTGCTCACGGTGGAGAACAAGATATATGCGGCGGTCAGCACAATGCCGATACCTAAGTTCTTTCCCATTCCGCCGCGTACCTTGCGGCTGCTCATCGTCACGCCCAGCAGCGTCATGATAAATGCACCGAGCGGAGAAGCCCAGCGTTTATGGTATTCCACCTCAAAGGCCTTCACATTGCCGCTGCCGCGCTCCCGTTGACGCTGCATATAATGCCGCAACTCCGGCGTCGTCATCTCTTGCGCCTGCTGCGCCGTGATGAATAGCTCGTCCGGGATAATCGGCAGAGTCAGATCCAGCCTGTTCCCGCGGTGCAACTCTTCGCGCAGACCGATGAATTTGCGCTGCGTGAAATTATCGAGGTGCCAACACTCCAGCGAATCGTAATAAATACGGTCGGCTGTTGTGCGCTCTACCAGCGTCTTGCCGTCGAATTTCTCTATCGAGCACCGGTAACCGATGCCTGACCGCCGTTGGAAAGACTCGATATACAGGATCGTGCCCGGTTGCACCTCCATCTGGATATTTCGCGCGTTCTCAGAGGTGAAATGCTCTACGTATTTGTCGGTGAAATGCAGCATTCGGGCGCTGCTTTTCGGAATCACCCATCCGCCTAAAAACACACTGAGCACAAACAGAAGCGCAGCGGAGAAAGCATAAGGGACCATCAGCCGGTGGTAACTCATGCCGGCGGCATGCATGGCGATGAACTCCGAATTGCCCGCCATCTTGCTCGTGAAATAGATCACGGAGATGAAGATGAACAGCGAACTGAACATATTCATATAGTACGGAATGAAGGGTAGGTAGTAGTCCAGGATGATTTCGCGAAGCGGCACCTGGTTCTCAAAGAAATCGTCCATCTTCTCCGTCAGATCAAAGATGATAGCGATAGACAAAATGAGCACGATTGAAAAGAAAAACGTGCCCAAAAACTTCCGAATTATATACCAATCTAATCGCTTCATCTTATTCCCTGCCGTCTAGTTAAACTAGTTCTACTAGTTCTTCTAGTTTCACAGCCTCGCTGTGATTGAAGGCATCACGCTTGCCTTCCATTCGCTGAAATCCCCGGCGAGGATATGCGCTCTCGCCTGCGTCACCAAATCCAGATAGAACGCCAGGTTATGAATCGATAATATCTCCAGTCCCAACATCTCCTGCGCGTGTATCAAATGTCGTGCGTAAGCCCGCGTATATGCGTGATCGACATAACTGGTGCCTGCGGGATCGAGTTCCGTGAAATCGTCCTCCCATTTCTTGTTGCGCAGGTTCATCACGCCGTTCCAAGTGAAGATCATTCCGTTGCGCCCGTTGCGGGTCGGCATCACGCAGTCGAACATATCCACGCCGCGCTCGATCGCCTCTAATATGTTCCACGGCGTACCTACGCCCATCAGGTATCGCGGCTTGTTCTCCGGCAGAATGTCATTGCAAACCTCGATCATTTCGTACATCACCTCCGTCGGTTCGCCTACTGCCAGACCGCCGATGGCATAGCCGTCGCGGTCCAAGTCACGCAGCCGTTTGGACGCCTCTTGACGCAGATCCGTATAAGTGCAACCCTGTACGATCGGGAAGAGGTGTTGCTTGTAGCCGTATAGGTCTTCCGTGCCGTCGAAACGCTCGATACAGCGGTCCAGCCACCGGTGGGTCCTCTCCATCGAGTCTTTCGCATACTTGCGGTCCGCAGTGCCCGGACAGCACTCGTCGAAAGCCATCATGATATCCGCGCCGATCTCGCGCTCTATGTCCATCACGCTCTCCGGCGTGAAGAGCAACTTGCGTCCGTCTATATGGCTGCTGAACCGCACGCCCTCTTCCGTCATCTTGCGGATGTCGGTCAGGCTGAACACTTGGAATCCGCCGCTGTCCGTCAGGATCGGCCGTGTCCATCCTTCGAACAGATGGAGACCACCGGCTTTGCGCAGGATCTCGGTCCCCGGACGAAGAAAGAGGTGGTAGGTATTGCCCAAAATGATCTGGGCTTTGATGTCCTCCTCCAGCTCCTTGCGCTGTACGCCTTTGACGGTTCCGACCGTTCCTACCGGCATAAAAATAGGCGTCGGTATATCGCCGTGGTCGGTATGTATCACCCCCGCCCGCGCGCCTACGCCCTTCGCCTCGCTATGTAGTTCAAAAAATGCCATACTCTCCTAGTTAATCTAGTTAATCTAGTTTATCTAGTTCTCCTAGTCCCCCTGGTTAAACTAGTTTGTTTCCTGCCCCGGGAAACACGATGCTCGGCTTAAAAGCCTTCGCCTCGTCGGGCGTCATCAGCGCGTACGCCATGATGATAACCGTGTCGCCTACCTTCACTAAATGCGCTGCCGCGCCGTTGATACAGATGCAGCCCGAGCCGCGTTTGCCGGGGATGACGTATGTCTCCAGACGCGCACCGTTCGTGTTATCTACTACCTGCACGCGCTCGCCGGCGTAGATATTAGACGCCTCCATGAGTGCTTCGTCGATGGTGATCGAACCGATATATTCCAGATTGGCTTCGGTTACTTCTACGCGATGAATCTTCGATTTCAGTATGTTCAAATACATAATTCTCCAAATTAGCACGCAAAAGTACTGCTTTTTTTTGACATGCGCAAGAAAAAATGCACTTTTGCAACAAAAAGAGCCCCGAAAGGCTCTCTTTTAACTGTTTGTGGGTCTAAAGTTGGTCCATTTATGGTCTAATCCCTTTTGGTTCGATTTTTGGTCGTTTTTTTTGAAAAGAACTACATCTTGCGCAACCATTCGCAGAAGAACGGATCTTCTATCTCATAATGGTCGGTATAGATTATGTATCCCATTTGCTGTAGCCGTTTGAGTGAGCTATAAAGCGTACTGGTGCGGTATTCGCCTGTTTGGAACGAGCCTCCCTTCGCTAAACGCAGAAGTAACCATTTGCTGGTTCGCTTAAAATTCATCCAAATCCGCTCATAATCCAGATTATGGGTGAGGACAATCTGTTGAACGGCTGCCTCATATACATTTTCCTCCTCGGGTTGCAGTACTCCTATTTGCCACATATGGAAAGCTAATTGTTGCGAATAATAGGGATGACAATCCGTGTAATCCAATACTTGGCGGGATAGTTCGGCTGCTTTGTTCTTAAAGACTGGCTCAAAACGCGTCCGGAGGTATTCGTCAAATTCTGTCCTCGGCAATTTTTGCAGTCGCATCAATTCTCCAAAATGATAGAAGGGAGATTTGACGTTCTCAAAAATATCGGTCATCATACTCTCTTGACTTCCCAAGAGGATATAATTGATATGTCGCTGCTGTTGCATGATAGCCCTTAGTTGT
>CADAZU010000010.1 GCA_902792535.1 uncultured Bacteroidales bacterium
CCCGCTTGCACGTAAGTTCTATATGCAGATGTGTTGTTATGAGCATTGGGACACGCGTACGCTTGATAAGAAGATAGAGTCGCAGCTCT
The DNA here is from genome assembly GCA_902792535.1 of uncultured Bacteroidales bacterium. Classification (GTDB taxonomy): domain Bacteria; phylum Bacteroidota; class Bacteroidia; order Bacteroidales; family Paludibacteraceae; genus Colicola. The sequence continues at coordinate 90 of CADAZU010000010.1, forward strand.
ATGAACGCACGGCCATCAGCCGCCGTCCGGAAGATGTGATTCGTCAAGCATTAGAAGAAACAGAAGACAAACAAACACTTGTGCCGGATTTGGTTTTCCGTAGTAGTTACTTTTTGGATGCCTTGGGGCTTCCGGATAGTTTTTCGGAAAAGGATCTGGAGAGTGCAATTATTGCTCAGATGCAAGAGTTTCTCAATGAGATGGGTACCGACTTTGCTTTCCTTGCGCGCCAAAAACGTATTACGATAGATGCTACTGACTATTACATCGACTTGTTGTTCTATCATCGAGGTTTGCGCAGATTAGTGGCTATAGACTTGAAGTTGGGTAAGTTCAAGCCTGAACACGAAGGACAAATGCGGTTATATTTGCGCTATCTCAATCAAAACGAACGGCGCGAAGGCGAGGAGTCTCCGATAGGTCTGATTCTATGCTCAGAGGGTAATACGGAGCATATTGAGTATTTAATGCTTGATGAAGACAGTCCGGTTAAGGTGGCACAGTATTACACTCAATTGCCGGATAGAAAAGTTCTGGCAGAGAAACTTCAACGCGCCATAGCAATCGCGCGGGAACATTACACCGAGCAACATCTGCAAGACAAAGAGATAGAATAGAACCTCTCCATAACACCGTTTAAAAGCGATTATTCCGAAAGCGAATTGTCGCTTTTTTATTTATGGATTCATGATGTCAAAAAAGGACCAAGTGTGCTAACTGTGACACCGACCGAAGAGCGGGAGATGACCGGCACAAGACCGAGAAACAAAATAAACAAAAATAGTTGCACCCGACACGGATGAGGGAGAAAGGAAGAAATAGATAACCGAAAACGCGTAATCTACAGTTGAGGAGCGCAACTTAGTGGAATAGCTGATAAAACTACTTGTATGCAAGCATCCGGATAGCTTTCACATCCATTCCACTTATCAGTACTAATAAATACCACTGATAGATTACTTGAAGAAAACGCGCTGCGCGGAAGAAAACAGTTTTTATGCAAAATCGCTAACCCGCAATTTTCGGGAAGTATAAAAGAGCGCATAGGGAAGAGTGCAAAAGAATATGGCAGAAGAAAAGAAAAATATAAATAATATGGAAGACAAAGAGATGTCATTTGAAGAGCGGCAGTATCAAAGATTGATTGATGCACGGAACTTCCACTATGAGAACTTTAATAAGTGGTCTTTGTATTTCTATGCAATTATAGCCGCATTGTTTGTGGGATATTATAGCCTTGAAGCAAAAGCTACAGAAATTGATAATGTTATTCTGTGGTGTATTTTGGGTTTAGGTTTCATCGTTAGTATGAGTTGCCACTTGTCGGGTAAGGGATACTACTACTGGGAGAATAATTGGATCAAACTCATTATGCATTATGAGAAACAGGTATGGCCAATAACAAAAGATTATAGCGTATATTCTATATTTGCGAACAAGAAGACACTCAATAACTATTGGAGTCTTAGAAGCGGAGCAAATATTTCTTCTTCAAAATTATCATTGATTGTTTCATTCTTTATCACATATGCATGGGCGGCGATGATAGCTATGCGGTTTGTAAATGAAAAATGTTGTTGCTGCGTAGCATTATCACTGCTTGTCGCGCTCGCTGTAACTTGGCTGCTATCGGTGGTCGTGGGGAGGCTTCTGAATAGTGATTTAGAAAACCACGATGATTTAGAGTTGCCGTACAAAGAAGAACGCTTGAAAAATGAGCGTTCCAATCTTAAATAATTTTTAACCTTAAACGTGAAGTCCGCACGGGAAATGGACAATAAAAGTTATGTATGTTGTATTTGACACAAATTTTTATCGAACATTAGTGAGTCGCCGTACTACTCAGGAGGTAAAAGAATTAATGTGCGAAATTCGTGAAGCTGAGGACAAAAAGGGTATTATACCCATGCAAAGCGCTACCGTTGCACAGGAATTACTCAGTCATCTTCTAGATGCCGGCAATGGGAAGAACTGCACAAATGCCTGCGTAGCTCTTTATTTACATACGGGTAACAGAAAAGAGTTTAGAATGATTCCTTTGCCAGATGTTCAGATTGCCAAAATGGTATTTGGGATAGATTGGGCGGAGCGCATTAAAACTCAAGAAACTTGCGGAGTAATTATGTCTGAATTGGCTGCAACAGAAGATATAGCATCTGTTATCGCTAAATACAAAAACGAATTGGGGCAAATTAAACATTACATAGCAGATGTTGAAGAATCTTTGGCTAGTGGAGTAGAAAATATTTTTAAAGCCTACGATCCTAATTACAAAATGGGAGATTTACCCTTTGGAGAAAACAAAGAATTAAGGAAACGGTTCTTAGATTACATTGATTCTTCCGGTTTCGAATGGGATACGATATTAGCTTTGCTTATTAGTATTGCCATGAGACTGCATCAACAGTTTTACAAGCTCCCGCAGGTTGAGAATGTTTTAATTAATGCAAGACAAGTTCCCAATTTCTATGCAGCAGCCATGGCGTTCCGTAAGATGTACTTTAAAAAGTTTAGTAGTAGTGCGTATAACATTCGTAAAGACAACCATGCTAACTACATCTGGGATGAATATATCCTTTCTGGTTTAGGAAATTATATTCAGAAGGAGATAATCGGAATAGTAACATCCGACACGGATATGATAGAAACAATGCACAATTATAATCATAAATTAAAAATAGAGACGTTGGAGCAGTATTCTTCGTACCTAGGCATTAATTTAATTAATGGCGATTAAATTCGTTAAGGGTATAGGTCATTGGGTTGGCCTATGCTCACAAAACAAAAAATCGCTGCGTACATATGCGTGTGCTGAATAAATAAGGAATAATATAAAATCAAATAATATGAAAACAATAGAACTTAATTTTGAAGGTTATAAAATCAGTAGAGAGAATCTACCTGATTACCATGGCATATATTTCGTATATAGAGTTTCTGATGTCTATGATAATCCACGAGGAGGATTGTTTGGAACCATACAAGAATTATTATATGTCGGCAAAGCAGATAAACAAACAATCTTTGAGCGTCATCAAAAACATGAAAAACAAGCAAAATTTGATAATGCTTTATTAGAAGGAGAGGTATTGTGGTATCTTACGGCAGAAGTGGCACTTGCAGATATCAACCGAGTCGAAAATGGATTGATATTCAAACGTCAACCACGTTTGAATGATGTGTTAACAGAGTCTTTTAAGTATCCTGATACTCACTTTGTACTTCACTTCAAAGAAGACATTGCAGATATGTTTGCAGACTTTAAACTCAAAAAGTATGATAAGTAGTTGTTGAAATTATACGGTCAAGGGATATTGGGTTATCCCTTGGTCACAAAGGTTCACAAACATACACACGCGTGTGTAGATAAATAAGGAGCATTGGAACAATAATCGTTCCGAAGAATTGAGGATAAGAATATAAATATAAAATCGAATATATTATAAAAACACTAAATACATTATGAAAAATAGTGTCTTCAATCAGCACTAATAAAAACGATTGAAGCGAAATAATCGTTCCGCATAAATATGTGGATTAGAACAGGACCATCACGGGACCATGTTACGAGAAGAAAGCAAAAGAAGTACAATCAGAACAGTCACAATGCTACAGTCCGCACGAACTTACCGTGCCAAAATATAGTGCCGCCAATCAGCACTCAAAAACGATTGAATTGATCCTTGAAATGATGTAAATAAATAACAAAATGCAAAGTCACAAAGGCTAATAGCAGCACGGTTGCTGCTACATGTAAGGGGCGGATAAGGGTTAAGTAAGAGTCAAATAAGGGGCAACTCGTGCTCATTTTGCCCGCATTCACCCCACACGAGACACCTACGAGAGACATACGGGACGATAACTCGCCAAGCCAATTCTTTAATTCCGATGAGAAGTTTAAACTTGTCATAGTATATTGCTTTTGTTATTTTCTACATCATTGTGCTATAGTGCGTCGCCTTTGCCGAACGCGACAGTATTCCTTGACATGTTGAAAAAGACTGAAAAATTTCCGAGTCTGCAAGCAAGGAAATAATTTTATCTATGTTTATGAACTTTACAAAGTGTTTTTCAGTCTTATTCAATACGTCAAAGATCGTTACCCAGCGAGGGGACTCATTTGCAATCACGGGCTCCGCCAAGAGCCTTCGCGTTCGGCGGCAAGGTTGCGATGGTTTATACCACTCCGCTTAATAAACGGGCAACTTCTTAGCCTAACGGCACGATCTGAAGGTATGGCGCCTCCGCTCTCCCCACCACAACACTTGTAGGTTGTGTCGGGGATCCCGATATAAGAGGAAGTGAAACTGATATAATAACATCATTGCGAAATAATAAAAATCTTACAAATATGACAAGTTTTACATTGTTTGTTAGAGAAATGGGTTCGTGCTGTCGCCGTTGGTGGCGGAGTTGTTTGTCGTTAACGGCTCCGACCGAGCGACGACCGAGAGATGACCGAGAGACAAATAACCACGAGTTGCCTCTTACTTGCCTCCGCAATCTCCGTTACGCGGCGGTGGCTCTGTTCATCCTCCTCGGAGTGGGGAATGCGTGGGGACAAGCAGCGACAACTTATACTTTTACATCCACAGCATGGGGAACCACTCAAAGTGCATGGACATCCGATAAAGCAGGAACTCAAACCGGTGATGCTCGCGGTATTGCCATCCAAGCGGCTGCATCGGGTGCGGGGGCACACACTGCACCTATAAGCAATATAACGAAAGTTGCTATAAATTGTTCAAAAAGTTCGAAAGGTGTGGGCTCAATCTCTGTTAAAGTAGGTAATACAAAAGTTATCTCGCGTTCTTCATTCAACACAACTGACACACAATATGAAAGTTCAGATTTGAATAATCTTACCGGATCTGTTTCGTTTACTGTTACCTGCACAACTAGTACGATTTATGTAAAGTCAATAACAATCACTACTACAAGTGGGTCTACATATACCATTACTTATGACTGCGATGGCGCAGATTCCGGTTGTCCTTCTACTGCCAGTGGGCAAACGGCCTTACCAAATCCATTGCCAGCGTCTCCCATAAAAGCAGGATATGAATTTAACGGATGGTACACCAACTCAACAAAAACTACTGCAGCGGTAGCAGGCGCAAGTCTTTCAGACGATGTCACTTTATATGCCAAATGGGTTTCTTGCCATGAAACCACAACAGTTTTCTATCCGGATCAGGGTAGTAAGCCTTCTGTTGGCAGCTATAACTATACTGGTGTACATAATCCAGGAAACAACACTAATATAAATAGTGCTTCAACAAATTCATTGACAGGGCAAACTTTCACTTCGTGCAATGGTACGCAAATTAGTTTTTCTCATTCAAGTGGATCTTCATATAATACTATTTGGTATGCAAGCAGTACTTACGATATACGTTTATACCAAAATAATCCCGTTACTTTTACTGCTCCAACAGGATATATTGTGAAAAGTGTGAGCAAGACTGTTGGAGCAACTACGACATCCTTAACTTCAAATAACAGCACATCCAGTTATTCATATACTAAATCAGGAAATGGAGGAGAAGCTGTAAAATACTTTACCGTCACTATTGAAGCAACTTGCACTCAACTGGCCTCGATAAACGGGTCGGTTTCTTGGACCAATGGGACACAAGCAACACTAAGTTGGGATGATGTAGATCACGTAAGCGCACGGGCGGTGACGGTACATGATAATACCTCCAATTCTGATGTGGATGCTGAGAACATTGGAACTCCTTCAGATCAAGGAACTACGTATCAATGTGTGGTAAGTAATTTGACTGCCGGACATGAATATGATTTTAACATTGCACTTACTGCCGCTTCCGGTTACTGCGACAAATCGCAAGAGATTACAGCTACGGCACCGCTCATTACAGCTTCGGGAACAATAGACGGATTAAATTATGCAGAAGGTAGTGGACCAAGTACAGCAAAATCATTTACCGTCAGCGGTGTAGGATTGACAGGAGATATAACCGTTACTGCTCCTACAAATTTTGAGGTAAGTAAATCCAGTGGTTCTGGTTATGGCAGTAGCGTTTCTTTCTCTCCGACTTCGGGGACATTAGCAAGCAGTACTGTTTATGTGCGTTTGGCGGCAGGCAAGTCAGTCGACACATATAATGGCAACATCACTATCAGCGGTGGCGGAGCGGCTAACAACACAAGTGTCACGGTGCAAGGTGTTGTCAGTCCTGCTTGCCATGATCCGAACATCACTAGTCAGCCGGCTTCCAGCACTACTTATAACTTAAACGCAACAGCAACTGAATTGAGCGTGACTGCTACCAAAGGCGATGAGGGAGATCCGGATTTGACTTATCAATGGTATTCGAATACCGCCGACAGCAAGACCACTCCGGCGCCAACGCTAATCGGCGGGGCAACGAGTAGCAGTTATACACCCCCGACAAACGCAACAGGGACAAAGTATTATTTCTGCGAAGTGAGCAGCGGTATTTGCAGCACAACTTCTGACATTGCAGCCGTTACCGTCAATACCCCGACTCTGACAGTGAGTGAGACAGCAAGGGCTTTCGGAGAACGAGCTATTAACGGCAGTTACACCATGACGTTTACCGTTAGCGGAACGAATCTGGCGAAAGACGCAGGTATTAGTTTAGCAATTAGCGGAACAAACGCAGGGTTGTTCAGTATAGATAAAAGCAGTCTAAGCGCAACCGCCAATGCCGTTGCTGGCACTACTATTACCGTTACTTACTCACCGAATGCTGTTGGTTCGCATAGTGCGACAATTACAATCAGCAGTACCGGTGCAGCAAACCAGACCGTGGCTTTGAGCGGAAGCGTGAGCAACTATACGCTGACATGGGACTTTACTACAGGAGGTTCCTCCTGCGAAACAGCCGGAACACATTATACTGCCGATGGTTCTGTGACTCATGGTGCTGCATTAACATACCCATCAGACATGTCTATGAGCAAAAATGGTTACACCTTTACCGGTTGGGACAGCGATGCCAGCACAATGCCGGGAAATAACTTGACAATTACTGCACAATGGGAAGCAAAGCAATATACCGTGACATTGGATAACAAGGGTGCTACTACATCCGGTTCAACAAGTGTTACTGCTACTTTTGGTCAAGCGATTCCAACCATCATTCCACCAACAAAAACAGGATATCGTTTTGATGGATATTGGACTGCGGCAAGCGGAGGAACGAAATATATCAATGCCGATGGAACAAGTGCACACACATACGATAAATGGTCATCTGATCCTGCCACGCATAAACTACATGCACATTGGGTGGCACAATTGACATTCTCTGTAAATGGTGAGGTAGATGATGACCTGACGCGCGATGACAACACGGCTATGCCGACGAGTGCAACGGTTCCTACTGCTTGTGGTGACTGCTGGGCATTTATGGGTTGGAGTACTAATTCCAGCGAGTCCAGCGCACCGGCATATGCTGGCGGAGATACACATGAGTTTGGATCGCCCACAACCTTGTATGCTGTATTTGGCAAAGCGGAGTATAAGATGATAAGATCTACAAGCGAATTGGTGGCAAATGATTACTATGTAGTTGCTTCCAGTACAGAATGGGCGTTGAGTAATGCAGATCATAGTTATTACACAAGTTCTTCTTACTCACATACAGATGCAGCATCCACAGATATTAGTTCCATCTCTAAATACAATGCAAGCGGTTACTATATCTACAATCCGCCTGCCTCAATCATTTGGAAATTCTCGGGAACTAAAGATGCAGGTCAGCTACAGAATGTCGCGACACCTGCTAAATATGTGAATCTAACTGCGACGAATCTTCTTGCAACAGCACAAGATTTGAAGTTCTCTGTTTCTGCTGATGGAGAGTCGTGGATTATTCAATATAGCACCACAAATTTCCTTCATGGCTATACGGATACGCATGGTAATGGTTTCGAGACTCTTTCATCGAGTTCTTGGGAAGATGATGATTACAGTGCATTCCTCTACCATCAGATGAGTGCCGAATATGCTACAGTACCGAGTTGCGAGACGTATGATATTGTTTGGAAAGTAAATGGTACTCCGCTTGTAAGCGGCAGCCAAACAGAGGAGACAAACGCATGCGCAGGAATTGAAGAGTTGCCTACCGATCCGGATGACGATGAACTGGATTGTGCGACGAAGTTTATGGGCTGGAGTGAGTACACACTAACCGGCACGGGCAAATCCGCTCCGGCAGACTTGTTTACCGATGTTGCCGATGCGCCGGCTATTGATGCGGACAAGACTTTCCATGCTGTATTTGCAAGTGTGGATACAGATAGTGAGACACCAGCCGACATTACTACGACATTTACTTCTATCTCATGGGGAGACGAAAATTCATTGTGGACTTCAGATAAGACAGCAACTAACAATGATGATTCGAGAGGTATTCAGGTCAATAAAAATGAATCAGGCGCAGGTGCCCATACTATAACAAGTTACAACAAAGTTACATCTGTTGTTATTACCTATGGATCAGCGTCTTCCGCTTCAGGTTCGATAGCGGTTTCTGTGGGAGGGACAGCGATGACATTATCTGAAGGTTCTATCTCTGGCGGTCAAACAGATCAAAAGCTTACCTACACGCCGACCACCCCTGCTACCGATTTAACCGGTGCAGTAAGTTTTGTTGCCACCGTTACCAATAAATCCATTTATGTGAAGTCCATAAAAATCAACTATGCAGCTTTCGGCTACAAAGACTACATGACTTCGTGCTGCGATGAGTTGGTAACGCTGACGACCAATAGTCCGGCGAACGGAACAATCACATTTGCTCCCGCCGGTCCGATTGCTACTTGTGAGGCTAATCAAAATGTGACGATGACTATTACTCCCTCACCGGGATACAAGTTGTCCGCATGGAGTGTGGCTACGGGCGATGGCAAAGTAGCAGCAGCCAATACAACACCTGCTGTAGTGACAGGCGAAGATAACAGCGACGAACAAGAAATAACGCTTACCTTCAGTCAGCACACTACCGGTAACTATGATGTATCCGCTACCTTTGAACAGATGCATGACGAATACTTCGATTACATGCACGATAATGCAAAAGTGGGCGGCAACAGAACCGGTGCATACTATGCGCCAAGCAGAGACAGCAAGACGGCTGCAAGCGGTGAAGACTGCAAGACGAACCACTATAAGTTCAAGGGCTGGGTGGTGCAAGAAGAGATAAACGATGATGGAACACTGAAGAGCGGATACACGCTGATAACAGCCGGCTCGTCTATGACTGCATCGAACAAAATTTATTACGCCGTTTGGGCGGAAGAGGAATAATAATCGAATTGAAAATGGAAAGGAGAAAAATTATGGAAGCAATGAATAATACAATAATCAATTCGGTTATGGGAAACGTAGTAAAATATATCTGCGTGGTAATATTATTGATAGGAACGAGCGTAAGCGCGTGGGGATATACTGTAACCATCCACCAGACGCTTACCGGGTGTACGGAGCATAGTGGTAATCCGACCACATTTGAGAGCGATCGGAAAACAACACTATCCCTGTATTACGACATTCAAAGTGGCTATGATCCTACAGACTACCCATACATTAGATTCTTTACTGGTTCAACTGAATTGTATTTGACGGGGAAATGGCGTTGGCATGATGACAATAATGATGGAGTATATCAGTTGGATATATATTTTCAAAATAATATTCCAATATCCTATTCTGATTTCTATATCACGCTCCCTTTAACGAATTGTACAAGTCGTACTTTGACTTTTTCCAATGCAACAGTAAACAAGAACTTTGGCGATGCCGCAGGGAAATATCAAAGTTACTCGCTTTCTGTAAACGGAGGAACAGAGACATGGGAAAGTAGCAACGAGAGCGTGGCTACGGTAAATAATTCAGGTACCGTAACGATTGTTGGTGCCGGCACAACAACTATTACTGCAAAACGCGCACAAACAACCATCGGATATGATAACTATTGCGCGGTGGAAGGCTCATACACACTGAATGTAGCCGCCCTTGCTCCAACGCTGTCGCATAATACGAGCGGTAAGGCGTTGACCGTAAGTAATATTACCTCAACAGGTGCAAGAATCAGTGGCGGCGTTGTAACAAATAAAGGTGGGGCAAATATTACCCAATATGGGTTTGTAGTTGGAACGGCTAATACGGTAACATACGGAACTTCGGGAGCGAAGCAACCAAATTTTAGTGGCGACATAGCACTGAATACCGTTTTTGCTTCAAAGTCGGTGACGGGCTTGACTCCTAATACCACCTATTATGTCAAGGCAACAGCATATAATGGTTCGCAACGAGGTTATAGCAGCTATATTTCATTTACCACATTGCAGCGATACACGATCAGCTATGACAACAATACCGGCGGCGGCTCAATAAGTGACCAATATAAAGACCATGGAGCGACTGCCACATTGAATAGCGGCACTAATTTCAGTAAGACAGGACATACGTTAAGCAAATGGCATACGAATGCAGATTGTACCAGCGGAACGGACTACGCGTTAGGAGGTAGCTATACAGCCAATGCCAATGTAACGATGTATGCCGTTTGGACACCGAACCCATACACGATTACGCTGAACAATCAGGGCGCGGATACCTGGCATGAGGGAACAGAAAGTATCAGCGTTACCTATGGTGCTTCAACCAATCTGACCGGTGCTATTGCTTTACCGGAAAGGACAGGTTATACCTTCGGTGGCTACTATACCGAAACCAATGGTGGCGGTGTGCAGATTATTGATGATAACGGCAACGTGAATGCAGAAGTAATAGATGACGAAATATACACAGGTGAGGATAAAGAATGGCTCTATGCCAATGATATTACTCTATATGCCAAATGGACGGCAAAGACTATTTCGTTAGTACTGGATAAGAATAATAGCGATGTTTCCAGCACAACCAGTGGTTCTGCAACCGTTAAATTCGGCAATAGTGCATTGGAGGACGGAACAACTCACGCCACACGCGGAGGAGACTACAATCTGGTAGGCTATTATGCAGAGTCAGGAACAACGACCAAAGTGTTGGAATCTAATGGCACTTTTGCGGCGGAGAATGTTACAGGCTATATAACTTCAGGTAAATGGAGCAGAGAGACCACGCCGACAACATTGTTTGCCAAATGGTCGTTAGCGACTTATACTGTCACATTTAACATGCATGGGCATGGCAGTGCTGTTGCCAGCCAAGTAGTGGAAAGCGGAGAATCGGCAGCAGAGCCGGAGGAGCCCGTAGCGGAAGACTGGCATTTCTTAGGATGGTACACCGATGATGGCGCAGGTAATGCCACCAACACGGAGTTCGATTTCTCGACCGCAATCGCCGGTAATACAACTATTCATGCAAAATGGGAAGCGGTGACCTATAGCACGACATTAAAAGCATGGTGCGATCCTGACATAGATATTACCGGTGACATACATCTAACCTCTGTGAACGGGGTATATGTCAACTCGACAGCGGCGACGAATAACCTGCTGCGTATTACGAGTAATGACTTGGCTGGTGTGACGAAGTTGGCTATCAAGTATTTAGACGCAGACAACGGAGATGCCGAGGTGGCGAATGCAAGCAGTCTGTTCCGCTTGTGCAATGACGGAACGGAGAACTACAATGTGGCGGACGGAAGCCAGATAGACGTATCGGCATCCAATACATGCGATTTGACGTATTCCATCAAATACACTCCAAATGCGTATAATGTAATCAATCACTATAAGTTGCAGATCACCATGAAACGCGGTACACGCGATGTGAAGACCGTGACGCATGATCTATACGGACGCTCACTGCCGGAAGAGTTTGTGATTGTAGCAAAACACGCTGACGACAATAAATGGTATGCACTGCCTAATACCTTGGAAAGCAGTCATGGTACTGTGCCTACACCTATAGAGGTGACTGTGGATAATCCAACCACCCCGAACTTTGCTAAGTACGCACCAACGACCGCTGTATATAAAGCTGCCGATCGACAAAAGCCCTCGCCTAATACGCAGTTTACAAGTGTACGTTTTACACCGGATGGAAGCAACTATGTGCAAGGAGGAACGAGTGATAATAGTTTGTGGATTCCCTTAGGGAATAACATTTGGCAAAACTGGTATTTGCAAAGTGACAATTTAGCATCTTATACCGTTATGACCGATCCTTCGAACGGAAGTGACAAGAAAATAGGATTATGGAACAATAACGGTGTTAAAATGGGTTATGCGTCTAATCCGGCAAAGGGAACTGCCATCTATTTCTTGCCGATAGAGAACAAACTGGTGGATAATCCGGCTATCGTAACCGAATGGGGACAGAAGAGCATTATCTTGGATGTGGATGCACAAGGCATTGCAGGAGCGCAGGCACGTTTGGGCGCAGGTGCGGCAGAGACGGCAAGTTCGTTCGGACAGACATTGACCAGCGTCAAGGGCAGTGCTACGAAATACAACTACACAGTCCGTTTCAGCACAACTGATTTCTCGGCTCATAAGGGAGAGCTGCTGTATATCGATTGGCTGGATGGTGAGGACAATGTGGTTAGCACCAGTCAATTGACCATTCCGTGGATTATAGCTTCAAACGGAACTATGTCCACCATAGAGAGCCGCAAGACGTATTGGCAGAATGAGGAAGTTCATGTATTGCCGGGTGTGACACTGACTGCCGATGCAGGAACGTTCAGCGGCGTTTCTATCAAACAATTAGAGATTTATCCGGGTGCAACGGTCAAAGTTACAAGCGGTACATTGGATGTAACAGATTTGGTATTACGTTATGGTTGGACACGCGCAAGCGGAAAAGAATATGACGTGGCACAACTGCAAATCAAACGAGGAGCAAGTGGTGCTAACCTGACCACTACCCGTGCATATGCAGACTGGTACATCGACTATGACCAGTATTATCCGATAGCAGTGCCTTGGACAGTAACAACCAGCGGTATGAGTTACAAGAACAGCAACAGTGCCGCGAGCGCAGGCGTGAAGTTGCGCTACTATGATGGCGCAAGCCGTGCAACGAACGGCCAAGCCGGTGTAGGAGAAGGTATTAACTGGAAAGAATACAGTCCGCTTCCTGCGACACTTGATCCTGCGAAGGGTTATGCCATGACGGCTAAGCGCCCGACGGGCAAAGCATTCTCTATAGTACGCATGCCATTGACTATTCCTTCTACAAGTTGGACAGCATTGGGCGAGCAAGGCGAAGTAAGTTCCGTGCACAAAGACCAAGTAAGCGTAACAGGTTATGGCTTGGGAACAGCCGACTGGTACGCCATGGGGTGGAACTTCATCGGTAACCCGTATATGTCCACTTTCAACGGAGACGATGACGGCATAAGCGGCAAGTTGCAATACCAGAACGGCGGTTCGATACGTTATGTGACGATACCGGATATTGAGTTCAAGAACTACGACCAAGTGAATATCGCCGAGGCGAACCTCAAACCGGCAAGCGGATTCTTTGTACAAGCGAACAATGCAGAAGCGCAGACCATCACGTTTGCTGCCAGCAAGATTGTTGCCCCGTCCGCTCCGTCACGATACACTACAGACGTGGAAACGATGCCGGATCAAGAGGCATACATCCGTTTGAGTTACGGAGGCGGCAAAGACCAGATGGGTCTGATTATCGGCGAGGATTACACAGAAGCCTATGAGGTGAACGCTGACCTAGCAAAGATACTGGGCGACGGCGGATATGTCAAGACCTACATGCAGTATGGAGGAATGGACATGGCATACGTGGCAATCAACGAACTGCTGGCAAAAGAGTGGATACCGGTTACGGTGCGTATTCCGGCAGACGGCGAGTACACCTATTCGCTGACCAATGCGAGTATCGTTGAGCAGTTGGAAGGCGTTTATCTCATCGACTACACGAATGAGGTAGTGACGAACCTGATCGAAAGCAATTATACATTCCATGCAACTACGGGTAATTACGCATCCCGTTTTGCGATCAATGCCGTAGTCGGTCAGCGTGACACCCCGACCGGTATCGACGCCGTGGATGGCAGGACAGACCTGACCAGACCTGTCAAGTTCATCTATCATGACAAGATGTATATTCTGCATCGAGGAGTGATCTATGATGCAACGGGAAAAATCGTTCGAACTATTCAATAATCGAAAAAAAAGGTATTAGATATGGAAAAGATGAAACAGATATGGATAGTTTTGGGACTCATGGCTTCATTGAGCCTCGGTGCACAAACCCTTGCCCGGATGCCGGAAGCCCGGATGTCCTCCACCTCCGGCATGGTCTATTCTGGCACTACCCTGCCTCAGGCAGCGGTAAGCGGAGTGTATGTGACCGGCTCCACCCCCGGCACCTATGCCCCTTATTCTCCAGCCAAAGCATCCAGCAGACCGCGGCGGGTTGGAGAGAACGACGGCTTTGAGGAGGAGACGAATCCGACCAATCCCGGCGAACCGTTCCCCATCGGCGATGCGGCATTGCCGCTCATGCTGCTCGCTGCGGCATACGCCCTACTCCGCGCCTTCCGTAGGAGACAAGCGAGGGAATAAATGAGCGAAATCTATTTTTAGCAGCAAAAATTTGCATATTCGGATAAATTGTAGTAATTTTGCAACCGAAAGAAGTATAATACAATGGCACAACATGAGATTATAAAACTTTTCGAAGATATCAAAATGCGTATCTTCTTCGATGACGAACAAGAGCAATGGTATATCTGTATCATTGATGTTATTCAAGCATTGACAGATAGTAAAGATGCAGCACAATACATAAAACGTATGCGCCAGCGTGACAAAGAGCTCAATTCCGTGTGGGGTACAATTTGTACCCCCCACCAATTTAAGGCATCCGATGGTAAGTTACACGCTGTCAATTGCGCAACACTACAAAACACCTTACGTATCATTCAATCTGTTCCCAGCAAGAAAGCAGAGCCCTTCAAACAATGGTTAGCACACGTCGGCGCAGAGCGGATTAGACAGATGCGGGATCCTGAGCGGAGCATCGAACAAGCGGTGCTTGATTATCGGCGACTTGGATACTCCGAGAGTTGGATCAACCAACGCATCAAGACCATAGAAATTCGCAAAGGATTGACTGACGAATGGAAACGAAGTGGCGTAAGCGAAAACAGTGAATACGCACTACTGACGGACCTAATGAGTAAAATATGGAGCGGCATGACTACGCGCGAATACAAGCAACATAAAGGTCTAACCGATCAGAACCTGCGGGATAACATGACGAATATGGAATTGCTGCTTAATGCCTTAGCGGAACAAACGGCTACAGACTTAAGTCGCGAACGCGGTCCGCAAGGTTTGATTGAAACGGCACACGTAGCCAAAGACGGGGCAGAGGTGGCGCGTAATGCACGAGCGGATATTGAGCAACGGTTAGGACACACCATCATCAGCAACCAAAAAGCGATTGATTATATCACTCCTAAAGAAGAACTCCCTTTGCCAAAGGATGACGAAGAAGGGAATGAATGAGCAAAATCTATTTTTATCGTCAAAAATTTGCATATTCGGATAAATTGTAGTAATTTTGCAGCATGAATGGCGCACAATAACAGATGGGCAAAGCCGATGTGAAGCTATTGTGGGGGTATTGTCGTCCTAAGGTGGTCGCGTGTTGGTCCCGAGATGGTCCCGTGATGGTCGCGTGATGGTCGCGTCGGCAACCCGACGGAGACGCGAAGGAGTCACGAAAAAAGGTAAATAATATAGTAGCATTTAACTAAGACATACTAATCATGAAGAAAATTTTCTTATTTCTGGCTGCATGCGCGATGAGTATCGCGACGTATGCCGCAGTGAACATCACTATCAATCCGAACATGATTGATTTCGGGACGATTGAGTTAAACGGCGAAGGAGAAGCTGAAGTCGATACAACCGCCACGCTGAACTGGTCCGGGCTGACAGCATATAGCAGTGTTTATGTGGATACCATCGGTGCTCCGGCTGCAGACGCTGATTATGAGTTCCGGGCTACCAAAAGCGACGGTAGTGATTTTTGGTACATCGGCGACGAATGGAACCCGGCGGACGATCCTACGGTATATATAGACCTATATGCTATCGCTCCGGGCGAATATACCATCACCTATAATTTCTACGGCTATGCCACAGAAGACGACTGGTATTACGAAACCAACAAGGCGGGTAATGCCACATTGGTGCTGAAAGCAAAAGTAGTAGAAAAAGGAGGAGGAACAACAACCGGCGTGAGTCAAGTACCAAGTGACCAAGTACCAAGTACCAAGGTGCTGCGGAACGGACAAGTGATGATCATCCGCAACGGCGAGACATACACCGTGATGGGAATAAAAGTACAACAATAGCGCAATTTCTCCGCAAAAAACAAAAAAATCTCACATATATTTGCGTATGTGGGATTTTTTTTGTACCTTTGCACGATTTTTTGAGTATCAAGAAATTATATATCAATAATTTGGTCGCAAACGGCGACCGCAAATGACGAAAAAAGATTCTCGCCACCGTCTGCTCCGCCAAAGATGCTGTACCGGGCACGGATTTCATGCCGCTGACAGTAGAGTACAAAGAGAAATTTGCGTCCGCGGGACGTTTCCCCGGAGGCTTTACCCGCCGCGAAGGCAAAGCATCGGACTATGAGATTCTGATTGCACGACTGATTGACCGTGCGCTCCGTCCGCTTTTCCCCTCCAACTATCACGCAGAGACATTTGTCAACGTGACGATGTATTCGGCAGACGGAATCGACATGCCGGAGAGCATTGCCGGTCTGGCAGCAGGTGCCGCACTGGCTTGTTCGGACATTCCTTTCGAGGGTCCGGTGAGCGAAGTACGTGTAGCGCGTGTGGACGGCAAGATGGTGATCAACCCGACCTTCGAGCAATGCGAGCACGCAGACCTCGAACTGATGGTAGCCGCTACGTACGACAACATCATGATGGTTGAGGGCGAGATGAAAGAGGTGCCGGAGAGCGTGATGCTGGAGGCAATCAAGGCTGCGCACGAAGCGATCAAACCGCAGTGCCTCGCTATCAACGAGATGATGAAGGCTTACGGCAAAGAGGTGAAACGCGAGTACTGCCACGAGGTGAACGACGAGGAGCTGAAGCAGGCTGTACACGACTACAGTTACGCCCGCGCTTACGCACAGGCTACTGCAGCCGACACCGACAAGCACCACCGCGAGGAGATGTTCAGCCAGATCTGCGAAGATTTCAAGACCGAGAAAGCCGATTACATGGCTGCGCGTGCAGAGGCGCTGGGCGTAGATATCGACGAGATCGCTGCGCTGGTTGACCGCTATTATCACGATGTAGAGAAAGAGGCTATGCGTCGCGCAGTGCTGGATGAAGGCAAGCGTCTGGACGGCCGTAAGACGACTGAGATCCGCCCGATCTGGTGCGAAGTAGGTCCGCTGCCGGGTCCTCACGGAAGCTCTATCTTCACCCGCGGCGAGACACAGTCGCTGAGTACCGTTACCCTCGGCACCAGCCGCGACGAAAAGATTGTAGATGAGGCGTTGATCCAAGGCACCGACAAATTCCTGCTGCATTATAACTTCCCACCCTTCTCAACGGGTGAGGCGAAAGCACAGCGCGGTGTAGGCCGTCGTGAGATCGGTCACGGAAACCTCGCATGCCGTGCGCTGAAGAACATGATTCCGGAAGACTTCCCCTATACCGTACGTGTAGTAAGCGATATTCTGGAGAGCAACGGTTCCAGCTCCATGGCTACCGTATGCGCAGGTACCCTCGCCCTGATGGATGCCGGCGTACCGATGAAAAAACCGGTGAGCGGTATCGCAATGGGTCTGATCTCGGAGAACCAAGGTAAGAACTACGCTATCCTCTCCGATATTCTCGGCGACGAGGATCACCTCGGCGACATGGACTTCAAGACCACGGGTACTGTGGACGGTCTGACAGCTTGCCAGATGGATATCAAGGTAGACGGTCTTTCCTATGAGATATTAGAGAACGCGCTCGCTCAGGCGCACGAGGCACGTATGTACATCCTCGGTAAGATCCTGGAGTGCATGCCGGCACCGCGTGCAGACCTGAAGCCGCACGCTCCGCGTATCACTTCGTTCTATATCCCGAAAGATATGATCGGTGCTGTGATAGGCCCGGGCGGTAAGATCATCCAAGGCATCCAGGCTGAGACCGGCGCTGTGATCTCGATCGACGAAGACGAGAAGGGCGGCAAGGTAGAGGTAGCCTCCAACAACGGCGAACAGATGGCAGCCGCTATCGCTAAGATCAAAGCGATCGTTGCTCTGCCGGAAGTAGGCGAAGTGTACGACTCTGTTGTCAAATCGCTGATGCCGTACGGCTGCTTCGTAGAGTTCATGCCGGGTAAGGAAGGTCTGCTGCATATCAGCGAGATCGACTGGAAGCGCTATGAGACGATGGAAGAGACCGGAATCAAAGAAGGCGATCATATCCGCATCAAACTGCTGGAGATCGATCCGAAGACCGGTAAGTTCCGTCTGAGCGCCCGTGCGCTGAAAGAGAAGCCGGAAGGCTATCAGGAGCCGGAGCGTCCTGCCCGCGCACCTCGTGGCGACCGCGACGGCGCACGTCTGGACAGAGGTCCGCGTCCTGAGCGCCGTGGTCCGCGCCCCGAAAGACATTGATCAAAAAAAGCAGCGTCAAAAGGCGCTGTTTTTTTTGATAATTCACAATTCACAATGCACAATGCACAATTCATAATTCCATGCCATTATTTGTTTTGGTGGTCTTTATGATAGATGTTAGTATTTTTAATAGTTCCTTATTTTCAGAATATACACTATTATATAGATCTTGTTCAAGTATATTACTTTCGTGCAAAAGTTCTAACCAATATTCTGTTTCTTCAGCTTCTTTTAGTGCTATGGATAATTTAGAAATAAAGTCAGGAGTGCTCTGCGCCCTAACTCCTTCTTTAACATTCGCGCCAATACTGGTACCAGATCGTAAAACTTGTTTGGAAAGAACATACTCATGCTTTTGAGTACTTAACCATTGATATAAACTTATTATCCTCAGTGCAAATGCTTTACTTTTTTGCTCGATGACATTTCCCTCTTTCATTTTACTTAATAATTGTGCATTTTGAATTGTAAATTGTAAACTTTTAAAAGTCGATCTTCCAGACGAGTCCGACACCTTGGATCGTTGAAGCCTGGCGGAGCGAATATTTATCGACCGTATGGGTGTAGCCCTTAAGCCGCAGCTGGCCGTCTTCCGTCAGCAGCACCTCCACATCCAGATCGCCGAAGAAAGGCTGGTTCGATATATCATTATACCGATAGCCCACATTACCGTTGATTACCAATCGATCCACCGGTTGCAATTGGAACTGCGCCTCGTACTCCTGGCTCGCCGAAGCCCCTTCTCCATCGGTACGAATCGCCACACCGAGGGTGAGCATATTGGTCAGTTTGGAGAGCCACGCGTTGATCTGGCCCGTGACCGTAGAAGAGAGCAGCGAATAGGTGGAGTTCAGCGTCGTCGCATATTGGGTATTCATATTATCCGGTGTGAAGAACCGCCCGAAGACCAAGAGGTAAATCACCTGCCTCATCAACATCTCGTCGGTATTGATGATCTGGCGGACTTGCTGCTGGATAGCCTGATCCGAAAGCGGGAACTCCAGCGAGAAAGAGAGAATCGGATTATTCAGCGGACCCGTCATATGCAGGCAGGTCAGCACCGGTATATTCGACCGCGAAGTAGCTAACTGGGAGGCGTCGTCGCCAAAGAGATCCCGCAAGTTCGCCGTAACGCGATACTTGGCGGTTACATCCAATTGGGGGTTAGAGGGATTGCCGGAGAAGATGATCTTGGATCCTTCGCCCACCGTAAACTCCTTACGGATCACATTGCCGACGGTATAAGAGAGCGTCCCCTGCTCCAGATCGTACGTTCCGAAAAGAGACACATCGCCGGAGTTGGTGTCATACGTCAGTTGCAGGGCACCCGTTCCCCGCGCCTGGATCATGTCGCCGTTCCGCTCGCCCAAGACGAGTTGGAAGAGAAGCAAGGGGTTGAGATCCAGATTGAGTTTCACCAGACAACGCTCCGGTCGCGCCGTCTCGATCGTATGATAGACCGTGTCATCCGGGTTAATCTCAATCGTGTCCCCCTCCGACAGGAAATGGACAAACGACGATTCGTACGCCGACGAAGCATTATCCAGCGAGAGACGGAATCGCGAGTTCTTCGATGTACGCGCATCAGCCGCCACCACGATATTCGATTCATGTCCCGTGACATCCACATGTCCGGTAGCATACACTTTACCGCGTAGCATCTCTCCCTGCTCGTCCGAATCGAAGACCAGCGCATCCGTGCAATCGACATGCAGCGCCAGCACAAAATCATGGAACTGGTCATGATGAACCGCTCCTTTTACCCGCACAGGATGTCCCTCCGCATCCGTGAGATGCACATCGGGGAAGATAATCGCCGTCGTATCCATGAGGATCGAATCGGACTCGATCGTGTATCGTGCGCCTGTCCACGGAAGCGTCAGATGGGCATTATGCGCCTGCTCCTGAATCAAGACATAGACCATTCCTTTCTTGCCTCCCACTACCACATGACCGGAGCCGTGACCATCCAGATCGCGCAGAACGGTAGAAGTCCAATGGTTGATAAAATCCAGCGGAACCGAGTCGGTCATCATATCCAGTTCCCAAATGCCGGAGCCATCAAAGAGCGCCTTGCCATCCAGCGCCACACGGCGGGCGGAGGGCATATGGGGTTTGAACACATCGGCATGGAACGCCAACGAATCGGTAATATGCAGATCCACTTCGGCAGGACCGAAGATGCAGTTATTAAGCCCCATGTCGTCAATATGAATCTGTGTGTTGATCTGTGGCCGGCGGAAAAGCGAGGTGATGTCTGCGCTTCCGGTAAGCAGACCATTGAACATGATCGTTTTTTGCGGCAAGATAAACGGCACCACATACGACGCGTCAATCTTCTGCAGATCAACAGAGAGCGTGTCGGACGCTCTGCGCGATCCTACTCCATGCGCATAGAGATGCTGACCGGCACCCTCAAAGAGGAAATGTTCGATCGCCAAGGTCGTATCTGCGGCGCAATAAGTAAGCCTACTCTCGCCCAGCGTATAGACCGAGTCGCGAAGCATGACCATACCGGGCAGACAGAAGAGATCTACCAGCGGCGCCTTCTTGTACCGGTCGAAATGAGTCAGAAAATGCAGGTCTCCGCCATAAGCCCCTGCGCGCTGTTCCGCCAGCATCGCCTGCTGTTTCTCGCGAAGCGTTTGGGGTTCCGCAGTCTCTTCGGGCCGAGTGATCAACGAAGAGAACGCGATATGGGTCATCAGCGTATCCCGGAAAGCTTGGCAAGCCAAGGATGTCTTCATACTATCCGCTTCCGCCGACACATCCAATGCCAGTTGGTCGCCCGGCGTATTCACCGATACAGCTATATTGCGGATATGACGTCCGCCTGCTGCTGCACTCGGAACAGAGAACAAGAAAGAGAACGGCGAGTGGGCTAAATCCCGCGGCACGAGGTCTGCCTCCGCACGCAGCAAAGGGCTATCGGAGAGCGTAAACGGCGCGTTGAACAGATGCTGCACATGGCTCAGCTCCGACCCGTCCGCACGCAGACGGAAAGAGACAGGCTGCCACTTCTGCTTCGGAGCATCCACTGCTGCCGGCAGATAATGGTTCGCCATTGCCATGAAAGCCGGCACGATATCCGCATAGCGGAAGATACCGTCCAACTGGGCATTCAGATAATCGGAGCGAAGGGTGATAGCCTTGCTGTTCGTCGCATCGGCAGAGACGAGCAGCGTCATCTGCTTCATCAGCGCCGAATCGCGCTGGGTAGCCAGGAAAAGCGAATCCAGCACCAGATAGCCGGACACTTCGTCCGCCCGCTTACCATTCATATCCACCGCCAAGGCGAAGGACGTACGAAGCGGACTGCCCGCCAAGAGAGGCGATGTGTCGAAATGGCGGCAACGGAGATTGAAATTCACCTCCGGGTCCTGTTCCCGCAGATTCACCACGCCGTCAAACGCCATATTCAGATGGGGGTCGTTGATAGCGAACTTGCCTTGGTAACGCTTCGGCTGCAGCGCACCATCGATACGCAAATCGGCATACGTGTAGTTTTTATACGTGAACTCCCGCACATGGGCCTTGACATCCCCGGAGAACACTCCGTTGTCTATATTGCCTTTAGAAGACATATCCAGCGTCACCTTTGCCAGTTCGGGAACGTCCAGCATCTTACCCAGCCGGAAATTCCGTCCTACCACACGGGCATTATAGACCATGTGTTCAAAGAGCGAATCGGAGCGGAAAGTACCGTCCGTAGAGATGGCACCAAGTGCGGTTCGGAAAGCGCCATGGAGCGTCAAGTCATGCAACCGGCCCTGCGCCAGACCGCGATAGTGGATGTCGCCCAGACGGTGCACCTCTTTCGGCAGACGGACAGGGCGTCCGTTCAACTGCGAGAGGAAATCTTGGAGCTGGGCAGCATTGGTATGCACATCCGTCAGGTTCGCCCGCAAGAAGGGGTTTGTCAAATCCGGTAGTCCCGTAACGGAAATATCGCCCTCTATTATCTTTTTCCCGTTATAGCGAACCGCCATGTCTCCGAAAGCCAGCGAATCCACCGAACCGCTGACCGTACCGGCAAGAGCGATCGGGCGTTTGAGCGTCTTCACCGCCGGAACGAACAGGGCTATGTCAGCCGGCACCAATTGGGCGTCGATGCGGAAGGGGGCAGACAAAATAGCATCGTCAGCCGAGACACGCAATTCAATCTCACTGATATCAAGCCTCGACTGGGGCAGACGAGCCATGATTGAAGGAATACGGAGCAGGGAGTCGCCGGCGATGAGGTGCGCCTCCAAATCCTCTATGATGAAGGGGAGGGGTGATGGGTTACCGGTGACGGGTGACGAGCGACGGATGACCGTAGCCGCCAGATCGGAGATCTCCGCATCCAGCGTCTTGGCGCTCAACTGATGCAGATCAGCCGAAGCATGCGGGACAAAAGCCTCATAGTCTTCATAGCGCAGACGGATATTATCAAGCTGCACGTCCTTAACCGCTATCAGGCTGTTAAACGGACCTTTATCCTCCTGCTCCTCGGAGGCGAATGCGTCAACCAGAAACTGGTAATTCCACGTGCTGTCGGGCAAGCGATGGACATCCGCCAGCACATCCTTCAGCCGGACATGCGAGAAGCGTATCTCGCCGTTCCGGAGCGCGAGGGGCGAGAACTGGGCGAAGGCTTCACCCACAAAAGCGAGGGTGTCTCCCTGCCTGTCCTCCAAGTAGATATCGCGGATCGTCAACCGCGCAGGAAAACGGTATTCGACACCTCCTATCCGCGCGTTCGTGCCGAGCGTACGCGACAGCTCCGCCGTAGCCAATTGCACAGCAGCCGTCTCCACTCTGTCGCTCGACAAAGCAGCGAGAAACATGCCGCAGACAATCAACACCGCTACAAGCATCACACCCAATATGTACAACACGCGCTTCATCACATGCACATTTAGCATGCAAAGATACGAAAAATATTTCGTACAGACAAATAAATCATTGCTTTTTGCATTTTTTTGCACAAAAATTTTGCCATTTCAAAAAAAAGCAGTACCTTTGCACGCTTTTTCCGCATTGCGGAGAGCACATATCGTGCCTCTGGCGATTGCATTAGGCTGAGAGCTGAGAGCTGAATGCCGAATAGTAGTATATGCCCGATGTGTAATGTTGGAATCCATAAAAAGAACAAGACGAAATGGATTTGATTAAAGTAGCTGAGCAAGCTTTTGCCGGCGAGAAGAAAGAATTCCCTGCATTCAAGGCAGGAGACCAGGTAACAGTTGGTTACCGTATCAAAGAGGGTAACAAAGAGCGTGTACAGGAGTTCCGCGGCGATGTAATCTGCATCCACGGTAGCGGCGACAAGAAGCGCTTCACGGTTCGCAAAATGAGCGGAAACATCGGTGTTGAGCGTATCTTCCCGATGGACAGCCCCTTCATTGAGAGCATCACGGTGAACAAGTACGGTAGAAAGCCCGCATCCAAGAGCGTAGGGCTAAGTAATGCTAAACGCAATGACCAAATGGTAAATGAAAACGTCCTTCGGGGCGTTTTTTTGTTGAAAAAAATTTGCATATATCAAAAAAAAGCAGTACCTTTGCAGCGGATTTAAAAAGTAATGACCATTTCGGAAATGCAGATTACAAATTTATAGGATATGCAATTCTTTGACAGGACACGGGAAACGGAATCCCTGCAACAGATTCAAAATCAGTCGTTGCAACATGCGCAGTTCACGGTGCTGACCGGTAGAAGACGTATCGGAAAAACATCGCTTGTTTTCCATGCTTACAAGGAACAACCGTTCCTCTATTTCTTCGTAAGCAAAAAAGCAGAAAGCGAGTTATGTGAGGGATTCCAGAAAGAGATGGAGACCAAACTTGGCATGCCGATGTTAGGGCGGGTGATCCGTTTTGCGGATATATTCGAATATATTATGCAGTTAGCCAAGCAACGCCCGATAACCCTCTTTATCGATGAGTTTCAGGAGTTCTTGAAAATCAATCCGTCGGTGTATAGCGACATGCAGCGGATTTGGGACATCAATAAGAATGAGGCACATATCAACCTCATCGTCGGCGGTTCGGTACAATCGATGATTCATAAAATTTTTGAAGACAAGAAGGAGCCCCTCTATAACCGACAGACGGCGATGATGAAACTGAACCGATTTACGCCTTCTGTGCTCAAAGAGATTCTCTATACCTTCAACGCGAAGCATACCGCGGACGATCTGTTGGCTCTATATAGTTTTACCGGAGGAGTTGCCAAATATGTGGAACTACTGATGGAGAAAGGAGCAACTACACGGCAGAAGATGATAGAAACCATCATCCAACCAGACTCGATATTCCTCTCGGAAGGTAAAAACCTGCTCATCGAAGAGTTTGGTAAGGATTACGGGATTTATTTCTCCATTCTTTCGGCTATCGCTACCGGACATAGCCAGCGAAGCCAAATAGAAGATTTGGTCAACCGGGAAATAGGCGGTTATCTCAGCATGTTGGAGGACACGTATGGTATTATCCGAAAGCACAAACCGATGTTCTCCCAGACAAACAGCAATGTGCGGTACCGGCTTGATGATAACTTCCTTAGTTTCTGGTTCCGTTTCATCTTCAAGTACAATTATATGTTGGAGATTGATGCCTTTGATGCCCTGCGGGAAATTGTGGAGCGCGATTACGAAACCTTCTCGGGCAAGATGCTGGAACGCTATTTCAAAGACAAATTAATCGAGGAAAAACAATACACGCAGATAGATAATTGGTGGAGCCGGAACGGAGAAGATGAGATTGACCTGATAGCAATAAATGAGTTGACAAAGAAAGCCGTTTTCTATGAAATCAAACGCAACGAAAAAGAATTGGACTTGCCTCTGTTGGAACAGCGTACGAATACATTCCTTGTCGCCACACGGGAACTCAAGAAATATGCTATCTCTTCTGTGGGGCTATCTCTAAAAGATATGTGATTATCAAATTAGTAGTATTATAACATGATTTAATATGTTCAAACTCGAATCTCCATATAAACCAACCGGAGACCAGCCGCAGGCGATAGAAGCACTGGTGGCGGGTCTGAATGCCGGTGCGCCTGCGCAGGTTTTGCTGGGCGTCACGGGTAGCGGAAAGACATTCACGATTGCGAATGTGATCAAAGAGGTCAACCGCCCTACCCTGATCATGAGCCATAACAAGACCCTTGCAGCGCAGCTGTACTCCGAGATGAAGGCGTTCTTCCCGCACAACGCGGTAGAGTATTTCGTTTCGTATTACGACTACTACCAGCCGGAAGCCTATATTCCCTCCACCGACACTTATATTGACAAGGATCTGAGCATCAACGAAGAGATTGACCGTCTCCGGCTTTCCGCCGTAGCAGCGTTGCTGAGCGGAAGAAAGGATGTGATTATCGTCTCGTCTGTCAGCTGTATCTATGGTCTCGGCAGCCCGCAGGATTTCACCGCCAACGTAGTGGAACTGCGTCGCGGCGAGCAGATGCAGATGGACGATTTGCTGAAACAACTCGTGGGCGCGCAATACGTGCGTAATGATATAGAATTAGCGCGCGGGCGCTTCCGCGTGAAAGGAGACACGATTGATATTGCGCTGGCGTATGCCGACTACATCGTCCGCATCGAGTTTTTCGGCAACGAGATAGATGCTATCCTGACGATTGACCCGATCAGCGGACAAGTGATTGAGGAGTTTGAGCACTACAACCTCTCGCCCGCAACGATCTTCCTCACCTCCGCCGAACGTATAGCTGCTGCCAAAGAGCAGATCAAAGCCGATCTGGCGAAACAGATTCAGTATTTTATGGACCTGGGCGAAGAGCTCTATGCCAACCGCCTGGAGGAGCGCGTCAAATACGACTTGGAGATGTTGGACGAGTTGGGATACTGCTCCGGCGTGGAAAACTACAGCCGCTATTTCGACGGACGCGAAGAAGGCACACCGCCTTACTGCCTGCTGGATTATTTCCCGGACGACATGCTGCTGGTGATCGACGAGAGCCACGTCACCGTGCCGCAGATCCGCGGTATGTACGGCGGCGACAAAGCGCGCAAGGAGAACTTGGTCAACTACGGTTTCCGGCTTCCTGCCGCACGCGACAACCGACCGCTGAAGTTCGACGAGTTCGAAGCGAAGACCGGTCAGACCATCTATGTCTCCGCCACGCCGGACGAGTACGAGTTAAACCGCTCGGAAGGTATCGTGATAGACCAGCTGATCCGTCCGACCGGATTGCTGGATCCGGAGATCGAAGTGCGTCCGACGGAGAACCAGGTGGACGACCTGATGGACGAGATCAGGACACGCATCCATCGCAACGAACGAGTGCTCGTGACCACCCTGACCAAACGGATGGCGGAGGAGTTGGACGAGTACCTGCGGCGATACGGCATCAAGTCCGCCTATATCCATTCGGACATAGACACGATCGAGCGAGTCAAGATCATGGAGGATCTGCGGCGGGGCGAGTACGACGTGCTTGTCGGCGTAAATTTATTGCGCGAAGGGCTCGACCTGCCGGAGGTCTCCCTTGTTGCAATCCTTGATGCCGACAAGACAGGTTTCCTGCGCGACCAACGATCCCTGACCCAGACGGTCGGACGTGCCGCGCGGCATGTGAACGGCAAAGCGATCCTCTATGGTGACAAGATCACGCCGGCGATGCAAGCCACTATCAACGAGACCAACCGTCGCCGCACGATCCAGATGCGCTACAACGCCGAGCATGGAATCACCCCAACGGCAATCAAGAAAGAGATCAATACCTCTGCTCTTGCCTCGCTCTACAAAGATCCGGAGGCGGAGAAGCAGCGCGTAGAGACGGCTATCCGCGAGAGTTGGAAGACAGCGGACTGGCAACACATGGACGCCAAAGCGCTGGAGAAAGCGATCGACAACAAACGCAAGCAGATGCTCGCTGCAGCCAAAGCAACCGATTTCGACATGGCAGCCCGTTTGCGGGACGAGATGCTGGAGATGCAGAACCGTTTGCAGGCAATGCAAGGATAAAAAACATCTTTTTCAGCATTTTTTCGCCAAAATATTTGGTTATTTCAGAAAAAAGCAGTACCTTTGCACGCTTTTTCGACTGAAAAAGAAATACCTGGATTGACTAGTTCGACTGGTTAAACTAGAATAACTATTATTACAAATTAAATTTAACAATTTACTACAATGGTAAATCATTATGAAGCAGCCTTCGTGTTAACTCCCGTTTTGTCTGAGCCGCAGACAAAGGAGGCTGTAGAAAAATTCGAGAATCTTCTCACCCAGAATGGCGGTACCATCCTGAATCGTGAGGAGTGGGGTCTGCGTCAACTCGCATATCCTATCCAAGGTAAAAGTTCGGGCTTCTATTTCATCCTTCAGTTTGATGCTGAGCCCGCTGTAATCGCTACCCTCGAGACCGAGTTCCGTCGTGACGAGCGTGTTATCCGCTTCCTGACAACGCGTCTTGACAAGTACGCATTTGAGTACGCTGAGAAGCGTCGTAACAATTCTAAAAAGGAGGCTTAATCATGGCACAGAATGACGAAATTCGCTATCTGACTCCGCAAGGTACGGACCAGAAGAAGAAAAAGTACTGCCGCTTCAAAAAATCCGGCATCAAGTACATCGATTACAAAGATCCTGAGTTCCTCAAGAAGTTCCTCAACGAGCAAGGCAAAATCCTGCCGCGCCGTATCACCGGTACTTCGCTCAAGTATCAGCGCAAAGTGGCACAAGCCGTTAAGAAAGCACGCCACTTGGCTCTGCTGCCTTACGTAACCGACATGATGAAATAATTGTTAAACCGATTAACTGAAAGGAAAGAAAATGGAAGTAATTCTGATTCAAGACCTGGCTAATCTGGGTTTCAAAAACGACATCGTTAAAGTACGTGACGGCTACGGACGTAACTATCTCCTGCCGCAGAAGATTGCTGTCATCGCAAACGAGGCTAACCGCAAACAGTTGGCTGAGACCCTGAAACAGCAGGCGCACAAAGCAGCTAAACTGCTGGCTGACGCACAGGCACTGGAGGCTAAACTCGCTGAGACTGTTATCGAACTCAAGGCTAAAGCCAACGAGGACGGAAAGATCTTCGGTACCGTTACCACCCAGAACATCTCTGACGCTCTCAAAGCACAGGAGATCCTGATCGACAAGAAAGTGAGCTAAACGTAGTAGCTGAGTAACGTAACGTTTAAAGTTTAATGTTTAAAGAAGAAGACTTATGAAGAAAGGAATTCATCCGGAGAACTACCGCGTAGTAGTTTTCAAAGATATGTCTGACGGTACTCAGTTCTTCAGCCGCTCTAC
Organism: uncultured Bacteroidales bacterium; assembly: GCA_902792535.1. Taxonomy (GTDB): domain Bacteria; phylum Bacteroidota; class Bacteroidia; order Bacteroidales; family Paludibacteraceae; genus Colicola. Next base: position 28,989 of record CADAZU010000010.1, read on the forward strand.
TGCTGCTACGAAGGACACCATCGAAATCGACGGCGTTCAGTATCCGCTGATCAAGCTTGAGATCTCGAACACGAGTCACCCGTTCTACACCGGTAAATCGAAACTGGTGGACACCGCCGGTCGCGTGGACAAATTCTTGTCTCGCTATGGCAATCGCACACGCAAGTAATGCGAGAGTTTTCAAGGGGCGGACATTGGTCTGCCCCTTGTTGTTTTTACTTTTAGAATATCTCGATATTTCGACATCTCGGCATATCGATAACACGAAACAGCTATGCAAAACACATCTCTTTGGCGCGCACTCGGCCGCAACACCATCGTCTCCGTCATCCTCTTCGGAGCATTATTGGGTCTGTTATGGACCATAGAATTTTTCTTCCCCTCGCTGCATTTGCTGAAGTGGGAAGATACGGCTTGGTTGGTTGGTATCCCTGCCTCTATCATCGGCGTGGCATATATCCTGACCGTCCGCGACCCGAAGAACTACACCGGCTTTTTTGCCGGCATCGTTATGTCCTTTCTGCTGGGAATACAATTCCTGCTGCAAGAGCAATATGACAGCACTTTCCTCTATTTCTTCGTCTTCATTCCGTTCCAGATGATGTCGATATACAAATGGAGCCGCTCGAAAGACGACGGAGGTGCTTCGTTCGAACCGAAATTTCTGGACACTCCTCGCTTGATCTTATCCGTCGCAATGCTCATTTTCATCACCGCAGGAGATCTTATAATTATGAACTATGTCAATCATGGTTCCTTAACTCCCTCCCTTGAGGGGAGGGTCTGGGTGGGGTTAGTCCTCAACGGACTTCTCATCTCGTCCTCTTTCCTGGCGAACTATTGGCTCATCTATCGAAAGACCGACTCGTGGATCTACTGGCTGATTTACAGTCTCGCCGGCATCGGGCTATTCATCCTGCTGGGAAATATCTTCTCCATCGTCCTGTTCACCTTCTTCCTGGTCATCAACGGAACGGCAGGTATCGCATGGTTCAAAGCCACCAAACCCGAGAACATGGGATGGCTCAAATTTATAAGAAAATGAAACGCAAAGCAGATACTGTATTAAAAGTCACAGAGCCGATGGCGCTCATGGACTTTCTGATCGCTAAGATGGGCGGCATGGCTCGCTCGTCCGTAAAACAATTACTGGGTCAACGCCGCGTCAAAGTAGGCGCAGGCATCCAGACAAGGCATGATTTTGCCCTCAAACCGGGCGATATAGTAACCGTCTCGTCCGGACGCGGCAACAGCCAACTCACCCACCCTAAACTCAAAATCGTCTATGAGGACGACGACCTCATTGTGGTCAACAAGCAACCGGGACTCCTCACCGTCGCTTCTACGCCGGGCAGCTCGGAGACAACCGTCATGTCCATTCTCCGCGCGTATGTAAAAAAACAGAACGCGCGCGCAAATATCTACGTCGTCCATCGTCTCGACCGCGAGACATCCGGTCTGCTCGTCTTCGCCCGTTCCGAGGAGTTGCAGCATTACATGCGCGAATATTGGCGCCAGTTGGTGACCGACCGCACCTATATTGCTCTCGCCGAAGGAGTACTCGAACCGCGCGAAGGAAAGATCACCACTTGGCTGACGGAAGACAAACGCAATGCCGTAGTCTATTCCTCGCCGGTGGACGACGGAGGCGACATCGCCATCACCAACTATAAAACGCTTCGCGTCAGCCATCAGGCATCAGAGCAAGAATCCTTCGTACATCGTACATCGTCCCTTTGTACATCAATTTATTCCCTCGTCGAACTCCATCTGGAGACCGGAAGAACCAACCAGATCCGTGTCCATCTCGCCTCCAAAGGTTGCCCCGTCGTAGGCGATCGCAAGTACGGGCACGGCAATGAATCCAGCCCTATTGACCGCCTTTGCCTGCATGCCAAAGTGCTGGAGTTCATCCATCCCGTGACGGAGAAGAAAGTGCGCTTTGAGTCCCCTGTTCCCAAAGAGTTCAACCGCCTATTGCTATAATGCGCCAACTCTTATAATTCTTTCGCTAATACCGACCGCACGAAATTAGGGAACTGCATCGGTTCTTTGTCCGTCAGCTGCGCGCGCCATCTCTCATACAGCTCCATGTACCGCGGATGACTCTTGTCGCGGAGAATGGCGCTCGCAGCACGGCAGGCTTCGCGCCATTTGGCGCGCTGGTGCTGCTCGCCCTGCGTTAGCGGGTGCTCCTTATAATCACGCGGATCCTGCGCGTAGATCTCCTTCGCTCCATAACCCACCACCTCGCCTGTAATCGGGTCTTTGACTGACTTGATTCGGGTGACTAAACGGTGAGCTTGTTTTTTCTTCTTGCTCAATGCGCCGGTGAAAAACTCAAAACCGGCTGTAGGAATGTAATGTGCCATATAATTGTTAAAGTGTTAAATTGTTAGGGGATAACCTGTATGGAGGTAGGTAATACCCCCGAAAATGGATAACAGATGACTAAGAATATATAAGAACAACTAACGATTTTAGGGGCGGCGAATAGCATTCGCCTGTAATTAACATTGTATTTTTGTAGTGAGACTATGAGACTTTGGGACTTTGGAAAGTCTCATAGTCCCAAAGTCTCATATCGCTTTTTTATATATCCCATGCTGAAGTTTGACGATTTTCCCTTGTTGTACCCAGATGTCATTCCATCTAAAAACAGTACTTCTGGGTATTCCTTGTGCTTTTGCTTCCTCCAGAAGGGTCTTTGTCTCAAACTCGGCGGGAAGGAGGGAGAGTAGCATTTGGCGTTGGTCGATGGGTTGGATGGCTGGGACGGATGGTTGTTCGGTTCCCTTAATCATCCGGTACGCCGCCGCCATATGCAGCATCAGCTTGTTCCCGATCATCTCAGCCGTCTGATAATCCGCATCCGAACAATGTAATCCGGTCTGTATTCTGTCTGTGAAACGGTCTGTACTCTGTATTCTCAACGCGCTCAATATCATCGCCATCCGCTCGATTTGAACCGCCATACGCAATACCACGGAGTGGAAATTAGAGCCCAACAGCCGCATCAGCATGGGATATGCGTTCTCCAAGTGTTGTCCCAGACGTGCCCGTTGCTCGTCGCTCAACCGGAACTCCATGGGTTTAGCAAAATACAGTTGCTCGTACAGCCCGTACAACCGCTCCGCAGCCACGCGCATCACGCCGTTACTCCCGCTGCCCGGCTCCACATACTGATGGTTAAAAGCCTGCTGGTCATTGATAATCAAAGTCAGCAACCGCGAGAAATAACCGTTCTCGATACTCGGTACCAACGCTTTGTACTGGCTGAAAGTGCCGGTGAGCAGCACGGACAGTTGAGGACACGCGATGACGGAAGAGTTGTTCGCACGGTTGCGGGTGATGGGTTCGTGCTCCGCCGCCTTACGCAGCGCGGTGTTGTAGTTCGCTACCGACGAACGCCATACATCGGTGATAACCGAACCTTCGCTCTCGTGGATATACCCGCGCCCGTTCTGTTTCTCCAGTTGGCGGTAGAACCCCGGATAAGACGAGTCCCCGGCAATAACCAGCGGTTGCGCCTCATGCACTTTGCTCACTAACTCCAACGCGAGATTGGCGATACCCTTTCCGCAAGCCGCAGACCCCACAATAAAACATTGTAAGTTCGGATAATACTTTTTCCCCGTCAGTCCGTAGCGGAAATAGAGATTAGGCATACAGCTCCCCGCCGCAGTCAGCAGCGAGAGCAGCAGCATGTCTTTCTCCGCATCGGACTGCGCCAGTGCCATAACCGGTTGAATGATTGCCGGCAGTGCCTCCGGCTCAATGTGTTTGGCGATGTGAAGATCCTGCTCCTCCTTCGCCGGAATAGAAAGTTTGTCAGTCATACTAATTAAGGTGTTAAAGGGTTAGACATAAAAGTTATTAGAGTCCTTAGAGTCATTAAGGTCATTAAAGAGCCTCTCTATTATTAAGGCGTTTAGGCATAGCTACGCAGGTAAATGCGGCTTTCTGCGTCCTCGGGCAATGCTCCGAGTAGCGACATTTATTCCCTCTCTCTCCCCTTGTAAAACAAGCCCCTCCCAAAAAGCACTGCAAAACCTGTCGCTTTTTTCTTAGTGCTTTTCCTTCGTTCCAATCACAGTGTCCTGTGCCTTCAATTTTCCTTAAATCATACAAGAAAAAACGAAAAAAGCGGCCAAATCTTGTATATTTGAAAAAAAAGTAGTAATTTTGTACCGATTTTTGATAGAGATAATTGTCTGTGAAACAAAATTCCATAAATTCATAGACAGATAAATACGCTATTATGGATGAGATTATAGGACGTAAAAAGGAAATAAACGAGTTATCCAAAGTCTATTCAAGCCGCAAGGCAGAGTTTGTTGCAATCTACGGTCGCCGCCGTGTCGGCAAGACCTTTCTCGTGGATGAGGCACTCAGCGGAAAAATCACTTTCCGTCACGCCGGTTTGAGCCCCGTTGACGAAAAAGGCAAAGCCAATAATTTGAAAAAACAGCTCCAGAATTTTTATCAGTCCTTACAACTCCAAGGTATGCGCAAGAGCCACTGCCCAAAGAACTGGCTCGAAGCGTTCTTTATGTTGGAGATGCACTTGCAACAGATAGACAACGGCAAGCGCCAAGTAGTCTTTATCGACGAACTCCCTTGGTTGGACACTCCGCACAGCGGCTTCATCACAGCCTTGGAGAGTTTTTGGAACGGTTGGGCATGCCATCGCAAGAACCTGATGCTGGTTGTTTGCGGTAGTGCTAATTCGTGGATGCTTGATAACCTTGTGTACAACCATGGTGGGCTCTACGGGCGAACCACTTACGAAATTAAACTTTCCCCTTTTACCCTCGCCGAGTGTGAACTTTTCTACAAAAGCAGAGGTATCCAAATGTCGCGTTACGACATCGCGCAAGCCAACATGATTCTTGGCGGTATTCCTTATTATATGAATTATTTCGCACGCGAGAAAAGTCTGCCGCAGAATATTGACGCGCTTTTCTTCGCAGCCAATGCGCCCTTGCATAATGAGTTCACTAACCTCTTTACATCTGTTTTCTCCAGACCCGAAGAACTGATGCGCATTGTACGATTCCTTGCTACACGGCGCAAAGGTTTCAACCGCGAAGATATTATCAAGGGCACGCATCTATACAATAATGGCACATTTACCAGACTACTTGAAGCGCTTATCGCAAGTGATTTCATTGACAAATACGTTCCTTTCGGAGAAAGTAAACGTAATCCACACTACAAACTGATTGATCCGTTCTGTCTGTTTTATCTACGTTTTGTTGATGGGCAGGAAAGCATTGACAATGAGTTTTGGATGAATAATGTGCAGTCGCAGAAAATCAACGCTTGGCGTGGCTACGCGTTTGAGGACTTGTGCTTCCGGCAAATCGACCGTATCAAACATGCTATGCAGATAGCCGGAGTCGGTTCCCTACAATCGGCTTGGGTTGTCCCGGGAACGGATAATAAGGAAGGAGCGCAGATAGACATGCTCATCCATCGCAAAGATAATATCGTCAATATGTGTGAGATGAAGTTCTATAGCGAAGATTTCACGGTCAATGCGGAATATCACAAGAAACTGGTTCACCGAACGAACCTCTTGCTTGAACATCTCCCTCGCAAGATGGCGATACATAGCGTGCTCATCACTACCTTTGGATTGACATACAATGAGTACTCTCGTGATTTTGTGACAACAGTTATACTGAACGACTTATTTGCATCTTGAAACACTATTGATAATTGTCTACGAAACGCAAAATTATAATTTCATAGACTACAAGAGCGTATATTTTGAGATTAGAAAGGAGAAACACACTCCAAAACTTGCACATATCAAAAAAAAGCAGTACCTTTGCAGTCGAAAGTCGCTTGAGAAAATACGGATAACGGCAAAAAAGTCGTTCGAGAAAATACACTAACGAACAAAAAAGTCGTTCGAGAAAATACACTAACGAACAAAAAAGTCGTTCGAAAAAATATCATAATCATGCTCAAAAGGAAGATTTATAGTATCATATCTCACAAACTTTCAAACTTGGAGACTACAATGTCGGACAAACAGGTAATGTATTAACACTGCCTCTTTACATGGCTTTTCTCTTAACTGCTCGATAGCCATTTTTGTTCCTTTGTACCGGAATAAAAGACGGACTTCGGTCCGTTTTTTTGTGCCTGTTCGTGTCTATCATACCCAAAAACCGAAAAAAATCCCCCTCCTTCTTGCATATATCACAAAAAAAATGTAATTTTGCACGCAAATTTTTGGGGCGCAAAAGTTTTAAGAATATGCCAAAGCAAAACTCTGCCATATTGCTGAATAAGTATATTTGGTTAATTGACACCATTTATTCAGCAGGTCACATTACAAGAGACGAGATTGATCGTCGCTGGTGTCGCTCGCTTCTTAGTGAAGATGAGATGAGTATTCCTCCCCGCACTTTCCACCGTTGGCGTATAGCTATCGAAGAACTCTTCCAGATTTCTATTGAGTACGATAAATGGAGGGGCTATTATATAGAAGACCGTAGCGACATAGAGCGCAACTCTATGCGCAAATGGCTCATCAACACATTTGCTGTTAACAATCTCATCAACGAGGGCCAACATTTGCGCCAACATATTAGCTTCGAAGAAGTTCCTTCCGGTCAGCGCTTCCTGACGACCATTTTGGAAGCCATTCGCGATAAAGTAGTCTTGCGCGTGACCCACCGTGGGTTCGCCAAGCCGGAACCAACTACCTTCAACATTAAGCCTTATGGTCTGAAGATCTTCAAGCAGCGTTGGTACGTCTTGGCGGAGTCCGAGTACCCGGATCACAGACTCCTCATCTATGCACTTGACCGCTTCGAGGCAATGGAGCGCACGGACGAGACTTACGAAATCCCTGAGGACTTCGACGTGGCGCGACATTTCCAATTGTCGTACGGAGTAACGGGTTTAAATAGTTCGCCTGAGTTGGTTCAGCTAAAAGTTGATGCTTCGCAAGTGCCTTATTTCCGTTCTTTACCACTCCATCGCTCGCAGAAAGAAGAGGAGACAGCAAAAGATTATTCTATCTTCTCCTATTATGTCGTTCCCACCTACGAGTTGCGTCAGGAAATCCTTTCTCATGGCAGCGATGTAGAAGTTCTTTCTCCCGCCTCTCTCCGCGAGCAAATCAAGGAAGAAATAAAGGAAATGAATAAATTGTATAAATAATCAATTCCTCTGCCGCAATTCGGCACTCTGAAATGTTATCTTTGCAGCGCAAAATAAAAACAACAACTTATGAAAGACTTCGTAGCAATAGATTTTGAGACTGCAAATTTTGAGCAATCGAGTATCTGCTCAATGGGGATTGTCATCGTCAAAGATGGTGAATTGGTGGATAATTTTTATTCGCTCGTGCGCCCGATACCGAACTATTATAATGAGAAATGTAGTTCAGTAAACGGTATGTGCTATGATGATACTTGTGAAGAACGCGAGTTCCCTGAAGTATGGGCAGAAGCGCAGCGGAAGATTCACGAGTACTTCCCCTATATTGAAGATGGCGAAGTGCCCTTTGTGGCGCATAACAAGGCTTTTGACGAAAACTGTCTGAAGGCAGTATTCCGTGCCTATGACATCGCCTATCCGGACTATGAGTTTGACTGCACATTACTCAAATCAAGACAAGTTTGGCCGGAAGGTCATCATAATTTGGATATCATTGCCGGTTATTGTGGCTATGACTTAGAAAACCACCATCACGCACTTGCCGATGCTGAGGCCTGCGCGTGGATAGCAAGAGAAATATTGTAAAATTATATATATGACAACTGTATCAAACAATCATCCTTTACTTAAACTAACGAATGGCAAAACGGCCATTACTCTTCTGGAGTACATACAATTACTTCAAGGAGAAGGCGAGTTCGTGATTCCCGATTACCAACGTGGATATGTATGGGGACAAAAGAAGAAAGACGAAGAGGAAGATTCTGTATCCTATTTAATTCGAACGCTTATTGATGCATATAACAACAGCACGGATGTGTTTTTGCAAGGAATAACTGTGCATGGAGATGATGCATCTTATGATATATACATCGTTGATGGTCAGCAGAGAACAACATTCTTTTATTTACTACTCAAATATCTCGCTTATGATGGATATATCAAAATAAGATACGAAATCAGAACACAATCGAACGAGTTTCTCCAAGCAATCGACATGGCATCTATTGAAAGATGTGATTACGAAGCCTTTCAGGATGTGTTTTTCTTTAAAAGAACTTTGCGTATCTTCGAGAGGGCATTAACAGAGATAGATGGAGATAAGTTCAAGACGTTTATCTTAGAGAAGGTAAAGTTTCTACTTGTAATCATTCCGGAAGAGCAAGCCAAGGTTGTTTTTACGATGATGAATGGTAATAAAGCAAAAATGACTGATGAAGAATTGATTAAAGCCGAATTGCTAAGATGCGCATCTTTATCAGATGACAGGATAGAAGAAGCTGAACATTCGGAAGTCCGTAGTCGTTTGGCACGAGAATGGGATTCCTGGTTGCAATGGTGGAAAGATAGCAACATAGCTAAGTTCTTTAGAACGAACGATAAACAATTGGGATGGCTTTTACCATTAGTTTCCAATAGTTCGGCCATTTCTTTTAAGGATTTCCGCGACAAAATGCTTTATCCTCAGAATATCCGGCAAGCAAAAGCGGTTTTCCGAAAAATGAGACTTCTTCAAAAAAGCATCGAAGACGTCTATAACGATTCTAAGTTATATAATTATCTTGGTGTAATTTTGTATATCCGCAATAGCACAGAGTCACGTTTTGCCTTTTTAAGATGGTTCTTCTCTATGAATAATCAAAATGAAGAAACGCACACCAAATCGGAATCAGAACTAAAACGTTATTATGATTGGGCAATAATCGGAGTAAATCACGAGGATATCGTATCTCACAATATAAGGAGATATAATGATGCCCGAATGGTCTTCTTAACAGCGCTTGAAAATAACTTGTTGTTTTTACAGAACTACGAGGTTGCTTATAGATGGTTGCTTCGCCAGAATATTAAGCAAGACAACCAAGATCAAAAGCATAAAGGAAGAAAATTTAATTTCAGCATTGAGCGAGATAGGTCTCTTGAGCATATCTATCCAAAATCAAAAATAGGACATAAGAACGAAGAAGGTAAATGTCTTAATTGGGAAGATAAAGAATTGGATGAAAAGCATTTATCAGATATCAAATTGTGGCGCGAAGATATGGTTTGGACCGATCCGGTAACAAAACAAGAGCACCATGGTACGGAGCATTGTATCGGTAACTTGGTCTTACTATACAAAAGAGACAATTCAAAATTCAATGATGCCGATTTTAGACAAAAGAATGAATACTTCTTTACCGATTTGGATGACGATGCTTTTGAAAGCCGCCACTTGATTCATACCACGATGATTTTCTCTGATGTAAGGTGGGAAGATTGGAATCCCGAGCAGATAGCGAGGCGAAAAGCAGAAGAGATTGAAGAATTTAAAAAAGAATACCCTGAATTAAATGATACGAACAATGAATACGTTAATTAGCGGAACGCCATATTCTCTACAAGAGATTTTTTCGGGAGATAACGATAAGGTTATTATTCCTGATTTGCAACGAGACTATTGTTGGGGTAATCCATATTCCAACGATAGTAATGATTCGCTGGTAAGTTCATTCCTCGATAGTATACTTAACTTGGACAGAGATAAGGATATTACGATGGGGCTTATATATGGCTATTATGATAGGTTGAAGCCCTATCATCTGCAATTATGTGATGGACAACAGCGCCTGACAACGTTATTCTTAATCATAGGTATCATTAACAGATACACCAACAACCGATATCAAGATATTCTCATTTCGAATTTCGAGTTAAATGAGGATGATGGAGAACCGCATCTTATGTATGGCATTCGAGAAAGTTCTCTCTACTTCTTAAGCGATTTAACGACTCATTATTTCTTAGATACCAAACTGAAATATTCGGATATTGATTCACAGTATTGGTTTTTAAATTCGTATAAACACGATCCGACCATTTTGTGTATTTTAAAAGCCTTAAAGACTATAGAAGAGCGCTTGGATAATTGTTTGGATATGAAAGAATTAGGAGACTTTATTGTTGAGCACCTTAAGTTCCTATTTTACGATATGGCGAATAGACAAAATGGTGAAGAAACGTTTGTTGTAATCAACACTACCGGAGAACCATTATCTGCCAACCAGAATCTAAAACCTGTTATCATTCTTAAAAATCAAGGCTACTGTCGGACGGAACAATTGACTGATGGATCTTTTGTTGAGCATAATACAGCTCAAGATTGGGAAGAAATGGAAACATGGTTTTGGCAAAAACGGCATTTGAATGATATAGACACCTCTACAGAAGGAATGCTCGCTTTTCTCCATTGTGTACGGGTTTTAGAATGCCAAACAGAAGCAGAATGGCATCATACTATAGATATTAATAATGAGAAATTTCCTACATCTATCCCGATGACTGATATTTGGGAATGGTTTTGCGCATATAGAAGAATGTATGAATTAAACTATAGCAGACTATCATCATCGAATATCTCGTATCCTGATAAACAACCGCATTACACGCAAAAAGATCTTTATTCTATCTTACCGACAATGGTTTATTGTAGGATGAATCAAGATGCTACTGGTACGGAAATACAACGGATATATCATCTCTTCAATAATATGGGACGATATCGTCAGGTGACTCGTTCCTCCCAAAATGAATCGATATATGTTCCTGCATATAGAGTTTGTCAATGGGTAAAAGCATTACCGACCAAAGATATCTTGTCTTTCTTGGATCTTTCTACATTTGAAGTAGAAGAAGAGAAAACTAAACTTACATTCTTGTCTGAATTTAAGAATAACGAAAGTGTTCGTCGCCATATTGAGGAAATTTTTGCCAAGGCAGAGAACTTTAGAATTTTCGATGGACAAATTGCAACGATGGTTAAATGGAGCGAATTATCATTAGACAAGTTAGAGTTTTTCTATAGTAGAATCCAAGAATTGTGGATTGCACCTGATAGCCTCAATAAACTTCGGCGAGCACTATTGGCCTGGGGTGTTAAAGGTTACCCAATGTCTAATGGTACGGCCAATAAGACGTTATGTTCTAATACAGAATGGCGTGTGTTATTTGAGAAAAGGGACGAGCAAATAAAATCGTTTATTTGCAATGGACAATTGGATGACATCATTGCTAATCATCAAGATGAGAATTCTCCATTCTATCTACTCATACATAATGAAAAATACCTTGACTTTTCAAAGGACCATAATATTCGTATACATCCGCAAGGTGTTATTGAACTAATGGCAAAGACTTACGCCAGCGCTAACTTCTTGCTATTTCATAATGGAGTTGTTTTCGAGAAAGAGATGGTTGATATGCAAAATTGGAATGGTTTTTGGGTTTGGTCTGATGGAGAAAGTTCCGTATTCTACTCTACATGTTTACGATTGAATATAACATTGGATATGTGGATAGCGGAGAATGGTTATCAGATTGTCGGATGGTGTAATCGTCGCCCAGATAAACCATCGGTATCCGCCGATGTGTTAACTGAGATTGGTTTTGTTTCTAAAGAGGATGCTTGGTACTATCCAATAATCACTTCTCCTTATGAAGCCAAAACAGAATTTATCGAAATAACAAAACGAATTGTTTCAAACCCTTAACGTGTTTATAGAGAAATATTTAACTAATAATACCATTATGAGTAAACAAGGAAACAAAGATATAGCATCTTTTGCTATTGAGAAAGCACATTCCATTGGGTGCCCATTATTGACAGGTTGCACTATCAATTCTGTTCCTATGGAAGAACTCGCAAAGATGACGAGATGGTTCAGCTTTATTTCTAAGGATATGGCTAAAGAGCTCCATGAATCAGGAAGAAATCTTGACAACAGACAACTTGGATTATATTTCCAATATTGCATAGATAAGGCCGTCGAAATAACGTATCTTGCTATTTGTGGTGCAGATTGGACTGATGTTGAGTATTGTGCAGATGACGCATGGGAATATTGGGAACCGAAAACTGACGTACGTATCCAGCAACGACTCACAGCTAATGTTCCACTAATCGTAAGACTCTTCAACTTCATCAACGATGAATTCCAAGTAAGCAATGATGAATTGGAACAGAATGAGTTGAATGTACCGGCAGACGAATATATGTTAGTGATGCTATGTTTTATTGGTAGTACAATTGGTGTAAAGTGGATGCTTGAACAAGAATTTTAATTTTTCTTCAACTCTCTGCCGCAATTCGGCACTCTGAAGCATTATCTTTGCAGCGATTTTTGAAATAACACTTAAACACACACTTATGGCAACACCTTTTAACAATCCTCATGTAGCCCTGTTCTTCAATCAAATGACACTGGGCGTTATGGACAAACTCGAGATCGATGAGACGAACGCAAACGAATGGCTCGTTGAGTACCAAGGCGACCCCGAGCGCCATCTATTGCATGCCGTTGATGCAATCATCGGCTTCCTGGGGAAACCTCTACAGGAATTCTCCGTAACCGAGATTTCCAAATTCCTAGCCTATCTTCAGCACATGCTTAGAGAGGAGAACTGCACCATTGACGCTCCTCATCTTACTGAACTCTATAAACAAGTGCAAGACAAGTGCAAAGGAGAGGCTGAAGCATGGAAGCAAATCCTGCTGAAAGCCGAAAAGGATGGTAACGATTCCATTGATGAAGCATTCATCCAATCGCTGTGGGAAACCATCCCCGATAACCAAGGCACTCAGTATGAAGTTGAATAAATTTTCAAAATAATTTATCACTCTGCCGCAATTCGGCACTCTCAGATGTTATCTTTGCAGCGAATTAAAAAAATAAATTATGGCTGTTAAGAAAGTAAAAGTTGTATTCTCAGAATATGGGATACATATGCCGGGACAGGCAAGAATGAAAATGTACGCTGTATATGCAGACGTACAAGTCACAACTCAAAAGTCGCACTTGCGCGTGGACATCGTTGAAGGTTTTGTTGACAAGAAATTCTCTGTGCCAACGTACGTTTGTGACCATTTCTTTGTTCTTCTCTATGGTGACAAATACCTATTCTACAACGAAACAGGAGAAAAAACTGCCGAGAAAACAAAAGATGAAGTAGGTAAGGTAATTTCAGTATGGGAGGACAACTTTGTTACTATGGTCGGTACTAATATGCGACAATTTGATAGTAATGGAAACTTAGAAGGAGAGAGACCCCTTACTGATGAAGAAACATCTCAATTAAAGAAAGTTGGTTTGATGTAAGCGAACTATTTGTATGACCACATATATTGCCGATACTGACCATTATAGCCAAGTCATTGCGCAGATTCCGAAGGTCAAGCGGTTGCTATGGATTGCAACCGCTGACCTAAAGGACTTGTACGTAGAGAAGAAAGGTGGAGTTGTAGTTCCGCTGCTTCAGATTCTCAATGACCTGGTGAAGAAAGGCGTAGAGGTTCGCCTGATTCATGCGAAAGAGCCTGGGACTGCTTTCCGCGAAGACTTTGATAAATATCCGGCTTTGTGGGGAGGTTTGGAGCGTCGATTATGTCCACGTGTTCATATGAAGATCATTGTGATGGATAGCGAACTAGTCTATATTGGATCTGCGAATCTCACTGGAGCCGGTATGGGTATGAAATCGTCTGCAAATCGCAACTTTGAGGCTGGAATATTGACTGATGAGCCGGGATTTGTAGATTCTGCCATGAGCCACTTTGATAGTATATGGGAAGGTTCTCATTGCAAAAATTGTGGTCGCAAAGAATTCTGTGGGGACAGGATAAAATAGCATCTGGCGTTTTGCGCGGGTTTAAATCCTTTATACGCGCGATAATTATAAGTATTTTATGTGGCAAGAAGAATATAAAAAAGAATTTGATCCGGATTTACAATGTTTCTGCGAGGAGAACGGTATACATTTCTACCCGTGGGTAGGTAGGAACTATTATTCTACTAGCAAGAAAATACTTATTCTCGGAGAAAGTTACTATTTAGACGATTGGAACCCGGAAGGAAGGTTTGATTGGGATATTACAAAAGACGCAAGTCCACTAGCTATTCGAAAATACTTAGGAGAAGAACCAGGACATAACGTAGAGACTAAAGAATTTATCACATTTGACAAAGCTACTCGTGCGATATTAAATATAACAGGGAGACGTGTTAGTGTTGAAGAAAGACGAGAACTATGGCATCGAGTGGTGTATTCCGTTTTTATCCAAAATAGTTTCAGGCAGAAAGTTGCAGATTCATCTCCTTTTAGCGAAGAAGAGATTGCAAAAGATATAGTCATCTTAGATGCTCTATTAGAGAAATACAGACCTGATTTGGTTATATCGTACAGTAATAGTATTCAAAAGAAAATCGCCACGAATCCAATCATTACAAAAATTAGTACTAATCTTAAAGGCAGAACTCTTTCCGTATATCGTTGGGAGCGAAATGGAATACCTTTCATCGGGATTCCACATCCCAGTATTTTAAGAAGTAACATGGGGATTCATAACTTGCATCTAGAATTAAAAACATTAATATAACCCATTTTGGCGTTTTGCTCGGGTTTAAATCCCTTATACGCGCGTGTGAAGAAAAACCACATGCGCGTTCTTTTTACCCATTTTGGCGTTTAGCGCGGGTTTAAATGCCTTATACGCGCGCGGGAGAAATATCACACATGCGCGTGTTCATTATTATATTATTATTACCACCAATCATGAAACCGACAACAAAAGAATTAAAAGAGTTATCTGCTTCTCTGCCGCAAGAGAGCAACGGTATGCTAACCGACGAACAAGAGAAGAATCTTGTTCGCCAAATCAAAAATGGCAATCTTGATGCTTTGGCTGAACTTCTTGAAGGGAACATCCGTTTCGTTGTTTCCGTTGCCAAGAATTATCAAAACAAAGGTGTAGAAGTGCCTGAATTGATTAGTGCTGGCACAAAAGGTCTTGTACAGGCTGCACAGAGTTTTGACGAGTCGCAAGGAGTCCGTTTCCTTGCTTATGTCATCTGGTGGATTCGTCAGGGCGTCATTACTGAAATAGAGAAAAATCACTAAAAAGTGAAGATTTTCTCCAACTCTGCCGCAATTCGGCACTCTCGAGTGCTATCTTTGCAGCGATTTTTGAAAGAAGCATATTTATTAACCCTCAAAAAAAACTAATCAATTATGAACATTCAAGAAGTGAAAAACCTCAAGAAAATCTGGGCATTTGATGGCATTTTTGCAGTATTCGACACCAAGGATGGCAAAACTGGTATCATTAACCGCAAGGGTGAAATCGTGCTCCCTGCAGACAACTGGGAAATAGCAGGCCATATTGTTGATGATATTTATATTCTCCAAATGTGCGATGGTTCAGGCAAGCAAACTTACTATGACGCTGCCTTAAGAAAAGAAGTCGCAAAACCGGAATTACCAATCACTCCGGAACCGGAATTACCTAAAAATGCAGAGTTTTGGTGTGCGCCCAAACGTTGTGCTTTCAAGGACGGAGAACTATTTGGAATTATGGATGAAAAGGGTAATGTTATAGTTCCTGCAACGTTCTCATCCGTAGGAATCGCCAACAATCCCAAGAGAGATCAAATCAGCGTTAAAGACCAAAATGGATTGAATGGTTATCTTGACCTTGATGGAAAAGTTATCATACCGTTTGAGCACCCTTATGTAGGATATCAAGTAGAGTTGGGAGTACACATTTTCCATACCAAAGAAAACAAGTGGGGTTACATGGACGCAAAAGGCAATTTGATAATCCCTGCCATTTACGACCACATTAGCGCTCATAAAGCCTATGGATTAGATGAAATAGCAGTTGCCAAAGATGGACGTTTCTATTTCATCAACGCAAAACAAGAAGAAGTAAAAGTATTCTAATGAAAACCCTCATTTGGTTGGATGACTGCCGCGATCCGTTCGATACTCGGACGGATTGGCTGGTGTTCTCACCTATCGGCAGAGACGTGGACGTCGTTTGGCTTCAATCCGTGGATGAGTTTATGGATTTCATAGACCAACACGGCTTGCCCGACGGCATCTGCTTCGACCATGATCTTGGAGAAGACAGCTACGATGAACGTACCGGCTACGACTGCGCCAAGTATGTTGTGGATTATTGCCTTCAGCACAACTGCGATATCCCCGCGTACGCCATCCAATCATCCAATCCGGTCGGCAAAGATAACATCTGCCACCTCATGGATAATTATCATAACTACTATAAGAAATTCCACGCATGAACGTAAGAGATATACCTGGTCTTTGGGCTATTAGCGGCTTTGACGGCGAGTACGCAGAGTTCAAGGCAAAAGACGGGCAAGGCTTGTATCGTGGGCTTATTAACCGCAAAGGGGAAGTCGTTTGGAACGATGGTCTGCGTCACACTATTTTGCAGGTACGTGAGCATCCAACGATATTTTTCAGCATCAGACGCGGAGAAAATGAATTCCGCTATTTTGACGTAATTAAGCAGCAATATGTTAAGAAACCGGAAGTGGAACCTCGCCAGAAATCCCAAGCGGAAATTTTGGAGGACGAAACCCCTTGTGTTGATACGATTGATCCGCTTGACCACCATAAGTGCAGTTATAAGCCTCTGAAAGTTTTGACAGAAGATTACCTTGCTTTTGCTGAAGACTTGTATAAGTGGGGTGTAAGAGACTTGAATGGAAAGGTATTAATTCCTGCTCAATTTACGCATGTTAATTACGGTGGATGTGACACTCATTTCCTAGTAGAAAAAGAGGAAGAGTACGGAGTCATTAACATCAATGGTGATTGGATTATCCCGTTTGGAAAATTTGAGTGGCTTTGGTGTCGAGGTGACTATTTCTTGGCACGTAAGGATGGCAAAGCTGGTATTGTCGATATAGCAGGCAATGTCCTCATCCCGTTCAAATATGAATACCTCCATCCATCTTACGATGAAGGCCTTGACCTCATCTCCGCCAAGAAAGATGGTGAGTTCTTCTTTATCAACGCCAAGCAAGAAAAAATCGAATTATTTTAATTCTCTTCTTTACATAACCCAAGCAGCGCAATCTCGTTTGAGACTGCGCTGCCTTTCATTTAACAGAATCCTATCCGTCTCGTCGTGTTGTTGTTAAACAACTCCGTTTTGCACGCTTCCTCTTACGAGCGATATTCTCGATTTGACCTCCGCTGAACGCATATTGCTTCGCCAACTCGAATGCCTCCATTTCGCTAATTTCCGGCAACATGGCGTGCCAGATATGTTTGCTCTCGTTTGGGGTTGGCTTCGGGAACTCAATTTTATACAGGAATCGACGCTCAAATGCCTTGTCGAGATTATTGGTGAGGTTTGTAGTTGCAATCATGATTCCCTCCAGATTTTCCATCTCTTGCAAGATGATATTCTGCATAGCATTTTCCATCTTATCTACGGCAGTTGCTGCTCCTTCATTTCGTTTGCATAGCACCGCGTCTGCCTCGTTAAACAATAAAATTGGAGCCAATTTGGAGTTCTTGCAGGCCTTACGGTATGTATCGAAAATGGCTTTAGTATTCTTTTCTGTCTCGCCGACAAACTTATCACGCAGATTCGGCACTTCCACAATCATAATACCGCGTCCTGTCTTACGAGCTAATTGCAAAACTGACTCGGTCTTTCCAGTTCCCGGTGCTCCGTAGAAGATACAAGCGAAGCCACGTCGCATGCCGTGCTTTGTTAAGTTCTCCTGAACAGCAGCAAAACGATCTTCATGCAGCAACGATTCCAACTGTGCCATCTGCTTACTTACTGAAGCATTGAAGAATAACGGTTTCTCCGTGATACTATCAGCCTTTTGGATATTCTTATCTTCAACCATAGGCGTTGAACAATCTACCTCCGAGAGGAAGCGTTCTTTGGCAGCATCCGTCAACTTCCATGCGTCTGACTCTACTTGCCCGTTGCTGTCGCTATGTTCAATAAGGCCTGCTTGCTGCAACGGGTGGATACCTCTTTCCAATAAACGCGCCTGTGAACGCATCTGCCAACGGGATTCTAATAAGTCTTCTATATCTTCTCGAATAACATGATTATCATTATTTTTGATATATAAATCCATAATCCCGGTGAAAATTATCAAGTCATATTCATCCTTGATCGTCGCCAATTCGCGCGCGATTACCAAATGTTTGTTAGAATCGATTAAGACCTGTAAGTCTTCAACAAAATTGATATATGGGATATCATCATGGTCCCTGGCATTTAATAACTTACTCAATGTCGTAAACCATTGATCTATCGTTAAATTGGCATCCGTTGTAGGAGAATATAGTTTGTCCTCTCGCATGGCGGCAACAACCTCATTGGGCACGGCATAATATAGTTCTCCGTTCCCCCTTTTATATTGAATAAGGAATCTTCTGCTTACTAATTCCTCTATTGCTGCCCATTTTGTAAGGATCTTTACCTGATTGCAATTATAAAAACCTGCAATGTCTTTTATCCAGATATGTGAATCTGCAAAATCATTAAAGAAGGCAGCAAGTAGCATAGCTGCATCTTCGGAAAGGCTATTTCGTTTAGCCAACTCTGCAAAATAGGGCTTAGCAGCATTGATACTTTCCTCCGACATTTTCTTTTCTTCCATCTTCGAGATAATCTCGTCAATCAACTGAATCTGCGTCAACTGCGCTGCGTCTTTTACATTCAAATCTGTATTCATACTCGTAAATTTTTAATTGCGCTGCAAAGATACAACACTAAGTTGCCAAATTGTGGCACACCCTTAATTTTTTTACAACTTTTATGATTTTTTATCCTCGGTCGCAAACTTCAGGATGCAGGGCTAACGATCTCTAAACGCGTGACCAAAGCCAAAACAAATGGGCTATGCACTACCGCATCCCCCGCGAAGAACAAGAACTAATGGCTCCGGCATTCAGAGTGGAATAAATCTTTGTACCGGAATAAAAGACGGACTTCGGTCCGTTTTTTTGTGCTTGTTATAGCAGAAAAGGCAAAAAACCATGCAATCTCTTGCATATGTGCAATTTTTTTAGTACCTTTGCACCGTGGATTAGCCAAAATCCGCACCGATATGTCCTTTGCATTGGGCAAAAACACTCTCTAATCACATTTTTTCGCTTAAATGTTTGCATATATGCGCAAAAAGTTGTACCTTTGCGCAGAATTTTGAACATTAAGTATAAATACACGTATGAAAAGAGCACTATTGCCTAAGCACGAAAGACTACTTCATGATTTAGGAGAAAACATCCGTTTG
Source organism: uncultured Bacteroidales bacterium (assembly GCA_902792535.1). Classification (GTDB taxonomy): domain Bacteria; phylum Bacteroidota; class Bacteroidia; order Bacteroidales; family Paludibacteraceae; genus Colicola. The sequence goes on from CADAZU010000010.1 coordinate 48,281, forward strand.
GCTCGGCTACGGCGTAATTTGCCTTCTGAACAAGTGGCGGAAAGAGCCGGTATAGCGCGCAACACCCTTATCAAGATAGAGAACGGCGATGAGGGAGTTGCGATAGGCTATTACCTGCGTGTGCTCATAGTGCTCGGTTTGGAAGAGGATTTGCATTCCGTTGCGCAAGATGATATCCTCGGCCGCAAACTACAAGACGCAGGGCTAACTATCTCTAAACGCGTGACTAAAGCTAAATAATCTATGCAAACGATATACATCTATTTTGACGATTTCCGCGTAGAGAAACCCGTTCTAATGGGGCGTCTGTTTGCGCAACCTTCACGTGGAAAGGAGATATTCTCGTTTGAGTTTGAGACCGAGTGGTTACAGACTCCATATTGCCGTTTGTTAGACCCGGATTTGCAGTTGTTCAGGGGACGGCAGTTCTTGGCGGATGACAAGGCCAACTTTGGTATTTTCACAGACTCCGCTCCGGATAGATGGGGGCGAGTGTTGCTTGAACGCAGAGAGTCCATTCACTCAAAAGATGAGCAACGCCCTCGGAAAACACTCATGGAAAGTGACTTCCTCTTAGGAGTTTGTGATAGCACGCGTATGGGTGCGCTACGCCTGAAAACAGATTTGAATGGACCTTTCCTTGATGATGACTCGCAATATACGACACCGCCTTTCACTTCCTTGCGCGAACTGGAACAAGCCAGCTTGCATCTGGAAAACGATGATGACCCCAATATGCGCAAATGGCTGCAAATCTTATTAGCCCCCGGTTCTTCGTTAGGAGGAGCAAGACCGAAAGCGAATGTGCAAGCACCGGATGGCTCCTTGTGGATAGCCAAATTCCCGAGTCGAAGCGATCGGCAAGATATAGGAGTATGGGAAGCGGTTGCGATGCAATTAGCCCGTGCTTGCGGCATTACTGTCGCCGATTTTGATTGCATCCGGTTCAATCAACACGCGTCATTCTTGACACGCCGTTTTGATCGCACGCAAGACAACAAACGTATTCATTTCACATCTGCGATGACTATGCTCGGCTATCATGACGGTCATACGGATGGGTGCTCTTATCTGGAGCTCGCCGAGTGGATCGCACGCAACAGTTGCCAGGTGCAAAAAGACTTAGAGGAACTATGGAAACGGCTGGTCTTTAATATCGCCATCAGCAACTGCGATGACCACCTGCGCAATCACGGCTTCCTGCTGTCTAAAGAAGGTTGGAGACTTGCGCCCGCCTATGATTTGAATCCTATGTATTACGGCACCGGATTAAGCCTTAATATTGACGAACATTCCAATGCTTTGGATTTTGAGCTGGCTACTGATGTCGCTCCGTACTTCGGTATTGATGCTGCTGAATCTGCTCAAATCGTTGATTCCATCAAACGGCATGTAGCGGATTGGCGCAAATGGGCTATGCACTACCGCATCCCCCGCGAAGAACAAGAACTAATGGCTCCGGCATTCAGAGTGGAATAAATCTTTGTACCCGATTATGTTAGAAGACTACCGTTTTAGCGAAGAGATGGCATATACCTCCCACCGTCTAATGGTTCGGGGGAAGGACATTGAGATCGGCGGCGTGCTGGGCGCGGCGTTGGTATCTGCGTTACTGGTGGACACGGACGAAGGCAACCGCCGCGGCATCGCCATCGACAGCGAAGCGGAGCAGATAGCGTGGATCAAGAAATACGAGCGCGAGGTGCGCCGCGAGGAATGGGGGATGCTCACCGTGGAGACCCGCCTGCTGAGCGAGGCATATATAGCCGTCGCGACTGAAGAAATGAGCTTTGCGGACATCTGTCCGAACCGCCTGCTTCTGGACTTGGCGTTACGCCTGACTGACCGCTATATGCGCTATCTGGTCACCGAGACTTTCTGCGCACATATATGGGAGTACTGCCCGTGGCAGGCTCCTTTTGCGAGTTGGCTGCTCGCCGCAGCGCGGGTAGAGACACGCCGCCAACGCTTCATCCAAATGGACTGGACCGATCCCGCCTTAGTGACCGCACTCGCCGATGAGACCAATAATCAATCACCAATGACCAATGACAAATCATCCCCGACCTTGGTGTTCGAAGGCGAAGCGGCAGAGGATATCATGTTCCGCTACCTGAAATGGGTTTGGGACACCTATCAGGCGCAGCTGCGCGAGGTGCCGGGTTCGCAACCGCGAGCACCCAAGCACCGCAATTATATTGTGGACCAAGAGACTGATTGGGGATTCGTCATGGACGAAGTGAACGCGCTGAACGAGGACTCGCAACGCCTCTTTGCGCAATGGATGCTCGACTTTCGGCAGTTCGTCACCAAGCAGCTCAAGCCGCAGAAACCAGTGCATTTCTGGACAGAAGAGACACCAGAGTTACAGCAACGTCAACTGACCCAATACCTGCGCCTTCAAGAGAAAGAGTGGGATTACTATAAATGCCTCTCCGCCGCCATCTATGCCATGCGGCAGATGGGATACGTGCGCCGCGCGTGCTCCGTGCCGGATATAACACGGTGGATGAGCGAGGAACTGGCAAAAGACTATACAACCAAGAACAACCGCGACCAGTTCCGCCGAGCTTGGAACGAACTGAGCCGGTATCACGAAGATGTGCGCTATTTCGTACAGGAACTACAGTACCTTTTAGAAGCCTGAAAGAGATTAACAACACTAAAATATATTTCAGTTATGAGAAACATCATTACCTTTGTACTTTGTACCTTGTCCCTTTGTACTTTGTCTGCTGCGCCGCGGCGAGTACACACCATCGGAGACAGCACGATGAGCGATTACAAACCCGCCGCAACGCCTAAACGCGGCTGGGGCATGTATCTGCAGGCGTTCTTCAATGCCGACTCGGTGAGCGTGAACAACCGAGGCAAATCGGGCGCTTCGACGCGCACGTTCTACGAGACCGACAATCTCTGGCCGTCCGTCAAGAAGCAGATGAAAGCCGGCGATTACCTCATTATTCAGTTTGCCCACAACGACGAGAAATGCAAAGGCGAGGATGTCTATGTAGAGAACGCACGCCTGCGCGCTGAGGGCAAGGACACGCTGACCGATATGCGCGGCACAGAACCCAACACGACCTATAAGATGTACTTGCGTCGCTTCATCTCCGAAGCACGCGAGATGGGCGTAACGCCGGTTTTGATGTCCCCTATCTGCCGCGCGTATTTTAAGAACGGCAAGATCAGCGATGACGGGCGGCATGTGCTGGCGGCAGACAAAGACTATGTCCGTTGCATGCAAGAGGTGGCGCAAGAGATGGCTGTTCCATTTCTAGACATGACTGCCCGCAGCCGGGAGTTCTACGAGCAAGAAGGACAGAACTACTGCATGGCTAACTATTTCAATTGCGGCGACAAGACGCATACTTCCGCTGCCGGAGGTATGGCGATTGCGAGTCTGGCGTACGAACTGATCACCAATTCTCCGGAACTGGAGGAACTGAAATCATGGACATCCTTCCCCACCAAAGAAGCTTATTCCGCTTATGCGCAGAACATCGAAGAGGCAGGAAAGAAAGCAGCTTTTGCCGCCAGCGGCACACCTTTCTCCGAGACTCTGCTTGCCGTCAACCTTCAGAACATCGAGCTCACCAAGAAAGGCTACGTAGCGGCAGGTGGTCTCTGGCCCGCGGGAGAGATCGACGAGGTAGCAAACCGGTATATCGAATATACGATTGCGGCAGAGAAGAAAAAAGGACTCGTTATTGAGACTATTACCCTACCCCTCAAAGCTAAAGGCGGCGCGGGCATGAATATCCATATCAACTATGGTTTTGGCGAGGAGTTCAGCGGCGTGACCACCATCTATGAGAATACCGCGCTGCCGAAGAACAAGAAGATCACGATCCAATTGGATCAACCGATCCTCGTGCCTGCCGGACAAACGCTTCACCTCCGTATCCTGCCGTGGTATGACTCCAACGGCAAGCCGCAAGGCAAGAAGTACCTCCAACTCGGCGACCTGAAACTAACCGGCAAGCATCTGCAGTAATTCATTTCCGGTAATACAATTAAAGCCACCCGAAAAGGTGGCTTTAATTTGCTCTTTCTACTCTGAGCAAAGCGGTCTTTCGACTTTCTACTCTTAGTAGCTTGTGCGCTGGGTAGCAGCGTAACTGATCTTCAATGCGTACGCGCGGCGGAGCTCCTGTTTGATGTCCGCAATGATACCCATCTTGGTCTCCTTGTCTGCTTTGATCGAAACAGTCATCAAACCTTGCTCGCTCTCTTTCATAGACGAACGCTCATTAACGATATACTCGCCAATCTCTTTAGCCTCTGCGAACTGGTCATCCAACTGAATACGTGTCTCAGCACCATATTGCTTGCGGAACTCTGCGGTCGGCGTACCGACGTAGATATAACGCACGAGGGATTTCTTCTCAAGCTTGGTCAGCTCGGTAGCCTGCGGGTTCTTGAATTGAACCTTGTAGGTCACCTCCTTCATTGACGTAACAGACATGAAGAAGAACAGCAGCATGAAGATAATATCAGGGAGAGACGACGTGTTGAGCGCCGGCATCTCGCGTTTCTCATTTCTACGAATCTTTGCCATGTTAGTTACCGTAATTTTTAGGTTCAGCCTCGGAAATCTTCTGAGGATAGATCTTTTGGATCTGTTTCTGTTGATCCTCGTCGAGTTCGTTATAGCTCTTGTGGAAATACTTCTGCGCGCATTCTTCACGCAATTCGTTATACGCTGCTACGAGTTCGTTCTGAACGTCCAGATATGCCTGATACTGGGTATCCACATCGTTTTGGACAGAGATCACGTGATCCTTGGTGTACTTCAGTACGCCGAACGGAGCACCAAAATCCTCTTCATACAATTTCGGATAGTAATCGGCATTCTGCTCGTTCTTAATGAACTCCTTAGCTCTCTCTCTAAGTTGCTTCACATCCATCAACTGGCCTTGCACCATCAGTTGGTTAGCAGAGTTGATCTTCACTACCAACAGGTTACGCTTGTTGATATCCTTGTCCTCCACTTTCTGATCGGGAGGTATAGGAGCAGGCAGACGGCGAGCCAGTCCCTGGTTCACATCCATAGAGGTGGTCACCAGGAAGAAAATCAGCAACAGGAACGAGATGTCTGCCATAGAGCTGGCATTGATCTGTGGGACTTTCTTTGCCATGATAAATGTGTTTTACTTCGACAGTTTTTTAGTATAGGCGTATCCCCAGATCATCGTACCGATAGTAGCGACGATAAGGAAATAGCAAGCATAGATAACGGCGTCAGCCATCTGAGCCCAGAAACCTTCGTTATCCGTGCCTTCGTAACCGATGATGTTGATTTTCTCCGGGCTGCCAAGGAACCAGCATACACATGCCAATACAACGAATCCGCATACCACACCAAGCGTCATATACGCTTTGCGGCGGTTGGTTTTCCAGTTGTTGGCAAAATCTACGCATACCACAGCCAGAGTGATCAGAACTACGAGTCCGAAGAGGATGTAGTTCCAAATGAGGAATGCATCGGTGAAACGAGGAATATCCAGGAAATCACCGGCTACCTCCAGACTACCATTCGAGCCGCCGAGGAAGAACAGCGCGATGAACACGATGCCCAGCGCCAGAAGCGACCAGAGAGTAATCTTAGGAATCATTTTATAGTTTTTCATAATGCTCAAAATTAAATTAATTTGTTATTTGTTATTTGTCATTGGTACTGGACAATCACCAATTACCAATCTACAATTACCAATAATAATTATTTTTTCTGAGCCTTGTCGTACTCTACTACGATGTCGAGCAGGCTGATGGAGCTGTCCTCCATTTCATTTACCAGACCCTCAACGAGCGAAAGGATATAGTTGTAGAACAACTGCAGTACAACTGCGATGATCAAACCGAGAAGGGTGGTCAACAGAGCGACCTTGATACCGCCGGCAACAACCGTTGCAGAGATATCACCTACTTGCTGGATCTTATCGAATGCCTCGATCATACCGATGATGGTACCCAAGAAACCGAGAGACGGAGCAATTGCGATGAAGAGGGTGATCCAAGAGAGGTTCTTCTCCAAGAGACCGAGCTGCACGCCACCGTAAGAAGCAACGGTTTTCTCTACTACATCGATGCCCTCGTCATAGCGGCTCAGACCCTGATAGAAGATCGAAGCGACCGGTCCGCGTGTATTGCGGCAAACCTCCAGAGCTTTCTCAATACCGCCGGCTTTGAGAGCAGCCTCAACGTCATTGAGCAGTTGCTTTGTGTTCGTTTTGCTGAGCGACAGATAGATAATACGCTCGATACAAAGAGCCAGACCGAACACGAGAGTAACAAGAGTCAGCGCCATAAAGCCGGCACCACCTTCGATAAATTTCGTCTTCAGCGTTTTGTGAAGAGCTACAAGACCACCAGCCTCCTCAGCAGGAGCCTCTACTACTTCTTCAGCTACCGGAGCAGCTTCATCTACTTGTTCAACAGCAGCTTCCTCAGCAGGAGCAGCTGCCTCTTGTGCCATTACTGCTGCGCTACCAAAGGTCAGCATTGCCAGCACTGTAAGGGTTGCAAATACTTTTTTCATGAGAATAAATTATTAATTAAATTATTTGTGTTTGTTGTATTTTTCGGTTAATCTTTTTGCGGAGAACCTCTCCACGGGGATTTCTTCGTAATCCCCACAAGCTGCCGCTGGCACCTTGTTCAATCCATTGCCAATGTTTGCTTGCTCAAGCAAGCTTGGACAGACAAACCTTGTCAATGTTTTGCGGAGAGACGGGGATTCGAACCCCGGAAACCCTTTTGGAGTTTACACGCTTTCCAGGCGTGCCTCTTCAACCACTCGAGCATCTCTCCTTTGCGACTTTTCGCTAATCGGGTACAAAATTACTGCTTTTTTGCGACATACGCAAGAGTTTGGACATTTTTTTGCAAAAAAATACTCATTTTATCGAAAAAAGCAGCCTTGCGTTCGCGTTTGTTTGCGTTATTATCTGTTCTACCGGCTCATTATAGACCTGCGACAAACGCTCTGCCACATGGATCATAAAACGGCTCTCATTGCGTTGCCCGCGATGCGGAACAGGTGCCATATAAGGTCCGTCTGTTTCGAGCACCAAGCGGTCCAAAGGAACAGGAGCAAACCGTTCGTCCCCTGCCAGACAGTCTGCCAATTTGCAATTTTTGAACGTGATCACCCCTCCTATGCCGAGGTACAGCCCAATATCCAGAATCTGTTGCGCCGTCTCGCGGCTGCCGTTGAAACAATGAAAGACACCGCGCAGAGGATGTGCCGATTGTACATTACTGATTGTAAATTGTAAAATTTTAAGGATATCTTCCGTTGCTTCGCGGTTATGCAGGATTACCGGAAGGTCCAGTTCTTGCGCCAGCCACAGTTGCCGGCGAAGCACCTCTTTCTGCTCCTCCTTATAGGTCTTGTCCCAATAATAATCCAGTCCGATTTCTCCGATAGCGACCAATTCGTCGCGGTGTTCCCGGATAGCTTGTTCCACGAGTGCCAATTGGTTCTCCCAATCCTCTTTGACATCTTCGGGATGCAGTCCCAGCGCCGGATAGCAATATCCGGGATGTGCATGGCATACCTCCAGTACTGTCTCTATAGACGCCGCATTGACGCCCGGCACAATCATAGCCTCCACCCCACTCTCGCGCTGGCGAGCGATCACCTCTTCACGATCCGGAGTAAATGCTTCTTCATCAATATGGATATGGGTATCAATCATAATTGAGAATTGAGAATTGAGAATTTATGATTTACGATTGAGGATAGAGCTGTCGCCGTAACTGAGGAATCGGAACTCGTGCCCCAGTGCGTAGTCATAAATGGTGCGCCAGTCGCCTCCCACAAACGCACTGACCAACAACAGAAGCGTCGATTGCGGCTGGTGGAAATTGGTGATCAACTGATCCACCACATGGAATACATAGCCGGGTTTGATCATGATCTGGGTCTCGGCATGCAGCGTCTGCTGACCGGTTGTGTCCAAATATGCCACGATTGCTCGGAGCGCCTCTTCGGTCGAAGGGAACGATTTCTGTTCATAGGGCTCGAACTGCGCTACATGGATATGCTCGATATTCCGGTACTCCGACGCCTCAGAATTGAGGAACCGGCAGCCGATGAAATAGAGACTCTCCAGCGTGCGCATAGAGGTAGTCCCGACCGCCACGATATGACCTATTTTGGCGATGATATGTTCGATCGTCGATTTGGGCACCGCAATGATCTCGGTATGCATGGTATGCTCATTGGCGTCCGCAGTCTTGACCGGCAGGAAAGTCCCGGCTCCCACATGCAGCGTCACCTCGTCCGTCTCTATTCCGCGATTATGCAGATCGCTCAACACCTTCTCCGTAAAATGAAGTCCGGCAGTCGGAGCCGCCACGGAACCTTTGATGCGCGAATAGACGGTCTGGTAAGTGGTCTTGTCGCTCTCCTCGGTCTTGCGGTTCAAGTACGGCGGGATTGGCAGTTCGCCCATTGCGTCCAGGATCTCAGCAAACGATACATTCGCTTCGTCCCATTCGAAACGCACCGCAAACGTATTACCCAGCGTCTCTTGCTTATACGCACGCAGCGTCCATTCGCCCGCCTTCAGTTCGATCGCTTCGGCGTGCCATTTCTTGGCGTTACCCACCATACATTTCCAAATGCAGCCGGTAGTCGAAGAGAGCGAGAGCTGGTAATCATGCGGCTCCAGCGGCTCCAGACAGAAGACCTCGATCCGTGCACCGGTGGGTTTATAGAACTCCAGACGCGCCTGTATCACGCGCGTATTATTATATATAAGGAGTGAATGCGGCGCGATATAGTCGCCCACATTGAAAAAACGGTCCTCACTAACCTGCCCGTCGCGATAGACCAGCAACTTACTGTGGTCGCGCTCCGGCAGCGGGTATTTGGCAATCCGCTCGTCCGGCAAAGGGTAATTATAATCAGCTATGTAAATGGGAGTCATTTCTTTTTCCTGCAAATAGTTCGTATTGATTGAATTGGCAATCCAGTTCTCCATTCAGCAAGCGGTATTTCTTGGTCGGTTTGAGTCCGATACATTTCATCGCCGCCGCATTGGAAGAAATGATCCATGCCGTGGCTCCGGTGAATTGGTGTTTCAGCGCCGTGCCTATTTTGGCATAGAGTTCCTCCATGTCTTTGTTGGACGCGAGGCGTTCGCCATAAGGCGGATTAAGCATCACCAGAGGTGAAACTCCACCCTCGCCTTCCTCACAAGAGAGGGAAAAAGGATTTTTGATTTCCTCCAAGCGGATCTGCTTGAGTTCGATGTCCTTTTGCACGCCGGCGGACTTGATATTCTTCGCCGCTTGCTGGATGGCATAGAACGAAGCATCGGAGCCGTAGATCTTGTGCGTGAACTCCCGCTCGGCAGAATCGTCATTGTAGATATCGCTCCATAGCTCCGCATCGAAGTCCCGCCATTTCTCGAAAGCGAACGACTGGCGGAAGACACCCGGTGCTATGTTGCGGGCAATGAGTGCCGCCTCGATCAGCAGCGTACCTGATCCGCACATCGGGTCATAGAAATCCGATTGTCCTTTCCATCCCGCCATCAGTAACATCCCTGCCGCCAGCGCTTCGTTGATTGGCGCTTCGGTGTTCGCTACGCGGTATCCGCGCTTGTGCAGACTCTCTCCACTGCTGTCCAGAGACACGGTCACCTGTTCATTAGCGATATGCACATTGACGAGTAACTCCGGTTCTTGCGTACTCACGTTCGGGCGCTTGCCTTCCTTCAAAGTCCAGTAATCGGCTATAGCGTCTTTGACGCGATACGTCACAAAACGGCTGTTGCGGAAAGTCTCGCTATACACCGTCGCATCAATCGCAAAAGAGGTATCCACCGTCATGTACTGCGCCCAGTCGATCCCTTTCACCAATTCGTACAGCCAATCCTCAGGCTTGATTTTCGATTTCTCATTCCTGATTTTGAATTTGCCTGTAGCTATCGGAACCAGCACCCGCGAAGCGGTGCGCAGACATAGATTAGCGCGATAAAGCAGTGCCTTATCCCCTCTAAAAGAAACGGCTCGTCTTTCGATGAGCACGTCGTTTGCGCCGAGTTCTATCAGTTCTTGCGCTAATACTTCCTCCAAGCCCTTGAATGTCTTGGCGAGCATAGAAAAGTTTTTCATGCGGAAAGAGAGGGATTCGAACCCCCGGTACCTTTCAGTACGTCGGTTTTCAAGACCGATGCATTAGACCACTCTGCCATCTTTCCTTCGCCTTTTTCCAAAAAGCGGGTGCAAAGGTACTGCTTTTTTTTAGATTGTGCAAGTTTTTGTAAAAAAAAATCACATTCTTTTTATTTTTTCAGCTGGAAGGGGAAGGAGCCGATGAGGTTTCCTTCGCAGAAGAAATCAACCGTATAGAATCCCTGTTGCACTTTTTCACCCTCTCCCAGCGGACAGTAGCACGTGCCGCTGTATGCTTCGCCGCTATATTCGATCTGCTGGGTCAGCGAATAAGGTATCTCTCCGCTCTCGAAGGCGAACAGTTTGCCTTCGCTTTCGTCCATCAATTCGCCTGCGGGAGTGATTACACGGACGTAGAGGTCCTTCATTCCCGGTGTGCAGGTGATGTTTTTAGCTATCACGAAATCGAACTGCAATTTGCGTGCATGGCTCGACATACGCGTTTTCTTGTCGTTCTTGTTGAGCATGGTTACCGTACTGGAAGTGACCTCCAGCATGGCTGCACGGGTCACGGTCTCTGTCAACTCCGTGTTCGCCTGGGTCAGTTCCTCATTGCGCGAACGGTACTGCTGGTTCTCCTGGCGCACCTGCTGATTCTCCACGGTAAGCCGCGCGTTGGTGGCATTGAGGCTGTCAATCTGGCGCACATAATCCTTCATGACCGCGCGAACGGTAGCCAACTCTTTCTTCAGCTCCGCTATACGGCGGGCATTGGAAGCCTTGGTGGTACGCAATTCCTCCAACAGGTCCTGCACACGTTGTTGCTCACGCGCCAGAAGGTCCTGCAGACTGTCGTTGCGGATGTCCATCTGCTGATACCCGTCGAACTGGATCGCCAGATCTTCGTATTCGTCCTCCAGTTCTTCTTTCTCGATGGTCATTTGCTCCACCATCTCGTTCATCTCTTTGCGCTGACTCAAAAAGAGGTACGCCAGCACGGCTACCAAAACAAGCAGGACAGCAAAAATAGTATATACTACGGATTTTTTCATAATAATGGAATTACTTTCTCTAATTGGTTACTGCGACTGCCTTTGAGCAAGATCGTATATCCGCTCAACGGCTCTTGTTGCAAGTATTGGCACAATGCCTCCACATTCTCAAAGACCGGATACGGCGCAGTCGTCTCTTTGTACTCCTCTCCCACCAGCAGCACTTTCTCCGCCTTGCGCTCCAGCAGCATATTGACGATGTTCTGGTGCTCCAGATGGCTGTATTCGCCTAATTCGCGCATCGCACCCAGTATATAACAATCGCCCTTGAAGGCATTGATGGCTGCTTGCATAGAAGTCGGGTTGGCGTTATAAGCATCCACGACGACGGTATTTTTCTCCGTCTGCATCAACTGGGAGCGGTTGTTGGAAGGGATATATGCGCGGATAGCCGCCAACGCATCTTCTTCGCTCACACCGAAATAGCGTCCGACACATATTGCTGCCGACACGTTCTCTGCGTTATAACCGCCGACCAGATGCGTGTCGGAAGGCATCGTACCGGTATGGTATTCCACGGTTTTCAAGTCTCCTGCCATTTGCGCCAAGTACGGATTGTCCATGTTTCGGAAACAGAAACCATTGTGTGCACGAAGGAAGTCATATAACTCCGCTTTGGTGCGCATGACGCCTTCGAACGAGCCGAAGCCCTGCAAGTGCGCCTTGCCGACGTTGGTGATCAGACCGTAGTTCGGTTCTGCAATCTCTACCAGTTCCTTGATATCTCCGGGATGGGAAGCACCCATCTCCACAATCGCCATCTCGTGCGCGCGCGTTATATTTAATAAGGTAAGCGGCACACCGAGTTGGTTATTCAGATTGCCTTGGGTATAGTAAAGTTTGTATTTCGTTGAGAGAACGGCAGCGCATAGTTCCTTGGTGGTCGTCTTTCCGTTCGTTCCGGTAATACCCAAAATAGGCAATCCCAGTTCGCGTCTCCAAGCCCGAGCAAGGTCTTGCAGCTCCACCAAAGCGTTCTCGCCGGAGATGATATATTCCGCTCCGTCGCGCCGCGCCTGCTCCACGAAATCATTCCCGTCGAAATGCTCTCCCTTCAATGCCACAAAGACACAGCCGGGAGTGACCTTCCGGCTGTCGGTTGTGACATGGATGGATTCTTTATTTCTTATTAGGAAGCTCCAATCCATAGTTCTTCTTTTTATCCTCCACTTTAAGAGCGAGACTCAGCAAGAATGCCAGTACGCCGAAAGAGGCGAAGACAATCATCGGCACGAGGTAGCCGTTTGTAGCCACACGCAGTTTACCGATGAGCAGCGGCACCAGACAAAGTCCCACATTCTGTACCCAGAAAATAAGGCAGTACGCCGATCCTAATACTTTTTCGTCTATGATCTTCGGCACCGAGGGCCACATAGAAGCCGGTACGAGCGAGAAGCTGACACCGAGAATCAGGATCGTGACGAGCGCAAGTGTCTTAGACGGATATGCCGGCAGGACGAAGGCGAAGACCAGATGGCAAGCGGTCATAATAACCGCTCCGAGCAACATCATCGAAGCGCCTTTGCCTTTGTAGTCAATGAACGCGCCGAGGAACGGCGTCAATACCATCGCGAGGATCGGGAACCATTTGAATAGACCTGCCGCTTCCGCATTGGAGATAGCGAGCGTCTCCTCCAAGAAGTTCGTAGCAAAACGCTGGAAGGGGAAGATAGCCGAATAATAGAGCACGCAGAGGAGCGCTACGATCCAGAACATCTTCGAGCGGAAAATCTGCGCCAAGTCGGAGACATGGAACTCGTCCTCCGGATCTTTCTCCGCCGTAGCTTCTCCGATCGCCACCAGTTGGCTGTCGAAGGTCTTGTCCATGATCGTGAAGATAAAGAAGTTGAGCAGACCTATTACTAATAGTGCCGCCGAGAAGAGCAGAGGAGCAACAACCGAGTTGACACCATCTACTGCGAATTTCTCGCTGATCATCGGCGAGAGCCACATAGCGGCAAACACACCCAGACGGGCAATCGCCATCTCCAAGCCCATCGCCAACGCCATCTCTTTGCCTTTGAACCATTTAGCAAGGATCTTACTAACCGTTGTACCTGCCATCTCTGCGCCGCAGCCGAAGATCATAAAGCCGAACATAGCCAGTTTGGCAGATCCGGGCATAGCAGGCCACCAGGAATTGAGCCATTCAACGGTATTGGCATCTGCCCACGAGATACCGAAATACTTGATTGCCGCGCCGATCACCATCAGCGAAGCAGAGAGCAAGCCCGTGAACCGGACTCCCATCTTATCGAGGATAATACCTGCCAAGATCAGGAATCCGAACACATTGAGGAGGTATTCTCCTGCGGCGTACGTACCGAACACGCCCTGATCCCAACCGAGTGTATCATTGAGCAAGGATGCCAGCGGCGAGAGGATGTCCACGAACATATAGGCGAAGAACATCATCGATGCCACCAGAACGAGAACTGTCCACCGTGCCGCAGCACTATCACGCAGGGTCTGTTTTAATTGATTTACCATTTGAAGATTTGATAATTTGAAGATTCTAATCAGTTATCCTTGGCCGGTTTTTGGTACGACCATTTTTTCTTTTTCTTGAGCCACTCTGCCTTTTTCTTTTCGTACTCGGCATAGTGGGATTCTAAATAGCCATCGGCCATGTTAATTGAGAATTGAGAATTGAAAATTACTTAATTCCGAGTTCTTTTTTAACTGCGGGCATGAGGTCGGTTGCATCTGCGCCGATATGTACCATCGCAGCGGAGTCGAAGATATAGGTGTATCCTTCGCGCTCTCCGACAGCCTTGATAGCCTTGGTCATTTTCTCATGCACCGGAGCCAGCAACTCCTGTTGTTTTTTCTGGATATCCTGCTCTGCTGTCTGATAGAAGAGCTGGATGCGCTGCTGCATCTCCTGCAACTCCTGCTGACGGATTTGTTTGATTGCGTCCGCCATGGTAGCCTCTTGTGCCTGATAGTCCTGATACTTCTTTTGGATCTCCTCGTTCATGGAAGCCAGCTGGGTCTCGTACTGCGAATTGATGGTGTCCATCTTCAGTTTGATTTGTGCTACTTCCGGCATTTGAGCGAAGAGCTCTTGCGTGTTGATGTGACCGAATTTCTGTGCGCTGGCGAGCATCGGCAGAGCCAGCAGGATTGTGATAATAATTTTTTTCATTTCTTATAGTTATTTATAATTATTTCCTATGTTGTTTCCCTTTTGTGTTCCGCTTGCCTCCCGTTCTACCGTCGGGTGACCGTCGGGTAACTGTCGGGGTTGACCCTATTTTGGAGTTACTTTGGGTCTTATTTTGCCCCTAATTTCTGGAGCACTTGGTCGGAGACGTCCAGTTTGGAGGACATATATATGAGTGCCGGGTCGGCGGAGCGGTCTTTGACGATGTCAATTCGTTTCTCGTTCGCCAGGTCTTGTATAGCATTGTATATCTCGTCCTGTATGGGTTTGATGAGCGCTTCGCGCTTTTTGTAGAGCTCCCCCTCCTGTCCGAAATACTTGCGTTTGAGTTCCAACACCTCTTGCTCCTTCTTGACGATCTCCTGCTCGCGTTCGCGTCGCATAGTTTCGGAGAGGAAGATCTGCTCCGTTTGGTAGTTGGTCGTCATGACGCGTGCTTCCTGCGAAGCGGCATCGATCTCCTTCTGCCAGCGTTTGGAGAGCATCGCCAGTTGCTCGTTCGCTTGCTCGTACTGCGGCAGATTTTTGAGGATATATGCCATGTCAATATACGCTATCGACTGATCCTTTGCAAAAGCTGTGCCAGAAAGGAGCAGAGCGGCAATTATAATTGAGAATTGATAATTGAGAATTGATAATTTTTTCATCGTTGTTTGGTGTTTTGTAGTTGATCTAGTAGAACTAGTTTATCTAGGATTTTATAATTCTTGTCCGAGGACGAAGTGGAACTGGCTGCCGCCGTACTGCTTGGAACCGTTGATTTCGTCGAATCCCCAACCCCAGTCTATACCGAGCAGACCGAACATCGGCAGGAAGATACGCACTCCGACACCGGCTGAACGCTTGAGATTGAAGGGATTGTACTCCTGGATATTCGAGAAACAGTTACCCGCCTCCAAGAAGACATGCGCCCAGATCGTGGCGTTCTGCTCCAACGAAATCGGGTATCGGAGCTCCATTGTGAATTTATTATAGAGGTAACCCATGTTACGTCCGGTAGTCACATCGTACGGGGTCAACGATCCGGATGAGTAACCACGCATGGAGACGTATTCGGTGGAATAACTGGTGTACGCCGACATACCGTCGCCACCCATGTAGAAGGACTCAAACGGTGATTTGGCATTGATATTATAATGTCCCAGATAGCCGAACTCGGCGCGGGTCATGAGGACCAGCTTGCTATCCTTGGTCAGCGGCGTAAAGACCTTGCCGGAGAATTTCCATTTATGATACTCGATCATGTGGTATTTCTCCGAAGTGGACAGTTGGCTGTAGTCTTTTCCGCTGAAGAGCGACCAAGGCGGCGTGATCTTCAGTCCGAGCGTGAACTGGCTTCCGCGGCGGGTGTAGATCGGGTTGTCAATAGACGAACGCGAGATTTGGAGGTTCAGCGCCAAGTTATGGCTCGTTCCATCCGAGATCAGCAAATAGGGCCAGTCCTTCATCATATACATCTGGTAACTCAACTCACCGTAGAACGTGAAATAGTCGTCGGGCCAGCGCAGACGTTTACCATAACCGATGGAGATACCGAGCGTGCGGAGATACTTGTCTTTATCCGCCTCGCTCTCCGCCAGCTGCTGGTAATAATTGCTGTTGCCGGAGTAGTAATAATAGTTCGAATAGGTGTTATAGAGGTTTTGGTACGCTTTCTGGTAACGGCTCGAATAACCGGTCTGGTTCGCGAAATAGATACTTGCAGAGAGGCTGTTCGGCCGCTTACCACCGAGCCACGGCTCCAAGAAGGAGATGGACGCAGACGTATAATATATACCGTTCGTGCGCGCGTTAATAGAGAAGGTCTGTCCCTCGCCCTGCGGCACAATGCGATACGCTTTCTTATTGAAGAGGTTTTGGATCGCGAAATTGGTGAATTTGAGTCCCAGCGAACCCACCAGACCGGTTGCACCCCAACCGAGCGAGAACTCGATCTGGTCGGACGATTTGGTCTCCAGTTGGTACGTGATATCCACCGTTCCTTCCTCCGGATTCGGCTGGATATCCGGCACAAGTTTCTCTTGGTCGAAATGCCCCATCTGCGCCAACTCACGGAGCGAACGCATAATATCCGACTGGCTGTATAACTGACCCGGCTTGGTATATAACTCGCGGCGCACGACGTGCTCGTACACGCGCGTGTTTCCTACTATTTTAATATTATTGATGGTCGCCGGTTTGCCTTCGTACATACGCATCTCGAAGTCGATCGAGTCGTTCTCCACGTTCACCTCGACCGGCTCGACATTGAAGAACAGGTATCCGCGGTCGGTATATAACTTGCTGACCGCATCGTCATCGTTGGTCAGACGGTCGTTGAGGGTCTTGAGGTTATAGACATCGCCGGGTTTGACTCCCAGCGTGGCATCCAGCAGCTCATAGGGATAGACAGTATTTCCCACCCATTTGACCGAACGGACATAGTATTTGTCTCCTTCGCTGATGGTCATATAGACATCCACACGCGAGGGATCTTCGGGGTTCGGCACGACGGAGTCCGCTACGATATACGCATCGCGATAACCGTACTCATTGTATTTCTCGATCACCGCTTGCTTGTCTTTTTCGTACTCTTCGATGACGAATTTCTTGGTTCGGAAGAGGTTCACGATGTCATTGTCGTTGGTCTTTTTCATCGCCTTGTTGATCTGGCGATGGGTCAAGGCGTGGTTGCCGGTGATATAGATTTTCCCGACCTTGGTCTTCGTCTTCTTATCCACCGCCACGAGCACACGGACATATCCCGGATGGTCGGGGTCGTTGCGCTGGATCACATGCACCTCGGTGTTATGGAAACCTTTCTCCGCGAAATATTTCTTGATCACCGTCTTGGCGTGGTCCTCCAAGTTCGGCGTCATCTGCGAACCCTGACGGATACCGGTCTTCACCTCCACGTCCTCACGCTCGCTTTTCTTCATGCCTTCGTATTTCACTTCGCTGATACGCGGACGTTGCTCCAACTCGATCACCAACCAGATCTTGTTTCCCTCGATCTTGCTGGCTTTGATCTTAACATTGGAGAACAGACCTTGTTTCCAGAAGCGTTTGATAGCTTTGGTGATCTGGTCTCCCGGCACCTCAATCTTATCGCCCACCGCCAGTCCGGAGAAGCCGATGAGAACAAAGTCCTCATAGCTGTCCGCTCCTTCCACCGCGATTCCGGCTATCTCGTACGTCTTGCGCGACATGCCATACTCAATCTCCTGCACAGCGACGCTGTCGCTCTGCGCATAGACCGGCACACATAGCAAGACCGCAAACAATATATAGATTAATCTACGCAATGCTCCATTCAATTTTTAATTCTTCACTTGCTCACTGGTCTTCCCGAATCGTCTTTCGCGTTTCTGGTAGTCCACGATAGCCTTATATAGTTCTTCTTCGGTAAACTCCGGCCAGAGGCATTCAGAGAAATACAACTCGCTGTACGCCAGTTGCCAGAGCAGGAAATTGCTGATACGATATTCTCCGCTGGTTCGGATCAACAGATCCGGATCGGGGATCGCAGCGGTCGTCATGAGCGAACTGACCAACTGTTCGTTCACTTCCTCCGCCCGCAATTCTCCGTTTTGCGCCCGGCGCACCGCCTCACGCATCGCTTCGGTGATCTCCCAGCGCGCCGAATAACTGAGCGCCAGAACCATGGTCAGCCCTGTATTATGACTCGTTTGCTCGATGCAACCGAGGAATTTCTGTTTCGTGCCTTCCGGCAAACGGTCGATGTCTCCGATCGTCTCCAGCCGCACGTTGTTCTCCATCAGCGTCGGCGTCTCTTTGGCAATCGTGTCCACCAGCAGGGTCATCAACGCATCCACCTCCTCTTTCGGGCGGTTCCAGTTCTCGGTTGAGAACGTATAAAGCGTGAGATACTCAATCCCTAATTTCGTAGCAGCCACGGTGATATTATGCACCGCCTCCACGCCCTGCCTATGGCCGAACATACGCGCCATACCTTGTTTCTTTGCCCACCGTCCATTGCCATCCATGATAATAGCGATGTGTCGCGGCAAACGCTCTTTGTCTATTTGTGATTTGTAGTCCATCTAACTAATAATTACATATTCTACACGGTTTCTTCGCTCTGGCGAACTCAAACACGATTCCCGCAGTCAACATTCCTGTCAGGTCGCAGTTCATCCAGTTCCAGCCGTTCAAATGGTGTTTGTCGTTCAGCGTGCTCTGCGCCTCCAGATCATCGGAGAAATAGATATTATGCTGCCAGGCGATATTTAATCCGATGCAGTCATAGAATTTCCATTTGAAACCGATACCCAGCGGAATATAACCTGCCGCCGTGATTTTCTTTGCACCCTTGGCATCCATGTCGTTGTACATGCCGGCACCGACTCCGATGAAGATATACGGCGTATAGGGTTTGATCCGCCTGTCGTATTGGTTGCCCGACCCGAAACGGAAGAAGTTAAACTCCGCCATTACATCCACATTGTACAATCGGTTTGACCATTGGGTGTCCAACTTCTCTCCCCGGATCGTATATTGGTTGCCCACTATGCGCTGGCCGGAGAATTTCGCCTGCAGAGCCCACCGTTTGGTGAACTTATACCGGAAATGCACACCATATGCCTCGCGCGGGTTCATGAAAATATGAGGAGTAGCGTCCCCCACATAGTACCCCACGCCGCCTTGCAGACCGATCTCGCATAAATACGGTTGCTCATTTTGCGCAAAAGCACGACCTCCCATGCACAAAAACAATGCCACTATGAGCCAAATATGTCTTTTACTTTCTTTCAATTCTCAACTCTTGATTAATGTTCGGAATGCGTCCGTCACTTTCTTCACCGGCACAAGTTCGATCGTAAACCGCTTTGCGTCCACTTTCTGCTCCGCCGGAATGAGGATTCGTCTGAATCCCAGTTTCTGCGCCTCGGTGATCCGCTGCTCCAGTCTCGTCACAGGACGTATCTCGCCCGCCAGACCCACTTCGCCACAGATACACGTGCCGGTGTCCAAAGCGATATCCATATTGCTGCTCAGCACAGCCGCCATGATCGCCAGATCAATCGCGGGATCCTGCACTCGCAGTCCGCCGGCTATATTGAGGAACACATCTTTTTGCAGCAGTTTGAATCCCACCCGTTTCTCCAGAACCGCCAGCAGCATATTCAGCCTCCGTCCGTCAAAGCCCGTTGAAGACCGTTGCGGTGTGCCATAAGCGGCAGACGAGACAAGCGCTTGCACTTCGATCAGGAACGGACGGACACCTTCCACCGCCGCAGCGATCGCTATACCCGACAGTCCTTCGCGCGCAGTGGAGAGCAGCAGTTCCGACGGATTGCTCACTTCGCGCAGACCATCCGCGCGCATCTCATATATACCCAGTTCGGAGGTCGAACCAAAGCGGTTCTTTTGCGCCCGCAGGATACGATACATATAATGTTGGTCGCCCTCAAACTGCAAAACGGTATCTACGATATGCTCCAGCACTTTCGGGCCTGCAAGCGAACCTTCTTTATTGATGTGTCCGATGATGAAGAACGGTATGTTCTGCGTTTTGGCAAACTCCATGATCCGCGCCGCACATTCGCGCACTTGGGTCAACGAACCGATGGAAGCCTCGATTGCCTCTGTTCCGATCGTCTGGATGGAATCCACCACTACTATCTCCGGCTGCAGTTCTTTGACTTGGTCCAAAATCCGCTCCAGCGAAGTCTCGGACGATATATAGAGGTTCTCCGCATTGCCAGCCAGCCGCTCTGCGCGCAGTTTCAGCTGGCGCACGCTCTCTTCGCCGGAAGCATAGAATGTCTTTCTCTCCCCTTGCTGCATCAGCACTTGCAACGCCAGCGTCGATTTGCCGATACCCGGTTCTCCGCCCAGCAGCACCAGACTGCCCGGCACCAGACCTCCGCCCAAGACACGATTCAGTTCGCCGTTATGCATGTCGATCCGCATCTCCTCAGTGGCTACGATGTCCTGAAGGCGTTTCGGGGCGGTTTTCTTATCGATATTCCGGGATGCCGATATACCGATATTCCGATCCTTTTCCACCACTTCCTCCTCGTACGTGCCCCATTCGCCGCAGACCGGACAGCGCCCCAGCATCTGCGGAGCTTTTGCGCCGCAGGACGAACATACATATTGGATGGAAGACTTTGCCATTGGTGATTTGTGATTGGTAATTTATAGTTCTATCACATCATTCTCCTCCGCCAGGATCGTGTTCTCAAACACCGGTTTGGCTTCATTGAGGAACAAACTATGATCCTCCACTCGGGCGGAATAATGTCCCAAAATCAGCTTGCCCGCTTTTGCCAGCGAAGCGATCTTAGCTGCCTGTTCCGCCGTGGAGTGCATCACTTCCTTGCTGCGCGCCACCATCTCGTTCAGGAAAGTGGACTCGTGGTAAAGCGTCTCCACGCCTTCGATGATCGGCACGATCTTCTCGCTGTACATCGTGTCCGAGCAGTACGCATAGCGTTTGCGCGTGACGCGCTCGAACGAACCGTCCTCATTCTGTTTGCGCCGCGTCTCCTTGAAAAGGAAACCGCAAGTCGGCACGCTGTGTTTGAGAGGAATGGTCTCCACGGAGATCGTGCGGTCCTCGTAGATCACTTCGTTCTTGCGCGGGTTAATCGGATGAAAAATAATCTCATACTGACGGTCGTTGGCATGGTATTCCAGCAGCGGCGTCAGCAGTTTTTCCAGATCCGGATGCGCATAGATATGCATCGGTTGGGTGCGCTTCAGCATGCCGAGCGTCGTCAGCAAACCAATCAGGCCGAAACAATGGTCGCCGTGCAGATGGGAGATAAAGATATTATACAATCTTCCCGTCCGCAGCCCCAGTTTCTGCATCGTCAGCAGCACTCCCTCGCCACAATCGATCAAAAACGATTTGTCGCACATCTCCAGCCACTGTCCCGAAGGGGAAGTGGTCTTGGTCGGTTTGGCGCTGCCGCAGCCTAATATAGTTAATTTCGCTTCGCTCATTGTTTATTCCAGATTTCCTAGAGAGTCCAGGATTTTATTGCCGAGGGCGGTTTTTTTCTCGATGTGCTCCAGTACGGCTTTCACAAACGAATTGGATTCAAAACTACCGCGCACTTCTTCGAAATCGGCTTCTGCCTGTTCGCGGTCTCCGTCCACTCCGAAACCCGTCTGGCTGTTCAGGTCGAACTCTTTGCGCGCATCGTCATACACCATGTGGTCCAGTTTCACCACCGCTTCCTGCCATTGGCGGATGGTCTTGCGGATTTGCTCCAGCGATACTTCTTCTACGCTGCAACCCCACACTTGCTCCAGCTTCTCCAACGCCCAAGTCCATTCGTACGAATAGTAATGGGCATGCATCTGCTCCAAGCGCGCCTGAATATCTTCCAATGTCAGCCCGCCTTTTTCTATATCGTCCAGCAACCGGGTTACCTCCCCTTTCGGAGCAATCAGTCCAGCCAGATCCACCCAGTCTCCCGAACCGACATTGCTGTCCGGACGAAGCGCCGCACGCATCTCTGCGAGGGTATGCCACTCTGTCTTCTCCAGACGGCTGATGAGGCTGTTGCCCAAGAATTTCTGAATACCGATCGTATAAAGTTCGCGTCCGTGACGCAGCGACGAATTGCGGATCTTGCAGTTCCGATAGCCGTACACCTCCGTGTTCTCGCCGCTCAGCGCCTGCAGTTCGTTCAGCACCTCGCGTCCGCGCCACATCTTCTGCACCGTATAGGGGCTCAGCAGGTTGAAATTGATCTGGTCCAACCGGTGCGGGTCCTTGCGATTGTCGCGCTTCGGCCATTTCTGCGCATCGCGGATCGTACCTACGGTACGCAGGTTAGCTCCCGGCACCAAGTAACTCTCCGAGTTATTCTCAATCAGATACGAGAACGGCAGTTCGGACGTGTCCGCATGGTGGGTATGACGACCCATCACCAGACTGAACGCACCGATTTTGCTGGGCCAGAGCAGGTAACTGTCGCTGGTCGTCTTCGCCCCGCGCTCCGCGATACCCTGGTGGATCGGACCCAGTTTGTACATATGGTTGCTCTGGTTCGATCCCGATCCCGCGTTCAGGAACGAGAACATACCCGCGATCAGCAAGGTGCTCTTATGGTGGGTCACGGTATAAGGACCCGCGAAGATAGCGCACGCCTCTCCGTGCATGCCCTGACAGTTGCTGAAGAACAGACTCTCGCCCGCGGAATAGTGCTTATCGAAGATACAACCCTGTCCCACAAAACAATTGTCCACCAGCGTACTGTCGCCGATCTCCACGCCCGAAGCGATGATAAAATTCACACATTTGACGCCGCTTCCCAGACGAACAGGAGCCGCCTCATTGGAGTTGATCGTACCGTTTTTCAGCCGGCTCACGCCCACCAGTTCAGCAAAATCGCCCACCTTCACATTCTTGATCGAACCGCAGTTCAGAATCCGCACATGGTCACCGATATAGCCCACTTCGGAAGCCTGTTCCTCCGCATAAGCGTCTATCAGCCGCTCCACCTCGCGAATCATTTCCGGACGATGGCGATAGAGCGTCAGGATATATGCCAGGCTGGCGCTTAACTCATTGAAAATAGGGATCTCACGACCGCCGCCTTCGTTCATCACCGGCACGCGCACGCCGTTTCCGAACGTCGTCCTGCCGTCCACCAGAATCGCATTGACATTCTCGATACAGGTCTCGCGTCCGATACGATAATTGGCGATATAATTGTGGATATTATACAGGTGCGCGTCGTCGCCCACTTCGCAGTTATGCAGCGTAGCATTGTAGATACCCGAATGCACTTTCAGTCCGCCGGGCATTTCTATCTCGCGACGGAACACGCCCAGCCGGTTATGACCGGAGAAACGCGTGTTGCGGACGTAGCGGGGATCAAACTCCTGCGCCACTTCCACCTCTGCCCAATTCTCCGCGCTACATTCCTGTGCCTCCAATTGAGCTATCTCTGCGTTTGTCAGTTTACGGTACATCTTAGTCGTTCAGCAACATCGGCATCAACAACATGAGGACATCCTCGTTCTCCTCGTTCTCCGCCGGCAGGATCAGACCTGCGCGAGCCGGATCAGCCAGCTTCAGCTGTACATCGGCGCTCGCGATAGAACTCAACAGATCGATCAGGAACGGAGCTTTGAAACCGATAGCCATCGGCATGCCGTTATAGTCGCAACTGATCGTCTCCTCTGCGCTCGTCGAGAAATCGATATCCTGCGCGGAGATCTTGATCTGGTTCTCGCTCAATGCCAGACGCAGCTGTGCGGTTCCGTTGTTGGCAAACACAGCTACGCGCTTGCAGGCGTTGATCATCGTCTGACGGTCGATCGTCACAACATTCTGGTTAGCCTGCGGAATAACGGCATTGTAGTTCGGGAAACGACCCTCGATCTGGCGGCAAACGATGATGGTGTTGGCGAACTCGAAACGCGCGTTCTTTGCGCCGAAAGTCACCTTCACATCGCTCTCCTCTTTTGCCAACAGGTTCTTGAGCAGACCTGCCGGTTTCTTCGGCAGAATGAAACTTGCAGTCACGCCGGCAGCTACACCCGTATTCGTGTAACGAACGAGACGGTGTGCGTCGGTGGCTACCATCGTCACTTTGTCCGCTGCGATGTCAAAGAAAATACCGTTCATCACCGGACGCAGATCGTCGTCCGCGGTGCAGAAGATGGTCTTCTCGATTGCGCTCTGTAGCACGTTTGCGGGCAGACTCAGCGTCTGCGCGTCCGCCTCCGTCTCCGGCATCTCCGGATACTCGTTGCCGTTCACGCCTACGAACGAATAAGTACCGTTCTGGCTAACCATGCTGACTGCAAAATTATTCTCGTCGATCGTGAATGCCAGCGGCTGCTCGCTGAACTCTTTCAGCGTCTCCAGCAGCAATTTCGCAGCGGAAGCCACTTTGCCGCTTCCCTCTACGCCGTCCACCTCTACCGATGTACGGATCGTCGTTTCGCCGTCCGAAGCGGTCAATTTCAACTCATTACCTGACAGGTCAAACAACACGTCGTCCAGAATAGGCAACGCATTCTTACTGTTAATCACACGGCTTACTGCCTGCAATTGCGAAAAGAGTTTTGAACTCGATACATTGAATTTCATACTCGTATATTTTTGATGTTTATTTTCCTCATATATGCGCGCGTTTCACAAGCGCGCACAAAATCGGGCACAAAGGTACAAAAAAAAATTAACATATGCAAGCACATGCCAACCTTTTTTGCAAAAATTGCAACTTTTTTTGCTCATGTCCGATTTTTTTTGTACTTTTGCACCAAAAATCATGCGAATAGGTGTTTTTGACAGCGGTTACGGAGGCTTGACCATCTTGGATGCCATCCGTCGGGAACTCCCGCAGTACGACTACTTGTACTTGGGGGACAATGCCCGTGCGCCCTATGGCACGCACTCGTTCGATGTGATTTACCGCTATACCTTGCAGGCGGTCAAATATCTCTTTGACCATGATTGCGCACTCGTCATCCTCGCCTGCAATACCGCCTCTGCCAAAGCGCTCCGCACCATCCAGCAAAAGGACCTGCCGCTGATAAATAACAAAATGGTAAATGTCTTGGGCGTGATCCGTCCAACCGTCGAAGCCGTTCCGGCGATCACAAAGACCGGACATGTGGGCATTTTAGCAACTCCCGCAACTGTAAGTTCCGAAAGTTACGTCCTTGAACTGCAAAAGATCTTCCAAAATCTCGAAATCTCCCAGCAAGCCTGCCCGCTTTGGGTTCCGCTCATTGAGAACGGCGAGCACTTGAACCCCGGCGCAGACTATTTTGTGGACCTCTATCTGCGGCAGATCTTGGAGAAAGATCCGCAGATTGACACCCTTGTCCTCGGTTGCACCCACTATCCTTTGTTGTTGCCGAAAATCGCCCAATGGATCAAGAATAACGGCAAGCGCTTTGCCGCCGGCGATATTCAAGTCATTTCGCAGGGTTATTTGGAAGCCAAGAGCCTCGCGGATTATCTCCGCCGCCATCCCGAGTACGAGTCCCAACTCTCACAAGGCGGTTCCTGCCGCTATTTGACCACAGAAAATGCGGACCGCTTTTCGCAATCCGCATCTCTTTTCCTCTCCGCTCCCGTTCAGGCGGAGCACATCGATCTGGAGTAATTTTCTGCCTTTATCGTGCCGTTGATGTCGGCTTAACAACCCACTAATCACCCACTAATCACCCACTAATCACCCACTCACACACCGATAGTAGACCGATATTGGGCTGGTTAAATCTCTACCGTTTGCGGGTCAACATAGATCACTTCGCCATTCTCACTAAAGATAAGCGGCTGATTTTCACGACGATGTTGTTCTACCACAGCACGGTATGTCTGCTGTAATCCCACGCGCAGTTTAGTTTCTAATTCTCGTTCACTCATATTTTTAATAATATATACAAATTCGGATGTTGCATCGTGCGTCAAACCTTTGCGGCTGCAAAGGTACAACAAAAAAATGACATACACAAGAGATATGCCATTTTTATGTAGAAATTCGGTCTTTTAGTCACCTCACTTCTTGTCCGTCCACCGTGTACATTTTCTCCCCGCGGAGGATGAAGATTTGTCCGTTGCGGAGGATCTTTTTGCGCATGGGGGATTGTTGTCCACTTATTGAATCTATCGCGGTCGTTTCTCCAATAGTATTGAACACCCCGGAATAGGACGTCAATTCTATATTGTTTGCATCTCTGGCAATTACGGAGTAACTATATTGCGTAGCATAGTTTAACCCGGTAATGGTATAACTGAAGCCATCTGTTTCATAAATAGCATCAGGAGTCTCCGCTTTGGTATTTCTACGAGGCGAAGATGCAGAATTCTGTATCACTTGTCCTTCGGCATCAAATAGTACATCACAAATAGTATCCAAGTCATTCGTAACAACGAGATTGTATGTTGCCGCTCCTTCATACCGCCGCCATACAATAACAGCAGAGCGATCAGAGGGTGTTACAGATATGGTGTCTTCCTGAATCGGCAAGATTTCCTTGAAAGCCTTCCAATAATAGTCCGCCTTATATGCCTCCACACTTGAAGCAGGCACATATACTGTAATTCTGGACTTATTTACTCCATCGAAAACAAAGCCGGCGATAAGCGGTGGAGATGTACGCAGACAGGTAATAGTAGTCAACCCGGTACAATTTTTGAATGCATACATACCAAAACTGCTAACTTTACTGCCAATCGTTAAAGATTTCATACCTGTGCATCCGTCAAAAGCGTGATAGCCAATAGAGGTAACCTTATCTGGGATAACTACAGAATCCAAACTTGCGCAAGCTTGGAATGTTTTTTCTTCTATGAGGGTAACATTCTCCGGTATTTTTACCGAAGTCAAAGCAACGCAATTAGTAAAGAGCCCTTTTCCCAAAGCGGTACTATCCGGAAGAGTAATAGAAACCAGGGATGAGCAATTGCTGAAGGCATAGTCCCCGATTGACGTGACGGTATTCGGAATGTTGAGAGAAGTAAGTCCGCTACAACTATTGAATGTACGCGGAGCTATTATTTTCAGGCTATCAGGAATGTTAATTGAGCGCAACGCAGTACATTCCAAAAATGCAGAATTTCCTATGCTGTCTATTTCATCAGGAAGAGTCAAATAACGCAAACCAGAGCATCCCCAGAAAGCATTTTCTCCGATATGAGTAACGCCATCGGGTATGGACAGCGAGGTCAAACTACTGCACCCCATAAAAACTCCATCGTTGATACGCGTCAGGTTTCCGGGAAGGGTTGCTGATTGCAAGGCTGAACATTCGGAAAAGGCTTCTTCTCCAATTTCTGTAACACTATTGGGAATATTGATAGAGATAAGACCGTCACGGCTGTAGAAAGCCGCCTTGCCGATTCGTATTACGGTGTTTGGGATGCTGACGGATGTCAGATAACTTCCATCAGACGTTTCCGAATAGAAAGCTTCGTCACCAATACTGGTAACACCACTATTGATGATGACTGATTGTATATTGTAACTTTTCCACGGAGCACGCCCTTCGTATGTATTTTCCCATACATGATAATAATCGTACATATCTCCTGTTCCGCTAATAGTAAGCACACCACTTGGAAAACTCGAGTATACATAACTCCATGTAAGGTTATCTCCGCATTGGTTCCCTCCTGCAAGAGCTACGCCAATGTTAGCCAGCGTGGTAAATAATAATGATAAAATTAACTTTTTCATAAATTTGAATGTTTTGTTAACAATTCGCTGCAAAATTACAACAAAAAAATGACATAAGCAAGAGAGTATGCCATTTTTATGTAGAAAATCGGTCTAAAACTTTACCATGCGACACCGAGGGTGAGGCCGACACCGTGCTGGAGGTATTGGTTGAGACCAAACGCTCCGATATTCGTTTTGAGGGGTTCGATGGTCATTGTTGCTTTGCTCCAAAGCCAGTTCATGTCATAGTGAAGTCCCAACACGAAATCACATGAGCCGGTAGGAATACGCCAGTCCAAACCCACACGCGTATCGGTTGTGATCGCCGCATTGGTATTATACGCATCGCCGTTAAAGAGCGGTCCGGCAGCCGCACTCTGGTTGATACGCGGAGCAAGAATATACTTACCCACCTGAATAGGAATCTGCGCTCCCAGATAAACGCCGAACAAAGGTCCCGCACTAATTACCGGCGTGCTTGATTTCCGGGTCTCGCTAATCAAAGCCGTAACCTGAAGACCCGTCGTAATGAAGCCAAGCCAGTCGTGCCCGAACTGGATTCCAGCTATTTGGTTCATACCGAAATAATTGTCATAAATCAAATGGAAATGGTTCATATTGTCCATATCGGTCACGATATGTGTTGCGGAGCGCTCGAACTTCTTTGCGCCTTTTCCTTTGCTCTTCACCAGACTATCGCGGACAGCCAGCGTGCGCAAAGCAGGATCGAGCGGCAAATGCCAGTCCATGTCCCTTAAATCCTTTTGGACAGAATCCGGCAGATTGCGGAATACATAGAGCCAGTCTTCGCCGGAAAGCGACCGCAGCGGCTCGATCTCCTTGCCGGCATCGGTTTTGGAGGTTCCTAATGTAGCGATAAACGCTTGCACGTCTTCTTTTCCGATCGCCAAGCCCACTCCTTCGCGGTAGAAAGCCTTCCATGTATTGACACCCAAGATCTCGTACTTGCCGTCTTTATTCTTGAGCAACAGCGGTCCGCCGCTGCTACCGGGATCGATAGAAGCGGTATGCTGGATGATACGCGAAGCGTGCTCATGGCTGTCCACGTCCACACGCGCATTGGAAATGCTTCCGCGCGTGAGCTGCCATGACGGTTTGTTCGCCAACTCAGGAAAACCCGCTGCCACAATGGAGACATCTTCCTCTATCTCTCCGGCATAGACAGGAAGGGCAATCATGTCACATTCGGCAGGAAGAGCAACCGCCGCCAGATCCGTCAGACCGACATGAACCACGTCGCAATGCTCGTAGCGGACGGTCTTTTCGTGGAGTTGGAAGATAATCGTTGCTTTCCCGGCATAGCCGACCACATGCAGGTTAGTCAGAATATATTTCTTGCCGCCCTGCTCCACAACGACACCCGAACCGAAAGTGCCTTCGTTTTTATAGGCGGTTAACGCCCGCGAAGCGCTTCTCATTCCGGCTCTCGCCGTATAGAGGGCGTAGTCGCCCATGAACGATTTGTCCGCCTCGGAATACTCCGGTTCAACGACACAAACACTATGCCGCAAGCCTTGCGCCGCAGCCGGCAGCAGCACAACAAGCAGCAGAGCTGCCAAATAGAAAATACGTTTCATATCAGGAAAAAATTATTCGTCGTCACCCACTACACCATTCGATACAGAATCTGTCTTCGTCTCCGGAACAGCCTTTTCCTCGGTTTCAGTCTTTACCGACGCTTCCGCTTTCTTGTCACCTGCCATCTCATCCAAGATATACTGCAAGTCTTCCTCCACCTTCAACTTACCACTCATTATACCATCACATATTACTTGATTTCCGCTAAAAAAGTATTTTGCATTTTTCTTATAAAATGAATTGTCGTACATTAATAATTCTGCCTCAACTTCTCCTGCCCGGCGCAAAAAATATAGTGTGTGAGTTTGATCACCGGTTTTTGAATTATAAAATTTCACAACGTCAAGGTCGCCGTTCTTTTTATTCACTTTATACCACACATCACATAGATAAACAACTCCCCATGCACTACCCGCAATGGGATTTCCCCAATATGTAATGCGAGACATCGATTTGCCTGTTCGTACACTATATAGTGTATGTACCTTGTCTGGGAAATCCTTATGCCAGATCTTAATACCTTCAACATCAATTTTATTAATCTTCGTCCGTTTCTTATCTCCCTCACTTTTCTTTACTTGAAAGGTTTTCGAGAAATTAGCACGTGGCAGTTCAATTTCGAAAAACTCCTCAGAATGACCATCTGTGAAATAAACCACTCCGGGGTAATAATGTGGGGTTGCCATTTCCATTTGGGTAAATGCACCGAACTGCGCGTGAAGCGCGACGCTGGCAAAGACTGCTGCCAGCACAAGAAGAAATCTTTTTTTCATAAATTTGAACGTTTTATTAACAATTCGCTGCAAAATTACAGCTTTTTCTTGAATTATGCAATAGTTAGTATCATTTTTCTTGTCATTTGTGCACAAATAAAAGCGTGCGCTTTCGTTCGCTTCATTTGATTTTCTGAGGTTCTCGACTACCTTTACAACTCAAATAAATGCACGGAAAACTCACGCTACAACGTGAGCGTGCATAAACCGTACTTGAGTTGTAATGATTTCCAAAAGTGTCGAGTTTCCAGAAAATCAAGTTTTTCGGCTTATAACGCTAATCGGCGCACACTTGCGCTTATATGTCCTTGCTGTTTTATGTCGGCAAGCGACAAGAACTTATCCTACGGAGCCTTCGAGGGTGACTTGGAGGAGTTTCTGCGCTTCGACGGCAAACTCCATCGGCAGCTTGTCCATCACTTCCTTGGCATAGCCGTTGACAATCAGCCCCACGGCGTCCTCCGTACTGATACCCCGCTGGCGGCAGTAGAAAAGTTGGTCCTCGTTGATCTTGGAGGTCGTGGCTTCGTGCTCCACCGTAGCCGTCGGATTCGAAATAATCATATCGGGGAAGGTGTGCGCGCCGCATTGATCGCCCAAAAGCAAGCTGTCGCACTGGCTGAAATTGCGGGCATTTGTTGCCTTCAGCCCCATCTTGACCAGTCCGCGGTACGCATTCTGGCTGTGCCCGGCAGAGATACCTTTGGACACAATGCGCGAACGGGTGTTTTTGCCAATATGGATCATCTTGGTGCCCGTGTCCGCCTGCTGGTAGTTATTGGTGACCGCGACGGAATAGAACTCCGCCGTGGAGTTATCGCCTCGGAGGATACAGGACGGGTATTTCCATGTGATCGCAGACCCGGTCTCGACCTGGGTCCACGACAGGCGCGCGTTCTCGTACGTAATACCGCGTTTGGTAACGAAATTATAGATACCACCCTTGCCGTCTTTGTCGCCAGGATACCAGTTTTGGACGGTGGAGTACTTGACCTCCGCATCCTTTCGCACGACGATCTCCACGATCGCGGCATGCAACTGGTTCTCGTCCCTCATCGGCGCCGTACAGCCCTCCAGATACGAGAGATACGCGCCTTCATCGGCTATCAGGAGCGTGCGTTCGAACTGACCCGTTTTACCGGCATTGATACGGAAATAGGTACTCAGTTCCATCGGGCAACGGACGCCTTTCGGCACATAGACAAAACTGCCATCGGAGAAGACCGCACTATTGAGCGCCGCATAGAAATTGTCCGTCGGAGGCACGACCGAACCAAGATATTCCTTCACCAGATCGGGGTGCTCACGCACGGCTTCGGAGATTGAACAGAAGATAATCCCCTTCTCCGCCAAGGTCTCGCGGAAAGTGGTCTTAACGGAAACGGAGTCCATGACAGCATCCACCGCCATGTTTCCCGCCAGCGCAGCCCGCTCCTCCAAAGGGATTCCGAGCTTGTCGAAGGTCTTCATGATCTCCGCATCAATCTCGTCGGACGGTTGAGAATTGGAAGATTTGGAGATTTGAGAATTTGAAGATTTCGTCCGCGGAGCAGCATAATAGGAGATCGCCTGAAAATCAATCTCGGGAATGTCCAGATGTGCCCAAGTCGGCACTTTCATGGTCTGCCATTTGCGGAAAGCTTTGAGACGGAACTCCAGCAGCCATTCGGGTTCACCCTTTTTCGCAGAGATCAGCCGAATGATGTCTTCATTCAGCCCTGCGGGCACAATATCCGTCTCCACATCAGTCGTGAAGCCGTATTTGTACTCCTGCGAGGTAATATCTTTGATTAAGTCATCCATAAAAACAAAGCCGCCATCGTGTGGCGGCTTGGAGGCCGGTAGCGGAGTCAAACCGCTCTGTACGGTTTTGCAGACCGCTGACTAAGTCGCTCATCCAACCGGCCGGTCGCGTTCGGCAACAAGATTGCAATGTCCATACCGCTTCGCTAAATGGACGGGCAACTTGTGCCTCCGCTCTCCCCACCACAACAAGTTGTGTCGGGGACCCCGAAAAAGAAGACGCGAATCCTCTGTTTCCAGAAAGCGGGTGCAAAGGTACTGCTTTTTTTTGAAATACACAAATATTTTAGTAAAAAAGTGAATGCAGACGCACTTTTTTGCTAAAAAAGGCTCAAATCGGCATCTGTGATCGTTCCTTTGGGACGTTTTTTGCCGCGCGAGGGGGTCACATGAGGATTTGAAGATTTGAGGATTTGAGAATTTTGAGATTGAGGATCGAGGACGGAGAGGATGATCTGTCTGGTCTGGTCGTCCGTCCATTTGCATTTATCTATGATCCATTCCAAGTAACTCTTGTCGATCCGCATCATGGACTCGATGGATTCGCCTTTGTGTCCGCCTTGGCTGAGGTAGTAATAATTGCCCCGTTTAATGAGCCAGCGGTCAAAGGAGATGAAGCGGAACTCTTCTCGTTGCGCCCATTCCCAGCCATGCTCCGCCACCTGGGCTTTGAAGACCTCTATCGTAGCCATCACATCGTCCAGCGAGTTATGCGCACCCTCGAACGGATGACCATAATAGCGCGTGTACGCTGCCGTCAGGTTGCAATGGTATTTCTCGCCTGTCTCAGGGTCTATCTGTCCCGCCATGTGAATACGTTCCAGCGCCAGCGCATCATACCAGACACGGCCGTCAAAGACAAAATCCTTGCCGATACGCTTCAGGTTATAGTGCAAGATCGGGGCATCGTAGCCATTGCCGTTATAGGACAGAATGTCGCACCCTTCGGTGAACGCCATCAGCTCGTCATAGACGCTGCGAAGAGAAACGCCATTCTCCTGCAAGAAAGTCTTGGAGATATGATGTACCGCCTCCGCCTCCGCGGGAATAGTAAACTCCCCTTCCGGCAGGATATACCAGTCGCGGGTGTCTATCACATGCCAGTCCGCGGTGTCCACTTTGACGAGCGAGAGCTGGATGATATGGTCCTTCTGCACGTCCAGACCGGTGGTCTCTGTATCAAAACAAACGAGGTTCATTTGCTATTTGAAGATTTGATAATTTGAAGATTTTATTCCACATAAAGGACAAGCCCTTTGAGGTACTCGCCTTCGGGGTGGTAGATATTGATGGGATGGTCTTGGGGCTGATGGAGCTGGTGTAAGATCCGCACTTTGCGCCCCACTTGCGCTGCCGCAGAGAAGACCGCGAGACGGAATGCCTCTTTGTCCACCGCTTGGGAGCAAGAGAAGGTGAACAAGATGCCGCCCGGACGGATCATCTCAATCGCTTTGGCGTTGATACGCTGGTAGCCGCGCAGGGCATTCTTCACCGCGTCGCGGTGTTTGGCGAAAGCCGGCGGATCCAATATAATCAGATCGTACGTGCGCCCCTGCGCTTTCTGCGCCGTGAGGTACTCAAAGGCATCGGCAGCCACCGCGGTATGGTTCGTTGCGGACGGGAAATTCTTCGCCACATTGACGTTCACCAATTCGATCGCTTTCTGGCTCACATCGACCGAATCCACCGTCTTGGCTCCTCCGCGGAGGGCGTAGAGCGAGAAACCGCCGGTGTAGCAGAACATATTGAGCACATCCTTGTCTTTGGCATACCGCTCTACGAGCGCGCGGTTCTCACGCTGGTCGATAAAGAAACCTGTTTTCTGCCCCCGCAGCCAGTCGATGCGGAACTGCAAGCCGTTCTCAATAGACCAGAACTCCTCTCCGGTACTTGGTACTTCTAATCTCCCTGCGGTCGAACGATCTGCTTCGCGGTATGGGTCACTTGGTTCTTTAAGCCACCCCACTCTTTCTCCCTCTACGGGTGCCTTGAAGGGCAGGGTGTCATCGGATTTATAGTAGATATTCTGCACTTGCGGCACTTCGGCAAGGATCGCTTCGGCTATCTCATTCCGGCAGACATGCATGCCCACCGAGTGCGCCTGAATGACCGCCGTCTCCGCATAGACATCCACGATCAGCCCCGGCAGAAAATCGCCTTCGCCATGAATGAGACGGAAGGTGTTGTTTTCCTTTTGGATCAGTCCGATCGCCTCTCGCATTTGGTAGGCTGCGCGAATGCGCTCCCGCCAGAAACCGGCAGGCAGCATCTCTACGCCAAACGCCAAGATACGCACGGCGATCGAGCCTACTTGCCAATGCCCGACTCCAAGGATCTCATTCGCCGCAGAGCGGACAGCAACCAACTCGCCCTCCTCGGGTGCTTCACTTTTATGCGCAGCGTCCAACACCACGCGCGCTATCGCTCCGCTGAACACCCACGGGTGAAAGCGTTTGAGCGACTCCTCTTTATGCGATTTAAGATAGATTGTTGTCATTCTACGCCGTGGGTCAAATCGTGGTACGCATGGAGCGACAAGTTGTCACTCACGTATTTGAGGGCATGGAGGTGCTTGAAACCCAGCGCGGCGATGAACGCCAGCTCCATATCGAAGACACAGTCCTTGTAATCCGACGCCAACACAAAATCCGTATTGGTATAGCAGATTGCACGAACGGTATCATGATCCAGCGGCAGTTCTGCTCCCAATGACTCATCGATCAGTTTCAACTCCGGTTCCGGATAAGTCACATTGGGGTGGTTCAGACGCACTTCCGTCACTTCGACCCACGTGCCCAGATCGAAATTCGCACTACCGGCATAGCCGATATTGTAAATCTCCGCCTCGCGGTCAAGGTCTTGCAGGGTTTGAATGATATTGATTGCGCCCACGCCCGTATAGATGAGTTCCGCCTCCTTCAGATCCAAGCCCAGTTGTTCACGCGCTTTGTCCAGCAAGACCTGCTCGCCTTCTTCCGCCATTACGATATATTTCTTAGCCGCAAGGGCACGATTAACTTCGTTCTTTGCCATAGTTGAATTAAAATTTGCTGCAAAGGTACGAAGATTTTCTGAATTACGCAAGAGAAAAGTGCATTTTTGTATGCTCAAATCGTAAATGGAGACGAGTTGTCTCTTATTTACATAGGCTGTGCATAGGCTGCTGACAGTATCGGCAATGGGTAACGGATGACTAAGAATATACAAGAATAACTAACGCTCGCGTTCGGCAAATGGATCGCAAGAGCCATACCGCTCCGCTAAATGGCAAGTGCGACCATTGCCTCCGCTCTCCCCAAAAATTAAAATTTTCGGGGGCCCCATAAATTGAAGAGAAAAAAATGACATGGCAGAAATGGCAAAAGTGGCATAAAAAATGACATGACCGAATTGACCGGATTGACCGTTTGGGATGAAACGGTCAAAAAGGTCAAAACGGTCAGAACAAAAAATTATATGTCAGTTTTGCCATGTCAAAAATTACCCAAAATCTGTTTACTAATTTCAGGAAAAGTCAAATTCTATTAAAAAAATGTACGTGAGACTTTGGGACTTTAAAGTCTCATAGTCTCAAAGTCTCAGTGCAAATTTTTACTATTTATCAAACCAGCCGTCCTCTTTGTTGCGGTCGCGATAGTATCTGTTGCGCTCTTCTTTGGACATATTGCGCGTGTCTTTGTTATATTGAGACATACGATCGTAGTAATCGGCTGACGCTTTGATACCACTTTTCCATGCTCTTTTCATACGATTGATTTGAGCGCTTTGCGCAGCCTGCAATGCAAAGAACAGCCAGTAGGAAAAGAATGGTTTATATATTTTAATCAGGGATGATAGCGTTCTCTTTGAGTTTAATGCCTTTTAGTTTAGTCCTAAAGGGAATGAATTGCGATAACAGCAAAACAGGCGCAATATACTTAACCCACGTTTTGATGGAATAGGATTTAAGGCCTAAGACATGTTCGTTTCCGCACAATAGTGCAAGGCCGGAAATGGCTTCTAAAATGATGGGCAAGGCAAGTAGTGTCATTGCAATAATCAATATGACCTGATATGATCGCGGAGTCGCATCTTCCAGAGGTTGTTTTCTAAGCATGAAAAGCCATACGATGCCGGCTACTAACAATATCATGCGCCAACAGAAAGGAGGCCAAATACTATGGTAATAGGTGTAGATAGAAGAAAATACAAGTGTCCCGATCAATGCTATGAATAAACAAACTGTCAAAAAAAGAAAGGATTTCATTGCATCTATTGGTCGTTTTTTGTACAAGCCTATAACAGCGATAATGAGGCTGATTGGTAGCGAATCGAATATCAGACGAGTGCGAATGTCTATCCACAAGTCAAAGCAATATGCTGTCGGATAAGCATAATAGATGATATACCGCGCAACAATATACAGCGCGTAAACAATCATGCCGATTGCGGCAATGAGTGTGGTTGTTTTAAAAGAAGGTTTCATTTTCTTGATAGTTTGTCTATGACTTTCATAATGATAATGCCGCAGATGATGAATAAAATCATTGCCAATAACATACTATTCCCCCTTTCTTCCCCAAATGATGTACCACAAAGTAAAAGCGATAAGTCCGGTAATTAAAGCTGACATAATTTCAAGCACTGGTTCGTGTCGTGCGCAACTTTTAGTTTATGAGTGACTTAATTCTTATAAAAACATTTGACAGGAGCCTAGGAGAATACCTGTTGCAAACCTGCGCCAATTAGTACTTTCCTTGATTCCTAATCGCTGGATAGTCCAATCTATTGCTAAGGGCAAGCAACTTGCGATGGCTATAGGCATACAATGGGGAACCGGTAATATCAAACGAGCTATAGTAGCAATCATACCTCCGACTAATAAACCTGTACACCTCCAACATAAAGGGAACACGAATTTTCCGATATGTGGTGCGCGTTCAGCCCGCAGGTTACACAATGGTACTCGACCAAAATTATATTTGAGATTCTGCAGATACATGTTAGTTAATGGCAGAAAAAACATACAAGAACCAAAATCACAATCCACATAGGGATTACCATGTAGCCTGTACCGCAATCATCACAACTGGTCATCAACATGGTCATGGCAGATAAGATAGTCATAATTTTCAAGCTGTTGGTCTTCATAACTCATGCACTATTTCGTGTCGTGCGCAACTTTTAAAGGATTATTATTTTGTCTTACATCTATTAATGCACAAAAAGAGCGAAAGGTAACCCTTCCGCTCGAAAAAAATGATTTTTTTGTTAGTCTAACATTATAAATCCGGCCCAATAATAAGGGGCTTTGTACTGGCTGCGGACATGGTTTTGAGCATTATGGAAAGCTTCACGTTTAGACTGATGCTTGGAAATCAGATTTCGATAGAACTCTGTCATTAAGAGTTGCGTCGCTTTGTCATCCACTTTCCATAAAGACATTACAAGAGTTTGTGCTCCAGCTTGTTTGAACGCACGCTGTAAGCCGAATACCCCTGCATCAGTTAGCTCTCCTAAACCAGTTTCACATGCAGATAATACAAGTAACTTCGTATTGCTCAAATCTAAGAGTGATATCTCCTTTGCAGTAAGGATTCCGTCATCCGCCCTACCAGACACAACTGTCTGACGTCCAGAGTATGCATCATTTGCTCCAGAGAAAAGAAGACCGCATCTCATCAATGGATCAATCATTGTCGTACCTTGTGGAGTTGTTTGCTCAACAAAAGGTTCATTAGATGCTCTATCATTATCCCAATAGAAACCATGTGTGGCAACGTGCAAGATTTGCGGAGAATTACCAGATAAAGCCTTGAACGATTCTTCATTAGCGTTATATGATTCGAAGACTTTGAATTTAAAATGAGCCTTTGATAATAGTTTCGAGATGTCTGTCACCTCAATTTTAGTGCCATATAGAGGTTTTACACTAGCTCTGTTTCTATTACTAACATTTATGTTATCATGATTAGGAAACCTGTTTTGATATTTATCACTCTCTGCTATAAATGCATCTACATCATCTATTCCATACTGAATATTTCCATACAGAACAGCTTCTTTCTTGGAGTTTTGAGTATAAGGTATTGCAATCTCTTTAGTCGAACTTAAGCGAATAAGATTGTAGTGGTCTGATAAAACAGTTTTACTATCAACAGGCAATGCTTCAATTGATAATTGCAGCAAAACTCCTGATGGCGCAAAATACACCCTATCCCCCTCTTTAATATATTGTGTTAGCGGTATCCATAGTGCCTCATATAATTTTGTGCCATTTTCATCTTTTCCATATTTATACACTTCGCCTGCGTCTCCGTTAAACTGAAGAAATTTTGGAGGTTCCATTCCAAATGGTTCCATATATTGTTTCCATGAATCCATTTGACTTTTAATATCTTCTGGATAATAACGTTTAAAATCCTTTAGATACACTAACTTGGGTTCCTTATATTCTTTACGTAAAATCAGTGCCCAATACTGATCCACAGCACCTGCGTTGATAAATTCTATGGCGACATCATTCTCATGTAACTTTGCTTGAATATTATTCCATGTAATATTCTGTTCGTTCTTATGTTGTGCATAAGCATTACTAATAAAAGCAAGTTGTCTTTCGTTAGAAGCTATAGATTTCCTAAAAGCATCAGTTATCGAATCATCTAAGTACTTTTGAGCTTGCATTTGCAGAAGTTGTGCTTTTTGAGAGATAACTTGGTCGTATAAATGGATAATTGTATCGTCTCCAGTTTCAGTTATGTATTGTCGCAATCTCTTATTTGTGCGGAGTAGTATATCCTTCTTGAAAAGCTCGTTATTATATATTTCTCCAGGAATGTTAGATGGATATGCGCTATAATTTGTACCTAAGATTATGTTATTGTCATAAAAAAATGGTCTACGTGAATTCCACCACAAAAGGGCATCCTTATCGGACATGGAGGTTAATGCGTTATCAACGTTTTGACGAGTCAGTTCGAAATATCGAGGGATATATGTCCAAATATCACCTATCATATTTAATTGATAACACAGATATATAAATGAATTATAAAACTCAACATGCAGATTTTTGTTAAATTTTGGATTATCCAATATCTTTTTTATTGTGCTATACGGAAGAAGTTGTTCTGCTGAAGGACTATGTGTTTTATTATCATCAAGGAAAGAACTATAGTTAATTGCGAAATAGGGATATTTGTGTGCGTATAAGTTGCTTAATAGCCAATGAGAAATTACATATATTGCATTTAATGTTTCTTGTTCTGTCGATTTGCACCTTGTGGAGTTTAAATGTGAATCTAGTGAAGAGATGAGTCTTTCGCTCAAGTCGATAGCCTTATCGGTATTATGAATGTAATCATAATATGAAATTTTAGCAACTTCATATTGGTAAGCTTGAATCGATTGAGTTCCAAATGTTTTGTGAATATATTCAGTAGCGCTAAATAAGTCAACTTCGAGTACTATAGGTTTCGCATGTGGGTAGTAGTTCATTGTACAATCCTCAAGTAACGCAAAATATATATCCTTCGACAATAGACTTTTTAATGTGGGGTCCTGCTTTACCCAAGTGTATGCAGTGGCAAGGCAATTATATCGGCCTTCCATATCGCCTATTTTTCCCAAATATGACGCCGCGGATATTAAATAAATGACTGTTGTCGAATCTTTGCGCCCTTGTTTAAGCAGAAACTCCAAGTCATCCAATATAGCAGCAGGATTATCTTGTGTGCTGTAGTTGCGCACAGAATCTGTTGCACTATTTGCGGATATAGACAATGTAAAAAATAATAATGTAAAAAAAACGAATGTCTTCTTCATATTAGGATGAACTATTTATAAGAGATTATAACCCTAATGTTTGCTATTTTCTTGATTTAACATATTGTAAATACTCTTCAAGGTTAAAAAGCATATCAGGTTTTAACATTACATTAGGTATCGATTGTCTTATACTTTCTAAATTAATTGCTTCTATTAGAAGTTTTTCTGCCAAAGGATAATTATACTCCTGTATATTTACTAAAGAATAACCAAATAAAGTCCCAATAGCACTATAGTATAGCTCGTGTTTACGAGATGAGTATGTAGCATCTTTTTGAATTATTTCATCCATCATTTGGATTGCAATATGATAATAATTTAAAGCCATATCAAAGGTTTTCATCGCGTCAGGAATATTATTTTCCGTCAACATAAAATAATTCGCGATATCACTTAATAAATCTGCACTATATTGGTATAGCGAAACTGCTTGTAGTTGAGAAAGGCCAGATTTAAGTGCAATATTCGCAAACTCATCGTACTTGAGTATATCAAGTTGTCCGTCATATTCATCTTTATCATATGACCAAGAAATGGTTTTGAAATTTTTCACTGCATTATTATATTGCCCCCTATTGATGTCCTCAACAATCATTTTTTTCTGAGAGATATAATAAGTTTGTGAAAATAGGGATGTCCCCAAGACAAGACATAAACTAATTAACATGATTGAACGTTTCATATGCGTAGTATTTTGATTAGTCTAACATTATAAATCCCACCCAATAAACTGGCTCTGTATATTTGGAGCGGACGGTGTTTTGATCATTACGAAAGGCCTCTAGTTAGGATCATTAATAAAGGTAATATAATATTGCAAAATTTGCTTTGTTATTTGCTTATCGTTCATCGTTATATATTGATATTCCACCCAACACCCTAGTGTGATTGGATAAAATAGAAACGGATGTTGATGTTTTAATGCAAATGCCAATCTCAAGGCTTGTTTTTGTAAAAAATTCATGCAGCTCAACTATATTCAAAAACCACTGCATTGGTATACCCATATTTCAGAGCATACCGTTGCAGGGAAAGGATTACCCTTTTTTGTGCAGTAACTTAACAATCTCGCAATATAAATCGCGCACATCAATACACGTATTGACAACTGTTAACAGACTTACTGACTAAGTGTGGTTGATCTCCATGTATATATTGAAAACGTCAACATAAACTTTAAAGAACTACCAACCTATAGATTGGGCTACCTTTTTTAGCCCAGTCTAAATACAAGATTTAAAATTATTTCTCATATTTTATGGGAATTTAAAATTAACACCTTATGTTTAAATGCCTGCGGAGCGTTTTAACAGGCACATAAGGAC
This sequence comes from uncultured Bacteroidales bacterium, assembly GCA_902792535.1. Classification (GTDB taxonomy): domain Bacteria; phylum Bacteroidota; class Bacteroidia; order Bacteroidales; family Paludibacteraceae; genus Colicola. The sequence goes on from CADAZU010000010.1 coordinate 89,081, forward strand.
AACCTCACTCCTCCCACTTATCGGCAATTTCCTACTCTCCCACGACATAGTGCAGTACCATCGGCGCGATGTGGTTTAATGACTCTGTTCGGAATGGAAAGAGATGGGTCCCACACGCTATAACCACCTTTGTGGTGTATAAAACTAATATAAAATTCAGTTTCTTATCTCTCGGTCATCAGTCGGTCTTCTCTCGCTCATCGCTCGGAGAGACCATTGACAAGCGATAATTAGTTTGTTACTATAGCATATTTATTATACACTCCTCCACGGTTAACAATCTTAATGCGGAAGAGTCCTGTCCAGCGAGGAGCAAAACGGACATAGCAGTCGTCTGTATAGTCCGTGTCGGAAGCGATGCAGTTGCCATTTTCGTCATATACATAAAGGTCAAGGTCAGTATCTCCGTCGCCGGAAACGGCTATTTCAGCTATTTCGTTAGCCCAAAACTTAGCATCATAGAAGGTATAACTATGGGCAGAAACGCTTCCCAAGGCATACTTTGGACCACCCATTGCACCACGTGTACTCTCTGTTTGCATATTGAGTTTAGCGGTTATATTGTCTGCTAAAGCAAGAAGGTTAGCATCTTCTGTAAGTTCACAAGCATCAGTAATGAGTTGTGCCGGAGTAAATGGAGCTTTGTCGGCTTTCTCTTTCTCGTCGGTATTTTCCGCTCCTTGTTCCATAGTTGCTTCGAATGTTTGTGTAGGAGTCGAAGCAAGGATGTTTGCTGCCTCAATAAGTGCTGAAGCAGATTCTACTTCGTAGCCGTACTTGGCTAAATTCATGGCAATGCGAAGAGCGGATACCTCTTGTGATGCGGCAACGGTAATCTCTTCTTTTTGTTCATTTTGTGCAGGTTGTTTGTTGCACGATACCATAATTACGCTTGCAGCAACCATGGCGAAAAGCATTACTTTTTTCATAATTGATATGGATTAAATTAAACTTTAGTTGTTCTTATAAAAATATGTCCGTCTCCTTTCCTGAGGTCACTTCAAGTACCGGAGTTTGGGTGTAAGGGATGATATTTACAATACAGGTGCTGACTTTTTGGCGGATTTGCTTTGCAGAGAATTTTGAGAAATTGGTGTGCAGCAGGTGGAGAGCATAAGTAAGTGAACCATTGCCCTTGTATTCGTAGTTGCTCTGGTAGGATTTACATGCGCTGATAAATGTCCACTCTACAGGATATAATGTAGCAGTATTGGTTTTCTTCGGATTTGGAATAACAAATGCATCTGCAGTTCCTCTGATTACACATCCCTCCTCTTCTTCTGCACGACTTCCACCGCCACTATGACAAGCGTCTGCAATAACAATGATTTTACCGTTTGCACCTATTTTCTCACGCAGACGATGAAGATACTGATTCAGTTGATCATCTACAAGGTGGTTCTGCCCTTCATACTTACCTTTGGCATAAGCATATTGTGCATCATAAGTAATCCATGCTTCATCAAAACCATCTTCTTCATCTCCATTAAGATCTGTTATTTGTTGCCCATGACCCGAGAAATGAATGTAGATATAATCTCCTTGCTGTGATTTAGAGATGATAGATTCCAATTCCTTTTTAATGGCAGAACATGTAGCTTGCCGGTTGCAGAGCGTAACAATATTTGCCGTTTGAAAACCATTTGCTGTAAGTGTTTCTTCTACTAAAGGAATATCTTTATCGCCGTTAATCTTTTTCCAACCGGTCTCTTGCGGGTAGTCGCCTATTCCAATAATCAGAGCGCGTCTTGTAGCCCCTGCACAAATAGACAAGAACAGAAAAAGTATTATTGTGATGGAGTGCTTCATAACTTAAAAAATCTTCTCTAACAATTCTTTTGCCTTTGCGCTGTAGTAACTATCGCTGTTTGCAATCCTTTGCAATAGTTTCTTGGCAGAACGGATATGACCCTCATGCATTTCATATTGCGCCTCTATCCAATCTGTGGCATCAATAATTTCTTGCACTTCTTCTTTGGATAATCCTTCTTGCGCTAATAAGTTTTCGTCCTCACGCAGTTGCATAGTCTCCTTGCGCACGTTCTCGTTTAGGCAGTACGCGCCTTGCCAATCATTCTGGGCGATTGCATCATAAACCAGTTCGAGTTGTTCGTTTATTGATTCGGTTTTGCCACCTCGTGTATTTTGTGATGTTTGGAGTGATTGCGCCCATGTATTACTCTCGCCTAACATGGAGCGAGTGATTGATGTAATCATAAATACCCCGACAAAGATAGCAGCGATAGCAGTAATGCTCACAGATCCTAATGTCCAGCGAACGACACGTTTGTGATGGTCTTCTTTCTCCTTTTGGATACTATCTTCCTCATCTTGAAGCATTTCCTTCAATGATCGGCGACGAATGGCCAATATGATTTCTTTTTGCAGTTCCATTTCATCTCTTAATGACGAATCCTCTGCAGAAAGTAACCTTTCAAATTGCAATTTTTCTTCTTCGGTCATCTGACCTGCAAGATATTTGTCTATTTGCTCTTGATTTGTCATGGCTTTTTCAATAAGGTTTTTAGTTTCTGCATACATTTGTACTTCTGCGTTTTAGCACTATCCGCACTACTATAATGGAGATTCCATGCAATTGTTTCCCATGAATCCTCGTCCCAATAAAATGCCTTTAATAAAGGCGCACATGGTTTGCCCATTTTGTCCACCACCTCTCTGATAGCATCCCGTCTGTCTTGTCGGAATTGCATCTTTTCATCGGCATCAGCTCTTTCCATTTCATACACTTCTTGGGCTTTTGCAAAAATTTCTTCGTCATTAGGAATGTCTTCTCCATAACGACGGTTTGTCTCTAACCAAACGCGTATTCCTGTGCTGTTAAGATAAGTTGAAAGAGAGGCAGTTAATGAGGTTTCCGTTAATTTTCCCCGTTCTATATTTTCCCATACACGGCTTACGGACTCTTGGAATACCTCTGCTAATAATTGCTGATTGAGAGAATGAAATTTGTTAGCAAGAAATGCCATAAATGACTCCCTATATTCGCGATAAAACAAGGAAATTGCCTTATTGTTTCTCGCGCGAAAAGCTTGTATATATTCGGTATCAGTCATTGAGGTATCTTTTGCGCTTGCAAAGGTACTACTTTTTTCTGATATACGCAAATATAATCAAAGATTTTTAGACAAAAGTAGAAAGACAATAGACAAAAAAATCTGCACACTGGATGCAGATTTTAGTATTTGCCGCTTTTTTACGCTGTCGGTGTCAGCACTCCTGTTTCACGTCAGTAAGGGACGTGTGTTAATCCTCAATTACACCTGCGTATAACTGTTCTATCGGGAATACCAAATCCCAACTCTTGCCCCACACTATATTTCCGTCTTCTATCTCAAAACGGCGAAAATTACGAGGGTCAAGATACTTATTATACTGCGGTACAGTTACCCGCGTCTTTTGCTCCTATTATACAAAGTCTGCTCATAGTTATAATTTGGTTTTAATGGTTGTACTTTTTACTGCTTGCCTCAATACGAAGAATTTAATCCATTTTGTAATGATATTCTTGCTATATTTCCGAATAAATTCCTCGGCTGTCTTTTGATCCTTGGATGACAACGGTTCTTCCCCTGCCTTCTCGCGAACTCGGATCTCTACCAAAACACCATTATCCATAATAGATTTCTCAAACAGCGGTCTAAAGCATAATGTCGTATGAGTTTTTGTTTCGTTACCGGCATCGTGTTTTTCTTTTGGCTGCAAAGGTACAACATTTTTCTGATTTACACAAGAGTTAACTGCATTTTTTTTCTTTTTCTCATATTTCTTGCAAAAAAAAATAAATTATACACGCAAAACGGCTAAAAAGACAGATTTTTTGCATTTTTTCGCTTAAAAATTTGCGTATGTCAAAAAAAAGCAGTACTTTTGCAGTCCCGTTTGAAAAAAGCGGTGTTATGGATCGCGGAGTAGAGCAGTGGTAGCTCGTCAGGCTCATAACCTGAAGGTCGGTGGTTCGATCCCATCCTCCGCAACACTATGCGAAACAAATTTTTATTATTTGCGCTTTTCTACACGCTCTCCGCGATTGCGGTGGAGCGTGTTTCTTTAGACACGCTTCAGGCTCATTGGAGCCGATACACGAACCGGACGGTGGAGATCACCACTCCACTCCTTGTCTGCGGCAATTTCTATGATTCGCTGGTATTAGCGCCGGAGCGGCTTTTCTGTCCGGAAGAGCGTGCTGTGGGTTTGGCGGAGGGCGATAGCGCCGCCTATGACGTACTGCGTGCGCATAACCGCGAAGCGAGCATTGTGCTGCATTGCCGGAATCGGTATTATGATGTCCGTACGGGTGATCTCATCCGCGGGTTGAAAGCGCGTGTGACGGGTGAGCGGCAGTTGCTGACCGGTAAGTCCATCCGCACAAAGCATTTGCCCAAAGACCGCTTGCCGCGGGCGAAGAAAGGCGAGCTGCGGATTGTGGGAGCGAATATAGAGAATTATTTCGCAGACCTCGGCGGCTATGCCCATAAACGCACGACTCCCAAACAATTAGCCGTGAAGACGAAGAAGCTGTCTTCTGCGCTGCGCGCGATGCATGCCGATATATTCGCATTATGCGAAATGCAGGTGGGAGACAAAGCTCCGGCGATGTTGCTGAAAGCGCTGAACAAAGGCGGCAGGAAGTATGCCTTTGTATCTATGGGAATGGAGAATGCAGACCGCATCGGCGGATGTTTTATCTATGATACGGAGCGTGTGCGCCCGTGCGCAGAGTGGATGTCGGCTTATAGCGACACCGCGAGCCATTACCGGGCACGCATGTACGCGGTTCCTTTCGAAGAGATCGCTTCCGGGGAACGGTTTGTCATCAGTCTCAACCATTTCAAATCCAAACGTCCCGGTCGCACGCAGTACGACACCAATATGCGAAGAATGCAGAATACCGACTCATTGCTGGCAATGCTGCCGCGCGCCATAGAGACGTTCGGCGACGAAGATGTATTGCTGCTGGGCGACTACAACTGCTACACGCAGGAACAACCGATTCAGACCATTATTCGTGCGGGATATCAAGACATGCTGCCTTTGGGTTCCTCTTCCGATTATTCCTATTCCTATAAAGGCGAAGCGGGTTATCTGGACCGCTGTTTCGCTTCGCCGGGTATGGCAAAGCAGATCATTCGCGTGCAGCCATGGCATATCAATGCCGACTGGTACTATTCGCACGGCGCATACAAGATGAAGGACAAGAGCAAACACCGGTATGCAGATCATGATCCGATCGTGGTGGACGTAAGACTAGGGACACTAGTACCCTAGGATCCTAGTACAACAAAGGCAGCCAAGTTTGGCTGCCTTTTGTGACCCCGCTGGGGCTCAAACCCAGAACCTTCAGAACCGGAATCTGACACTCTATTCAATTGAGCTACGGGGCCGCGCTTGCATTAACTATAGAAAGATCAATTTCTCCTTCCTCCCATGAAGATGAGGATGTAGTATATCAATGTAGCGAGAGACGAGAGGGCGGCTACCACATAGGTATAAGCTGCGCTATGGAGTGCGTCGCTCGCCATGGCTGTTGTTTCCCTGTCGGTGACCCCTGTCTCCTGCAACCAGTTCACCGCCCGGCGACTGGCATCCACTTCTACCGGCAGAGTAATGAAGGAGAAGAGGGTGATCATCGCATATAGGACAATACCAGCAAGCAACAGCATCTGTCCGGCATTACTACCAATCAGGAGCAGTCCACCTAAAATGATCCAAGTGACCCATTTGCTGGAGAAAGACACCACCGGCACTAATGCGGAACGGAGTCCCAATGGTCCGTATGCCGTGGCATGCTGGACGGCGTGTCCGCATTCGTGCGCCGCAACAGCCGCTGCTGCTACATTCGCGCCATGATAGACATCTTCCGACAGGTTAACCGTCTTGGTAGAGGGGTTATAATGGTCGGTCAGTTGTCCTTTGATGCAAGTCACTTTAACATCATCTATACCATTGTCATGCAGCATTTTAAGCGCCACCTCACATCCTGTCACCGGAAGCGACTCCTTGGCATAGCGCTTGAATTTACGCTCCAGCGAAGCTGAAACGATCCAACTCGCAAGGGCGATGCCTATAAACAATATCCAATAGACAGACGACGTCATTATTTTATTTCTTTTTCACAGCCAGCCGGCGGCAGATTTTGCACTCGCCATACACAACCAGCGTGTAATTTTGTATATTAAAATTCGGATACTTATGCTCCATAATCAGTCGCATGATCGCTTTGTCATAAAAAGCAGCTCTGCGTCCGCATTTGCGGCAGATGAGTTGCATATGCGATCTGGATGCAGCCGTATTCAGTTCATACTCCGTTACCGTTTGTCCATATCCGCGGTCATAGACCTTGACGATCTCCGCCTCGACAAACAGATTCAGCGCATTATAGACCGTCCCGGTAGAGATATGCTCCGTTTGGCACGCCTCCTCCAGCTGTGCAGCGGTGAAGGGTTGTTTCAAAAGGCAGGCTTGCGCCAAAACCATTTCCCGGACTACGGAGGCTCTCATACCGTGCGCCTTGATATAGTCCCCCAGCCGCTCCAATGCCGCTTTATATAAAGCCTCTTCCTCTTTCACAATCAGATTGACTTCAAGTATGCGCGGTGGCGCTTATGGACCATGTGGTCAAACTGGGTAAAGTTAGCAATATTCTTGGTGTTGGTTTCCAAGATATTGGTGGTCTCCAGAATCTTGATACCGTATTGGTTGATAATAGGTATCTGGTCCTGGAAGAAGAGCGCGTTGATGCCTTTGTCCTGGTAGTCCGGGCGAACAGCGATCAGCAGGAAACTGAAGGAGTTCATCTGTTTCGCCTTGAGCGCACGGAGGAGATGGAACCATCCGAAGGGGAACAACTTACCTCCGCATTTGCGCAGCGCGTCCGATATATCCGGCATACCAAGTCCGACTCCCACGATCTCCTCCTTCTCATTCACCACCAAAGTGACGAAATCGAAGTTGAGGATCGGGAAATACATGTTCTTGTAGTAGTTCTTCTGCGCCACCGTCATAGGCTGGAAATTATACAACTTCTGGTACGCCTCGTCGATCACATCCATGTACTGGATGCCAAACCGGCGAACGAGTTCGCGGGAGTTCTTGACCTTAACCACATGCACATGGGAGCGTTGCTTGACGATGTCGGCTATACGCGAGAGCCGTTCGGGACACTCCTTCGGCGGGAAGACACGCATCTCTATCCAATCCGCCTCCTTGGTCAGCCCATAGGCATCCATATGCTTGACATAATACGGATAGTTGTAGAGCGATGCCATCACCGCGGGATATTCGTATCCTTCGAGCAGGAGTCCTTCATGGTCAAAATCCGTGAATCCGACCGGTCCGTTGAGGGCATCCATGCCTCGCTCCTTGCCCCAAGCTGCAACGGTATCGAGCAGCGCTTTGCTGACCTCCATATCGTCGATGAAATCCATCCAACCGAAACGGACATGCTTGAATCCCCATTTCTCGTTGGCTTTGCGGTTAATAATACCGGCGATTCGTCCGACGGGTTTATTATCGCGGTACGCCATCCAGAGTTGGTATTCGGATACCTCCAGCGCAGGGTTCATCTCCGGCTCGAAGCAGTTCATCTCGTCAAAGAACAAAGGGGGACAATAATAGGGGCAGTCCGCATACAGGTCATTGGCGAACTGAATGAATTGTTTCAGTTCACGCTTGGAATGTATTTCGCGAATCTCTACCGCCATATTGCGTTTTTTAAGTGGAGCACAGGGGACTCGAACCCCTTACCTTAACATTGCGAACGTTACGCTCTACCAGATGAGCTAGTGCCCCGTGCGTTCGGCAACAAGTGTGCAATTGTCCATACCGCTCCGCTAAATGGACGGGCAACTTGTGCCTCCGCAATCTCGTGTGGAGCTAACGGGAGTCGAACCCGTGTCCAAACAAGGAATACTTATGCTTTCTACACGCTTATCTTGGCCTTCATTTTCGTCCGGGGGCAAGACCCAAGCCACCAACCACCGGCTTATCTGCTAATTGTCTCAGTCTCTTTGCGCAGCCAAAGAGACCTATTCTGTGTATTCCTGCGCCACTATATCCATTCAGCCCACAGACCCGGCTTGGAGTGACGTCCCGTTCAGGCGCCTTGCGCCCGAATAAGCTAATCTACTGTACTTCGATTAAGCAGCGAGAGCATAAGAAGTGTTGCCAGTTATGCTTCGAAGCGAGATTAACGAGCGTTGCCTCATTGCTCGGCGTGCTTACACAACCATTCTACCTGCTGTCAAAACCAGATAGCCCCTTCGCCGACGATTGCGCTTCGATAGCGCCCGTCGGGAACCCCAAAAGTCAAATGGGACTGCAAAGGTACTGCTTTTTTTTGGAATACACAAATAAAAGTGCAATTTTTTTTGGATTTTCTCGAAAATCGATTCTCTATCGCAGGACGATTTCGACACGGCGATTCATTTGGCGGTGGTCCTCGGAGTCATTAGGGACAATAGGATCGCGCTCACCGCGTCCCTCAATCTCAATGCGTTCCGGTTGGATTCCACGGTCGATCATGGCCTGCTTGACTTCCCTGCATCGTCCCTCCGAGAGGACTTGGTTCGAACGGTCCGAGCCTATGTTATCCGTATGTCCGACGATGCGGATGTGCTGGGTCGGACGCGAAAGGAGGAACTGGTATAGTTCGTTCAGCGCAGGTTCAGAGGTCTCCAAGATACGCGTTTTGCCTGTAGCAAAATAGATATTATGGAGGACGAAGGATTTGATTTCCCTCGGCGACATGCGCACTCCGTCAAAATGCGTCGGATCGTAGATCGTATCCAAGAAGGGGAAATAGTTGACCGCGGTAGCTTCGACGGTATAGAACGGTACCCGATCGTCCAGGAGTACCGCGAGCACATTATGCATGGAGTCGGAAGTGGTCTGCATGACTTTGCGGCGCTCATTATTGCGGACGATTACATTCGCCACGACCGGTCGCGCGGTAAGCGAATCAGTGACGGTGAAGGTGAGTCTCGTCTCGGGATAGATAGCGAGTTTGAGTGTATCTTCATCTTCGCGATGTCGGAAGATAACCGTATCGGAGGTAAAGAAGCCTGTTTTGGCAGCGACCGCCCAGTATTGTCCTTCCGGCAAGCCTTTGGAGACGCGTGCACGTTTATTGTCGGTCGGTTTGTTGATCTTCGGTTTCTTATTGGGTCTGGCGTTGAGATCCTGGAGGGTAATATGAGTAGCCGGAAGAGGTTCGCCCGTTTTGAGATTGTAGGAATAGACATAGAGAAGCGGTTTGCCATCCTTGATCCGCTGGCGTTTGGCAGCTTTGGCTTTGGCGGCACGTTTTTTCTCCGCCTTGCGTTTCTCAGCCTCGCGTTTACGCTCCATTTTTTCTCTGGCTTTGGCGCGTTTTTGGGCAGGCGTAAGTGCATACGCGCTCACGTCTCCTAAGAGGAGAGAGCATAAAACGAGTAATATGAACGGCCATCTTTTCATCTTTGAAAAAATCAACAGGAGAATAGTTGCGGGACTATTCTCCTGTTGTGGTCCCACTTGGGCTTGAACCAAGGACCCCCTGATTATGAGTCAGGTGCTACTAACCAACTGAGCTATGGGACCTTCTCCGCGTTCGGCATTATTTGCCTTGGCGGGCATTACCGTAGAGAACGAGGCTCTGGTCTTTGGTAATGCGCATTTCCTGTTGGGTCAATTCCGGAATAATGAGTTCAACACCCGGCGTCAACGCATTGGGATTAGGAATCTTCTCCTTATTCGCGATGTAAATATATACCCAGCAATATGTATTGTTATAGTACTTCCGAGCGAGTTTGGAAAGGGTTGTACCTGTCTTGGTCGTAATACTTTCGCTGGTACGCTGCTTGTATTCGTTCACTTTTTCAGGCCGAGCACTTTCCTCCAGCGGCACGGTCTTCTTGGTTACATTGCCTCCGGCATTAGCGTCTGCACTATTCCCTTCCGCCTCCGCTCTCTTTGCTTTCTGCTCATCGAGTTCTCTTTTCAGGCGTTCAAACGTAGCCTTGTCCACAAGGCGGATAGAAGCCCGTCTGTTCGGTCCGTAGGAAGCACTGTGGCGGTGCGATGCAACCTTACCGACACCGTTAGAGTAGAGACGTGCGGTGTCAATGCCGTGCTCGGCAACCAGTTCATCCACTACGTTTGCAGCACGCTTGTCTCCCAAGGTGTAGTTCATCGAAGCGGAACCCGTGTTATCGCAGTATCCGGTGATAACCGCATAGAGCGAAGGATCGTTCTCCAGGCGATCAGCCACCTGCTGGATAGTGATCAGACCTCTGTCATTAAGATTGGCTTTCGCGTTAGCAAAATAGACGTAGTAATACTGGTCATTATCCTTTTCCGTCTTAAACTCGCGGAGTGTTTTCTCGCGAACGACGACTGAGTCATGCTTGATAATAACCGTGTCGTGAATCGGCTGCGGACCTTTCTCCCATGTCTCGAATCTCGATATATTGCGCACATGGGTCTGGGAAACCGCCATGAGTTTGAAACGCATATTGAGTGTCACGTCAAAGATACCGTCGTTATTCTTGGAGGCATAGGATGAAGCGCTCTGATTGTGGTACCCACGTCCGTCCACATAGTCGCGTGTAAAATAAGTATAGTTCGCGCGCAGGCCTAGCGCGAGCGTGCGATTGAGGTTAAACTCCACATTCAGACCCGCCTGAAGATAGCCCAGCGAATTATAGCCGTTGTCATGATCCGGTCCTTTTACACCGTCCGAGTTGATATAATTGAGTGTATTGCCTTTTTTGTGTGTTTCATTCATCCATTTGCCAAGCGCGGCATCATAATAGCGGTCGTCTTTGTAATATTTGCGACGCTGGTAGAACGCCATACCTCCTCCGATGTACGGAAGGATCGAAACGACCTTCTTTTTAGCACGCGGGAAAAGGAGACTGATAAAATCCATGGAGAGGTAGGCTCCCGCCTTGTGCATATCACCCGTAAGCAGCGTATCGGCATGTCCTCTGGCACCCGTGACGGTGTACCTGTCATACATATATTCAATGCCTAAATTCCAAACGGGCGTGAAATTGTATTCCAAAGCCAGTCCCGCAGACGGCACCGCGAGATTATGCTTCATCTCCGAGGTGAAGTCACCGTCGAAAGCGCTGAAACCGACATGGGGTATAATAGACCAGTGTGCATACTCTTCCACCACACCGTTCTCATTTTCCTCCACCTTGTAGGGGTGCGCACCTTTCACGTCGTCCGTCTTATCAGCAGCCATAATGGCGACCGACATGCAGAGGAGCGAAATGATTAAAAGGCATTTTTTCATATATCCAAGAGGTTGTTTGATCTCAAAAATCACAATTCAGGGCGCAAAGGTACTGCTTTTTTTTGAGATACGCAAATATTTTGAGAAAAAAAAATATTTTTTTTTGCGAGTATTGCATATATGAGATTTATTTTGTAACTTTGCACCGCATTAAGATAAAGGGATTCGTGTAATCAGAAGCCGGTGTGAAAGGCATAGGTATCCGATAGCAAAGAGATAGCAAAGTACCTCGAAAATGACGCACTTATCACGCACTTATCTCCCACTTATCACGCACTTATCACGCACTAAATTGAGGAAAAAATTCAACAGAAATGCAGGAATTCTGCGGGTTTTAGAAAAGTGGTGCAAAGATACAAAAAAAATTTGATATACGCAAGAGTTTTTGTAAAAAAAATAATATTATGGACATTTTAAATCAAATGATTGCGCGCGCGAAGGCAAATCCTCAGCGCATCGTGTTGCCGGAAGGTGACGAACCGAGAACATTGGAAGCTGCGAACATCTTGTTGCGAGACAAGATTGCACACCTTATTTTGATCGGCGACCCGGAGAAGATCCAGGGTATGGCAGCCGAGAAGGGTTATGAGTACATCCAAGAGGCGAAGATTGTTGATCCGATTCACGATCCGAAGATGCCGGAGTATGCGAAGTTGCTGTTCGAGCTGCGCAAGGCGAAAGGCATGACGGAGGAAGAGGCGGCAAAGAAAGCGCAGGATCCGCTGTATCTGGGTTGTTTGATGATCAAGGCAGGCGACGCAGACGGCGAGTTGGCAGGTGCGCGCGGCACGACGGCTGATACGATCCGTCCGGCATTCCAGATTCTGAAGACCAAACCGGGTTGCTCTATCGTGAGCGGTGCGTTCCTGATGTTCACGCCGGCAAAGCAGCTGGGCGAGAACGGATTCCTGCTGTTCGCAGACTGCGCTGTGAACCCGAATCCGGATGCAAAACAGTTGGCAGAGATTGCTATTTCGACGGCAGAGACCGCGCGCGCTATCGCAGGCATCGAGCCGAGAGTAGCTATGCTTTCGTTCTCAACCAAAGGTAGTGCAAAACATGAGCTGGTGGACAAAGTAGCCGAGGCGACGAAGCTGGCAAAGGAGATGGCTCCGGAGTTGGCATTGGACGGCGAGCTGCAAGCCGATGCGGCATTGATCGAGAGCGTGGCAAAGACCAAAGCTCCGGGCAGCGCTGTAGCAGGAAAAGCGAACGTGCTGGTATTCCCGGATCTGCAGGCAGGTAACATCGGTTACAAGCTGGTAGAGCGTTTCAGCGGAGCTGATGCGGTTGGTCCGATTCTGCAAGGTATCGCCGCTCCGGTGAATGACCTGAGCCGCGGATGCAAGGTGCAAGACATCGTGCAGATGGTAGTAATTACGGCTAATCAGGCGATTAAATAATTGAGGATCCGCCAATCTTGGCGGATACAAAAGGGAACGCAAGAAAAGATCGCCCATATATGGTCGATACAAAAGGGAATACCGAAACTAATAAAAACACAACAAATACCAAACAATATGAAGATATTAGTATTGAACTGCGGGAGCAGTAGTATCAAGTATAAGCTCTTTGAGATGGAGAGCAAGGAAGTGATGGCACAAGGCGGAATCGAGAAAATCGGTTTGCCGGATTCGTTCCTGCAAGTGAAACTGCCGAACGGCGAGAAAGTGAAATTCGAGAAGCCGATGCCGGAACATACCTAGAGAAGCTGGTGGATCCGGAGATCGGTTGCATCAAAGAGCTGAAAGAGATTAACGCTGTGGGTCACCGCGTAGTCCACGGCGGCGAGAAATTCAATAAGTCGGTTCTCATTACGCCGGAAGTGAAACAACAGATCATCGAGTGCATTGATTTGGCTCCGCTGCACAACCCGGCTAACCTGAAGGGCATTGACGCGATTGAGAAGATTCTGCCGGGTGTACCGCAAGTGGCTGTTTTCGACACCGCTTTCCACCAGACGATGCCGGACTATGCGTATATGTACGCACTTCCGTATGAGCTGTACGAGAAATATGCGATCCGCCGTTACGGTTTCCACGGCACGAGCCACCGTTACGTGAGCGCGCGCGTATGCGAATTTTTAGGAGTAGATCCGAAAGGCAAGAAGATCGTGACCGCTCACATCGGCGGCGGCGGCAGCTGCACGGCTGTGATGGACGGCAAGAGCGTAGATACGAGTATGGGTCTGACGCCGGTTGAGGGACTCATGATGGGTACCCGTGCGGGTGATCTGGACCTCGGCGCAGCTACGTTTATCATGGACAAAGAGCATTTGAGCACGGCTGAGTTCAACAACCTTGTTAACAAGAAATCGGGTCTGTTAGGCGTGAGCGGCGTTTCGAGCGACTGCCGCGACATTGAGGCTGCGATCAACGAAGGCAACAAACGTGCGGATTTGGCACGCAAGATGTTCATTTACCGCGTGAAGAAATACATCGGCGCTTATGCTGCTGCGATGAACGGCATTGATATTCTGGTGTTTACAGCCGGTATCGGCGAGAACGATCCGTACATCCGCGCAGAGATCATGAAGGGTTTGTCGTTCCTCGGCATCGAGCTGGACGAAGAAGCCAACAAGGTTCGCGGCGAAGAGCGTATCATCAGCAAGAAAGGCAGCAAAGTGACGGTTGTTCTGGTTCCGACGGACGAGGAGCTGATGATCGCGAGCGACACCGCCGCTCTTGTATAAATCGACCAAGCATGGTCGATGCAAAACATTACCAAGAAAAACACACAAACACAACATACGAATGAATAAACCCATCATTTATCAGCTCTTCCCGCGGCTGTTCGGCAACTACAACGAGACACGGAAGCACAACGGCACAAAGGAAGAGAACGGTTGCGGTAGGTTTGTGGATATCAACGAGCGTGCACTCAAGTCGATAGCCGATTTGGGTGCCACGCACGTTTGGTACACCGGCGTGATCCGTCATGCCACCGCAGCTTATAACCACCCTGCCATCACCAAAGGCAAAGCCGGTTCGCCCTACGCGATCACGGACTATTATGACGTGGATCCGGATCTGGCGAAGAACGAAGCGAAGCGCATGCAGGAGTTTGAGGCTCTTGTTCAGCGCACGCACGAAGCCGGTCTGGACGTGCTGATTGATTTTGTGCCCAACCATGTGAGCCGCGAATACAAGAGCGTTTGCAAGCCTGCGGGCGTAGAAGATTTAGGCGAGAATGACCATCCTGAATGGGCTTTTTCGCCGCTGAACAATTTCTATTACCTGCCGGGCGAGCGGTTCACGATGGACAAGGACTTGCAGGGTTACGAAGAGTATCCGGCGAAGGTGACCGGAAACGACTGTTTCACAAGTCATCCGGGCGAAAACGACTGGTACGAGACGGTGAAGCTGAACTACGGCGTGTTCTACCAAGGCGGCCGCGAGAAGCAGTTTGACCCCATTCCCAACACGTGGATCAAGATGCGCGATATTCTGCTATTCTGGGCAGACAAAGGTATCGACGGCGTGCGCGTGGACATGGCGGAAATGGTTCCTGTGGAGTTCTTCGCATGGGCGATTGCCGCTGTAAGGAAGAAACACAAGAAGTTCCTCTTTATCGGCGAATGTTACGATCCGAATCAGTACAACGCTTATCTGGACGCCGGTTTTGATTACCTGTACGACAAAGTGGGCATGTACGATTACCTGCGCGGCGTGACGAGCAAGAGTTGGCCGGCAGAGGGTATCACAGCCCAATGGATGCAGCATGGCGACGAGCGGCTGAAGCATATGCTTTATTTCCTGGAGAACCACGACGAGCAACGTATCGCAAGCGGTTTCTTCTGCGGCAGCGGTCGTTGCGCCGAGCCTGCGATGATAGTGGCAGCGACGCTGAATCAATGTCCGGTGATGATCTATTCCGGTCAGGAATTAGGCGAACGGGGCATGGATATGGAAGGCTTCAGCGGCATAGACGGCAGGACGACTATCTTCGACTACTGGGGCGTCAAGAGTATCCAGGCCTGGGCGAACAAGGGTAAGTTCGACGGCGGCAAGATGAATGAGGCGCAGCGCGAGTTGCGCGAGTTCTACCAGCGGCTGCTGGCCCTGGCGCGCGACGACAAAGCGATCCAGAAAGGCAAGATGTACGACATCACCTACGCCCAGGGCGAAGGATTCGACAAACATAAACAGTTTGCTTTCATCCGCTATATCAAAGGCGAGACGCTACTGGTGGTGGTCAATTTCCACGACCGCGAGCAGCAGATCAAAGTGCGGATACCGAATGACGCGTTTGTCTATCTGGGCATGGACGAGAAGCCCAAGGCGACGGCGACCGACCTGCTTCGCGGCGAGAAAATGCCACTGACATGGACGGCAGACAACCCGATAGAGATGACCCTGCAGGCATGGAAGGGAGTGGTGCTCAAAATCCGATAGTTTCGGAATTTGAGCATTTGAGAATTTGAAATTTGACATTTGAAATTTAAGAATTGGAACGAATCAGAGACATAGCGAAATTGGTGCGATGGGGGAACTTATTGTTCCTCGGGGCGCTCGTATGGCTGATGGAGAAATGGGTAGTTGTACCTATTTTGGATCAGGCGGCATTCGGCGAACAGCTACCATGGTACATGCTGGTGCTTATCCTGCTGGCGACGGTGTTGATCGCCGCCGGCGGGTATGTCATCAATGACTATTTCGACGTCAAGATCGACCGTATCAACCGTCCGGACGAGGTCGTTGTGACACGGAGCGTAAGCAAAGCCGCGGCGATGCGGCTGAGTATTGCGCTGAGCGGTACCGGTATTGCCTGCGGGATCGTTGTTGCGGGATTGCTGCGGAGCTGGACACTGGGCATTTTGTTCGTCATCATACCGGGTTTGCTGTGGTTCTATTCGAGCAGTTACAAACGGCTTTTCCTAGTCGGCAACGTCATTATTGCGTTGCTGGCAGGTTTGACGCCGATGATCGTTGGCATGGCGAATGTAGCGATCTTGCAACTGCGGTACGGTACGATCCTCGTATACACCACCCTGCCGCACGATATCTATATCTGGACTGGCGGTTTTGCGCTTTTTGCGTTTCTGCTGACGTGGATTCGCGAGATCATAAAGGATCTGCAGGACCAGATGGGCGACCGCGAGTTGGAATGCCATTCCATGCCGGTGGTGTGGGGCGAGAAATGGACGAAAGTGTTTGTGACCGGACTCATCGTTTTGACGATCGCCCTCATCGGACATCTGTGGTGGCACGTACTACCCTTCCCGACCGGCTGGGCGAGCCTCAGCACGCGGTATATCGTATTGGGTATCGTGACGCCGATGGTTTGCACGCTATGGCTGCTATGGGCGGCGAAGATACCGAGCGACTATAAGACCTGCCAGCAGGTAGTCAAATTCACGATGCTGATCGGGATGCTGTACAGCATTATGATTGTCAGAGGAATATGAAAGTGAAAGGTGAAAGATGAAAAGCGAGGCTTATACAAGACCTCGCTTTTTTAGTTCCCGGTAAACGAGATGGACGGGGAAGCCCATGACGTTGAAATAGGAGCCGCGGATGGCGGTGCAGCCGATATAGCCGATCCACTCCTGAATGCCATAGGCACCTGCTTTGTCAAAGGGTTTATAGCGGTCTATATAATAACGGATTTCTTCGTCCGAGAGTTCGGCGAACGTTACATCCGTTTTATCGACCTCCGTCGTTAAAACCAATTGAGAATTTTCTTTTTCAGCAAAAGTGACGGCGGTATAGACCTGGTGGGTTTTGCCGGAGAGGGAACGGAGCATGGCGAAGGCTTCGGTCTCGTCATGGGGTTTGCCGAGCATTTTTCCATCCGCCCAGACGATGGTGTCGGAGGTAATGAGGAGTTGGGAATCGTTCAGGCGGGTCTCGTACGCGCGCGCTTTCGCACGCGAGATAAAATAAGGTATATCGCCGGCTTGGAGATCCAGGGGGAATGTCTCATCGGCATCAATGGAGACCGCTGTGAAGGGGATATCCAAGCCCGCGAGCAGCTCGCGGCGGCGGGGCGAGGCACTACCAAGTAGTATTTGAAGATTTGAAGATTCCAAGATTTGAAGATTTAGAACAAATCCAACTGGGTGTCAGCGGGTTTCTCAAAGGTCATGGGGACACCATCAATGTCAAGAGAGTCCGTCTGAGGTGTTTCCAGAGATTCCTGAGAGTCCGGAAGTTCCGGAGATTCCGGGGATTCCGGCTCTGCCGGAGCAGGAGGCTCCGGTGTTATATCTTCGACAGATGTGACCTCGAGAGTTGTGACGCGTTTGCCTTTTGCTTTCGGCGATTTCTCGTCGATAAACTCCTCCATGAGAATATCCATCGGTTCGTGTTTGTCATCCGCGAAAGTAACACGGAAAGTCGCTTCCGCGCGATCGGAGAGTACCGCTATGCGCGAGTCCTTGTCATCGCCGAGGAAGGACTGGACTTTAGCTTGCGCGTCGTCCAAGCGGAAACGCTTGCCGTAGTAGTATTTGAGTTCGCCGTTCCACTGGATAAGCGACCACACTTTCTCCGGATCAAGTTTCTCGATGCGCAGGATATTATCTTCGAAATGGGCGGTGAGATCAAAGGAGGTGGTGTAGTACGTACCGTCGTTCTGGATGACGAGGATGCGGTCTTCGTCGTTAAACTCGCCGAGGTAGAGTCCGTGCTCGTCATAGTTGACGCGCAGCACATCGGCATCGAACCAGACTTTGCGTCCGCCGAGGGTAGAATGACCTTTCTGCTTGAGGGTAATGGATTTGACTTCGAATTTCGTGAGCACATTGCCTCTCGCCGTACGGGATTTGACCGCCAGTTCGGAGAGGTCTTTGCAGACCTCCAGTTTCTTGAGATGCAGTTGGGGTTTGAGGGTGACCTTGATCACTTCGGCTTCGCCGTTGGGGTTCGCGGTGAAATAGATGACTTTGGAGCCCGGTGTGCCTTGGGTGAGGTCGTACTCCTTGTCTCTCGCGACACCGGTGATATTGAAGCGCTTCATGAAATAAGTGCCCTTCTTGCCGTCGCGATAGACGACATTGTACACGGTGCGCTCGTCGCCGCGCTGGAAGACCGCAATGTGGAGGATGTCGGTGCCGACGAAGATTTTCTCCGCTACCTTCATGACCTTGTATTTGCCGTCCTTATGGAAGACGATGATGTCGTCAATATCGGAGCAGTTGAAGAGGAACTCGTCTTTCTTGAGTCCCGTTCCGATAAATCCTTCCTCGCGGTTGATATAGAGTTTCTCGTTGTTCTCGACCACAGCTTTGACGTTGATTGCGCCGAAGTTGCGCACCTCGGTGCGACGCGGATACGCCTCGCCGTATTTGGATTTGAGCATCTCAAACCACGCGATGGTATAGTCGGTGAGGTGGTTGAGGTTCTTGATGCAGGCTTTGATCTTCTTCTCCAGTTCCTTCATCAGTTCGTCCGCTTTCTTGGAGTCGAACTTGGTGATACGGATCATGCGGATCTCGAACAGTTTCTCGATATCCTCGGAGCGAACCTCCCGGATGAGCTGGGGTTTGAAAGGCGTGAGGGCATCATCCACAAAAGCGATCAGTTTCTCTTTGTTCGGCGCGTTCTCGTAGCCTTCCTGCTTATAGATGCGGTTCTCGATGAAAATCTTCTCCAGCGAAGTATAGAAATACTTCTCCTCCAGTTCGCCTTTCTCTATCTCCAGCTCCCATTTGAGGAGGGCTTTGGTATTGTCGGTAGAAAGGCGGAGGAGATTGCTGACAGAAGTGAAGATCGGTTTTTTGTTCTCCACCACGCAGCAGTTGGGGCTGATATTGACTTCGCAGTCCGTGAAGGCATAGAGCGCATCGATGGCTTTATCGGACGACGAGCCGGGTGCCAGCTGGACGACTATACGCGCCGTGTCGGCAGTAAAATCATCGATCTTTTTGATCTTGATCTTGCCTTTCTGTGCCGCCTTGAGGATAGTCTCGATGATCTTGGAGGTGGTAGTGCCGAAAGGAATCTCGGTGATGACGAGGGTCTTGTTGTCGTCCGCTTTCTGGATGCGGGCACGTATTTTCACCGAGCCGCCGCGTTCGCCGTCGTTGTACTTGGTGACATCAATGACGCCGCCCGTCGGAAAATCCGGGAAGAGTTGGAACTCCTGCCCCCGCAGGTATGCAAGAGACGCGTCGCACAATTCATTGAAATTATGCGGCAGGATCTTGGAGTTCAAACCGACAGCAATACCCTCCACGCCTTGCGCCAGCAGGAGGGGGAATTTAACCGGCAGGTGGATCGGTTCGTTCTTACGCCCGTCGTAGGACTTCATCCACTCGGTCGTCTTGGCATTGAAGACGGTCTCGAGGGCGAATTTGGAGAGCCGCGCCTCGATATAACGGGGCGCAGCGGCTCCGTCTCCGGTCAGGATGTTTCCCCAGTTTCCCTGGCAGTCAATGAGCAGATCTTTCTGACCAAGCTGGACGAGCGCGTCGCCGATGGATGCGTCTCCGTGCGGGTGGTACTGCATTGTCTGGCCGACGATATTGGCAACCTTGTTATACTTGCCATCATCGACGGTCTTCATGGCATGCAGAATACGGCGCTGCACGGGCTTGAGGCCATCCTCAATCGCCGGCACGGCACGCTCCAGTATCACATACGAAGCATAGTCCAGGAACCAGTCCTGGTACATGCCCGTCAAGTGATACTTTACCGCATCATTGAATCCAGCTTGACCTGCCATTCGGATTATGCCTTCCTATTGATGAAGATATAGGCGAGGATACCAACTACTTCGCATACCATTGCCGTGACCAACAATGAGTTATGCGGAAGAGCCACTCTATAAATAATAAGGAATACCACACCTAACAAAAGGAGAAAAACTCCCAGATACTTTTTGAAATTTTCCATAATATTATGCGATTCTTTTAATTTGCGGCTGCAAAGGTACAAAAAAATTTGCAAATATGCAAACTTTTTCTTCTTTTTTATCGTACAAAGCGATAAATTCCGCCGGGTAGCGAACGAACGAGCCCCTGAAGCTCGAGCATAACCAGATCGGAAGAGACTTCGCTGTAGGGTCGTTCGGTCTCCATGACCAGCAGATTGATATGCATTCCATCCTCGGCTTCCTGCAGTTTTTGCAGAAGGTTTTGTTGCGTCGGCGAGAGGTCTTCGCGCAAGCCGATTATCTCCGTCTGGACCGGTTGCGCAGCGGCAGACCGTTTGGTCCATTGCATGGCTTCGATCAGGTCGTCCGCCGAAGTGATGAGCGACGCTTTGTTCGCACGGATGAGTTTATTACATCCGGCGGAAGAGAGGTCGGTCGGACGTCCGGGGAAGGCAAAGAGTTCGCGGTTGTAATCCACCGCCATCTGCGCTGTGATAAGACTACCGCCTCGTTCGCGGGACTCAACGACCACCACAGCATCCGCCAAGCCGGCGACGATCCGGTTCCGCTGGACAAAGAAGCCCGCGAGAGGTTCTGTGCCGGACGTGAACTCGGTCAGGATACCGCCATGCTCCAGCGCAGCGATTGCCTCCGGGCGATGCTGGTAAGGATAGATCCGATCCAGTCCGTGCGCAGGGACGATGATCGTAGGAATGCCATATTGGATGGCGGCTCTATGCGCCGCGATGTCGATGCCGTAAGCCCCTCCGCTGACGATCGTGACGGACTCCAGCTGCTCATGCAGTTGGCGCACCAACGCTTCCGTCAGTTCCTTGCCCCGCTGGGTGGGTTGCCGCGTGCCGACGATCGAGACGATATGCCCATCCGAAGGATGCAGATTGCCTTTGCCATAGAGCAGCAGCGGTTTGTCCGGGCATTGGCGAAGGCGATACGGATAGTCCTCGTCCGCCAGCGTCCACACACGTATCCCATGCTCCCCGATCCACTCCGTCTCCTGCTGCGCACGACGAAGACAAGCCTCCATTTCGGGTTCGTCGATGGCGCGCCAAGCCTCTTCGGCAGAACCGAAGCGGTCGATCAGCTGCAACGCTCGCCGCAAATGATTGCGAAACAGCAGCGAGAGGGCGATGTCATATGTGAATGGAGAATTGACAATTGACATTTGACAATTTACGATTTACGATTTGCAATTTTGCGGATGAGCAGAACCAGCAGAACGCCGATGAGGGCGCCGATCATGTCGGCATAGAGATCCGCCATCTCGCCGGAACGCGTGAGGGTACAGTAACGCTGCAGGATCTCCATGAGTGCGCCATAAGCCACTACTCCGCCCCATACCCACAAATAGGGCATGAAACGGGAAGAAAATGTTCTCGCTACCGGCACCATCCAGCTGACCGCCAGAAACAGATACATCGCTCCATGCAGGAGTTTGTCCTGCGCGCTCAGCGAACGAGGCACGTAGTTGCTCTCCATGAGGCTGAGAATAGCAATGCCGACCGTGACAAGCACGGCCGGCATGTATGTTACAATTTCTCTCCGAAGCATAGATCTCCGGCATCGCCCAAACCAGGAACGATGTATTTCTTTTCATTGAGAACCGGATCAATGGCAGCGCACCAGAGGGTGACATCTTCGCGATCGCCGAGTGCCTTGCGCAGGTACTCCACCGCCTGGGGTGTACCGATGGTGCAGCAGAGGTGGGTGTGACGCGGCTGACCATGTTTGCAGAGCGCGATATAACTGCTCTCCATGGACATGCCGGTAGCCAGCATCGGGTCCGCGATCACCAGCGTTTTGCCCTCTATCGAAGGAGCCGCCATATACTCGGCTACGATCTCCAGTTCGCCTTTCTCATTGACGCGGCGGTAAGCGCTCAGGAACGCATTCTCCGCATGGTCGAAGATATTGAGGAAACCCTGGTAGAGCGGCAGTCCGGCACGCAGGATAGTAGCCAGCACCAGTTGGTCGCTGATCGTATTAACGGTCGCCGGGGCGAGAGGCGTCTGCACTTCGGTCGGCTCGTAGGAAAGCGATTTGCTGACCTCCATCGCCATGAACTCGCCGATGCGCTCTATGTTGCGACGAAAACGGAGACTGTCCTTCTGGATCTCCACATCGCGGATCTCGCGCAGGAAATTGTTGAGGACACTGTTTTGCTCCGAGAGATTGATAACTTTCATATTATTGCATGGATTTAGCGGATTTCTGCTCTGCTTTGAGGGTAGCGGTGCGCTCTTTGAGTTGAGCCTCCAGTTGCGCCAACTCCGTTGCCTTCTGCTGGGTCTCCTGGATGTACGATTGCAGGCGGGTCTGACCATTCTGCAGGGTTGTCTCCATATCGGAGATAGCGCGCTGACGGTCTGCAACTTCGCGGATCGAGTAACCCAGCTCTTTCTGCTGTTTCTCCAAGAGCTGCAGATAGCTATCGCGGGTCTCCTGGTTCAGCTCTTTCTGCTTGTTGAGGGTCTTCTGCTGCTTCTCAACCACTTTCTGCATCGATTTGAGCTCGCTCTCTTCTTTGGCATACAGTTTCTTCAGCGAAGCGGTCATTTTGGTAGCTTCTTTCAGGGAATTACCCATCTCTTTGGCGTGCGCTTGCTCCACTTTGAACACCGCCTTAGCCGCCTTGATCTCCTCGGCATTCTTCTCCAGACTCTGTGCCACTACCTCCAGCGCCGCACGATACATCGTCGGCTCGGACACATACAGCGTGCGAAGCGAATCCAACTTCATGTCCGCAATCTCAATCGACAGCGGGGTAACATGTTGTGCCATAGCGCTCATCCCAAGTGCCATAAAGGCAATAAAAAGAATCTTTTTCATCTCGTTTGAATTATTTAAATTATGTTATTAATGTTCCGATTTCGGAATTTTGGCGCAAAGTTACTAAATTTCTTGCATATATCAAAATTTTTCTTTACCTTTGCATGATTTTTCTTAAAGAACGGATGAAACAATATATTTATCAAGACAGTACGATTGCGTTTGTGACCGCGGCGGCGCAGACCTGCTTGTTGATCGAGAAAATCAACGAGCACGACCGCGAGGAATGGCGCGAACAGATGTTGCGTTTGCTGCCGGTTTTATACCTCCGCGCAAGATTGTTGGAGGAGGGCGAGACGATGATGGAGGACGAGCCGCAGCGGTTTGTGACCGAAGAGGATTACAATTTTGCACTCGTGGGAATACGTGAGTTTTTAGGTCAGGACGACGCCTATCTGGATGTGTTTGTGGATCAGGGAATCTACACCGACGAGGTGCAGACAGCCTATATCTCGGAGGGGCTGGCGGACATCTACCAGGAGCTGAAAGACATGGCGGCGGCGTTCCAGACGGGCGAAGAAGCGATTATGAATGATGCGGTTCTGCTCTGCCGCCAGGCATTTTTGGAGCACTGGGGAAGAAAGGTATTATCTGTTTTACGCGCATTGCATGAGATATCAGACGCATCATATCAATAAGGACCTGTTGCAATGGATGCCCATCGCCTCCTTTGAGGGCGAAGTGGTCGTTGTGGACAAAGAGGAGCAGGTAGCCGAAGCGGTGGCATATCTGCGCACCCAAAAGACCGTGGGCGTGGACACGGAGGCGCGTCCCAGTTTCCAGAGAGGCATCCACTACCCCACCGCGCTGGTCCAGATCGCCAGCCACGAGCGGTGCTATCTCTTCCGTCTGACGCATATCGGCATGCCGCAGGAGTTGGCGGATTTCTTCGCCGACGAGACGGTCTGCAAAGTGGGGCTGGCGTTCAAGGACGACATCAACGGGTTGCGGCGGCGGCGCAATTTCACGCCCGCCAACTGCATCGACATCCAGAAGATGGTATCCCAATACGGCATCTTGGACATGGGGCTGCAAAAACTCTTCGCCATCTGTTTCGGCAAAAAGATCTCCAAGACCCAGCAGCTGACCAATTGGGAGAACAGCCACCTCACGCCGGAGCAGGCGCGCTATGCCTCTACGGACGCCTGGGCGACGCTGTTGATCTACGAGGACCTGCTCTCGCACGAGCAACTGTCCCAACAGGAAGTGACCGCCCTCATCCGCGAGGAGAAAGAGCGGATGATCGAGCACCAGCAGGAGATCCAGGACCAGCGTCTGCGCGAGCAGGGCATTGAGCCGCCGCCACACATGACGCTGGAGGAGCGCGAGGCGCGCCAGGCGGAGAAGCGGCGCGAGGCGCGCAAACGCAAACGCCAGCGCCAGACCGCACGCAAAACGGCGCAGCGGGATGCCGACAAGAAAAAGAAAACAACCAAATAATTCCACCCATATGAAACGATTTATTATTATCTTGTGCACCGTACTTTGTACGCTGTACTCTTTTGGTCAAGCCAAGTATGTATTTTACTTCATCGGCGACGGCATGGGAAGCAACCAGGTGTTAGGATCCGAGATGTACCGCTCCGCCATCCAGGGCGAGCCTTTAGGGCGCGTGCAGACGCTCATGACCACCTTCCCCTATTCGGGTCACGCCTCCACGTACTCCAAGAGCAACGGCATCACGGACTCCGCCGCTGCGGGTACTTGTCTGGCGACCGGAAAGAAGACTAAAAACGGCATGCTGGGTATGAACGAAGACACCATCCATGTCACCACGATTGCAGAGAGGCTGAAAGACAAAGGATGGGGCATCGGTATCATGACGACCGTCGCAATCGACCATGCTACGCCGGCGGCGTTCTATGCGCATGTGGAGAAACGCAACAAGTATTACAAGATCGGTCAGCAGCTGGCATCCTCGGACTTCGACTTCTTCGGCGGAGCCGGTTTCCACCACCCGCAGGGCAAGCACGACGACAAGCCAGTGAACCTCTACCGCCTTGCCGAAAAAGCAGGCTACACCATCGCGCACGGCTACGAAGAAGCGCAGCAGTTGCTGGCGGACGATGCGCCGCAGAGCACCATGCCGTCCAAGCCGCAAGTGGAGAGGATGATCCTGGTGCAGAAGACCGACGACCAGGGAGCCAAGCACGGCGACAACCTGCCTTACGCCATCGACCGCAAGGAGGGAGACCTGACCCTCGCGCAGATCGTCAGCACGGCAATCCCCTTCCTCGACAACCGGTATGAGAAATTCTTCATGATGGTGGAGGGCGGAATGATCGACTACGCCTGTCACAGCGACGATGCAGCCACCGCCTTCGGCGAGACATGGGACATGGATGAAGCCATGCGTGTAGCCTATGAGTTCTACAAAGCGCACCCTGAGGAGACCCTCATCATCGTCACCGCCGACCATGAGACAGGCGGTCTCGCGCTCGGCAACAGCGACTACACCCTCCATCTGGACGTGCTGCAAAACCAGAAATGCTCCGCTTGGGTGCTCAGCGACCTTTTCACCCAACTATTCAAAGCCAACAAGAACCCCCAATGGGAGGCAGTGAAGCAGATCTACACCGACAAATTGGGTTTCTGGACCAACGTAGAGATCAGCGAGGACGAAGAGAAAGAACTGAAAGCCGTCTATAAGGCAGCCTGCAAGGGCAAGAGCAAAGACGCCGAAAACATGTACAAGAATATTAACGCGTTAGGCGATGCAGGAATAGCTTTGCTGAACAAGAAAGCACATATCGGTTGGACTACACGCGCGCATAGCGCACACGCGGTTCCTATTTTCGCGATAGGCGCGGGCGCGGAGAAGTTCAGCGGATGGCACGACAACACCGAGATCGCACCGCTCATCTTGGAAGCAACTAAATAGGCGAGAATATACGGTTTAGAACAGGACCATCACGGGACCATGTTCCGAGAAGAGCACAAGAACAATACAATTAGAACAAAAGAGGGGCACCCGAATGGATGCCCCTCTTCTCGTGTCCGCCATGCTTGGCGGATGGGTTTGTCGCTCTTAACGAACGAGTGCGCCCATTACATTATAGGTCTTCTCGCCCTTCTTGATCAGGATCTGACCGTTGTGCAGAACCTTCACTGCCGGTGCGTTTGCATCGATAGCGTCGATATCCACTGTTCCGGTCGGAGTAACAAAGATGCAACCTGCGTGCCAATCTTCATTGCCGTTGTAACCCGGACGGAAGTAGATCGTGGTCGTACCGGCGTGGTTCTGGTCAACTATATAGTTGTTGTTGTCACCCTCCGGGAACCATGCTACGATCGCATCGTTTACTACTTGAACCACCTTGAATGCATCGTTTTCAGCGAGTGTCGTCTCAAGCGAGTACTCACCCGTTTCAATGCCGGTCGACAATAACATATCATTTTCTGTCAGGTCAGTTACCTCCCAACCGTTCAGACCGATGACATAGTAGCCGTTAGCCAGAGTCGGCTCTACGATCACGCCACCCTCCGGGAACTCGATTGCGAGCGTATTGGTAGCAAACGTCCAAGTGAAGGTATATTCACCCTCTGCGTCTGCTGCAAGGCGGAGGTTACCGGAACCGGCAACAACCTCAGCCGAAGCATTCTCACGAGTGAAGGCTACGCCGTTAGCCGTCCAGTTAGCCGGACCGCCGATGCGCATACCGAACTCATAGTTACCTGCAGAGAGGTTCATGGTCAGCGAAGCTGTCTCGTTGCCCTCGGCTACGGTGAAGTTCTCTGTATCAGTCCAGCTGCCGGTGAAGTTACCGTGCATTGCGATGGTCGGGATAACCACTGCAGAACCGGTCTTGGTAGCTACAGCGTCAACAGCCTTGGTCTCCGGATTGAAGGTGATAGTAATCATATAGATACCTGCCTCCGCAATAGGCAACTGGTAGTCAGAAGCCGGATAAGCTACTGTCCATGCGTGATCCTCAGTGACTTTGAATTGAACCGTACCTGCAGCCAGAGTCAGCTCTGCTTTCTCCCACTTGTAAGTACCGTCCTCTTGCTTAACCATGTCGTTAGCCGTATTAGTCGGATCCCAAGTGGTACCGAATGCGGTAACGTTGTCACCTGCTACGGTATAGGTATGCTCTACCGGTTGCGGTGTCTCACCCGGAACGTACTTGCCGAGGATCTGAGCGCTCATGCCGTTTGCACCCGTAAAGCTGTTTACAGCCTCAGGATCGAAATAAATCACTACGGTATCCAGAGCACCAATAGTTGCAGGCTCAAAGGATGCATCATATGTCTCAATATCTGCCCAAGCGAACCAAGAAGCACCTTCGTCGGAAGCGGCACCGTTGAGGTTCACACCGTCTCCGCCTACTACTACGTTGTATAGCATATAGGTACCATCGCCCAAATCCGTCATCTCTTTCCAGGCCCATTCGCCGCCGTCCCAGTTGTTCTTGAGGTAATACGTAACCTCAACCGGAGCAACATAGAACTCACCGTTCAGGAAGAAGAACTCGCCGTCGTAGTGTACGTTTACTTCGCCTGCCTCGGTCAGCGTGAAGCAGATGTTGCCATCAGCGTCAGCCGTCAGACCCTCAGCAATAGTCGTCAGCGCGTCATAGCCCAGCCATTGAGCAGCTTCACCTTCGCCTACAACCACTTTCAGTTTGTGCTCACCTGCGTCCAGATTCAGTTTGTGGCTCGTGCCCTTAACAGCAATCATGTTGTCAGCCCAGCTGGTCATCGTACCTGCGATATAGAAATCAGCGGTCTCAACTACCGGAGCAGCATACTTGCCGGTAATGAATGCGCTAAGACCACTCTGTTCATCCGGATTGTAGGAGTTATACTCGGACGGAGTATATACAAATGCTACGGTATCCAGAGCACCGAGTGTACCCATGTCGAAAATGGTCATATCCATTGTCGGGATATTCTCTGCCGCTACATAGCGAGAACCTTCATCGCTTGCAGAAGTGTTGATATTAACACCCGTGCCGCCGAATACGACGTTCTCTAACTGGTAGCTACCATCTTGTAGCGCAACCATCTCTTTCCAGGTCCATTCGCCGCCGTCCCAGTTGTTCTTCAGGTAGTAGTGAACCACTACCGGAGCTACATAGAAGTCGCCGTTCAGGAAGAAGAACTCGCCGTCATAGTGTACGTTTACTTCGCCTGCCTCGGTCAGCGTGAAGCAGATGTTGCCATCTTCGTCAGCCGTCAGACCATCAGCTATAGTAGTCAGTGCGTCATAGCCCTTCCATTGAGCAGCCTCGCCTTCGCCTACAACCACTTTCAGTTTGTAGTCGCCTGCTGCGAGATTCAGCTTATAGCTGGTCTCGGTGGACTTGATAGCGGCAGGATTCCATGCCAACTCTTCGCCTACCAGAGCAGCGTCACCAGTGATATAGAACTTAGCAGGCTCCTCAACTACCGGATTCGCCTTGAACGCGAAGGAGTAGAAGTTAACACCGTTCACCGGATAAGAAGCCACCAGCGAACCTGCCTTTACATCAACTATTACGTACGGATAAACGTTAACTTCGGTTTCACCCTCGGTAACCTTGATGGCACTTGATTCAAGAATCACTTGGTTGAACAACGTGTCAGTACCCTGTGCAAGCACGAGGTTGCGGTCTGTCGCAGAGTTAGATCCCGTACGAACAGCTATGCGCAGTTTACCATCAGCAGGGATGTTGAAGGTAATGAAGTTCGTCGAAGAAGAAGATTTACCACCTGATTTGAGACGATAGGAATAAGATACATACTTCTCAGCGTCGCCGAAACGGCAATTATTCGCGTCAATAGACATCTTGTTGCCTGTGTCAGTAATGGTAGCAGAGAACTCACTGCCTTCCACTCCGAAAGAAGCATTTTCTGCCAGGTCAGCAGCATCTACCGCCTCTGTAAACTTAATCTCTGCCCACTCGTCAACTACCGGCTCCTCGTTAGCAGCAACGTAGATAACACCATAATGCCATCCTTCGCCGCCCTGTCCATCCGGACGGAAGTAGATAGTATTCTCGCCTGCGTGAGCTGCGTCAACAACGTAGTTGCCGCCTTCAGCAGGATACCAATCACCGCCGCAACGTACTTTGAACTCTGCGCCTTCTGCAAGCGTAGTCGTCAGCATGTACTCGCCTTCAGACTCGGGGTTTTCAGCAAACATGTAACCCTCAGCAGCCTCAGCCCACTCATTCATTGTGCCTGCGAGATAATACTTCGGAGCAGCAGCAAAAGTGATGCCGTTGAGCACTGCCTCTGACCACTGGGTAGCGTTGGTCAGTTTAACCACATAGTTACCAGCCTCTGGAACAGCGATAGCGCCAAGTTCCTTCACGCCGGTATCCCAAGCCTGAGCCTCTGCTACAGCACCGATTTGTTCTGCGCCGTCTGCAGAGAGGAGAGCTACACCATAGGTGTGACCGTTCGGAGCGGTCATGTCAATCGTTACGATGTATTTGCCAGCTTCCGCAAAGCTTACGTTCCATGTAGCATACTCGTTGTTAGCCGTTGCCGGAGCAAAAGCGATTGCATTGTTAGCTACCGAAGCGCCGGAAGAGAGTTCTGCATAAGCAGGTTGCAGCGTACCCGGCAGTTCAACAGAAACGCCTTGGTAGTCAGCAGCGAAGATCACATCTTTGAGTTTCATAGCCGACCATGCAGTCGCAGCGTGTGCGATAACCTTATAGTCGCCTGCCTCCAAGTCGCTCAGGTCCATAGAACCGATAGCGAATTGTCCCTTCTGACCGGACGAACCTTTGTAACGAAGCGATTTAAGGGTATCACCGGCTTGGTTGAGGAGGTAGAGTTGTACACGCCAGCTGTTGGTGTTATATACATCCACAGCGACATTGTACTTAATCGGTTGGATCGTTACATTCCACTCTGCATAGAGAAGCGTGTCGTTGGCGCTGTCATGAGCGCCCATGTCGAAGTATGTTCCGGCATAGTCCTGACCTTCCTCAATTACGAAGTCCGGCATACCCTCGGAACGGAAGCTTACGTTGGTTACGTCCAAGGTAGCAGGCAGCACAACTGCTGCTGCCGGTTGCGGAGTAGCAGCAACGTAGATAACACCATAATGCCATCCTTCGCCGCCCTGTCCATCCGGACGGAAGTAGATCGTCTTCTCGCCGGCGTGCGCAGCGTCAACGGTATAGTTATTGTCCATACCTTCCGGATACCATGTCTGGCTCTCGCCTTCTACTTTCACTACTTTGAACGCATCGTTCTCAGCCAGCGTGAAGTTCAGCTGGTACTCTGCGTCGTTCTCCGGATTAACGGTGAAGGCGTGTGCTTCGTCCGCAACAACAGCCCATTCCGTCATCGAGCCTACGAGATAATAGTTAGCCTCCGGCTCTACTACTACCGGATCTTCGGGCTCTGCGCCATATACAGACCACTCGCCTGCTGCTACATTGCCCGCTCCTGCCCATTGTGCTTCAGCAGAAGTAATGGTGTAGAGGTCTTTGTCTGCCGGTATCTGCAGATCACCGGTCTTTGCGCCCCAGTCTGCGATGTCGCCCGAAGCGTTAACACGGGTGAAGATAACCGTGTGATAGAGATCCACGTCAATGTCAGCTGTCCAAGTGTCAGCAGCAGCTTCAACAGCCGTCATGCGTACGCCCGGCCATGCTGCGTTTTGTACACCGGCGTCACCATATGCATATACGCCTACAGCTGCACCGTCTGCTTTCCACCAATCCTGAGCTACCTTGCAATAGAGAGTCTTAGTCTTCAGTTCCGGCTCTACTACCGGCTCTTCGCCGCCTTCGTCCAGAACGAAGAAGGCCAGAGTTTGCTCCTTGATGTTGTTGTTAACCGAAGTGTAGCAACGGAAATCCTGGCTGTTGTAAACACCGATGTAACGGTGTGTAGCATTGTTGAACAGGTAACCGCTCGTAGCATCGATAGAGAACACATTGTCCTCGTTCGAGCCGACACGGACACCATTGTTGGTGTTCGTGCAGTAGAGCGCATTCTCACCTGATTTGAAAGTAATGTTTGCGCCGTCCTTGGTTACTGTCCAAAGGATGTTGGTAGCATCAGTGGTAATCGCATCGTCAGCCACTGTAACTTCTGTAGCTACAGGAGCTTTGCTTGTACCCTGATCATTGGAAACTGCGTACACGCCGTTTGCGTTCTGCATAGTAATAATTACTACGTCATCCGTTTGGATGTCAGCATACGCTGTCTTGACGTAATTCGCAGCCATCATGCTTCCTGCAAATAGAATTGCAGTCAAAAAAGAAAGAATCTTTCTCATGATACGTTGATTTTAGTTAATAATGTTAGTTAATAAAAAGTATAATTTGTTTATACTTATTGTCTTTTATGCCTTTGATTGTCTCCGGCTATCAATTTTGCCTGCAAAATTACTAATAATTTTTTATATACGCAAGAGAAAAGTGATTTTTTTACATTTTTCGAGTGGCAGGTCTTGCAAGAATCAAATTTCTGTTGTATCTTTGCAGCGGATTTGCAGAATCCGTAATCCGGCAATCGCGTGATTGGTAATCCGCCCATCTTGGCGGATACTATGAGGCGGTATTCAGGCGGTATTCAGGCGGTATTCAGCCGCTATTCAGGCGCTATTCTCCCGACGACGTCATACTAACAACCCACTAATCACCCACTAATCACCCACTCTTACACCGATTTTGGACCGAAAAAAGGTGGATGCGTGTAAGCAAAGAGGAGGTATCAAAAATCAAAAAGAGGATGTGTCGCGCGACACACCCTCTTTTTTTGATCCGCCAAGCTTGGCGGATGGCTATACGTAGCCAGAACTATATTAGCGGATGGCTATACGTAACCGAAGCTATATAAGCGGATGGCTATTTATAGCGGATGGCTATACGTAGCTGAAGCTATATTAGCGGATTACAGCACCTTGTGCGTTGTACTTAACGCCGGCTTTCTCAATGATGAGCTGACCGTTCTTGAGAGACTTCGTAGCCTTAGCAGCAGCGTTGACCTCGTCGATGCCTTCGCCACGGAGGTGGTTCAGGGTGGACTTGATCGCCTTGCCGTTCGAGTTGAGCGCGTCAACTACGATCGAACCATCTTCATTTAGGGTAACGGTACCGGAAACGAGGAACCAGAGTTTTTGATCTGCCGTCATTGCATAAGAAGGAGACATACCCATTTCAGTATTCTTACCTGCCATTACAGTACCATACTTCGGCGTATCGGAAATCTCATAAGTGCCTGCTGTCAATTCGGTCTGACCTTGCGGCAGTATAATCGCCAGAGCGATTCCAGCCTCATCTGTTTGTGCCATAACTCCAACAACCACTTCGTTGAGCGCTCCAAGCTGATAGGTATCGAAGTTATAATTGAAATCAGCCTCTACCTCATCATTCTGATACTTCTCTTCCTCAGTGAGGACGAAGTTGTAGTAAACATTCAGCGTAGAGTTGATTACATAGATATTACCTTCAGCGGTCATCAGTTGACCTTGAACAGTGAGGTCAGCAGAGCTGGTCTCTTTATTGGCATTCTGTACGCTTACAGTAATACTACCTGCTACGAACGCGATCTCTGTAGTGTCGGTTCCCTCAATATGCATGAGGTAGGTGTAGTAGTCATCCAGACCTTCGTCCTCGAACGAATACTCACCGGAGATGTCGTTCGGATCAGCAGGATAGACCTCGAGTTGGAGGAAGTCGCCGTCGCCTTGGAGTTGACCACCCACTACAGGAATATTGTAGAGTTGGATGTCGGTAGAGCCATAAGTAGCATAGTAGTAGTTATCTACTCCACCGTCAGTGAATGCGAGTTCAATCGTCTCGCCCGGCTCAACAGCAGCTTTCTTTACCTCAACGAAGATAGCGTTCTTAGCTTGCGGAGCATTGTTGTGCTCAGAATAGATAGCGAGGACAGTAAGGGTATCTTTCTCAGCTACATTGAGGTCAGCGAATTTCTTGCTCTCGCCTTCCGGAGTCAACAGACCGTAAACATATACAGTACCGCTTTCGTCGGTGAGATCGAAGTTACCATAGGTGGTATTAACGATATTCGAAACAACACCTGTGAGGATGCAGGTATCTTTGGTGTTCTTAAGTTCAAGGAACTCTGCGATGGTCTTTGCACCGAGGTTAACAGCGGGCTCAACGACCGGACGCTCAACAGCCTCGATAATACCGAACGAACCGCCCTTTGTGGTCTCTGCGATAGTAACGCCGTTCTTGGTGTAAGCAGTTAAGTTACCCTTTACCCAAACGAGGTCACCAACGATCGGAGCCTCAGCCTCGGTCTCGCAGTTTACACGGAATGCCTCGAATACCTGGCCGCCGTCAACAGCATCAGCCATCCAGAAGGATACGTTCTTGAAGGAGCTCCAAGCCTCAACAATCTCTGTAACATAACCCTTGATGATTTTCTCCTCGGTGTTACCTGCCAGAGCGAGCTCAGCAGCGGCAGCACAAGTGAGGGTGTCAGCAGGAACTACAACCGGTTCTTCTTTCTTAACTACATTGTAGTAACCAGCGTACCAGCCTTCTACGTTACCAGCGGGGTTGAAGGTGATCTTGTAGTCACCCGCTTCGGTGATAACATAGTTGTTGTTCATTCCTTCGGGGAACCAAGTAACGGTCGTACCATCGTAACCGATTACTTTGAACTCGTCGTTAGCCGCGAAGGTAAACTCGCCCTCGTACTCACCGTTGTTGCTCGGGGTGAGCCTGTAAGCCTCATCAGGGCCCCAGACGCCCATCGAACCAGCTACATAGTAGTTGATAGAAGGTGTCGGAGGAACAAGTGCGCGTTCAACCTTGAGAAGGGTAACAAACATACCGGTGTTACCATAACTACCGAGAAGGAGCGAATCCTGATCAGCAGCGAGCGTGTAAGTCTGAACGACAGGTTCACCAGCGTTGCGGCCGTTGAGGGTCGAAGCAGAATCCGAACGGAAGAGACGGGTTGTCTGGTCAGCTGCATAGACATCTACCATACAATACTTGGTAACATCGGAGTTATTGAATACAACGGATACGCTGAGTACATCACCAGCCTTGAAGCCACCTTTTGCGGGCTTGATAGCGATGTACTTGCCATCAGCATATACATAGGAGCTACCGAACTTGATACCATTTACATCATCGGTGTTCTCATGAATCTTAACGGTACCTGTGGTGATATTGGTGTTTCCACCAAAGATGGTAGTACCGATTTCGCCAGCCCAGTCGTAGATGGCTTCTACGCCTGAGATAGGAGTATCCTCAACCTCTGTAGCGGAAACAAAGTAGAGTTGCAGAGCATTGTAGTAGGATACAAGAGCTACTACATCATAAGTCTTACCAGCCTCGAAAGTGTAACCATTCTTGAAGTTGTTACGCAGAACATAGGCTGCATTACCCAAGGTAATATTGATATTAGAAGCGGCTCCTTCTGTAAATGCGCCTTCTGCGCTGACACCCTTAATAAGGATATATTTATTTACATCTGCATCAGAAACAACAGCCAACTCTTCAGGAGCCGGAGCTTCGCCATGAGTTGCAGTAACTGCACTCATCTGATCCGGTGTCGGTTTAACCTCTACCAAGCCTTTATAGGTAGCTTTTGTGGCTTGAATACCAGCCAAAATATCACCAGCTACATACTCATTATTGAAATTCTGCGGGAGATAAACCAGCATCGAACCGGTCGCGTCTTTTACCCAAACGTTAGCGCCATTCGAATAAGTAACGACAACAGGGTTCAAAGCCAACTCAGCGTTATCAGCCAAACCATATACATCTGCGCAAGAGATAGCAGCCGGAGCCTCTTTCTTAACGGCGTAGATATATCCTTCGTGCCAGCCTTCACCGCCTTGTCCGTCCGGACGGAAGTAAACGGTGTAGTCACCAGCCTCGGTGATTACATAGTTGTTATCTATACCATTCGGGAAATAGTTTGTGGATTCGATAGTAATACCATCCGAGTAACCCACTTTGAACTCGTCGTTTGCAGCAAACGTAAACTCACCCATGTACTCACCCTCGTTAGCAGGGTTAGCAGCGAGCTTGTAAGCAGCCATCGGACCCCAGTTGGTCATCGAACCTGCTACGTAGTAATCCATAGTCGGCTCAACGGGAGTTTCGCCGCCTTCGGCAAGAGTAACTACGATAGAAGTAGCACGTACCTGTGCGGAAGAAGCGGTAAAGGAAACAGAAGTAGCA
Organism: uncultured Bacteroidales bacterium; assembly: GCA_902792535.1. Classification (GTDB taxonomy): domain Bacteria; phylum Bacteroidota; class Bacteroidia; order Bacteroidales; family Paludibacteraceae; genus Colicola. The sequence goes on from CADAZU010000010.1 coordinate 124,166, forward strand.
CTTCCTTCCCAAGTACCAACTTTGGCATCATAGGAGTAACCTTCTTGCGCACCAAAGCAACCCGGACCGTATTTGGTCGTGTTGTTAGCTACACAATTAAACACAATCTTCGTAATGTTCTCAGATGCTGAAATAGTTAGAGTTGCATCCTTGTACACACGCATAGTAGAACCCTCGGCAGTTGTGGTTCCGGTAACACCGTTAGAAACAGCGACGGTCACACCACTTACAGTTCCACTAAGCTCACCTGCTGTTGTACCCCAACCGCAATTATCAGCGGTGATTGTTACATCAGCGGCCATCATGCTGCCTGCGAAAAGCACAGCAGCCAAAAAAGAAAAGATTTTCTTCATGTTTTAATGATTTTAGTTAAACAAAAAAGTTAATTAATAGTTAATTTATATTGACATTTTGATAATATCTACAAATTCTGCTTCAGTTGAACTATTGAACGGCGTGTATCCCACCAGTCTGCAATCATAAGCAGCATAGCCAAAAGAATAGAGAATGTAATCCTCTATTGCTTGACGACGCGCAAAAGCTCTCTCTGACCAAAGGATTTGCCTCATGCTAACTGGCGGTGATGAAGTTCTAACATCCTATCCACCTGTGCATCAGTATAATACTGACCACACTCGATCTGACGCGTACCCTCTTCTACGCTGGCGCGCAACTCCTCAATAGTGTAAGACGATTTTTCCATAAGAGGTATTTTTGATTTCGGGTGCAAAGTTACTACATTTTTTTCGAATATGCAAATAAAAAATTCATTTTTTGCGGGCGGCGATAGTCAATTGGACTGAATTGAAGATATTTTGCCAAATAATATACGCTGCCGCTCCCAAAGAAGCCATGGGATCGAGGTAGATATTTGCCATCCAGACGCCGAGAGAAGTGTTCTTTTGTCCGAACGCTTGTCCGGCTGTAATCGACGAGACACCCGCCATGGTTGTAGGAGCCGCCGCCGGGTTGATGAGCACATCCTGATAGTCTTTTCCTTTGCTCTCCGCCGGAAGATACCAGCCGATGAGTTTACCCAGACCGAACTGGACGAGGCAGGCGAAGAAAGACGATACTAATAAAATTAGTATATTTGAGATTTGAAATTGGAAATTTGAGATTGTGGTGTTGGTCACTACTGCCATAAGCACAACGATGGAGGCGACCCAGAGGTAGAAGGGGACTTGTGCAGCCTGCTTGGACAGAACGAAGTCTTTCTTCGTCCGCCATTTATAGATGAGGCGGAGGAGCCAGGCAGCAAAGAACGGTCCGAGGAGAAGCGGGGCTACGCGCGAAAGAATCAAAAGAAAGGCAGGGAGGAACGTCATGTCTGCCGCCGGATTGATGAGCGGAAAGGTAGCGGGGACGATGATGGCTGTAGCGAAATTAGAGAGGAGGGTGAAGGTGGTCAGGTTTTGGATCGAACCGCCTAATTTGCCGGCTATAATAGGCGCCGCCGTAGCGGTCGGCATGATAAAACACATCAGCAGACCTTGCGCAAGGATCTTGTTATGGGTGAGAGCAAGGACTCCTGCGTACGTAGCAAAGCTCAGGAAGATCTGCGCGAAGAGCACCGCCCAATGCCATTTATGGAGGCGGAGATCCAGCGGGTTCACCTTACAGAACGTAAAGAAGAGCATAAAGAAGATGAGCCAGGGGAGCGTAGGCGCCAGCGGCAGGAAGATTTTATAACCAAGGGCTCCGATGAGCATCGAGAGCCAGAGGGCGTTGGAATCAAAGAATTTTCTCATTTGGTCATTTATTTAATCGACCATGTATGGTCGATACTGTTATTGTCCCCATTGGGCGACGATATTATCCATAATAGTGAATACCTCTTCGACAGTTTCGGCGCGGAGGAGGGCTATGCGGGTCTGTTTGAAGTCCGCGAGTCCTTTGAAGACAGGCGAAGCCGCAAAATGACGACGGGAATGGACGATGCCTTTGCGTTCGTCGTTGCCACACCACGCGATGGAAGCGAGGACGTGCTCTTTGAGGACGGCGACTTTGTCGGACATAGACCGCGGCGGAGCCGCTGACAGAGTACAGACCGCTTCCAGGTGTGACCCAGACCGTCCTTCGGACTGACAGACCGAATTACCAGACAGATATTCCTTCATTTCGGCAAAGAGCCAGGGGTTGCCGAAGGTGGCGCGACCGACCATGATGGCGTCCACGCCGTAGCGGTCGAAACACTCTTTGGCACGTTCGGGCGTGGAGACATCTCCATTCCCTATAATAGGTATGCGCATGCGCGGGTTATTCTTCACTTCTCCGATGAGCGTCCAGTCGGCTTCTCCGCGGTACATCTGGCTTCGCGTGCGACCATGGATGGCAAGTTCGGTGATGCCGCAGTCCTGGAGGGCTTCAGCCAAATCGACGATAAAGAACCCCTCCCCTGCCCTCCCCTCAAGGGAGGGAGTATTGAGTCCGAGCGGATTGATGCGGGGAAGGAGATCGGACTCATCCCAGCCGAGACGGGTTTTGGCGGTAACGGGTGTATGGACGGCATTGACGACTGCGCGGGTGATTTCCAACATTTTGGGTACGTCCTTTAAGAGACCTGCTCCAGCTCCTTTGCCTGCCACTTTCTTGACCGGGCAGCCGAAGTTGATGTCTATGAAGTCGGGATGCGCTTGTTCGACGATACGTGCGGCATCTGCCATGGCTTCGGGTTCGCGTCCGTAGATCTGAATGGCTACCGGGCGTTCGGCATCGTGGATGGTCAGTTTGCGGGTGGTAGAAGCAATGTCCCGCACGAGCGCGTCGGCATTGACGAACTCGGTATAGACACGATCGGCTCCGTAGCGCTTACAGAGCGCACGGAAGGCAGGATCCGTGACATCCTCCATGGGAGCGAGAAACAATTTATTCATTTGGTCATTTACCATGTACCATTTATTTTTTCATTTAGCCATTTAGATCGCCCATGCATGGTCGATGCTATTTATTGAGGGCGGGGTACGAGATACGATGATGATTGATGGCGACGAGGCGGGAGATGAAGACACGGCGGATATCCTCTACATCCTTGAAAGAGAGCGGCGTTTCGGCGAATTGTCCGTCCGCTATCTGGGCGTCTATCATCTGGTTGACCGCTTCTGCGATCGAAGTCTCAGTATATTCCTTGAGGCTGCGCGAACGGGCTTCGATCGCGTCCGCCATCATAAGGATGGCTCCTTCCTTGGTAGAAGGTTTGGAGCCCGGGTAGCGGAAGAGCGTTTCATCCACTTGTTCGCCCGGATGGGTATTACAGTACGTATTATAGAAATAGCGCACGAGCGATGTGCCATGGTGGGTAGTGATGAAATTGATGATCACTTCGGGCAGGTGGTTCTTTCGTGCGATCCGTTCTCCTTCGGTGACGTGCGCCATGACCACTTGTGCTGCGTCTCTCGGGTCCATCGAGAGCAAGGGGTTCTCCGCTCCGACCTGGTTCTCTATGTAGTAGATCGGATCGGTCATCTTGCCGATGTCGTGGTAGAGCGCGCCGGTACGCACAAGGAGCGCGTTCGCGCCGATCGCTTTGGCTGCTTCGGCAGCGAGGTTAGAGACCTGCATGGAGTGCTGGAAGGTGCCGGGAGCGCGCTCCGCGAGGGAATGAAGGAGTTCGGAGTTGATGTCCGTCAGTTCGACCAAGGTGATGGAAGAGATGAAGCGGAACATCTTCTCGAACATATAGATCAAGCCGTAGCAGCCGACCGTGAGCAGTCCGCAGATAGCAAAATAGAGATACATCCAGGGATCGATGGAGGACCATAGTCCGGCTTGCGCGAACGAGAGGGCGGTATAAGCGACCGACTGCGCCGCGAAGATCCATGCAGCCGTTTGTACCAGTTGCGCGCGGCGGGTCATATCGGAGAGCGACGAGACAGCGACCATTCCCACTACGATCTGGATGAAGAAGAACTCCACCGGAGCAGGTACGATGATCGAGGTGATCAGGATCGTCGTAAAATGGAGGAAGAGGGCTGTGCGCGAATCAAAGAAGACGCGCGTCAGAATAGGTACCCACGCGAAGGGGATAAGATAGACCGAGAGGTTAAACCGCAACGCCAGACACGCCAGCGCGATGACGATAAACATCTGGAGGCAGAAGAACGAGACGGTAGAGAGCGACCGGAGGTAAGCTATCCTGAAAACGTACAAATAGACCACAAAAAGGCAGAGGAAGAGCATCACCAGAATAGTTTCTCCGAAGATAGAGAGCGTGCGCTGGCGATGTCCGAGCGACTCATCTTCGTACGCCCGACGCAGCGAATGCAGGATCTGGTAATTGCGCTCCGTGACGATCTCTCCTTTGTCGATGATCTTTTCGCCTTTCTGTACCATTCCTTGCGTGGGAGCGATCGTAGCCAACAGTTTGGAGCGCATATCTTCCGTTCTGGCGGTATCGAGTTCCAAGTTGATGGCGCAGTCGTAGCCGAACTTGGCATAAGCGGACTTAGGCGTATAGAGTTCGGAGACAGGATATTTCGTCTGGTTGATGGTAATACGCGAATAGCCCTCTTTCTGAAGCCATTCCATTGCCTCCAAAGGCACCACTTTCACTTCTCGTTGTACGCGAGGGATGTATTTGAAATAGGGCGCGAAGGTAGAGAGGAGTTGCTGCTGGTCCGTCTGGAGTTGCGCATCGGTCTTGTAGATGGGGAAGTCAAAATCTGCGGTTAGCGCAGCATATCCCCATGGTTTGCCGACTTCGTAATGGTAACGGAAGGCGTTGTTATAGCGCGGGAACATGAGCACACAGACGACAGCCAGAACCGCGAAAATGCTTAATCGGAGGACTGTTTGGGTCGTTTTGTTACTCAAGAGAGTGACGTTAAACCATTTATTCATGATCTTTTGGATTTAAAAAATTCTTGTATTAGTGCGCGGCACTCCGTCTCGAGGACGCCGGAAGTGGTTTTTGCTTTGGGGTGGAAGGCTCGCGGGGCGTAGGTCTGGAAGCCCCGTTTGGGGTCAGGTGCGCCATAGACGATGCGGCTTATTTGTGCCCATCCGATGGCACCTGCGCACATGGCGCATGGTTCGACCGTGACATAGAGGGTTGCGTCCGGCAGGTACTTGCCGCCGAGGGTCTGTGACGCGGCTGTGATGGCTTGTATCTCGGCATGCGCCGTGACATCTGCGAGCGTCTCGGTCAGGTTATGTCCGCGACCGATGATCTGCCCCTGCGAGACGATCACACATCCGATGGGGATTTCGTCGGCAGCAAGGGCTTTTTGGGCTTCGGCGAGGGCGAGGCGCATGAAGCGCTCGTCCACTTCATTTACCATTTGGCCATTTACCATTTGGTCATTTATCGGGTCATTTAGCAATCTAGCCATTTGACAAAAGTCTTTCAATTCTTCGGGATGGGACTCGAAATGGTTGCCTATGACCACTATGTCCGCTCCGGCGGCATAAGCTGCGTTCATCGCTTCGGGCGTGCGGATGCCTCCGCCAACGATAAGGGTGACAGAAGTGTTCGCGCGGACGGATCGGATGATCTCGGGCGAAACGGGTGTTTTGGCTCCTGAACCGGCTTCGAGATAGATGGCTTTTTTGCCCATCAGTTCGGCTGCGATACAGGTGCTGACGATCGTGTCTATGTCGGTCGGAGAGAGCGGTTTGGTGTTCGTCACACGCATGGTGGAAGTCTCTACTCCACCGTCAATCAGAACATATCCCGTCGGGATTACTTCGACGGACGAGTCATGGATCGCTTGCGCAGACTTAATCTGTTGACCTATAAGGTATTCGGGGTTATTGCCAGACAGCAGAGAGAGGTATAAAACCGCATCCGCTTCGGGTGTGAACTGGGCTGCCGATCCGGGAAATAGAACAATTGGCAACCGGGTTGCCAGTTTTTCCCGCAAAGCACGGACGAAGGGGGTGGTGTCGCCGCCGGTGGAGCCGCCGACGAAGATATAGTCGGGGTGGACTTCCGAGGTGATCGGAAGCAGAGAGAGATCTGCTTTCTCGGGATCCAAGAGGAGAGCGAGGGATTTTCCCGATATTTCGAGAGATCGACATTTCGATATTTCGAGCTCTTTTTTCATTGCCATTCAAAGGTTTCTACCATTTTGATGATGTCCGTGCGGAGGTATTGATAGACGGGGGCGAGAGAATCGGCGTTCGGCGGACAGTTGCAATAGACCGAAGCCCGGAAGAAATGGCGGGTGGAATCGGTCACAAAGAACTGGCAGGACGAGGCTGTGTTTCCCTCCAAATCGAAGAGTACTCCATAGACGTTTGCCTCCGGATGGGAGTAATCTTGTTCGGGTATCGCGGTAGCGAAGGAGGCGTTGCGATAGACAAACTCCAGCGCATCGTTGGTGAGTTCGCGCAAGTTGTTGTGCACAGGCTTGTAGGAGCAATGGATGGTGGCGTTCAAGGACGGATAATAGAGGTTGATCCAGTAGTGCTCGTTCTCTTTCTCTTGGGGTTGGACGATGGCGTTTCGGGAGAGGGCAAAGGTGTATGGAAAAGCCCCCCAGCCCCCTGAAGGGGGAGTTGAGAGTTGAGAGTTGAGAATTGAGGATTGAAAATCCGTATAGGCGGTGTCGGGCGTGGTGATACGGTAATAGCCGTACGGACGCGGGGAGGTGGGAGTGCTGCAAGAAACACACAAAAGGAGTATTGAATTAAAAATTAAAAATTCAAAATTCAAAATTAATTCTACTTTGCGAATTCTATTTTTTTGCCGAAAGCCCATATTATACCAATTTACGGTGCAAAGTTACAAATAAAAGTTGAAAGTTGAAAGTTGAAAGTTGAAAGAAGTTTATTTTTCGGGCAAAAAAGTGCTTTTTATATAAAAAAGTACGCGCGCGCTTGCACATATCAAAAAAAAGTAGTATCTTTGTGCCGTATTCTGTAAATAGCTGCCAGCAGAGGTGCAAGGAACGGGATGTGCGAGGGGTATGCGATGGGTAAACAAGGGATGGAAAGTGCCAAAGACGGGATGTGTAAGGGATGTGTAACGGATCTGTAAGAGATAGCAAACTGATTCGAAAATGACGCACTTATCGCGCACTTATCACACACTTATCACGCACTTATCACGCACTAATTAAAGCAGATTAACACATATAGTATTATATACTATGTATATAATACAAACAAGATACTATAAAAACACCCAAAAAAATGACAGAAAAGAAAAACAATTATTGCGTAATAATGGCCGGGGGCGTGGGAAGCCGCTTCTGGCCGTACAGCAGAGAAGAGAAGCCGAAACAGTTTCTGGACTTTTTCGGGACGGGTAGAAGTTTGCTTCAGATGACGGTGGACCGTTTCAGGCCTTTGGTGCCGATTGAGAACGTGTTCATTGTGACGAATGTGGCTTACAAGCGTTTGATTTGGGAGCAGATTCCTGATTTGAGTGAAGGTCAGATTTTGTGCGAGCCGGCGCGACGTAATACGGCTCCCTGTATCGCGTACGCGACGGCGCATATCCGGGCGTTATGTCTTCAACGCGCCTATGGTTACACGTCTGAGCAAGGCTATACCAAGGACGGGAAAGTGAAAGGCGGATCGGAGACATCGCAGTTGCCCAATTATTTGGACATCGACTGGAGTAAGCCGGAGATGCAGGCGAATATCGTGGTGGCGGCAAGTGACCATTTGATTTTGGAGGAAGAGAAATTCCGTGACACGATCCGCAAAGCGTTTGATTTTGTGAGCCGGAACAAAGCGATCTGCACGCTGGGCATGCAGCCGACGCGGCCGGAGACGGGATACGGGTATATTCAATTTATAAATGAGCGCTCGCAAAGCGAGCTCAATGATGCAGCAGAGCTGCCTATTGCTGCGCCTACGGCGCTTAACGAAGGGATT
>CADAZU010000011.1 GCA_902792535.1 uncultured Bacteroidales bacterium
CGCGCAGGCGGAGAAAATATCCGTCTGCTGGTCGAAGATACCGACCATGGTCTCTTTGGCGTGGTAGAGCACGTCCAGATCGTTGGTGTCGAACTCGGCGATTCCGGCGCAAGGAGGGCAGGTGTGTCCGAGATCAATGATCACCGCTTCTCCGCTGGCGTCGTTCAGCACGATGTTGGCGGGAGTGATGTCATTGTGGCACAACGGTGTCGCCTGCGAATGCATGTATTGCAGTCCGGTCAGGATCGCGCGGAAGATACCGAGTGCTTCCTCTTCGCCCATTATGCCGCCGCGAGCGATACGGTCTGCCAGAACGGAACCGGAGAAATAATTGGTCACGTAGTATTGGTACGCGCCGCTCTCTTTCTCGATCGACCCGTCCGCAACGTGGCTCACAATATTGCGATGGTTCAGCTGGCGGCAGTATTCAATCTCGCGTACCGTCTTCGTGCCCTCGTTCATCAGCTTCGAGGGCAGGTTATTCAGTATGAATAGTTTGAGAAAGAAAGGCGTGTTATCGCCATCCACTACACGGTAAGTCTCCGTGTAGCGGTTGGCTTTAATCAGGTTTTGGACGGTATAACCGCCTATTCTTTCGCCTTGTGATAATTCTGCCATCGGGTCTAATTAGTTAAAAATCTCTTTTGCGGTGTCCTCGTAAGCCGAGATCAGGATGCGGCAGCAGCGCTCGAAGAAATCGCCAACCTCCGGAGTCGAGTCAACAAACATCTCGATCGACAGCCACAGACGGTCTTTAACCAGATATGCTTTGACTACTTTGTAGTCACGGGTGATGGTGTTGCATGCCTCCAATACCTTCACGCGGTTGTCCTCCAACTCGTAGATATTCGGCATAATGAGACGGAAATAGGTCTCGTCCTCGTCCGGCGTGAAATAGATATGCTTTCCGTTGTAGCGGAAATGTACATCTCCGTCGGAATCGGTCTCGTGTTTGTAACCCTCGTTGTACAACCATGCGTTAATCAAATCTGCTTTCATAATGGTAAAATTTTAAATTGTTAATAATTATAGTGAGCGATTAAATCTCTATTGCTTGACATTTATAGGCGAGGTACGACCGCTCTTCATCGTTCAGCAGCGGCGACACCTCTTTATATACGCGCACGTGATACGCGTTGAGCCAGTCGATCTCGTCCTCTGTCATCAGACTCATCTCGATCAGACTTGTGTCGTAGAAACAGAGTGTCAGCGTCTCGAACGCCAGCCATTCGTCCTCCGTCGTAGTCGCTTTGGTCTGTTTGGCGGGAATGACGGTGATCAGGTTCTCCGTCCGGATTCCCCATTTGTCTGTGCGGTAAATGCCCGGTTCGTCGGAGATGATATGTCCGATCTCCAGCGGAGTGGGGTTATTGTCTGTGCGCACGTTCTGCGGTCCTTCGTGGCAGCAAAGGAAATGTCCCACGCCGTGACCTGTTCCGTGACCGAAAGTGATACCGGCTTCCCACATGTATTGCTTTGCCAGCGCGTCCAATTGGTTGCCGCGTGTGCCTCTCGGGAAGCGTGCACGCGAGAGTGCGATATGCCCTTTCAGCACGTACGTGTAATCCAATTTGGCTTGCTGCGGAATACGTCCGCCAAGCCAAACGGTACGCGTTATATCCGTTGTGCCGTCCAGATATTGACCGCCGGAATCCAGCAGCAGCATGCCTTCCGGCTTCACCTCTGCGCAATTCTCTTTCGTCGCGGAGTAATGAACGATCGCGCCGTTGCCTTGATAACCTGCAATCGTGCCGAACGACTCTTCCACGAAGTTCTCACCCATCGCGCGGAACTCATGCAACTTCTCCATCAAATCCCACTCGGTCAATTTTGAATTTTGAATTTTGAATATTGAATTTCCAAACGCCTCCTCTTCCAGCCATTTGAAGAACCGTGTCAGGGCTGCTCCGTCCTGCCGCATGGCTTTCCGTTCACCCTCCAACTCCACCGCATTCTTCTTCGCTTTGTCAATAAGAATCGGCGATTTGATATTCTCCGCCTTGGTCCTTGGTCCTTGGTCACTTGGTACTTGATCTATCGCCTCGTATAACGCTTCGTTCACGCGTGCCCCGTCGTAGAACACAACGCCTTCCAGCCCGTGGATATATTCGAAGATCGCTTCGTACGGCTTTATGTCTATATTGTTGAACTCCAGATAGTTGCGAGCCGGAGTATCCACTTTGTCCTCATCGACAAACAGCGTGCATTTGTCTCCCTCCAAAACGCAATAACTGATCACAACGGGATTGTATTCGACATCATTTCCGCGGATGTTCAGCAGCCATGCAATCTCGTCCAACGCGCTGATAATGAGCGCATATTTTGTTCCCTCCCTACGGGGGAGGGCTAGGGAGAGGCTTTTTCTCATCCTCTCCAGCTTGCTCTCTACTGTCTCGCCGGCATACTCCGCGGCGTACGGATAGAGTTTGTCTTGCGGGATTGCCGGACGACCTTCCGTCCAGATCGGTTTGATTAGGTCTATGCTCTTCACGCTGAAAGCCGAAAGCTCCTTTCTCAGCTCCGCAAAAGCATCCACGCTCCACATCTCCGGATTCACACCAACTACGACCTCTGAGGTCTGACGGCTGAATTCCCCTTTTATCCACTCTGTTATGCTCGGGCAGTCCACGTCGCTCTCGCGCATCAACTCGATTCCGCTGTCTTTGAGCTCGATTCCTGCCTGCAGGTAATAGCGGCTGTCGGTCCACAGCAGCGCGCGATCCATCGTCACAACTACTGTTCCGGACTCGCCGTTGAAGCCCGAAATCCATTGCATCTCAAACCAATGTGATGCCATATACTCGCTTGCGTGCGGGTCATTTCCCGGCACGATATACGCGCTTATTCTTTCTCTCCGCATCTCCTCGCGTAGCGCAGCTATTCTCTCTCGTACATTCATAAATTCCAATATCGTATATATTTACAAATTCCTATATCGTATATTTACAAATTCCTATATCGTATATTTACAAATTCCTATTAATTCCCATTTTGGCTGCAAATTTACTACTTTTTTTTGATATATGCAAGAATTCCGTAAAATTTTCTCAAATTTTTAATCTCCCCCTCCTTTTGTCTCTTCCTTTCTTTTAATCTCCCCCTCCTTTCGTCTCATCCTTTCCGTCTTTTTTGCTCTCCATTTCACCCCTAAATAAGGGCCGCGTAAGGGTACTTTCGTGGTTGTCCTAGACTTTGTTCTACAAACATACGACGCAATAAGCACATTTTCAGTAACTTATGCGCATATTCTCAATGCCGGAAAATGCACGATTTTTGAGCTGAAAACACCAAAATATCGCAAAAAAAATCTCTCAAAAAACTTGCAGAAAAAAGATTTTTCTTCATATGCTCTTGCATATATGCAAAAAAAGTAGTAACTTTGCAGCCGAATTGTACATTGCACTATTATGGCTGAAGAAAAACCAAACTCAGATAAGAAAAAACCATATCTCGATAATAACGGCAAAGCTTTACCGTATCCTTGGATCATCAATACAATGCTGTGTATCGTGGGAGGCATGCAGACCATTCGTTTGCGGTTCTGGAGCCGGCGTCCGCGGCATGCGGCGGAGAAAACGCTGCGCGATATTCTGATGATCAGCAAAGATACCGTTTATGGCAAAGAACACCATTTCGACCGGATACTGACCGCCACCAACGCGGAAGATTTGTTCCGGCTGTACCGTCTGTACGTGCCGGTGAATGACAGTTTTGAGAGCTTGCGCCCTTACGTAGAGCGGCATAAGAACGGCGAGGAGAATGTGTTATTTCCCGGTAAACCGGATATGTATGCCACTACTTCGGGGACTACTTCTGCCCCCAAATGGATCCCGATGACCCATAAATACCTGAAGGACGTTTACGGCAGGATGAGCCATATATGGACATGGAATTTCGTCAAACACCGCAACCGTATTTTCGGCGGACATATCTTCACGACGGTCGGCAAAGAGTGCGAAGGCTACGCGCCGGATGGCACTTTGTACGGGGCTGTGAGTGGTGTGTTGGTTCGCGATATTCCGCCGATCATCAAGCAACATTACACGGCTCCTGCGTCGGTCATGGCGATCCCGGATTACGGCACGCGCAACTACGTACTGATGCGTTTGGCGTTGCAATACCGCGATGTGACGCTGTGGGCGACGGCGAATCCTTCGACCATTTTGGAGTTGCTGCGTGCGCTGAACGAGAACACGGAGCAGATGATCAACGACATTGAGAAAGGCACGATCAACGAAGATGTGGATATCCCTTACGAGATCCGTTCGGAGTTGGACGCGTATGTTTCTCCGAAACCCGAACGGGCTGCGGAGTTGCGGCAGATCTTGGCGGAGAAGGGACACTTGTATCCGAAAGATTTCTGGCCGTGGCTACAGTATCTGAGCACTTGGAAATGCGGCAATACCAAGATTTACATGGACAAATACATGGACCAGTTCAATTGGGACAAGACGTTCTACCAGGAGTTGGGATATATCGCCACGGAATGCCGTTTCGGTTTCTCGCTGGACGATACGAACGAGAGTGTGTTGTTCCCGCAATTCCATTATTATGAGTTTGTGGAGGAGAGCGAGCTGGACAGCCCGCGCAAACATTTCCTGCAGATCGACGAGTTGGAGGTCGGCAAGCGTTACTGCGCGTACGTGACGACCTACGCGGGCTTGTACCGGTATAACATGAACGACCTGGTGGAAGTTGGCGGCAAGTACTACAACACGCCGACCGTTCACATGGTGTCCAAAGTGAACGGAATCGTGTCGCTAACGGGTGAGAAATTATATGAGCCGCAATTCATGGACGCGGTACACCAAGCGGAGAAAGAGACGAAGATCAAGACCAAGTTCTTTGTCGGATTTGCAGACGTGGAGGAGTCCAAATACCATTTCTATTACGAGTTTGAGGACGAGAAGATCTCGCAGGAGCAAGCGGAGGAATTTACCAAAGTGGTGGACGAGAAACTGCAGCAGATCAATATCGAGTACGAGTCCAAGCGTCAGTCGTTCCGTCTGCATGCCCCGGAGACACATGTACTCCTTTCTAACGCGTACGCGCGATTTAAGGCGGCGTGTCTGAAGGACGGATTCAGGGATGGACAGTTCAAATTTAACCTGCTGATGCAGGACGAGAAACGCCGTAGCCGATTCAACCTGCTGTTGCGGATAGAAAGCGGTTTCGAGCGTTTCAGCGAAGGTGTAATCAATAGTGCAGAGAAGATTGATGAAAGAAGAAAACAACGTGCTAAACGGCGTCAAAACCGTCGTGGTGGATCTTGACGGGACGATCTATGACAAGACCGGTCTGGCGCAGCGTATAGTGGCGCGTCTTTGGTGGTGTCTGCCGTTGCTGGCAGCAGAGCGTTTTGCGCGAAGGAATGCGCATTATGTCCAATTCGCTTCAAAGGAGGAGTTTTTCGGCTTTTTCTTTGAGACGATGGCACGCGGTCATTGGTGGGGAGCCGGAATCGCCCGCGCATGGTATTTCGAGGTCTATCTGCCGACGATGGTAGGTCTCATCCGGCGCTACCATCATCCGCGCAAAGAGGTGCTTGAACTTATTCGCGAGGCGAAGAAGAAAGGGCTGAAAGTGGCGATCTATTCCGATTATGGCGCCGTGGTGGAGAAACTGGATGCATTAGGAATAGCTCCCGATATGTTTGACCTGCTGATCTCTGCGCCGGAGTTAGGTGCACTCAAACCCTCTGAGCCTTGTGCACGCAGGGTGTTGGAGATGATAGAGGCAACGCCGGAGACCACGCTGTTTATCGGCGACCGAGATGACAAAGACGGAGCAAGCGCACGAGCCGTCGGAGCAAGGTTTTTGAGAATTGAGAGTTAAGAATTGAGAATTGAGAATTGAGATTTGAAAATGAATAAACGATATAAAGAGTTAGAAGTGACGGAAGGGACGTATGTGCCGCCGGTGCAAACGGATTTTCCCGAAGACGATCCATACGTGGGCTTGTATAAGCCGGTCTATGACCGCGATTTTCCTGCGGTGGATGCGAACTATCCGTATTTCGATGAGTCCTTTGCTGCCCGGTGCCGGACTTTCTTCGGCTATAATGTGGTGTTGCGTGTTTTGGGTTGGATCTTGCGGATCAAATATGGTCTGCGATGGCAGATAGAGGGGGAGCAGACATGGCATCGGAGTTCGTGTCCGGTGCGGAAATGGCTGCGGCAGTTTGACCTCTCGCGAGGGGCTATCACCATCGCTAATCATTGTTACAGACATGATTGCGCTTCGGTGTTGACCACATTCCATGCTTCATCCCACACGCGCATTCCAATGTTCGCACCTAATTTCCGGACGAAGGACCAGTTCTACCTGCGTATCGTAGGCGGAGTACCTATTCCTGACGCGGAAGCAGGGTTGAGCGCGATGAAAGCATTCAATGCCGCTTTTGACCAATACAACGAGAAGGGATATTGGTTTCATATCTTCCCCGAAGCCAAACGCTGGGATTGGTACAAGCCGCTGCGTCCTTTCCAGAAAGGCGCGTTCACGATGGCATACAAATACAACAAACCCATCCTTCCTTTTGCGGTGACTTATCGCCCGAGAACAGGTATTTACCGCCTTTTCGGACCGAAAAACGAGCCGCTGACCCAAGTTATAATCGGTAAGCCGATTTACCCCGATACGACGCAGCCTCGCGCAGCCGAAACAGAACGATTATTAAACGAAACACACCAAACAATATGTCGTTTAGCAGGAATAAAACACAATACATGGCCGTCCTCGCCCTCATTGCTGCAATGATCATCTGGTCCGCCAGCGGGATTGCGATCAAACAAGCTATGACCGTTTTTCCTCCGCTTACGATGATCATTCTGCGTTTCACTCCGGCTGTCTTTCTGATGCTTGTCATCGGTCTGATTTGTCGTAAGAGCGAGCTTTTCCGTTTGCAAAAAGTGGAATGGCACGACCTGCCGCTATTCGCGTTAGCGGGTTTCTGTCAGCCGTTCCTGTACTACCTCTTGGAGACCTTCAGTTACGACGCGCTCAACAGCCCTACGATCGCCGAAGCGCTGCTGTCCACCAGTCCGTTGCTGGCGCCTGTGTTCGCGGCTATTTTCCTGCGCGAACGAGTGACGAGAAATAATATCATCGGAATAGTGATTTCCACCATTGGTATGTTTATGCTGGTGTTGGTCGGCAGCCGCAATTTCTCGATCGGCAGTTATTGGGGTGTGCTGCTGGCTTTTGCCGCTGTTTCGGCTGCCGTAGCGGACTCCGTTGTGATGCGCAAGATTCCGGCTCAATACAGCCCGCTTACCATTATTTTTTATGCACAAATGGTGAGTCTCTGTTTCTTCATTCCGCTGTGGCTCTGGCGCGAAGGACCGGGCGCGTTGACGGCGATCGAATGGCGCGCATTGGGAGATATATCCACTCCGCTGTCGATTGCTGTGATCAGCGTACGGTATCTGACCATTTTCTCCAGCGTGATTGCCTTCATTCTCTTTTGCTACGCCCTGCGGATTGTGGGCGTCTCGCAGGCGAATGCGTTCAATAATATCCGACCGGGATTTACGGCACTATGGATGCTGCTTTTCTTCGGCGAACAATTACCTTTTGGCAAGTGGATAGGGATGATTTTAATCATTTTAGGGCTTTTTGTGTGCCAAAAACAAGAAAAAGATAACAAATCTTAATATTTATTTGTATAAACGAAATTTATTTCGTACCTTTGTACGCTTTTTTGGCGTCAATGATGATAGCCTTTATTATGAACTATAACAAACGATACTTATGGAAAATATTTACTCGGTAGAGTTTTTTTACGACTTGTTGTTTATCCTGTTTCTGGTCGGTTTAGTGGTCTTTGTGGCTCTTTATTTTGTAGATGCGGGCTATGGTAAGATGCGTTCCGATAAATGGGGTCCGGCGATGAATAACAAAGCGGGCTGGCTGCTGATGGAAGCACCCGTCTTCTTCGTTTTCCTTTATCTTTATTTCAAGTCCTTCAATTTCAATGACGGCGTGACGATGAATGCGCCTTATTGGGTCTTTTTTCTGATATTCGAGTTTCATTATTTCCAGCGCTCGTTCATCTTCCCGTTCCTGCTGAAAGGTAAAGGGAAAATGCCGTTCGTCATTATGATACTGTCCTTTATCTGGAATGTGATCAATGGGTATATCCAGGGCTATTTCCTCTTTTATATAGCCCCGACGGATCCGTATTACGCCCAGGCCTACACGCTCTCGTGGCTCACCGACCCGAGGTTTATCATCGGCGTTATTCTGTTCTTCACCGGCTGGGGAATTAACATGCATTCGGACCACGTGATACGAAACCTGCGCAAGCCCGGAGACACCAAGCATTACCTGCCTAAGAAAGGGCTCTACAAATATGTCACCAGTGCCAATTATTTCGGAGAGATTACCGAGTGGCTCGGTTTTGCTATCATGACCTGGTCGTACGCCGGACTTGTCTTCTTCTGGTTCAGTTGCTGCAACCTCATCCCCCGCAGCAATGCCATTTACAAGAAATACGAGGAGGAGTTTCCCGATGAGTTCGACCGCAAGAAACTGAAACGAATCATACCGTTTATATACTAATGAACAAACTATTTACTCCTTTTCAATTAGGACCTATTACGCTGCGCAACCGTATTATCCGTAGCGCAGCATTCGAGAATATGGCGCGCAATAATGCGCCGACGCAAGCGTTGCAAGACTATCATGTGTCCGTGGCGCGCGGCGGAGTAGGAATGACGACCGTAGCGTACGCAGCCGTGGATTTGAGTGGTGTGTCGTTCGACGGACAGCTCTATGTTCGCCCGGAAATCATTCCCGATATGAAGAAAATGACCGATGCGATCCATGCGGAGGGCGCGAAAGCTTCGATCCAGTTGGGGCACTGCGGCAACATGACCCATTTCTACACTTGTCATTGTATGCCGGTGAGCGCTGACACATGGTTTAACCTCTACAGCCCGACAATCCACCGGAGACTGAAAGTGGAGGAGATTCACCGGCTGGTGAAGAAATTCGGCGAAGCAGTGGACTGGGCACGCACTTGCGGATTCGACTGCGTGGAGATACACGCCGGACATGCGTACTTGATTTCGCAGTTTATCTCGCCGCGTACCAACCACCGGCACGACCGGTACGGAGGTTCGTTTGAGAACCGCGTGCGGTTTATGAACGAAGTGCTGGACGAAGTAATGGCACACGCCGGTGACGACATGGCGGTAGTGGTCAAAACCAATATGTGGGACGACTGTTGGCACGGATCGGATATAGAGGAAGGCATCAAAATTGCCAAAGAGATCGCCAAGCACAAAGTGCATGGTATTGTTCTCTCCGGCGGAACCGTGAGCCGTTCACCGATGACGATTCTTGGCGGCGCTATGCCGTATAAGACCCTCGCGCACTATATGAATATGAAGTCCTTCTGGTGGCTCAAAGCGGCGCTGAACATACCCGGAGTGGCGGCTATCATGACGCCTACCGTGCCCTTCAAGGAGTTGTATTTCATGGACAAAGCGAAGATCTTCCAGAAGGAGATCAAGGACGTTCCGCTGATCTATGTCGGTGGTGTGCAGAGCGGCGATAACTGTCGGCAGATCATGGACGAAGGATTCGAACTGTTCCAGATCGCGCACGTGCTGATCAAAGATCCGGAGTTCGTACACCATGTGCAGGAAAACCCGCACTACCATGCTGGCTGCGGACGATCCAACTACTGCGTGGGACGTATGTACACGCTGGATATGAAATGCCATGAGTGCGTAGAGCGCGACGGCGAGAAGATCCCTGCGCGTCTGCAGAAAGAGATCGTCAAGCTGGAAGGCAAAGCCAAAGAGTCTATCGCCGCACAAAAGGAGGGGAAATGTTAGCTTTAGTGACCGGTGCGTCGTCCGGTATCGGACTGCAATACGCTACTGCCTTGGCGCGTGACTATCATTGCGACCTGCTGTTGGTGAGCAACCAGGAGAAAGAGCTGGAGCAAGTAGCGGCTGACTTGGCTTCTACGTATGGCGTGAAGACGATTGCTCATTTTGCGGATCTCAGTCTTGCAGACGCGGCGGAAAACCTGCATGCATGGTGCAAAGAGCAGGGGTATGTCATTGATATACTGATCAATAACGCCGGTGTGTTCTTCTTCAACCCGTATTGCGTGACCTCGATGAAGCGGATTGATCTGATGCTGCAACTGCATGTGGTGACGGTAGCCAAGTTGACACGTCTTTTTGCCGCTGACATGTGTGCGCGGCAACTGACGGAGGAAGAGGCGAACCAACGTATATGCGGGCATAAACGGATGAAGGGCTATATTCTCAATATGAGCAGCATGTCTGCATGGATGGCAATGCCGGGTATTCAGACCTATAATGCCACCAAGGCGTTTATCTATAATTTCTCCAAGTCGATCTGGTACGAACTGAAACCGCAGAACGTCGGTATTACCGTCATGGCTCCCGGGGCAGTGGATACCGCTCTGTTCGGTTTGGCTCCTAACCTGCGCAAGTTGGCGGTGAACCTGACTGTTTCCATTCCGCCGGAGAAACTCGTGAAACGCGCCCTGCGCAAAATGTTCCGCAATAAGAAAGCCGACACACCGGGTTTCATCAACTGGCTCTCTACGCCGATTCTGAAACACACACCGGACTGGCTCGTATTTCTTGCAATAAAATTTGTCGGAAAATATCAAAAGTAAATAATTTTCGTTAATATTCAGTATTCTTTTATTACGAGGCTTAAAAAAAGTAAACTTTTTCTTATAGTAAATTATTGGCTATATGAAGAAAAAGTAGTAATTTTGCGCCGTTTTTTTGAGTAATACTGAATATATGAAACATTTTTACAGTTTATTGGTATTAGTTTGCGTTTCTCAAGCTATGCTTGCAGAGACCCTAACCGGTGTTATCACGGATGCTTTTACGCGTGAGCCGCTGATCGGCGTCACGATTTTGAACACAGCGAATAATAGTGGTACTGTAACCGATTTCGATGGAGCGTACTCGCTGGAGGTCACTTCGCTCCCGGCAACTATCAAATTTTCGTATGTAGGCTACCAGACGGAGGAAAAGGTTTTCAAGACCATTCCTGCCGTCTTTAATATGGTGATGCAGGCGGATAATGAGGTGCTGGATGAGGTGGTAGTGACCGCCGGTCGTTTCGAGCAGCGAATGACGGATGTGACCGTTTCGATCGAGGTGGTCAAGCCTCAAGCACTGCGCAGTCAGGCTCCTACGGACCTCTCGGCTACGTTGCAGACCCTGCCGGGTGTGGAGGTGATCGACAAACAGCCGTCTATCCGTGGCGGCGGCGGTTGGACCTACAGTGTAGGTTCGCGATGCCAGGTGCTGATGGACGGAATGACGATCCTGAACCCCAAGACCGGTGAAATCAACTGGAACAACGTGCCGTTGGAGAATGTGGCGCAGGTGGAGGTGGTCAAAGGTGCTTCCTCTGTGTTGTACGGTTCGTCCGCCCTCAACGGTGTGATCAACGTTCGTACCCAGCGTCCGGGACTCGAACCGGAGACCAAGATATCCGGCTATGTAGGTGTGTACGATAACTATCAGAACTATGCTTATACGGGTGCGCGCCTTCCTCTCTATTATGGAGCAGAGGCTTCTCATTCGCGCCGTGTGGACAATTTTGATGTATCGGGTGCTATCAGCGGATTCAAGGATGAAGGTTTCCGTCAGCAGGGTTTCAACGACCGTGTGCGTTTTGGCGGCAACATGACCTACCATATGCCGACCGAGGCGAACAAGTATGTGAACATGGGTCTTAATATGAACTACGTAGCAAACCGCTTTGGCGATTTCTTCATCTGGCGCAGCCCGAAGGATCCGCTTCATCCGTCGCCACTGACCAATATGGGACGTAACGAGCATAACTTCAACATCGACCCCTTCTTCAATTACGACGATACGGAACGCGGTATCTCGCATAAACTGCGTACGCGCTTCTACATGACTTCGGATAATATCACCCGTCCTTCGGGCGTGATCAGCACCCAGGATCTGCTGAAATGGGGTCTGACCAGCTTCGACATGGACAAAGTGATGGGTTATGTGAACGACGTGACCGGCAATATCGGAAACGGAATGGATGTAGTCGACGCGCTGTTGCTGACTTTCAAAGACGTGACTGTGCCTATCGCCAACGAAGACTGGCTCACCGCAGTGGTGAATGGTATTGACCTCGTGAAGAACGGACTGGGTTATACCGGCACGGTAGCAGAGATGCAGGATGCAGTGGCTTATGTGATGGACCTGATGACAGATAAGACGCCGACTCGTCCGGAGTTGACCTATAACGGATACATCGACTACCAGTTCGCAAAACAGTGGAACTCCGGCGTGCGTCTGACAACCGGTATCAACTGGAATCATATCACGAACACGGCTAATATCACTGGAACGCACCATACGGACAACGTAGCGGCATACCTGCAATACGACCACCGTATCGCTAACCGTCTCTCCCTCTCCGCCGGTGTGCGTCTGGAGTACTATCGAATGGACGACCAATACAAGGAAGCCAATATCCAGATCGGTAAATGGCTCTGTCCTGTCCGTCCTGTCTTCCGCGCCGGTTTGAACTGGGAGATCTACAAAGCCGGATTCCTCCGTGCTTCCTTCGGTCAGGGTTATCGTAACCCCTCTATCACGGAGAAATTTGCCCGTAAGGACATCGGCGGTGTGGGTGTGTACCCCAACAAAAATATCAAGCCGGAATCCGGATTTAATGCGGAGTTGGGATATAAGCAGCTCTATAAATTCGGTCCTGTATCCGGTTCGTTGGACGTAGCCGCGTTCTACACCGAGTACCAGAACATGATTGAGTACCAGTTCGGTCTCTTCCGCAACTCGGATTTCACGATGGTGAATTCGATGTACGATGTGATCGATGAGTTGAAGGGTATCATCAATGGTTTCGCGCAGACCAAATCGCTCGCGAATGCCGGTATCGGTATCGGTGCGCAGTTCGTCAATGTGAGCCATGCGCGTATTTACGGTGCCGAGGTAAGCACCGCCGGTATGGTTGATATCCGGAAGGATATGAACCTGCGCTATTCGATCGGTTATACGTTCACCGAGCCGGAAGATCTGGACAATGATCGACGCATCGAGGAGGAGAAAACCTATACCGATCCTCTGCAGATGAAAAACAAGTCCAATGACTCTAAATATCTCAAATATCGTAACAAACACTCCTTCAAAACCACGATTGACTATACCTATAAATGGTTCTCCATCGGTGTCAACATGTCGTACCGCAGTAAGATTTTGGCGGTGGACTACCTGATGGTAGATGAACGTGTGAAAGAGCAAAAGGACCTGATGGACTACGCGCGTATGTTCATCTTCGGATACGAAGACGGACTCTCGCTGCATGACTATTGGATGAGCCATAACAATGGTATTTTCACGATGGATCTGCGTGCTTCCGTACGTTTCAAGGAGCATGTGGAGATGCAATTCCTGGTAAATAACCTGCTGAATACGGAGTATAGCTATCGCCCGATGGCGCTGGCTCCCCCTCGTACGTTTGTATGCAGAATGAATATTAATTTCTAATGTCTTGTGTTTAATGTTTTGTGAGATGAAAAAGATATTATTTATCATAGCAAACTTATTGGTGAGCTGTACAGCCGTGATGGCAGTTGCAGTAAATGATGTTGCCGGAATGTATAAAGGAACATTACGTATCGCCGGCACTCCTTATGCGAATAAAGAGATTTATATTCTGCCGGGTGTTGAGAGCAATACCGTGACTTTCGTTCTGCCGGATTTCTCCTTCGGCGAAGTCTCGTTGGGAGACATCGTGGTGGTCAATATACCCATGGCGACCGATGGTAAGTTGACCTTGGAGAATCGCCCGCTGTATATCCGTGCGCTGGAGACACATGTTGCGGTGTCTATGACGAGCGAATCGGTGCTCTCTGCTGCGAATGCCAAAGTCAATCTGAGTATTGCTGTGGAGGGAATAGACCCTATCGCGGTCTCTTTCTCCGGTGCGCCGAAAGCCGGCAATTATGACTTCGAGAACGGTGGTTTCGAGGGTGCTTGGTCTGGTAATGAACCTGCCGGATGGCATTCGTTCGGTTCGGCTACCGGAAGTATGGCTTCTTTCGTAACCGGTAATACGGACCAGTTCACCCGCTCGACGGACAAACGTCCGGGGTCGACCGGCTCGCAGAGTGCGGTGATCAAATCCAAAACAATCTTT
Organism: uncultured Bacteroidales bacterium; assembly: GCA_902792535.1. Classification (GTDB taxonomy): domain Bacteria; phylum Bacteroidota; class Bacteroidia; order Bacteroidales; family Paludibacteraceae; genus Colicola. The sequence goes on from CADAZU010000011.1 coordinate 14,197, forward strand.
GGCGTAAAGGCGAACGGTAACTGCACCAACGGACGTATCTTCGCCGGCTCTATGACCGCTTCGGACGGATCGAAAAACTATAATTTCTCCGAGCCTTCCGCGAATGATACGTATAATACGCCTTTTGTGGGGCAGCCGGACTCGATGGTATTCTGGGCAAAATATGTTCCTGCGGACGGCAATCCTTCTAATTCTAATAATAAGGCTCGCGCGCACGCAGTAATTACAACGAGTGCGAAATACCAAGACCCGGAGGCAGGCAATAACTACTCTTCGGTGAAGATTGCCGATGCGGAAATCAACTATTCGGCTACCTCCTCAAAGGGATGGCAACGTATCTCGGTACCGTTCAAATATTATTCGGTTGATCCGACGAAAGCAGCCTATATACTGATGACATTTACCACCAATGCAACCCCCGGAGGCGGTACTACTTCCGGTAGTTCGGTGGATAATATCTATCTGGACGACGCAGAAATGATCTATAACCATAGTCTCTCGTCCCTGACGATGAACGGAGCTGCGGTTTCTTTCTCCAACGGGAACGCTTCGTTGGATGCGCAATTCAGCGAAAGCGAGTACCTCTTTGCTGCCAAAACGAACGGCAAGGCGTCGAAATCGTTTATCGGATATGATCCATTTAAATACCGGGTTCATGTCTATGTAGTAGCCGGCAACTATTCCCAGGCAAAGAGCTACAGCCTCTATTCGCTCCAGATGGCTGAACCGATTGTTAAGCCGGGAGATACGCAATACACCTATTCCGCTACAACATGCGCCAATGAGCCTTATACGGATGCCAACTTCGAGAACCTGACGGAGGAAGGCGTTTATACCAGGACTATTTCCAATGCAGCCGGAGCGGACTCTGTTATTACATTGACGCTGTCTGTTCTGCCGACTTATCTCTTTAACGAAGAGATCTCAACGGCAAATTCGACCATAGAATGGAGAGGAAAGCAGATCAGCGGGTTGGAGTATTCCGACGAACCCTATTTCTTCTACGATAGTCTGAAGACCACACAGGGCTGCGACTCGATCTATCGTCTCTCGCTCTATTATACCTCTGTTCCGCGTACCTATGGTGAGTACAAAGCTCGCATGTGCGAAGGCGACTCGGTAGAGTTCAACGGGGTATATTACCATTCTGCCTTTACGGGCGATGTAGTCCTCTCGAAACCGAACCATTTTGGCGGAGACTCAGTAGTACACCTGACGATAGAAACCGCGCCTCATTACCAGACAGAGGAATACATGACCATCCATCAAGGCGAAGAGAAGACATGGGCGGGTTTTGACCTGAGCAAAATGGATCCCGGAATGCTGACGCTCAAGACGCAGTATGTGTCGGCTGATGAATGCGACTCTATCTGTATCCTGCATCTCACGGTGCTTTCGACCTCCAAGCCTTGGAGCAAAGGTACCGAGACTTATACGGTGCGCGAGCTGTGTGGCAAATATGAAGGAGAGTTGGTCATCGACGGAGCTATTTATGCGGATAAAGAGGTATATGTCCTGCCGGGCACTGTGGATAGCACGGTGACCTTCGTACTGCCGGACTTCACCTATAATGCCGGCAAACTGGGACATATCGTGCTTCCGAATATCGACGTCACTTCGTATGGACAGTTGTTGCTGGAGCATAGAGCGCTCTATATGGATACGATCAGCGAGCGCGCTACCGTGACTATGATTAATGGTCTGAAGGAAGGAAGGGAGGAGTATTATTCCTTGCTCTCGCCGGAGCAAGCACAAGTGGTGCTCTATATCGAGGCACCGTCTCTGCCGCAAGGTATTCTGGTCTTCTTCCGCGGTATAGCAGATCGCGAGAAGAACTATGATGTAGTGAACGGCGGTTTCGAGGGTACTTGGTCCAATAACGAGCCTGCCGGATGGCATTCCTTCGGCTCGGCTACCGGCGCTATGGTGGATTTTGTAAAAAATAACACGCAACAATTTGTGCCCTCTACGCAGGTGCGGCCGTGGTCGAATGGCAAACAAAGCGCCCTGATTTCTTCCACGAAACTACTGAAAGTAATGGCGAATGGTAACTGCACCAATGGTCAGATCAATGCCGGTTCGTATAATGCTACCGATATAACGAAGAATTACAACTTCTCCGATCCGGCGAACGAAGGATTTAATACTCCTTTCCACGGCCGTCCGGACTCGATTGTCTTCTGGGCGAAATATATTCCTGCTGATCGCAATGCGAAGAATGAGGTGAACAAGGCACGTATGAGTACGATCATTACGACCGATGCGCGCTATCAGGATCCGGAGGAAGGGGACTACTATGCCGATGTCAAGATCGCTAAAGCGGAAGTTAACTATGCCGCTGCTGCTGACCTGGGATGGCAACGCATCTCGACTCCGTTCCGCTATAATGAGGCTACGGCAGAGAGCAAACCGGCGTACGTACTGACCACCTTTACGACCAATATGTTGCAGGGCGGAGGCTCGTCCTATACCGATACGGAGGCTAATCGCAATGTCTTTGACTCCGTTTATCTGGACGACGTGAAAATGATCTACAATAAAGATCTGACCATGCTCGTCCGCAACGAGGAGCCGGTGGGTTATAAGGACGGCGTATTTGAAGTAGAAGAGACCTATTGCGATTCGTGTGATCTCTATAGCGCTATGACCAATGGTATCTCTACCCAGACTTTCTTCGCTTTCGACGAGGCGCACCGCTGTGTCTTTGTATATGTGATCGCGGACGACTACAGCCGCTCGGTGGACTATACGCTCTATCGCGTGGAGTTCAGCGACAGCGACACAAAGGGGCTGATTCAGCCGACAGAGGCAATAGAGAATGTGTCTCTTCGCGATGCCCGGTTTGAGAAAGTGCTCTACCAGGGCGAACTCTATATCCGTTGCGGCGATGTTTGGTTTAACGCCTCGGGCGCGCGCGTAAAATAAATAAGGAATAAACATTAATATTAACTTATAATTTATTTAGTATGAGAAAGATTTATGCTTTTTTAGTGCTGTGCGTAGCAACACTTACTGTCTCCGCGCAGACGTACAGAAATGGTGCATGGTATTCGTATTATGACGATACCGAGCATGTTATGAATACCCAGGGCGATTATGCTACAGGAGGTATCTTCGCTCCTACTGCCGGTGTCCTCAACGTGCAGTGGGGCTATGAGTGGATTGATTGGGCGGGAGCTTTTCGTAAGATTGACACGGAGATTATGGAATCCGCTGATAATGGCGCAACTACCTTCATTGTGGGTAAGTTGGCTGAGAATACAGGCAATAATAGTAATACCTCGGAGTCATTCAACGTAAGTGCCAATATCAACTGGATCAAATACAGCCGTTCCGGTCTCCCTACGCATAAGGTGCATGTCTATCATTTCGATCTTCCGTTGGCAAAACATATCTTGCTGGCAAGTGGCACGTATGGCAAATCGACGGACTCGCATGACTTTGATACGATTGAAGTGGATGCTGTTTCTGAGGCTTATACGGTGAACCTTCGTTCTTTCTATACCGATGGCGACATCTACATCACTTCGTCTGATCCTCAGAACTTCCGCATTGGTGACGTGGAAAATACCGAAGGTCTTACTTATGAGGTGGGCGCTAATGCGTGCGCTTCGGCGAACGGTAAGGCGGCAGCTGCACAAGACGGTACGCTGGGAAATATCGCTAACTATGCTTTCCCGATCTATTTCACTCCGAAGAAAGGCGGTGATTTTGAGGCTACGATCACGATCACGGATGGCACCTCTACAGCTACTATTACAGTGACCGGTGTAGCTCCGAAAAAGGAACAAGCCATTACTTGGAACGAAGAGCAAACAGCTCTCTTAACGAATGGTTCTATTGCTACGGCTACGGCTTCTTCCGGTCTGGAGGTAAGTTATACTTTTGCCCCGGAAGGCGTGGTTTCCTATACAGACGGTGCGTTTGTTATTCTGTCTGAAGGAGACGTACAGATTACAGCAAACCAAGCAGGAAACGATATTTATCATGCGGCTGAGCCGGTCGTTAAGACTTTCTCTATTTACGCTGCAGAGGTGCTTGACGCAAGGAGCGCCGATATATGCGAGGGTAGTTTCTATGACGATTCGCATTTCGGCAATCTTGCAGTAGCAGGTGTCTATACGGATACCTTGAATACCATTCATGGCGGTGATTCTATTATCTCGCTGACTCTGGCTGTTCATCCGCTCTTTAGCTTCGAAGAGGAACTTTCCTTCACTACAGGAGAACAGCATAGATGGCAGGGCATTGACCTTGGCGAATTCGGGGTATGTGATACCACGCTCGTAGCGAAGTATCAGTCTTTGTATGGCTGCGACTCGATCTATACGCTCCATCTGACAGTCAAGCCGCATATCATCACTTATGGCGCGGATACGATCCATGCCTGCTCCGGCGAGACAGTGATCTATGAGGGAAAATCCTACAGACAGTCCGCTACGGATTCGATAGTTCTCTCCGGACGGAACTATGCCGGCGGTGACTCGATCGTAGTGCTCGTTGTTTCCTTCTCGCAACCGTTCTCTGCGGAGTCCTACCTCACGATCACAAAGGGTGATGAAGAGACATGGCAAGGTGTTGACCTCAGCACTATCGGAGTTGGCGATACCACGCTCGTAGCGGAATATACGTCGATCTATGGCTGTGACTCGATTTATACGCTCCATCTGACGGTGGAACCGCTTATCATCACTTACGGCGCAGACACGATCTATGCTTGCTCCGGCGAGACGGTTACCTATGAAGGAAAATCCTATACCCAGTCCGCTACGGACACTATTGTCCTCTCCGGACGGAACTATGCCGGTGGTGACTCGATCGTAGTGCTCGTTGTTTCCTTCTCGCAACCGTTCTATGCAGAGTCCAACCTCACAATCACAAAGGGCGATAAAGAGACATGGCAAGGCATTGACCTCAGCACTATCGGAGTTGGCGATACCACGCTCGTAGCGGAATATACGTCGGTCTATGGTTGCGACTCAATCTATGTGCTCAATCTGATCGTAGAGGAGAAAAAGGAAGAAGCTATTCCGTTCACCGGCGCAGACCAAGTAGGAGTGCAGAAGGTTCTCTATCAAGGTAATATCTACATCCGCAAGGGAGATGAACTCTTCGATATCCGCGGTATCAAGGTAGAAGTGAAGAAATAAGGAGTACTTCCTTTCATGAAAAAGAGCATCCGTGAGGGTGCTCTTTTTTATTGGCGTTTATTTCAGTAGTTGTTTATTTCATTATTTCTGTATGAATTATTTCAGTTCCTGCAGCGCGCGCTTAAGCTCTTTGTCGAACCGCAGCGAGTAAGCGATCTGCCCTTTCTGGTAGTAATACCGCAGAACGATCTCGGAGCCTAATAACTCTTTGACGCCCTCTTTGTTCCGCGCGATAGCTTCTTTATAACTCGGACGCAGGATTTCTTCGTATGTCTCTAGCTGTGCGATCGTAGCCGAGTCAATGTCTTCGTGCTTCGCCATCTTCAGCATGTCGTCGTAGAATTTGCTGGTCTCGGTCTCGTATTTATATCCCCGCTCTTCCAAGAAAGCGCAGAAGGACTCTATCTCTTCGTCGTTGATCTCGAACTCCTCCGGCTTGGCTATGCTGTCGTGCGAATGGCGGTAGCGCGTAGCGTAGTCGAAGAAATAATGATCCATATAGAGCGAATAGGTGATGTCCACTTTTGCGCTGTCGTTCATCACGATGTCCGGCAGAATACCTCCTGCGGTGTCGCGTTTCAGTTCGTGTCCTTTCTGGCGTTCGCTGTAGTCGATCGCTTGGATGCAGCGTCCGGAGGGCAGGTAATACTTGCTGGTCGTCACTTTGATATGTCCGCCATAGGCGATCGGACGCACATTCTGGACCAAACCTTTGCCGAAAGTGCGTTGCCCGATCAATTTGGCGCGTCCGAGATCCTGCAGCGCACCGGAGACGATCTCGCTCGCCGAAGCGGAGTTCTTATCCACCAGCACGACCAGCGGCAGATCTTTGTACCGCGGGTTATTGCGGGTTATATAGGTGCGATTGCTGTTACTCGTCTTTCCCTTGGTCTCCACTACTTTCGTGTCGCGATCGACGAACAGGTTCACAATCTGGATCGCTTCGTCCACGATACCTCCTCCGTTGCCGCGCAGGTCTATGATCAGCGCGCGCGCACCTTGGGTGTAATAGAGCTCGTCCAAAGCATTGCTGAAGGCTTGCGCCGAACCCTCTGTGAACTCATTGAAACGGATGTAACCCACCGGCTCTTTGAGGCTGTCGGCGCGGAAGGCGGTGTAATAGCTCACCGGCTCCAAGTGAATGTCCTCGCGCACGATGGAGACCTTGAACGGTTTCTCTACTCCTTCCCGTTCGAGCTCCAGCACGACCGTACTACCCGGTACGCCGCGCAGCAGGTTGCTCACTTCGCTTACCACCAGACCTTTGGTGCTCTTGCCGTCCACGGACAGGATCCGGTCTCCGGCTTCCACTCCTGCGCGTTGCGCCGGCTTGCCTTCGTAAGGGTTCACGGCATAAGTTGCCAGCGAGTCTTTGTTCACTTTTCCCTTGCGCCCTTCGCCTTTCGCTTTGGGCAAGGGGCGTTGCTGGATGATACTGCCGATACCGCCGTACTTGCCGGTGGTCAGCATGCGCAGATCCTTGTCGTTCTTCTTGGGATAATACACCGTATAGGGGTCAATCTTACGCAGCATGGCGTTGATTGCGGTCTCCGTCAGATCTTCGTAATTGAGTGTGTCCACATAGTTGACATCGACTTGGCGTAGCACGTCGTTGAAGATCGCGATGCACTCGTCCGCGCGCGTCGTGGCACTCCGCTCCTGCGCGAAGAGGGAAGAACCCCTCCACCCTCCCCACAAAGGGAGGGCTACAAGCATCAATGCTAAAAATTTATGATAATTATTCATCCTTCGTATTTCCTCCCTTGAGGGGAGGTCAGGTGGGGTTTATTATCTCAACTTATTGGGCACAAAATCGCTTACGTCCTTGCCGTACGCATAGAGGTCGCGCACGAGGGTGGAGGATATATGCGCGTACTCCGGACGGGTGTACAGAATGATCGTCTCTACGCCGCCGAGTTGTTTGTTGGCTTCCGCCATGTTGCGCTCGTACTCGAAATCTTCCACACACCGGATACCGCGCAGGATAAACGGCGCCTCTTGTGCTTTCGCGAAATCGACGGTTAAGCAGTCGTAAATCGCTACTTTGACGCGCGGTTCGTCCGCAAAGATCTTACGGATCGCCTCTTCGCGCTCACGAATGGGGAAAGTCTCTTTCTTTGTGCTGTTACGTCCTATACCGATGATGATTTCATCAAAAATCTTCAGACCACGCTTGACAATGTCGTAGTGGCCTACTGTGAAGGGATCAAACGATCCCGGGAATATTGCTCTTTTCATAATTTATTCTTGGGTTGTTATACATCTCATATAGTTTCTCCCGCAGGAAGGTTTCATCCTTATTGGGAATGTCAATCTTGGCGAGCCTGCTCTCGATATACGTATCAAAATCCGTGCCATGCTCATAGATTTCATATCCTTGATGGATATGTCGGTCGATAATATCGCATATATGCTGCAGCTGGTCGTGGCTCGGCTGTTCGCGGTATTCGGGGTGCGCAGCCAACATCGCATCTATCTCCGGGTTGATACTCGGGGTCAGGCGATAGACCACTCTGCCTTTGTAGCCCTCGATACCGGTCTGCATGGATATGACGTCGTCGCGTTTGGTCTTGCGCCATTTGGGATTGTCGCGTTTGAGTTGCATCTCCGCCGCCTTCAGGTAGTCGCAGGGATCAAACTCGTACGTGATACTCACGGGGCATATATTAAGCGCTTTGACGTTTTCGTACAAATCTCCTTCGCCTATGGTCAGCATGTGCAGCACCGAAGCCTGGGTCAGGTCGTTGCTGTCTTTGGCGCGTCCTTCGCGTTGCGCGAGCCAGATCGACTTACCGCGGCTGCGCAGATGGCGGATGTATGCCGACAGCTGTTTGGCGTTCTCCAGTTGGGCATGAAGTGCTGCGCCGCGTTTGACCGCAAAGCAGCGAAAGTATTTCATCAAAAACTCAATCCACGGCTTGGCGAACAAATTATCGCCCACGCCCATGTACGGGCGGATGAAATAGTGTATGCGCAGCAGGTACGAGAGCCAAGCCGCATCCATAATGATGTCGCGGTGGTTCGTCATGAAGAACGCGCCATGCTTGATGTCTTTCTCTATCTGCTTGCGGTCGCCGAGGTAGTCCAGTTTCAGGCTCTTAGTCCGCTTCCACGCCCAAATCTGCAGGATCGGGAAGACGATCAGAAAGTCCGTCAACCATAGTATCCATCCTGTGCGATACGCTCTAATATCTTTAAATTCGTCTTTCACTAATCTTCAAATTTTCAAATCTTCAAATTTTCAAATCATCAAATTTTCAAATCCCCCAATCCCCCAATTGTCCAATGCTGCTTTAGCAGCTTCTCTGTACGCGACCATGAGTCCTCCTGTGCCGAGCAGCGTGCCGCCGAAATAGCGCACGACCACTACCAGAATATTATCCAGCCCCCGTGCGTCGATGGATCGCAGGATCGGCGCTCCGGCGGTGCCGTGCGGCTCGCCGTCGTCCTTCGTCCGCCATAAGTTCGGTCCGAGACGGTATGCGTAGCATACATGCCGCGCGTCGTGGTATTTCTTCTTATACCACGCGATACGCGTTTTTGCCTCTTCTTCATCCGCGATCGGTTCGGCGAACGCGAGGAACTTGCTCCCTCTGTCCTTATAGATTCCTTCGGCTGCCATTAAATGCCTAATTTCTTGCGGATGTCTTTCGGGATGGCGTTCTTATTCACCAGCACGTCGTTGGTCTTGTATTGCATGAACGCTTCGCTCACGTACCAGATCCCTTTGTAGTCGGAGCGCATCGTGCCCCAGCTGTTCTTCACCATGTAGTACCGCTTGCCGTTCTGGTCCTTGGCGGTACCGAAGATCTGCATTCCGTGGTCGTCGGTCGTCTCCCAATTGTCGAATGCGTTCTGGCGCATCTCCTGGGTGATCGTTTTCTCCGGCAGCGGTTTCTTGGTCAACTCCTCTTTCTTTTTGTCCGCAGTCATACCTACCCATTTCGCCATGTCGGAACCGGTGATGTCTGCGCCATTATCTTCGTCCGGCATAACGCCTATACCTTTGCGGGTGAACCCGGTCTCGCTGACATCTGCACCCCAAGCGAGGGTGTAGCCGTTGGCGATCGCGTGGTCAATAATCCGCATCATATCCTCCATCGGAACGTTGTACATCTGGTCCATGCGCCAGTTATCGGGCACCTCCAGCGCGAAGCGCTCGTAGAACGGATGGTGGGTGTAACTGGTGATAGAGACATAGTCGTCGGCGTTCAGACCGAGGCTCTCAACGAAACTCTGCGGCGTGTATTTCTTGCCTTCGAACTCAAACTCCTCCGGGCATTTTCCCAGATATGTATCGTAGATGGCTTGCAGTCCTTCGCGCCAGACGGGACTCAGCTTCTTCAGACCCGTCAGACCTTTGATATATCCTCCCGCTACGCGGTCCAACTCGCCGTGAACGGGCAGGGTGTCGTTCTTCGTCCATCCGTAGCGGATGCCCGGCATCGCTTCCTGCGGCACGAGACCGTAATGTCCCATGCAGTAGATCACGTCGTATGCGCTACCGCCTGGTGCAAAACGCGGCTCGTTGTACAGCCGCACGCAGTACGTCGCGCGATCCATCATGGTCTTGCTGACCACGAACATCTCGCTCAAGTCCAGCTCTTTGCCTTTGGTGCGCAGCACTTCCGATTCGATAAAACCGATCGTCGAGAACGCCCAGCAGGTCGAGCTTCGGTTCTGATCCTTCACCGGCGTGATGGCTACGCTATCGACCGTCGTAAAACGGAAACCTTCCGTCGTGTCCTTTTCTACTTTCGTTGTGTCTGTCTGCGCGAAAGCGAAGGTCGCCATCGCGGCAAATGTAAGGGTGTATAAGATTCGTTTCATATCCTAATTTTAATATATTACTTCTTTACTCCGGGAACTCCATCAGGTACGCCTTGATGAACGCATCAATGTCTCCGTCCATGACGGCATTGACATTCGAAGTCTGGTAGTTGGTGCGGTGGTCTTTGACGCGCCGGTCGTCAAAGACGTACGATCGGATCTGGCTGCCCCATTCTATCTTCTTCTTGCCTGCTTCCACTTTCGCCTGCGCCTGACGGCGTTTCTCCAGCTCCAGTTCGTAGAGTTGGCTACGCAAGTGCCGCAAGGCGTTCTCGCGGTTCTTGGGCTGATCGCGCGTCTCCGTGTTCTCAATCACGATCTCATCCGGCTGCCCGGTTAGCGGATTGACGAACTTATAGTGCAAGCGCACGCCGGACTCCACTTTGTTGACGTTCTGTCCTCCGGCACCGGAGCTGCGGAACGTGTCCCAACTCAGTCCGGCAGGGTTCACCTCCACCTCGATCGTGTCGTCGATGAGGGGCACCACGAAGACCGAAGCGAAGGAAGTCATTCGCTTTCCCTGCGCGTTATAAGGACTCACGCGCACGAGGCGGTGTACGCCGTTTTCGGACTTGAGATAGCCGTACGCCATGTCGCCTTCGATATTGAAGGTCACGGTTTTGATGCCCGCTTCGTCGCCTTCCTGCAGGTTCGCGATCGTCACTTTGTAATCGTGCTTCTCGCAATACCGCTGGTACATACGCATCAGCTGCTCCGCCCAGTCCTGCGCTTCCGTTCCACCGGCGCCGGCTACGATCTTCAGCACGGCGGGCATCTGGTCTTCTTCATGCGAAAGCATGTTCTTCATCTCCAGATCCTCCACCTCTTGAAGCGCGTGCGAGTAAGCGGCATCCACTTCTTCTTCGGAGACCAACTCCTCTTTGTAATACTCAAAACTCAGCGTCAGTTCTTCCACTGCCGCGCGCACACCTTCGTAGCCCTCGATCCATCGTTTGATGCCTTTGACCTTGCGCATCTGCGCTTCGGCGGCTTTGGCATCGTCCCAGAATCCGGGGGCTTGCGTGTGCAACTCTTCTTCTTCCAACTGAATGCGTTTCTCGTCAATCTGCAAGTACGCTTTCAGCTTGTCAGCCCGTTGCTGAACGTCTTTTAATTGTTCTATTGTTATCATAATTCAATCTTCAAATCTTCAAATTCTCAAATCCTAATTCACCTGCTTGTGCACATACAGCCCCGGCAGCATGGTCATTTTGATTCCGTCTATACACGGTCCGAAGAGGTATAGCGGATACGGCTGCCAGATGTCGCGTTTCCATTCGACGCTGTAGCGCCGCGGATGGATGTCCACCGCCGTCGGATTGCTCTTCGGCACCAGCGAGTTCGCCAGCCCGGTAAACAGATCCGCATGTTCGGTCACGATCTTATAGGGGATGTCGTCCTCTTTATGCACCAGCACGTCCAGCCCGTGGTATAGGAATCCGAAAGTGCCTTTGGCGATCGTCTTGTCGCCTTTGTAGTTTGCCTCTACCTTGTCCACATGGCAGGTACAAGTGATCCCCACCAGCGGACGGATGAAAGGATTCATATCGCTTAACTCAATCTCTTCGCCTTGCAGCGAGAGTTCAAACGAGGACGCTTTGTCCATCCGGAAATCATACCGTGCGTCCACATGCCCTTTGTCGCCGAACGGCGCTTTGGCGCGGTTGTGCCATACCGCACCGGGTTTGTTGCTGACGTTCTTCATCCATGCGTGGCTGTTCTTCACGTGCAACTTGCCGCAGTTTTTCGCCGTCGTGTATAGCTCTACATCGACGATCCGCGCCAGCGCGTTCACCTCTTTGATCTGGAACATGATCGGCAGACTCCGCAGGAACTCCTGAGGCGTACCGAACGGCTTCTTGGGTTTGAACCGCTCGTCCCGACATACATGCATCCGCTTGACGTCCACGTCGATGCGGTCCATAGTCCAGTCCTCGGTTTGGATCTTCTTGATCGGGTCAAAGGGACTTAATTTCACGCTGTTCAGCTCCATGTCGATCCATGTGATCGGTTCTTTCGCCATCTCCGCCATCTTGGTGTGGTCGATCAGGTTCAGCACCCGTGTGTAACCCCATTGGATGTTGAAAAGCTGATCGCTTTCGCCTGACGGCTGAATGCTGAAATCCCTCATCTCGATAGCCACCATTCCGTCCGGCGTCTCTACTTTCGCGGAAGCGATCGACACCGAATAATCCGACTCGTCGAAACGGAATGCTGAATCCTGATGGCTGACGTCTGACAGCTGATAGTTGATAGATGCCAGGTTCACGCTCAGGCTGTCGATCGCTATATGCAGCGGCGAAGAGGTACTCTTCATGCGACCGCTGAAATCGTCTATCTCGATATGGCTGACCGCGATGTCGCGCAACCAATTACCGGCTTTCTCAATCGTCGTGTCTCTGGGAATGGTCGGCAAGATACTCTCCGGGTGCTCCTCGTCCAGATAAACCAGCGCTTTCGGCTCGTCCAGACTGATCTTATAGACCACCAGCCTGCGATGGCGGAATAACTCCGCATAACTGATGTTCCAAACCGCGAGGGTGGGGATATGCATCGCGAGTCCCGGCGCACGGTCGAGGCTCTCCTCGTCCTCCAGCTGCAGACTATGCGTGCTGAACGAGATGTCTTTGACGATCGCCGAACCGCTTAATAGGTTCAGATACACCCCTCCGATCGAAGCGTCCGCGTCCGGCATACGGGAAAAAGTCTTACTCACCTCGCGTTTCACGATCTGCGAAGCAAGGATGTCTGCGCCAAGAAAAACACCGATCACCAGCACCACCAGCGATCCGAGTACCCACAGGGTTATTTTGGCCGACTTTTTCATATTCACAAAACACTAAATATTACTTTTGGTCCCCTGCAATCAACAGAATAATCCACGTCAGCAACGGCGATACGAAGAACGAAAGCAACGCCCATCCCAGCGGGTCGCGATGCCGATTCACCGCCATCCTGTAGGCGATGTGGATGCGGATAAAATACGCCACTAACAGCGCCAATATCACTACCAGCACACAGATCATACCGACCGCTAATCCCGACATGCCGGCGAATATACCAGCCATCAAAGCCTGAATTGTTTCTACTAAACTTTCCATATTATTAAGCACTATACATTCATAGCGCGTGCAAAATTACAACTTTTTTTTGATATACGCAAGTGCGCGCGTACTTTTTATAAAAAAATCATAAAAACTCTTGCGTATGTGCAATTTTTGTTGTACCTTTGCAGCGCATTTTGTGTAAATAACGAAACGATATATGAATTTTTTAGAAATTATCACCAAACTATTCGGTAACAAGGCGCAGAAAGATATGCGTGCTATTCAGCCGATAGTGGACAAAATCAAGGCGCAGTATGAGACGATCGACGCGCTCTCGCATGACGAGCTCCGTGCGCACTCGTACGCCCTGATGGACAAGTTGCAGGAAGCCGTAGCGGACCGCAAGAACCGCATCGCCGAACTCAAAGCTTCTATCGAAGGCACGCCGATCGAGAAACGCGAGAAGATCTACAATGAAGTGGACCGTCTGGAGAAGGAGATCAAGGACGAGTACGAACGCGTGCTGAATGAGATCCTGCCGGAGGCATATGCGATCGTCAAGTCGGCTGCACGCCGTTTTGCGCAGAACGAGAAGATTTCGGTCGTAGCTACCGACCTCGACCGCGATCTGGCGGCGCAGTACGATTTCATAGAAATCGCAGGTATTCACGCTATCTATCATAACCATTGGATGGCGGGCGGCAATGAGATCACATGGGATATGATCCATTATGACGTCCAGCTCTTCGGCGGTGTCGTATTGCACCAAGGCAAGATCGCCGAGGTACCTCAACGCCCTCACCCACGAGGGTGTGCATGTGGTCACCGTCAATGACTACCTCGCCAAACGTGACTGCGAGTGGAACGGTCCGCTGTATATGTTCCTCGGTCTGACCGTGGACTGCATCGACCGCTATAAACCCAACTCCGACGAGCGCCGCAAAGCCTATGCATGCGACATTACGTTCGGTACCAACAACGAGTTCGGTTTTGACTACCTGCGCGATAACATGGCGATCAGTCCGCTCGACCTCGTGCAGCGCGGACATAACTACGCGATCGTGGATGAGGTGGACTCGGTCCTGATCGACGACGCCCGTACGCCGCTTATCATCTCCGGTCCTGTGCCCCGCGGTGAGGACCAGATGTTCGACGAATACAAAGACCGCGTAGCAGCACTCGTTCGCACCCAGACGACCCTCACAACCAAGCTGCTCGCAGAGGCGAAAGCCAAGATGAGCTCCGAGGACGAGAAAGTGCGTGAGGAAGGCGAGTTGGCGCTCTTCCGTTCCTTCAAGGGTATGCCGAAATCGAAGGCGCTCATCAAGTTCCTCTCCGAGCCGGGTATCAAAGTGCGGCTCCAGAAAACCGAGGAGTTCTACCTCCAGGAGAACGAGAAGAACATGCATATCGCCACCGACGAACTCTATTTCGTCATTGACGAGAAGAACAAGTCTATCGAACTGACCGACAAGGGTATTGATGCCCTCACCGGCACGACCGACGACCCGAATTTCTTCGTCCTGCCCGACGTGGGAAGCGAGATGGCGGAGCTGGAGAACCAGACTTCCCTTTCCGCAGAAGAGAAACAGCAGAAAAAGGACGATATTCTGACCAATTATTCTGTTAAATCCGAGCGCGTGCATACCGTGCACCAGCTGCTCAAAGCATACACTCTTTTTGAGAAAGATGTGGACTATATCATCGACGGAGGCGAGGTGAAGATCGTGGATGAGCAGACCGGACGTATTATGGAGGGTCGCCGTTGGTCCGACGGACTGCACCAGGCGGTGGAAGCCAAGGAGAATGTCAAGGTCGAAGGTGCGACCCAGACCTTCGCTACGATCACGCTGCAGAACTATTTCCGTATGTACCACAAGCTCGCCGGTATGACCGGTACAGCCGAGACCGAAGCAGGCGAGTTCTGGAATATATACAAGTTGGACGTGGTGGTCATTCCGACCAATAAGCCCATTGCCCGAATTGACATGAACGACCGTATTTATCGCACCAAGCGCGAGAAATACAACGCCGTGATTGACGAAATCGTCTCCATGGTGAACCAAGGTCGTCCGGTGCTCGTCGGTACGACTTCAGTCGAGATCTCCGAGCTCTTGAGCAAGATGCTTAATATCCGTAAGATCAAGCATAATGTCCTCAATGCCAAGCTTCACCAGCAGGAGGCGCAAGTCGTTGCCGAAGCGGGCAGACCGGGCGTTGTGACGATAGCAACCAACATGGCGGGTCGTGGTACCGATATCAAGCTGACGCCGGAGGTCAAAGCCGCCGGCGGTCTGGCTATCATCGGTACGGAGCGTCATGAGAGCCGTCGTGTGGACAGACAGTTGCGCGGACGTGCCGGACGTCAAGGTGACCCGGGTAGCTCCGTCTTCTATGTTTCGCTGGAGGACGATCTGATGCGTATGTTCGGTTCCGAGCGTATAGCAGGCGTCATGGACAGGATGGGCTTCCAAGAGGGCGAGATGATCGAGCATTCCATGATCTCCAGCTCCATCGAGCGGGCGCAGAAGAAAGTGGAGGAGAACAACTTCGGTATTCGTAAACGACTGATCGAATACGACGACGTCATGAACCAGCAGCGTAACCTCATCTACGCCAAGCGTCGCCACGCCCTGATGGGTGAGCGTATAGGTGTGGATATCACCAATATGATCTACGAGACCGCTGAGGCTATCCTCAATGAGGCGCGTCAGGCGGGTGACTACGAGGGCTTGCAATTCGACGTCATGCAGACTTTCGCTATTGAGGTTCCGTTCGATGAAGAGACCTTCTCTCGCGGCAAACGTCAGGAACTGAGTGAGCAGATCGCTGAGGCAGCGCTGGAGAGTTTCAAACGCCGTATGGACAAACTGACCCAGATCGCCGACCCGCAGATCCAGTATGTCTATGAGACCAAAGGGCAGATGTACGAGAACATCCTGATCCCTATTACCGATGGCAAGAAGGTCTATAACATCGCTGTCAACCTCAAGTCGGCGGCGGAGAGCCACAGCAAGGAGGTAGTAAAGGAGTTCGAGAAACGAATGCTGCTCTATGTCATCGACGACGAATGGAAAGAGCACCTTCGTCAGTTGGACGACCTCAAGCAGAGCGTGCAGAACGCTTCGTACGAACAGAAGGATCCGCTGTTGATCTACAAACTGGAGTCGTTCAATATCTTCCGCGAGATGCTGGACACCCTGAACCGCCGTGCGTTGGCGATCCTGCTGCGTGGTCAGATCCATGTGCAGGAGCCGGACAAAGTGCAGCAGGCGCAACAGCAACGCCGGATGGACTACAGCCGCTATCGCACCCAGAAAGATGCGGTACAACAGGCAGCGCAGGCTTCCGGTATGTCGCAAGCAGCAGGACGCGACACCCGCGAGCAACAACGCCCCGAACCGATTCACGTAGATAAGAAACCGAGACCCAATGACCCATGTCCTTGCGGCTCGGGCAAGAAATACAAACAATGTCACGGACGCCCCGGAGTAGCGGGAATTTAAGAATTTGAGAATTAGAGTATCAATTATAGTAGGATTGATTTGCGCCGCCATGAGTATGACGGCGCAACAATTATATACGGACACCTTCAAACTGTCCGACCAGCAGAGCACCGCCGACATGGATGCGCTCTTGCTGGACATGGTCTCCCGCCAAAGCGAACAGATCCATGCCTCGGACACCGTGGACACCCTGACCCTCGCGGAGATCATGCGCCTCGACTCGATCCAACGCGAGATAGCGGAGGTGGATTCGCTCAAGACGGTCAATGCTGCGCTGGAGCTGCAAAAGATCCCCAAAGCACCGGAGATTGTGATAGAAAAATCATGGGTCAAGGATGAGGTGGAGGACCGCAATGACGTGCTGCGCGCGATAAGAGATATGCGGTCGCCTTGGCGCAAAGAAGCGACCATCATGCTCCAGGTCACTCAGAACTACGTCACTTCCAACTGGTATCAAGGCGGTTCGTCTTCCTTCGCCGGGCTCGGTATCGCCAAAGGGCAGATCAGTTATATTACCGACCGGTTCACATGGGAGAACACCGGCGAATGGCGTATCGGCGGATCGACGATCTCTGCCGACAGCTTGCATAAGGTCAACACGACCGATGATCTGCTGAGGCTCTATTCGAAAGCGAACCTCCGGATCGTGCCCAAACTCTTTACCTCCCTCTCCGCCGAGCTGGAGACACGGCTTCTGCCGACCTATAAATCCAACTCAATGGAACTGAAATCGGGGCCTTTCTCGCCCTTCCGTTTCAATGCCGCTTTCGGTATTGACTACAAGCCCGTGAAAGGGCTCTCGGTCTCCGTTTCGCCGATCTCTTACAAAGTGATCCACGTCATGGACACGGCGCGGGTGAAAGCAACGGAATATGGTCTGGAAGCCGGACAGCGAACCCAGCATAATATCGGTTCGTCCGTCCGCGTGGAATATACATGGAAGCCGGTGCGGGAGGTGGCGTTGGAGTCCAAATTCTATATGTACACCAACTACCGCCATGTAGAGCTGGACCTGGAGATAAACTGCGATTTTATCATCAATCGCTTCATGTCTGCGCGGCTTATGTTGCACCCGCGCTACGACTCGTCGGTCATAATGGAGGGGGACACGCACGCCAAGATCCAGTTCCGGGAGCTGCTCTCCGTCGGCTTCGCGCATAAGTTTAAATAGCCTTCAGCCATCAGCCGCAAAGCGCCTCCAGTTCCTGCCATCTGACGAACGCTTCGTGACCGTATTTCCAGATATTGTATTTGATTTTCTCTAAAGCCACTTCTTCGCCGAGGTGGCTTTTTGAATAGAATTTGTCGGCGTAGCAGATGATCTTCTCCTCCAAACTCTGCGGGCAATAATTGCGTTCTGGAATAGGTAATTCTTCGCGCTCGATCTGTTCGATCGTGATACCTGTTCCGGTGTGCCGCTCGGCAACCAAGGCATGCTTCGGCAGCCCTTCTTTGCGCAGCAATTCTGCGCCTAAATACCCGTGCTCGATATAAGCGTGCGGACCGTTGCAGTAGATCTTCGGCGCGTTGCAATAGATAATTCCGATATCGTGCAGCATGGCGGCTTCTTCGATGAACGTGCGGTCCACCAGCCCTTCCGCCTCCCATTGCGGATGGGCGTCCACAATCCGCAGCGCACGGTCTGCCACCTGCCTGCTGTGCGTCACTAACACATGCCGCAACTCCGGACTCTCGCCGTAGTACTTATCTATGAGTTTAATGTAGTCCATTGAGAAACGCTTTTGCGTCCATTCGTTTCTTGCCCGGCACTTGCAGCTCCAGAATCCGCACCGCCCCTTCGCGGCATGGGATGATGAGCTCGTTTTTCGATATTTCGGTATGTCGGGATTCCGCTATTTCGACTTTATAAATCTTGACGTTTTCGAAGCTCTGCCCATGGATCGTCAGGTTCGCCCATGCGGCAGGGTAAGGACTGAGACCGCGAACGAAATTATGCACCTGCTCGGCACTCATTTCGTCGAAACGGATCTCGCAGGTCTCTTTGAATAATTTCGGCGCAGGGCGCAGCTCAGCTATCTCCGGCTGCGGCGTGGTCGGCAGCGGCGTGCCGTTGTTTTCACAGGCGATGATCAGATCCACCGTGCGGGTCACTAATCCGGTTCCCATCTCCATCAGTCGGTCATGTACCGAACCGACGTTCTCGTCCTCGCCGATAGCGATCTTCTCCTGCAGGATCATGTTACCGGTGTCGATCTCTTGTTTGAGCATAAAGGTCGTCGCTCCGGTCTCTTTGTCGCCGTTGATAACCGCCCAGTTGATCGGCGCTGCGCCGCGGTATTGGGGCAGGAGCGAAGCGTGCAGGTTGAACGTGCCGAGCCGCGGCATCGCCCAAACGACCTCCGGCAGCATACGGAATGCCACCACGATCTGCAGGTCCGCATGGTACGAACGCAGCTCTTCGAGGAACGCTTCGTCTTTCAGCTTCTCCGGCTGCAACACCGGCAGACCGACCGACAGCGCATATTTCTTCACGTCCGAGAACTGCATCTGGTGTCCTCTGCCTGCGGGTTTGTCCGGCATCGTCACTACCGCCACCACATTATAGCCGCCTTCCACCAACGCCTGCAGACTCGCTACCGCAAACTCCGGCGTACCGAGAAATATGATACGTAAATCTTTCTTTGTCATTTGTCTTGATAATTTTTCTCCAAACTCTTCGGGCGCACATCTACCACCGGGCTTAGCGGGCGCCTGTACGCGCGTATAATAAGGTATATGCCCAGCAGGATGAACGGAATACTCAACAGCTGTCCCATATTCAGCACATGCCCTGCCTCAAACGCCTCTTGGTCGTTCTTGATAAACTCCAGCAGGAAGCGCGTCACGAACACGATCTCTAAAAAGATACCCAGCAGCAGTCCTTCGCGTCTCCGTGCGTCGGTGTGCCAATAGAGCGGCCATGTCACGCAAAGCGCCACGAAGCAATAGAGGATCTCGTATATCTGCGTCGGATGACACGGAACGGTCTGTCCGTCGCGAACGAAGATGAATCCCCACGGCAGGTCGGTCGGACCGCCGTAGATCTCGCTGTTCATCAGATTGCCGAGGCGAATCAGCATCGCCGTGAAGCACACGCCGACACACAAACGGTCGAGGATCCAAAGCCAACTCGTCCCGAACTGCGGATAGCGGCTGAACTTGTATTTATTGAGCAAAACAGCGGCTGTAATGAGTCCGATTGCGCCTCCGTGGCTGCTCAGACCGCCTTCCCAGATCTTCAGAAGCATCAGCGGGTGCTCGATATACGGATTGCGGTAAACGAACTCCCACGCGATGAAATGCCAAGGCTTGGTCGAGATACGCATGTACTCGCAATAACCCGCCAACGCAGGGTTCGTTACGTCGTGCCATTCGTAGAACCAGCAATGCCCCAGCCGCGCGCCAATGATCACACCCGCAGCCATCCAAAAGAAAAGCTGATCCGCCCATTCCGCCGGACAGTTCTCGCGTTTGTACATCTGTTCGTTCACTTTCCAGCAGATATACAGACCGATCGCCCACAGCAGGCCATACCATCGTATTCCTCCGTCCCCGAAATGTATCAATATCGGGTCCACATCCCAAACTATAGAATCTAATATCATTTTCCCCAATTGAGTTTTGTCCGTAGTGATTTCAAGAAGCTGTTATCGCCGATCTGTACCACTTTGACGGTGTAATTAGCGCGCTCGATATGCAGGCTCATGTCGGTGCTCAGACTCTGGCTGCGACCATCGACCGAGACCATGTAGGTGTCGTAGCGGCTGTTGACGCGGATGTCGAATGTCCAGTCGTCCGGCACCACGATCGGTTTGACCGTCAGACTGTGCGGCGCGATCGGAGTCAGGATGATCGTCCTGTTCTGCGGCACTACCAGCGGACCGCCGATAGAGAGGTTGTACGCTGTACTGCCGGTCGGCGTGGAGATGACCAGACCGTCCGAATGGTACGTGTGCAGCAACTCGCCGTTCACTTTGGTCTCGATGGTCAGCATGTTGGTCAGACCTTGCTTCAAGATCGCTACTTCGTTCAGCGCATTCGGCGCCATGACGAGGTCGTTGCGCAAGATCCCTTCTTTGTCTAACACTTTGACATTCAGCAGGCTACGGCGCTCAATCGTGTATTCGCCGGCTACTAACTTTTGGAGTATATCGTCCAAGTCTTGCGATTGCACGTCTGCCAGAAATCCCAAATGTCCGACGTTGACACCAAGGATCGGAATGTTCTTGTTGCCGATCACGGCAGCGGAAGTTAAAAACGTGCCGTCGCCGCCGACCGAAAGAGCAAAATCAATCGGCTCGCCATACACGTTCTCCGGCTGCTCGTTGCTGTCCCAGTTTTCAGGAAATCCGGGGTACTCGCGCAAGTCCAATTCCTGCCGTAATTCCTGCGAGAGCAACACATGCACGCCTTTCGCCGTCATGAATTCCAAAATATGCCGCACCTCTACCAAAGTCTGCGACTTCATCGCATTTCCAAATATTGCTATTGTCATAAGGCGATTCCTCGCTAATCTAATTTGGGCACAAAGGTAGTACTTTTTTTTGACATGAGCAAATTTTAATGCTTATTTTTTATATCGGAGGCGGAAGATTCGATTCCCAAAAGGCTTTGTTTGGAGGTTCAAACCTGTCTTCCGGCTTGGCGAAAACGTCCAAAAGCGTGTTTGAAGCAGTTTGGAATGTTTGTCGTTTCAATCGGAAAGGTTGCTCCATGGAAATCGGTTCAAAAGCAACGGGTTCCGGTTCCTGCGCTTTCTTCCGCTCCGCTTGTAACTGCCGATAAACCGCCACGTACGTATATTGATAAAACCGCGAATAGCGTTTCATGCCTTCTTCGGGCTTGGCACCGCCTTTGACGACCGTAAAATAATGGTTGAAGAACCGCACGCGCCAAGTAAGCGCCTCCAGCGAATGGTCATGTTCGATGGCGTGCGCCAGACGCTGCGCTTCTTTGATCAACTCGCGGTTTGCAACGCAAGCCGCAGACCAATGTTTGGGAAAATGGTAGGTATATAGTTCAAAGAGGCCGTTCCGAAAACGTGAAGGGCGGACGACGATGCGCTTTTTGTAGTGTTGACCTTCTTTAAGTGCATCCATCGCACCCCATAATGTTTTCACTTCAATAGGAGGATGAAAATAGTGCACACCCCGTTTATGAGGCGTGGCTGTCCGCGGAAGTGAGATGAAATCGAATCCATCCCATTTCAAACGGTTAATTACTATGGTTTTCAAGTGCATTGACATATGCATCGACATATTTTTTTGCTTTCATTTCAAATGCATTGACATATTTTTTTGCTTTCATTTTCAACCCTGAATAAGGGGCGCGCAGGGGTACTTTCAGGGTAGTTCTAGACTTTGTATTGCATATATACGGCACAAATACCACATTTTCAACTACTTACAAGCAAATTAGCGAGATTGAATTTAATTCCGCTGCAAAGGTACAAAAAATAGTTGGAATATGCAAATTTTAGAGAGCAAAAATAGAAATATTTGCCATCGGGGCTTGCACATCTCAAAAAAATGTTGTACCTTTGCCGCGGAAAATCTACAATACTATATTAACCATATATTAACCACGGATGTTATGGATGAGATCAGATTTGTTTCCTGTTCGTACGAGGGAGAAGTGGACGAGCAGGGATTGCCGCACGGAAAAGGGACGATGACTTATATCGCGGACAAAAGCGAGAATGCGGACGCGCGCGATTATAAATATGAAGGTGAGTTCGTGCACGGCGTGCGGAATGGAGAGGGATGTATATGCAGGGATAGTTTTTTCCCTAATCCGAAAACGGAATATGAATGGTATAGCGAGGGCGATTATGACAGTTGCGGCAGGTTGATTCATCCGAGTCATCCGGCAGGCACGTATAGCCGCTATTTGAGTGGCTGGTGCATTGTATGGGAAGGGACATGGGAAAACGATATGCCTGTTAAACCCAAGCGCGATTACAAAGATCAATATCCCGACGCCCGCGATATGGCTTTGGCTCGCGCTACGGCTTGGGAGTCGCTGAAAGACACAGTCCGGCACGCAGGAAACAGCGCGATCCGCCTATGCCACGAACCCACCGACCGGGACCTGAAAGGACATAGTAAGTTCGGAGGAAGACCTGATCTGCCGCAAGGAGTGGCATATCCCATGATTGAACTGACAGACGAACAAGGAGAGAGGTACGAAGATCCGATGTTTTTCGTTTGCCAACTGCGGTGCGAAGAGTTAGCGGCGCACGACCCGATGAACTTGTTACCCCACTCGGGAATGATATATGTCTTTGCCGAAATAGACTATTTCCTCGGGCATTTCGAATCGGAGTCTCCGGGCATGGGAAAATGGGAAAAGAAGTATTTTCGGGTAATGCACTACGACGCCATAGCCTGCACGCATTTGGAAACGCATACCGTCTATGTGGAGCGAGACGGCAAACAGGAGTTGTATGGACTGCCGGAGGAGAAAATTACATTTGAGCCAGGCGCAGACCCTTGCGGCGACGGATTAAGACTGCTGGGAATGCCTTATATCGAAGACGTGCGGGAGGAAATGCCGAGGTATATCAATCTTCTGCAGATCGACGAAGTGGACGAGTGGAATCTGAGTTTCTTCGACTGCGGCACGCTTAATTTCCTCATCCGACCGGAGGACCTAAAAGAAAAACGCTTCCAGCACGTTGAATGTTACCTGCATTCGTTCTAAAAACAAGTAAGAACAAGGAAAGTTCAATTTTTTATGCGGAACTCTTGCATATCTCAAAAAAATGTTGTACCTTTGCAGCGGATTTAGAATATGAGTATGACGAGACTGAGTGTAAATATCAATAAAGTGGCTACGCTTCGCAATGCGCGCGGAGGTAACTTGCCGGACGTGGAGCGTTTTGCGGTGGATTGCGAGTTGTTCGGTGCGCAGGGGATTACGGTTCATCCGCGTCCCGACGAGCGGCATATACGCAAAGAGGACGTCTATCAGTTGAAATCGATGGTGAAGACGGAGCTGAACGTGGAGGGCAATCCGACGGAGGAGTTTATGGCGCTGGTGACGGACATCCGTCCGACGCAAGTGACGCTGGTGCCGGACGACCCGAATCAGCTGACCTCTAATCACGGTTGGGACACCAAGCGGCATCTGGATTTTCTGAAGGGCGTGGTGAATGAATTGCACTCGCATCGTATACGCGTGAGCATTTTTGTGGATCCGGATCCGGTGATGGTGGAGTATGCGCTGCGCACGGGTGCCGACCGCGTGGAGCTGTACACGGGACCTTATGCGGAGCTGTTTAACGAGGACCCGAAGAAGGCGATCGAGAAATACCGTCCGGCGGCGGAGAAAGCGCACGAACTGGGTCTGGGTATGAATGCCGGACACGACTTGAACCTGAAGAACCTGAAACCGTTTATCCAAGCATTCCCTTGGACCGCGGAGGTGTCGATCGGACATGCCATCGTCTGCGACGCGCTCTATCTGGGCATCCAGGAGACGATACAGGAATACTTGGACTTACTGAAGTAAGTCATTTGATATTTGATATTTCTTATCTCGGCAAAGCCTCGAACGATCGGCTGAAGCCGTATGGACATTTGATATTTGATATTTGAAAATTAATATGTTATTACAAATTGACACAATTGCCCTCGCGGAGGACATGGTAGCACAGGAAGAGGCTGTGCAGGAATCAATCAACTTATGGGAAATGGCGCAATACGGCGGCTGGATCATGGTCATTCTGGCGATCCTGCTGGCGATTGCATGTTATATTTTTATCGCTCGTCTGGTGGTGATCAAGCAAGCCACGCGCGAGGATAAATCGTTCATGGACCGCATTCGCGACTACATCCATGACGGCAAGATCGACTCGGCGCTGAACCTCTGCAAGCAGACCGACACTCCGTCCGCGCACATGATAGAGAAAGGTATCACGCGTATAGGCCGTCCGATGCAGGACGTGCAGGTGGCGGTTGAGAACGTCGGAAACCTGGAGGTCGGACGTCTGGAGAAAGGGCTGGTGATCATGGCGACGATCGCAGCCGGTGCTCCGATGCTGGGTTTCCTCGGAACGGTGCTCGGTATGGTGCAGACCTTCTATAACATGGCGCAGACCTCCGGCGGCGTGATCGAGATGAGCGCGCTGTCCACCGGTATGTACCAGGCGATGGTGACCACGATCGGCGGTCTGATCGTCGGTATTCTGGCGATGTTTGCGTACAACTATCTGGTGTCGCGTATCGACCGCGTGGTACGTCTGCTGGAGAGCCGTACGCTGGAGTTTATGGACCTTTTGAATGAGCCCGCATAAGTATGGCATTAAAGAGACGCAATAGGGTAGAAGCGACGTTCGCGATGAGCTCCATGACGGACTTGGTGTTCCTGCTGCTGCTGTTCTTCGTCATGGCGTCCACGATGTCTTCGCCCAATGATATCAAGATCAACCTGCCGACTTCGCGTTCGCAGAAAGCGACCCGTCCGCAGGTAGCCAAAGTGTCGATTGACAACCTCGGCAACTATTATGTGGCGATCGGCAAAGCCAAACCGGTCGCAATCGATCCGGAGAGTCTGGAGGGATACCTGAGCGGTATTCAGGCTTCGGACAGCACGATGTACATTGCGCTGCATGCCGACGAGGATGTGGCGTACAAGGAAGTGGTGCGCGTGCTGGACATAGCGAACGAACACCACATGCGGCTGGTAGTGGCGACTAAGAAATGACCAAAAAACAAGAGCGACATATTGTAGCGACGACAGGCACGATCCTGTTTCTGCTTCTGGTATTCCTGCTGCTTTGGTTCATTCGCTTGACTGCCGTAGTGCCGGAAGAGGAAGAAGGCGTGGAGGTAGCGTTCGGCGAAGTGATGGAAGCCGGAGGCTACATGGCGGAGCAATCGGAGGCGGTTCCTTTGGAGCAGCCGTCTGCAGCCGCTCCTGTGCAGCCTTCCGCTCCTTCGAATAATGACCTGATGACGCAGGAGGACGAGGAGTCGCTTGCGTTGCAGAAAGAGCAGGAACGCAAAGAGCGCGAGCGCAAGCAGGCAGAAGCGGCGGAGAAACAGCGCCAGCGCGAAGAGCAAGCCCGATTAGAGGCGGAGCGCAAAGCCCGTGAAGCAGCCGAAGCGGCAGAGCGGGCCAAACAAGCGGAAGCGATCGCCAAAGCCAACCAGATGGGTTCGTTGTTCGGTCAATCCGGCAACACGACCGGTTCGGGCAACAGCCAAGGAGCCGGACAGAAAGGCAATCCTGTGGGACACGGTTCGCAAGGCGGCAACAGCTGGTCGCTCGGAGGACGAAGCATCAAAGGCACTTTGCCGCAGCCGTCCAATACGTTTAATCAAGAGGGACGCGTGATCGTAGAGATCCGCGTGAATGCTGCCGGACAAGTGATCTCGGCGACCCACAAAGGCGGCACTATTTCGGATAAACAAACTATCCAACTCGCTCTCGACGCCGCCAAAAAGGCGAAGTTTACCGAGGGCGACCATGACCAGATCGGAACAATTACCTATAATTTCAAGTTTAACTAAATTGTAAATTACTAAATTGTAAATTACGTTATGAACTACTTGTTTCTTGACAATGGTTTCGAGGAGATCGAAGCAGTTACCACGATTGATTTACTGCGTCGCGCAAAGATCGCATTGACGACAGTGTCTGTTACCGGCAATCCGATGGTTCTCGGCGCACATAACATCGCCGTGGAAGCACACGGACTGATCGAAAAGATTGATTTCTCGGACGCCGAGATGCTGATCCTTCCGGGCGGACAGACCAAATTAGGCGAATGTTCCGCATTGTGCGAGCTGCTCGTCGAGCATAACAAAGCCGACAAGCTGATTGCGGCGATCTGTGCTGCTCCGACCGTACTGGCTAAATTAGGCATTCTGGAGGGCAAACAGGCTACTTGTTATCCCGGTCTGCAAGCTGCGCTGGGAGAGAGTTATGTCGGCGGACTGGTCGTTGAAAGCAAGAATATTATCACCGGCAAAGGTCCCGGATTGAGTTCCGACTTTGCCTTCTGTATCATAGAACGTCTAGCGGGCGCCGAGACAGCGGACGCCGTATATGACGCTGCTCAATATTAATTAACCACAAATTTTTACAATTATGACAAGAGAACAAATTTTTGCTGCTTTTGCCACGAACATCGCATTGGTAGATGGCAATCTGTATGACTCTGAGGTAGAGCGTATCGGCGATTTGGCTGCCGCTAACGGTTTGGACCGTAGTGCTGTGCTCCGCGCTTGCGCTGCCGAGGTAGATCATCCGACCAACCTGGCTGCTCTTACTCCGCTGATGAGCGAGGATGACAAAGACTTGGCTATCTTCGGTATGGTACGTATTTCGATCGCTGACAACCGCATCGCTATCAAAGAGATGCAACGCGTTCACACCGCTTGCGAGAACTTCGGTTGGGGTGCGCAGTACGTGACGATCAAGTTCCTGCAGCAGCTGAAGAAAGATCCGTCGCTGCTCGTAGAAGGTGTAGATTTCTAATTCACCCACGAGGATATGAAAAACAGACGCTCGAAGGCGTCTGTTTTTTTTATCGAAGTCCAATGATTTTATGGAGTTGGACGCTGAGTCGCCAGAAGGGGTGCGCCAGAATATATCGGACGGTCTCGTCCAAGTTGTCATTGTTGTCCTCCGACCATTCGTCGATGCCGCTCTCCATGAGCAGATCGCCGTTGTAACGTAGAGGCTGCAACATCCAATGCTCCGCTTCTATCTGTGAGCGCCAGATCTCCGGATCGTACGTGCCGGTGAAGACCACCTTCACTTCGTTCACCTTTTTGAGCGCCAAAGGCGGCTGATGGCTGAGGACTGCATGTCGGAGACTTAGCTCTTTGGGAGAACAAGTGATCCAGTCGATCCCTTCGGGCAGCGGGTGTGTGCCGTTGGTCTCTATACAGATATAGAATCCCGCTTCGTGGAGGGCGTCAATAAGCGGTTTGTCCACCTGCAGACTCGGTTCGCCG
This sequence comes from uncultured Bacteroidales bacterium, assembly GCA_902792535.1. Lineage (GTDB taxonomy): Bacteria > Bacteroidota > Bacteroidia > Bacteroidales > Paludibacteraceae > Colicola. The sequence goes on from CADAZU010000011.1 coordinate 41,697, forward strand.
CCGGTAAGGACGCACATCTTACGCCGCTCGTTGGGCGCGTCGTAGAGCGTGCGCATCTCCGCTATGATCTCCGATGCACTCATCTCGGTGAACTCCGCAAAGTCGGTGTCGCACCAAGGGCAGCGTAGATTGCAGCCGCTAAAGCGAACGAACACAGCGGGAATGCCGCTGTGTGCTCCCTCGCCCTGCAAGGTAAAGAATATTTCGTTAACTCTATATAGCATAGGATGGACTAGGTTGACCTGGGACGACATAGGAAGCCCTAGTCTCTCTCGTAAATAGCGGTGTTGCCTTCGGATTCTTGGACGGAGACCTTGTAGCAATTCTCCACATGGTCGCAAATCCAGCGGGCGATGTTTTCTGCGGACGGATTGACGTCCAGCACTTCGTTGATATATTTATGGTCAAAGGTGTCCTTCACTACTTTTTTGATGTGCGTGAAGTCAGTCACCATACCGTCTTTGTTCAACTCCTTGGCTTTGCAATAAACCACAATGATCCAGTTGTGGCCATGGAGGTTCTCGCATTTGCTTTCGTACGACAGCATCAAGTTATGCGCCGCCGAGATCTCTATTTTCTTTTCTACGTAGTACACGGGGTAATTAAAAATTAAAAATTACGAATTAAAAATTAATTATCATAGATCGTGTTATCCTCAATGCCGGCTTGCGCGAGGGCTTCTTTGCGCTCGCGGCAGGTGCCGCATACACCGCAGTGGTGCTCGCCGCCTTTGTAGCAACTCCAGGTCTCGGAGTAGTCAATATTCAGTTCTTTGCCTTTGGAGGCTATCTCCGCCTTGGTGAGTTTGGTATAAGGCGTGAGGAGCTGGACGCCATTCCAGGTGCCGAAATGGATCGCTTGGTTCATCGCTTCCACGAACTCCGGCCGGCAGTCCGGATAGATTGTATGGTCTCCGGCATGGTTCGCCAGCATGACGTACTGCATCTTGTTGTTCTCCGCAATGCCTGCGGCGATAGAGAGCATAATGCCGTTGCGGAAAGGCACAACGGTCGATTTCATGTTCTCTTCGTCGTAATTGCCTTCGGGTATCGCTTCGGCTCCTTCGAGCAACGAGGATTTGAAGAATTGCTTGATAAACGGCAGGCGAATGACCAGATGGGGTATTCCGAGCCGTTCGCAATGCAGCTTGGCAAACTCTAACTCGCGGTCATTATGGTTGCTGCCATAGTGAAACGAGACCGCCATGCCGATGCGAAAGCGGTACTCGTAAAGCATTGTGGTGGAGTCCAATCCACCGGAAAGGACGATAAGGGTATCTTTCATAAATGTTTAATGCTTAGTGTTTAGGGAGAATTGTTCTCTCAGCCGTTGTGCCTTCAGTTCCTCGTGCTCCTTGTCAGCATAATTGGCAAAGGGATAGATGCTGATTCCGCCGCGAGGCATGAAATAACCGATGACCTCCAAGTATTTGGGATCCATCAACTTGACCAGATCTTTCATGATAATATTGACGCAATCCTCATGGAAGTCCCCATGGTTGCGGAAGGAGAAGAGGTATAGTTTGAGACTCTTGCTCTCTACCATCCGTTCGCGCGGGATATAACTGATGTACAGATGTCCGAAATCCGGTTGCCCTGTCTTGGGGCAAAGGGTGGTGAACTCCGGACAATTGAAAGTAACGAGGTATTCGTTCTCGGGGTGTTTGTTCGGGAATGTCTCCAGCACGGAGGGGTTATAGTTGTCGCTATATTGCACGTGCTGGTTTCCCAAGAGGGTAACTCCTTCTAATTCGTTTTCAGTTCGCATGTCTGTTTTAACGCATAATTTTGAGGGTCTCGCCGCTTTCGGTCACAATGATGTACATTCCTCTCGGCAGATCCATCGTATAAATATTCTCGTTCGTCGTAGCTACTTTGCGACCATAAATATCAAAGATATTCACCCATTCGCCGGCTTCATATACATTCTCTATTCCTTCCGGATCATAGACATCGATGGTCAAGTTGTACGCCCGGCGGTTGATATAGTCGGTCACCACGTAAGTCTTCGGGGTATAGAGCGCATATTTCAAAGGCACGGAAGAAGTAGTGACATGGGTGTTGACTTCATCTGCTATTTTGATCGTGGGTTCCGCTCCCTCCAGCTGTTCGCTTTGCTCTATCGAGAGCGCCAAAGAGATCGTGTTATTGCGCTGGTCGATAGTAGCTTGCACTCCCAGGAGTTCGAAACTTTCGATTTTCAACTCCGGTAACTCAATGATTGCTTGTTCCGGGCTCAGCAAGTAAGAGACAATACCGTTCAGCAAGTTCTTTCCCTGCTGGGTGAGAGTTACTCCTTTTGCCATCGGCAGGCAGATGTATTTATTTCCGTTGCGCATGTCTGCCGGCACTTCGTGGAGAACCGTTTGCAGTTCGCCGTTTTTGTAGTAGTCGTTGATGTCGCGGGTATATGCGGTCGCCAAGCAATATGTGCCGAGCAGGTTGATGTTGATCGGCATGAGACCGTTCGACTCATAGTTGCTCAGGATCTGGATTGAGTCGCCTTTCTTCAGGCTGCCACCCATTTGTGTAAAAATGGGGTGGGTGGGTTGCTCAATGTATAGTTTGGTACCTTTGTTCTTCGTGTTTTGGGTAGTGTCGATTGCTCCGTTGTCGGGGTCTCCCCATCCCAAACGTCCCTGCGAATAGGTAAAGCCCTTCATGTTCAAAACAGGCAAGTTAGCTGCGCCTTGGACGACATCCAATACCTCCAAGTTATCCGCATCGGCGTCTTCGGAGATCAAAATCCATTGGTAGTTAGCGTATTGGTTAGCGGGACGCGAACCGTCTTCTTTCTGTTTGCGAGGGATGAGTTCCCATTGGTTGGAACCGGTACCATTCAATGCCTGATATACCGCGTCCCGGTTGAAATCCTTGACATTCTTGCATAGATACATAACGGATTTGGGACCGTAGTTCGGAGTAATGACAGAGATCGTACCGGTGAACGTCGTGTCGCCGCCGACAGTAGTGATCGAGTAGGGGTACGTGCCCGTAGAGACAGTCGGAGTTCCTCCAATGATATACTTGCCTTTGCTGCCGGAGCCGCTAATGCCCGTCGGCTGCTGACCATTGAGCCATTTCAGCCGGACACTATCAGGAGATAGTGCGTAATAAGAGAAGATGATTTGATCCATATCTTCGCCCGTATAAGCAACTACATCCAATTCGGATCTGGCAGCAATAGAAGAATTAACCGTGAATTTACCGGAGACGCGGTTGATTTCTCCACCGTTATAGAAAGCCGCTATATGGTAGTTGTATTCGCCTATTTGGCAATTGGCTTGTCCGCTCAGGATCAGTGTGTCGCTCAGTCCGCCCTCATGTATCGTCGGACTAATTCCGTCGGCTGCCGGTCCATCCCACACCAAGACAGTCTCTGCGCCCGGGATGTTATTGTACTTGGTGGTGTACGTGATCGGAGTGATAGAGCCTGTTTGGTAAACGACCTGGGTAGAGTCGTTTCCTCTCAACCATTTTGTGCGCGGTTCTTGCGGCAGACGGAGGGAGAAGGCACGCAAGCGGTTCGCATCAGATCCTTTTCCTGAAACCTTTATCACATATTCTTGCCGCGGATTCAGGTCAAAACGCCATATTGTCCAGTCCGTAGCTGAATGAGTGATCGTTTTCGTTTCATCATTGATGGTTACAACAAATTGTTTATTAACATCAGAAGCGCTATTATCACGTCCAGAGAAAGAGAATTGGTCATATCCCTTAATGTGGATGGAGAAAGTTCCTGAACTGGTTATTTCCGCGTAGTGTGTGCTATTTGCGGCATCAGAAACAGCAAACTCATCTTTGGGAGACGTGTTACTACCGCTATATTTGCCGGCAGAGATAGCAAGCCATCCGTCATCAGATTTCAAGTTACCAGCACTTACACCGTCAATTCCGGGTAAAAGAGGGACGGTACTATTCGTGGTATACGATCCTCCCAAACCTAAATAGACCAAGTTACTTTTGTAGCTAAAGAAATAGGTCTCATATTCATGTTGGTTATAGTTGGTGAGTGAGGCACCATAGCCGGCAGGTGCTTTTTCTTCGTAGACTCCGGGTTCATGGAGCGTCAGATTGGTCGCAGGCACAAGTTCGCCGTCAGTGATATTTACAGTACAAGTAGCGGTTTTATTGCCATCGACGGTTTTGACGGTAATAGTGGCAGTACCTTCGGCAATACCTTTAACTTGTCCGTTCGTAACCGTTGCTATAGCGGCATTGCTACTTTCCCAAGTAACTCTTGTATCGGTAGCGTCGGTCGGAGCAACAGTAGCCACAAGAGTTTCACTTTGTCCTATTTTGAGGGAGAGTGCATGCTTGTTCAGGCTGACGCCGGAAACAGCAACAGCTTGTACGGAGACGTTACAAGTAGCGGTAAAGCCTCCTGTTGAGGTTGCGGTAATTGTGGCGGTACCTGCTGTAACACCGGTAACCACACCATCGGCTACCGTGGCAACATTTTCATTGGAAGAAGTCCAAGTGATACCTAAACCTTGGTTTGCGTCCGCCGGTGTATAGTTGACGGTGAGCGACTTAGTAGCGCCAACATTAATGGTGGCACTTGATTCGCTTAAACCAATTCCGGTTACATCTTTCGGAGTCGGAGGAGCGGTGACGGTAACTGTACAAGAGGCTGTTTTGCTGCCGTCGGTAGTAGTTACCGTAATTGTTGCCTGACCCTCAGCAAGCGCACTGATATTACCATTTTGATCAACCGTAGCGACATTCGTGTTGTCGCTGGACCAAGAGACGGAAGTATCGTCTGCGTTTGCGGGCTGTACCGTTGCGGTCAGTTGTTCCGTTTGACCGGCAACAATAGAAGTTGTCGTTTTATTGAGCGTGACCCCCGTAACAGCAACTGGGCCTGCAACTCCTTCAATTAAAAACACAATGACATTGTATTCTTTACCTGAGGAATTGGCTATTTGGATTTGATTAGTGAAAGTACCTTCTACAACCTTAACAAAAGAATTTTTATTATTGGTAGAAACGGTCTCGCCTGCTACATTCAGCGTGCACGGATCATTACTAGCACATCTTCCACCAACTATAATTTTGCTAATTGCAATAGAACCAAGACCAATAGTCATTGTCTCACTTCCTGTTATCTTAAATCCTCGCATTGTACGAGCAGAAGAACTTGACGATGAATAATTGCTTGCATTCGTTATGTCTGCATATGCCAAGGAAGTGGAATTGTAATAAAATCCTGCGGTTGCAGTGATGTTACAAGTGACAGCGGTTGTTAAAGTAGCAGTAGAGCCGTCCCATTTGAAAAATTGCGTTTTTGCATTGTTCATCCCGGCAGTAAGAGGTACATTACACTGACCGCTGAGTACATACATGGTTTCAGCCGAAGCAGAAATGACCATCAAGCAGGCTGCGATGAAAAGAAGACTTTTCTTAAATGTGTTTGTCATATGTGTTGTTTATTTTGATTCTATCGTCTCGTATGTGTCTCGTATCCGTCTCGTAAATCAGCCGTAGCGAAAAGTACGTTTTAGCGGATATTAATTCACGCTGCAAAATTACTGCTTTTTTTGCATATGCGTGTGTATATATTGAAAAAAAATGTGTAAAAATTGACACATTTGTCGAAAAAAGTCTCATATGTACACTATTTATTTGCGTATATGAGAAATTTTTTGTAATTTTGTGCCCGAATTTTTAAAAATTATTGTATAACAAACAATTTCGAATAAAAATGAAGAAAACTATTTTATCTGTAGCGCTGGCGCTTTTGACTGTGCTGAGTGTGTCTGCGCAGACCGTGGATAAAGCTACGGTCACAAGCAATGCAGAAGCAGCTGCAAAAGCAGGAGCGGATTTGAAGAAGCTGGATTCGGCTGACAAGGCTTGGAAATTTGATGGAACAGTGGGACTGAATGCCGCTGCGACCGGTTTGGTGAACTGGGCTGCCGGTGGTAAGAACAACGTGAACGGTATTGTATATGCCAAGTTGCACTTGCTGTACCACAAGAATGCGATTGCATGGGAGACCAACTTCGACACCGATTTCGGTATGACCTGGATTGACCAGAAAGAGGATGCATTCCAGAAATCGAGCGATAATATCAAGCTGGCTACCAAGTTCGGTTGGGAGTTCAAAGAGAGTTGGTATTTGACCGTTTTAGGAAGTTTCCAAAGCCAGTATGCGCTGGGTCGCAACTACGTGGACGGCTACAACAACATCATTTCCAAATGGCTTGCTCCTTCTTACACCGATATCTCAGTCGGTATTGACTGGAAGAAGAGTTACAAGGGCGCAGACTTCTCTATCTATCTGTCTCCGATTGCGGGTCGTATTACAACGGCTTACACCGGCGATGCCTGGAATAGAAAAAACAGCCGCGAGGCAGCTTTGGGTGCCTTCCAATATGCACTGGATCAGGCAAAAACAGCTGCAGAGCGCACCGCTGCGCAGACCGCATATGATGCTGCTGCTTTAGCATATGATAATGGCGGCGGTTTTGATTTGCAGACCGCAGCAGGAGAGGATTTGCGCTCCAAAATGCAGAAAGCATATGGTACTTATGTGTATGACGCAGCCGGAAACAAAGTTTATCGCAACGCACGTGCTGAGTTCGGTTTGAGTTTCAAGGGCGGTATTGCTTATACCTACAAAGATTTGAAACTGAGTACGACTCTGGCTCTCTTCTCTCCGTATCAGGGCAAGGGCTTCAGTCTGAAGGACCTCTATGAGAATACGTACGGCGCAGGTTCATGGGAGACTCGCGACAAGAACGAGAATTACTACGAGTATTCGAACAACAACCGTTATTTCGGTCATTTCGATGTAGACTGGGACTGCGCGTTGAGCTATCAGTTCCTGAAATGCCTGCAAATTACTCTTCAGACCAGCCTGAAATACTACAACGGAACTCTGATTGCAGACAAAGAAGGCAATCTGAGCGAGCGTTGCCAGTTCAAGGGCGTGATCGGTCTGGGTGTCGGATATAGTTTCTAAGTACCAAGGGACAAAGTACCAAGTACCAACTCATGCAGGCTCTCAACGACCTTTCGCAAAACGTACATCTGTTGCTGGAGCGCTATCAGGCGTTGCTGCAGGAGAATGTGCGGCTGCGGGAGGACATAGAGCGGCAACGGGGAGAACTGATCCGAACGCATAGTGAACTGCTGGAGTTGCAGCAACAGAACCGCCGGATGGCTACCGCGAACGCCATGACGGCGGCAGAAGGAGCCGAAGAAGCAACGAAACGGATCAATGCGCTGATAGCACAAGTGGATCGGGCGATAGGTGCGCTGAAGCGCTGATTTGAGGATTTGATAATTTGAAGATTTGATAATTTGATGTCCGGCAAGCAACATATTAACCTGCATCTGGATGCACATACAGTGGGACTGGATGTGCCGCGCGAGGCGGAACCGAACTACCGCAACGCGGCGGAGTTGCTGAACAGACGCTATCAGTATTATCTGAAATTACGTCCAAACGCTTCGGCAGAGCAGCTATGGATGTACACGGCGCTCGAAGTAGCGGTGGCGCTGCAATCCGATGCACGGGAGAAGAGTCTGGAACCCGTGGAGAAAGAACTGAAAGAACTAAACGAAGCTTTGCTTCGAGCCTTAAATAATAACTAAATGGTAAATTAATTTATGAACACAGCAATCCTTATTGTTATTTGCATAGTTGCCGGTCTCCTGGTCGGAGCAGGCGGCTACTACTTTATCGCCAAGCTTGTCGGCGCCGGAATTATTCAGAAAGCGACCGAAGAAGCGGAGGTGGTGAAGAAAAATAAGATTGTTGAGGCAAAGGAGAAATTTATCGCTCTGAAACTGGAGCACGACAATGCCGTGCGCGAGCAGGAGAAACGTATACAACAACAAGAACAACGTTTACAGCAGCGCGAGCAACAGTTGAACCAGAGACAGGGAGATATTCAACGGACCCTCAATGAGACGAATCAGAAGATGCAGGTGATAGAGCAACGTCAGCAGGCGTTGGACTATCGTCAGCAAGAGATTGAGAAAATGCACCACGAGGCACAGCGTCAGTTGGAGCAACTAAGCGGCATGAGTGCCGAGGAAGCAAAAGTGCAACTGGTGGAAGCGCTGAAAGATGAAGCGAAGACCGCAGCCATGTCTTATGTGAACGAGATCATGGACAATGCGCGTCTGGAGGCGAACAAGGAGGCGAAGAAGATCATTATTCAGACCATCCAGCGTGTGGCTTCCGAGACCGCAGCCGAGAGCACCGTGTCTGTTTTCCATATCGAGAACGACGAGGTGAAAGGTCGTATCATCGGCCGCGAGGGACGTAATATCCGTGCGCTGGAGGCGGCTACGGGTGTGGAGATCGTTGTGGATGACACGCCGGAGGCTATCACCCTTTCCGCTTTCGATCCGGTACGCCGCGAGATCGCGCGTCTGTCGTTGCACCAGTTGGTACAAGACGGTCGTATCCACCCTGCGCGTATTGAGGAAGTGGTAGCGAAAGTGACCAAACAGGTAGAGGAAGAGATCGTTGAGACGGGTAAGCGTACGACGATCGATCTCGGTATTCATGGTCTGCATCCAGAGTTGATCCGCTTGGTAGGAAAGATGAAATACCGCTCTTCGTACGGTCAGAACCTGTTGCAGCACGCCCGCGAGACCGCAAACCTCTGTGCCGCTATGGCAGGTGAGTTGGGACTGAACGTCAAGGCGGCAAAGCGCGCCGGACTGCTGCACGATATTGGTAAAGTGGCGGACGACGATGTCGAGCTGCCGCACGCAGAGCTGGGTATGAAACTTTGTGAGAAATACGGCGAGAAGCCGGATATATGCAATGCGGTGGGTGCTCACCACGACGAGTGCGAGATGAAGACGCTGATTGCTCCGATCGTACAGGCGTGTGATGCAATCTCCGGTGCACGGCCGGGAGCTCGTCGGGAGATCGTCGAGAGTTACGTGAAGCGACTGAATGACCTGGAGAACCTCGCTATGTCGTTCCCCGGTGTCGTGAAGACGTACGCGCTGCAGGCAGGTCGTGAGTTGCGCGTGATCGTGGGAGCAGACAAAGTGTCCGACAAGGATGTCGAGCTGCTGTCGTTCGATCTCGCCAAACGAATCCAAGACGAGATGACGTATCCGGGTCAGATCAAGGTGACCGTCATCCGCGAGGTGCGCGCGATCAATGTAGCCAAATAATCAGCCATACATGGCTGATACAAAAAGGACTTCCGCCTATAGGTAGAAGTCCTTTGTTATTTCCCTATAGGCGGCGGAACGGCCGCCTTTTTCGTCCTCAAGGACGAGGGCGTCTTCGGAAAATTGAGAATTGAGAGTTCTTAGCCCCGAAGGGGCACGATTATCAGAGAATTGAGAATTGGAAAAGCATAGTAGAATTCTCCGTGCGGGTTTCGAGTCCTTGCTATACACGCGTGTGATGCGCGTGAGATATAAGGAGTGTTGAGCGGCAAGGGAGCATATTTCTTGTTCCGCTTCCGCCGGCAGAACGAGCGCCAGAATGCCGTTTTCGGTCAAAAGGCGTACGCTATGATGGATTAACTCGCTGAAACTCAATGTGTCCGTATGGCGTGCGGTCTGTCGTCCTTTGTCCGGATTCTTGAGACTGTTCTGGAAATAAGGCGGGTTGGAGACGATGAGGGAGTAAGGTAATGTACGAGGGGACGATGTACGATGTACGATTTGCCAGTCTTGCAGGCGTGCATGGAATGCATGCAGACGGTCGGACCAAGGCGAAGCGGCGAAATTCTCTGCGGCTTGCTCTACGGCGGCTTTGTCTATGTCGATTGCGTCAATAAGCGCGTCGGGAAAACGCTGGGCGAGCATGAGCGCGATTAAGCCGGAACCGGTGCCAATGTCAAGGCACCTTGCGTAGTGGTAACGATGTGGTATTGTAGGTGACCCGGCAGCGGCTGCATCATAGCCACTCCAGCAGCCCAACAACACCCCGTCGGTTCCCACTTTCATGGCACAACGGTCATGCCGGACGAAGAATTGCTTGAACTGAAAACCCAAGTTCATTGACGATTTACGATAAGGTTATTTGACCAATTCTGTATGCTCATGGTGGCAGCAGTCTCCGTGGGCATGTTCGTGCGCTTCGATCACGCAATGGATACACAGATAGATACCGATACCGATGAAAAGGACGGCACAAATATGCCGGAACCACTTCTCGAAATGGGTCATTTTCTGGGTCAGATTGCCGATGCTGACTGCGCTGTAACTTACGAGCCAAGCAATGAGCATGATCGGCAGACCTGTTCCGAGACCGAAGATTACCGGCATAAGCCAGTTCCACGTGCTCGGCAGCGTCAGGGTAATATCTATCATGGTCAGGAAATAGACCAAGCGATGCGGACAGAAGGCGATTGCGAAGAAGATACCGAGGATGAACGACCACAGCCAGCTGGCGTTGGAGTCCGCATTTTGGAGAAATTTGCTGACACCATGGTCGTGCGTGTGGTGGTGATGTCCGCTGAAGAGCAGCACAATACCACAGACGAGCATGAATCCCGCCAAGATCGGTTCGCCCCAATGACTCAGCACATGCTGAATACCGTCGGTCTGCGCACCCATTAGGAAGGGAATACTGAGCAGAACGTACGTCGCCAGTTTACCCAGCACGAACATAGCGCCGTTGCTCAGAACTTTGCGTTTATTATTGATTTCCTTGTCGATATAGCTGATGGCGGTAATACTTGTCACCAGCGTGCAAGGGTCCAATATTGTGAGCAATCCTAATAGAAAAGCCGTTAAAATTTGTACCATAATGTATATTTTGTACCAAAAAAGCGTGCAAAGGTACAAAATTATTTTGACATGTGCAAAAATTGTTGTAATTTTGCAACCGAAAAATGTTTATTCGCTCGTTCGGATGAAAAAATCTTTGCGAAACATACCTATTACGTCTCGAATCCTGGTGGTCGTTTTGACGTGCGTGACTATGATTTTTATCTTCACGCTGTTCATGTCGATCCGCTATGTCTATTCCAGCGTGGAGGAGCAGCAGCGTCGGGATCTGATCACGAAGGCGGAGTATATCCAGTCGTATCTGCGGTCGCTTTATTACTGGGATGTGACGTTGACTCCGTTGCAGTCGGACGGACTGACCATTGACCTGCGTGACCTGAGTATTGATATGCACCAAGATATCCATGTCTATGCGATGAATGGCGAGTTACTGGCTTCTTCTTCGCCGCAGTTGTTTGACGGCGGCATCCTGTCGCGTAACATGAATCCCAGCAAGCCTTTCTTCAGCGACGACCATATTGCGCTTTTCTATGAGCAGATCAAGGAACAGCCTTACCTCATTGCTTATCTGCCGTTTCATAATGGTGCGTTCGTCACGATCGGGTATATTGCGGTTCCTTATTTCTTGAGCGAACAGACGCGTCAGGCGGAGGTGCAGTCCCTGCTCAAACGGCTTGTCCCGGCATATTTGCTGGCGCTTCTTTTTTCGCTTTTTGTCTCGTATTTCGCCACGCGGTCCATGACGGCGCCAATATCCATGCTTGCGGACAAGATGCGTCGGTTCGAGATCGGCGGTCGGGACAATCATATCGAGTACCCTTATCACGATGAATTGGGTGCACTCGTGGAGCGGTATAACATGCTGGTCGATCGGGTAGAGGAGAGTGCGGAGCAGTTGGCTCGCGCGGAGCGCGAAGGAGCTTGGCGGACGATGGCGAGACAGATAGCACATGAGATCAATAATCCGCTTACACCCATGAAACTGTCCGTCCAGAAACTGCAACTCAAACGCGGCAAAGAGGGATTTGACGAGTATTTCGACAAGACCACTAAGATGCTGATAGCTGAGATCGACAATCTGGCGCATATAGCGCAGTCTTTCTCCGCTTTTGCCAAGCAGCCGGAGGTAATAACGACAGAAGTGGACGTAGCCGAAAAACTGTCGAATGTCATTACGCTCCAGCGTGCGAATGACGAACAGATCCCTGTGCGGTATGTGGGAGCCGACTCCGGTGTCATGGTACGTGCGGACAACGAGCAGATCAGCCAGGTCTTCGTCAATATTATCCGCAATGCCTTGCAGGCTTCGCCGACCGATATTATTGTGGTGCTCAACGCCGCTTATTCGGACCGCGAAGTGCAGATCTCGATCTCCGACGACGGAACAGGAATACCGAAGGATATTCAGGCGCGTATTTTCCAGCCGAACTTCACTACCAAGTCCAACGGAAACGGACTCGGTTTGGCGATCTCGAAGCATATCGTGGAAGGTTCCGGCGGACGAATCGAGTTCGCGACTTCGTCCAAAGGGACGACTTTCTTTATCTACTTGCGCAAAAAGTAAACTAATGTTTTTTCAAATCATTCATCCCGCAGCGTTTCTGCGACCGTATATATCCCGCTATGTGTTCGTGCGCGCGGAGGGTTCGACCGATACGATGACGCCTCCTGCAGACGATCCGCGGTTTGTGAACGGGAAGCATGTGCAGCCGATGTTACCCAACTACGGCAGTCTGATCTTTGTCCGGAATGCCGTTGTGGAAATAGGCGGCAAGCAATCCGATGAGTTGCTGTTGCTCGGCGCGAATCAGACCACTTTGGGGCTTACTACTGTCAGCGGTTGGTTCGAAGGAATGATGATGGATTTTGAGCCGGGAGGCATGCATATATTAACCGGTGTGGATCTGCAGCAGTTATCCGGCAAAGTGTTGAGGGCAAGCGAATCGGGCGATGAAGGTTTGGCGCACTTGGATCAGATCTTCAAATCAACACTCAAGGCGGAAGATATTGCGCCGCAAATGGATGCTTTTTTCTTGGGGCGTATTCCTGTAAAGGAAGATATCAACTATGCGCGGATAAGAAAAGTGATTGCCGCTTGTGATGAAGCGAAAGGCAATATCTCGGCGGCAGAGATGGCTTCCGTGGCTTGTTTGGGTGAAAGGCAGTTTTTGCGGGTTTTCCGTAATTATGTGGGTATTCCGCCGAAGCAGTATGTGCGTCTGAGGCGTTTTCATCGTGCGATACAAGCCATGCAGATCCAGGCTGCGCAAGGCAAACCGATTGATTTGCTGGCAACGGTTTTGGAGCATGGTTATTATGATTTGAGTCACGCCGCGATGGAGTTTCAGCAGATGGGGTGTGTCTCGCCGGGGCAGTTCCGAATGCTCGGTATTCCTTTGACGGACGATTTTTCGGTCTTTTTTGCATAAAAACATATAATGTCCGTTTTTTCATATACCGGGCGCAAGAAAAGCAGTACTTTTGCACCGGATTTGAAATTTGAGTTATGAAAAAGCTAGTTTTATTATTTGCTCTGTTAGTCTCTGTAGCAGCAAAAGCAGAGACGATTAAAGGAAGTGTGGTGGATAGCCGCGGCGAAGCCATGCCGTATGTGACGATTTCTGTGCTTGCGCCCGATTCCAGTCTGGTAACCGGTGCTATTACCGATGAGGAGGGAAAGTACGAAGTAGAAGTGACTAAGGGACTAAGTACCAAGGGACTAATTATTCAGGCTTCGTATGTGGGTTATCAAACGGCGTTCGGCGGACCGGATTTTGTGCTGCGCGAAGAGACAGAGCGGCTCAAAGAGGTGGAGGTGAAAGCCAAGAAACCGCTTATTGAGCGACAGATGGACAAGTTGGTGGTGAATGTCTCTGCTTCGCCGCTCGCGGCGGGTTCTAACGGAAATGATATTCTCCGCCGTTCGCCGGGTGTGCGGATCGACAAGGACGGCAATATTACCGTGAACGGTAAATCGGTGGAGATCTATGTCGATGGCAAGCCTTCGTACCTCAGCGGTCAGCAGCTCAAAGCCATGTTGGACGGAACGGACGGAAACACGATCGAGAAGATTGAAATTATCTCGAATCCTTCTGCTAAATACGACGCTTCGGGTCAAGGTGGAATCATCAATATCAAGACCAAGCGGAATATGATGAAAGGTCTGAACGGAATGCTTTCTGCCGGTTATGGAGGAATGTATTTCGGCGATGTGAGGCGGTGGCTGAACACAGAAATGGTGTCACTCAACCTCAATTACCGGAGCGATAAGACGTACACTTTCGGCCAGTTCACGCAGGTCTTTGCGCAGAATGACATTGACTTTGAGTCCTACCGCGAGACGCCGGCGCTGAAGAACTACTCCTATTCGGATTACAACATCAATTTCCAGTACTACATGCTGAAGGTCGGTAACGACTGGTATGTGGATTCGCTCAACACGCTCGGTTTTATCCTTCAGGTGCCGTTCATGGACGTGGACCAGTATATCGTGCCGGGGCTCAATGCCGCTTATATGATCCAAGGAACGGACACGACGAACAGTACGACCAATTCGCAGAATCGTCTGAAAGCTCCGCAGCACACGGCGAACCTCAACTATACGCACACGTTCTCGGAGGATCTGGAGCGCGAGCTGACCGTTAATGTCGATTACAACCGCTACAACAACGGTTCCGTGAATTTCCAAGAGACGCGATACGACAAGCCTTTTAATGGTATTAGTGCGCTTGGAATTGACATTAGAAGCAGGCAGATTGTCAATATTTATTCTGCCAAGATGGACTTCCAGACCAAGTTCTGGAAAACCGGTATGATTGAAGCCGGCGTCAAGTATGCGCTCTCTTCGACCGACAATAACATGACGACCGATTCGACGCGCAACGGAGATGTGCGTCCGACGGATCATAACGCTTTCCGTTATGACGAGCACGTGGCGGCGGCATATATCTCTGTCGGCAAACAGTTCGGCGAACATTGGTCGGTTAAGCTGGGTCTGCGCGGCGAATATACGTTTTCGCACGGCGACTGGAAAGACGACGGCTTGGATTCGGTCATCAACAAGTCTTATTTTGACCCGTTCCCGACCGCTTATATCGGCTATACGACGAAGCCGCTGGGTAAGTTGCAGCAGCCGATAGCCGTTTCTGCGAGCTATACGCGGCGTATCAAACGTCCGAACTACTGGATGCTGAATCCGTTTACTTCGTACGTGGACGCCTATTCGATCCAGAAAGGAAATACCAACCTCACGCCGGAGTTTAACAACGATGTGGAGGTGCATTTCAGCTGGACGCAGTACCTCAATATGACTTTCAATTTTGCGCACACGCAGGATATGTTCTCCTCCAAAGTGACGATTCTGCCGAACGGAATCGGTCTCTCTCAATGGTCGAATTTCGGTACGTGCACTACGCATGGTGCGAATATATCGCTGACGGAGTTGCCGCTGGTGCCGAAGTATGTTAAGGCGGAGGACGGTTCCAAGTCGATGCAGGGCGCATGGCTGGCGCTTACGGTCAATGCCGGATGGCTGCATTTCATCAACAAGTCGTACGAGAAACAAGCGGACGGCACGCCGGTGTATGAGAATAGGAGCCATTACGGCTATGTGGGAGGCACGCTCTCGGCGTATCTGCCGCAGGACTGGACGCTGACGATCGACGGCAACTGGTCGTCCCCGATGACTACGGGTTATAACCGCTCGGGGAGTACTTATTTTGCAAGCTTCGGCGTGCGTAAGATGTGGATGAAGAAAGGACTGATTTTCAATCTCAATGTGCAGGATCTGCTTCGTTCGCTCAGTTTCCAAAGTGACGATTTAGGTCAGCAGCCGGGCTATCGTTCGTGGTATAAGAATACCGTCCGCCAGCAGCGTGTGATGCTGTCCGTGACATGGATGTTCGGTCAGTACCAGCAGCACAAGAACCGCAAAGTGGGCGATCTCGATGAATCGTCCCGTCTCGGCGGCGGTGGCGGAGTGGGGCAGTAAGGCGTTTTTCCCTGTTTGAGTATAGTGTAACCATAGTGTGATTCGCTTACTAACCTACGAATCACCTATGAATCACCTATGAATCACCTATGAATCACCTATGAATCACCTAAGAATCACCTAAGAATCACCTAAGAATCACCTAAGAATCACCTAAGAATCACCTAAGAATCACCTAAGAATCACCTAAGAATCACCTAAGAATCACCAATAGATTACTGCATGCAAAGCCCCCCAACCCCCTAAAGGGGGAGAGAGGTGAAAGGTGAGAAAATTAGGAAAAAACGCGCGCGCACTTGCATATATGAAAAAAAAGTAGTAATTTTGCAGGCAAAATTGGAAGAATAGCAATGTATCCGAAAATTGATAATCGTCCTTGGAAGGTGGTGCACAGCGAGAATATACTGCGGTTGGGACCGTGGCTTTCTGTGCGTCAGGAGTGTGTGGAGTTGCCTTCGGGCAAGCAGATTCCGACTTGGTTCATATTGGAGTTTCCCGACTGGATCAACGTGATTGCCATTACCAAAGACGGCAAGATGGTGATGGAGGATCAATACCGTCACGCGCTGGGTGAGACGCACTATGAGTTAGTGGCAGGCGTGATTGATCCGGGCGAGACGCCGCTGGAAGCAGCCAAGCGCGAGTTGAGCGAAGAGACCGGATATGAGGGCGGGGAATGGAGTCTTTTCATGACCCTTTCGCCGAATCCGACGAATCATAACAACTTGTCTTATACCTTTTTAGCAACGGGCGTGGAGAAACGCCGCGAACAACACCAGGAGGCGACAGAGGACATTCATGTGGATATCATGGAGAAGGAGCAGGTTCGAGAAATGCTGGAGGACGGCGAGATCATCCAAGCGCTGCATGCCGCGCCGCTGTGGAAATACTTTGCGATGCATAATTAAATAAATTGTTACGATAATTTTAAGAAAAAAAACATATAAAACCCTTTTGAAGGCTTTAGCGCAAAGCGCCATGCGTATTTTGCCGGTAAAAACTCCTCGCAAGCAAGCTTTCGGATAGTTTTTACCAACAAACTCCGCAACTCTGCGAGTAAAAGCCTTCAAAAGCAATAAACATTAAAAACATTTTTATTGGTCAACAATTATCCACAATTACCAACAATTTATTAAACGGCGAATTACGCGAATTAAACGAATTTTTAAGGTTCACAAATTAAACAGATTTTTTAAAACGGCGAATTACGCGAATTAAACGAATTTTTAAGGTTCACAAATTAAACAGATTTTTTAAAACGGCGAATTACGCGAATTAAACGAATTTACGTAACGCGGAACTTAAAATATCGCAACAATAGTAAGAAAAAAATTCTAACCATAAAAACACAAAATAATGAAAGTACAAGACATTATGCAGCGTTTGGCTGCGAAACACCCGGGGGAAGCAGAGTACCTGCAGGCGGTTCAGGAAGTATTGGAGTCGATTGAAGAGGTGTACAACCAACACCCGGAGTTTGAGCAAGCCAAAATCGTAGAGCGGATGGTGGAGCCGGATCGAATCTTCACGTTCCGCGTGACATGGATTGACGATCAGGGCGAAGTGCAGACGAACCTCGGTTACCGCGTTCAGTTCAACAGCGCGATCGGTCCGTACAAAGGCGGTCTGCGTTTCCACAGAGCGGTCACGCCGTCGATGCTGAAGTTCTTAGGCTTCGAGCAGACGTTCAAGAACGCGCTGACGACGCTGCCGATGGGTGGCGCGAAAGGCGGTTCGGACTTTGATCCGGTGGGAAAGAGTGATGCGGAGATTATGCGATTCTGCCAAGCGTTCATGTTGGAATTGTGGCGTTGCATCGGTCCGGATCAGGATATTCCGGCAGGCGATGTGGGCGTCGGCGGACGTGAGATCGGTTTCCTGAACGGAATGTATCAGAAACTCGCGCGCGAATACCATACAGGTGTTTTGACAGGCAAAGGCATGACTTGGGGCGGAAGTATTCTGCGACCGGAAGCCACCGGTTTCGGCGCACTCTATTTCACGCAACACCTGCTGCACAAAGCCGGCAAAGATATCAAGGGAAAGAAAGTGGCTATTTCGGGCTTCGGTAATGTGGCTTGGGGAGCTGCGACGAAAGCGGTTGAGTTGGGCGCACAAGTAGTGGCGATCAGCGGACCGGACGGCGTAGTAGAAATTAAGGACGGTATTACGAAAGAGATGATTGATTACATGCTCGTTATGCGTGCTTCGAACCGCAATAAAGTGCAAGACATGGCGGACAAGTTCCCGGAGCTCTGTGCGTTTACCGCGGGCAAGAAGGCATGGTCGGTACCGTGCGACATTGCGCTACCATGTGCGTTCCAGAACGAGTTGAGCGAAGAGGACGCGAAGGAGCTGAAGGCAAACGGTTGCTGGTGTTGCTGCGAGGTTTCGAACATGGGCTGCCAACCGGGAGCGATCCATTTCTTCCAGCATAACGGAGTGCTCTTTGCACCGGGCAAGGCGGTCAACGCAGGCGGCGTGGCTACAAGCGGTCTGGAAATGACCCAGAACGCCGAGCACCTGAGTTGGACAGGAAAAGAGGTGGATGAGCGTCTGCATCATATCATGGAGTCGATTCACGAACAATGTGTCCGTTACGGCACGCAGAAAGACGGCACGATCGACTACGTGAAGGGCGCGAACATCGCCGGATTCATGAAAGTGGCGACGGCTATGTTGGAGCAGGGAATCATTTAAAGTGACAAAGGGACAAAGTACTAAGCGACAAACAACTATGTATCAGGAATTTCAGAAACACCTGCAGCAGACCTTGGCGGAGATCAAGGAGGCAGGACTTTATAAGAACGAGCGGGTGATCATCACCCCGCAGTCAAGCGGAATCAAAGTAGAAGGCGGACAGGAAGTGATTAACTTCTGTGCGAATAACTATCTGGGTTTGGCGGACAATAAAGAGTTGATCGAAGCTGCGAAGGCGCGTATGGACGCACGCGGTTACGGCATGGCTTCCGTGCGTTTCATCTGCGGCACGCAGGACACGCACAAAGAGCTGGAGAAGGTGATCTCGGACTTCTTCGGAACAGAGGATACGATCCTTTATGCGGCTTGTTTTGACGCGAACGGCGGTCTGTTTGAACCGCTGCTGACCGAAGAAGATGCTATCATCTCCGATGCGCTCAACCACGCTTCTATCATCGACGGCGTGCGGCTTTGCAAGGCGGTTCGTTACCGTTATGCGAACGGAGACATGGCGGATCTGGAGGAGCAGCTGAAGAAAGCGCAGGCACAGCGTTTCCGAATTATTGCAACGGACGGTGTGTTCTCCATGGATGGTAACGTCTGTCCGCTGGATAAGATCTATGAGTTGGCGCAGAAATACAACGCGCTGGTCATGGTGGATGAGAGCCACTCGGCAGGCGTGGTCGGCAAGACCGGACACGGCGTGACCGAACTATACAACATGCGCGGCAAGGTGGAGATCATCACCGGCACGCTCGGCAAAGCGTTCGGCGGATCGGTTGGCGGTTTCACTACGGGTAAGAAAGAGATCATTGACCTCTTGCGTCAGCGCAGCCGTCCGTATCTGTTCTCGAACTCGATCCCGCCGATGATTGCCGCGGCAGGAATCAAGACGTTTGAGATCTTGACGCGGAGCAACGAGCTGCAGGATCGTCTGCACGAGAACACGGCGTACTTCGTAGAGAAGATGAAAGCGGCAGGATTCGATATCAAGCCGACGCAGTCTGCTATCTGCGCAGTTATGCTGTATGACGCACGGCTGAGTCAGGAGTTCGCTGCGGCGCTCCAGAAAGAAGGAATATACGTAACGGGCTTTTATTATCCGGTCGTTCCGAAAGGACAGGCGCGTATCCGCGTGCAGGTTTCCGCCGCGCATACACGCGAACAATTGGATAAATGTATCGCCGCCTTTACGAAGATTGGCACGATTCTTGGTGTATTGAAGTGACAAAGTGACAAAGTACAAGGGACAAAGGAAATGAAAGCATTAGTTAAGAAATATGCGGAGCCGGGCATTTGGATGGAAGAAGTTCCGATGCCGGAAGTGGGCGTGAACGACGTGCTGATCAAGGTCATCAAAGCCGCTATTTGCGGAACGGATTTGCACATGTACAAATGGGACGCATGGTCGCAAAGCCACTGCAAACCGCCTTATACGATGGGTCATGAGTTCGTGGGAATAGTAGCCGAAGTGGGCGCAGGTGTGCGCAATTTCAAGGTTGGCGAGCGCGTCACGGCGGAAGGGCATATCGTTTGCGGACATTGCCGCAACTGCCGCAGAGGCATGGGACATGTGTGCGAGAATACGATCTCGGTCGGAATAATGGGCAAAGACGGTTGTTTCGCAGAGTACGTGACGATTCCGGAGAGTAATGTGGTTAAGTTGCGTCCGGAGATACCTGACGATTTCGCAGCGATCATGGATCCGTTCGGCAATGCCACCCATACGGCACTTGCTTTTCCTCTTTTGGGCGAAGATGTGCTGATCACGGGCGCAGGGCTGATCGGAACGATGGCAGCAGGAATCTGCCGCTATGCGGGAGCCAAACATATCGTGGTGACGGACATCAATCCGCTGCGGCTGGAGATCGCCAAGAAGATGGGTGCGACGCTGACAGTAGATGGCAGCAAGGGCGAGACGGTAGAAGGCGCGATGAAGCAATTAGGCATCAAAGGTTTCGATGTGGGACTGGAGATGTCCGGCGCACCTGCTGCCTTCAATGAGATGATCGAGCATATGTACAAAGGTGCCAACATCGCCCAGCTCGGTATCCTCCCTTCTGACACCCAGGTCAACTGGTCGGATGTGATCTTCAATGCCTTGACAATCAAAGGAATCACGGGTCGCCGCATGTGGGAGACTTGGTATCAGATGGAGCAGATGCTGCTCGGAGGACTGGACCTCAGTCCGGTGATCACCCACCGCTTCCAGTTCGAGGACTTCCAAAAGGGCTTCGACGTCATGGTAAGCGGTCAATGCGGCAAAGTTCTCCTCGAATGGTAAGAAAACCTAGATAAACTAGTACAACTAGTTAAACTAGATAAAATAGAACAAACTAAATAATTAACAACAATGAGAAAGTATTTACTTAGCGCTCTGCTGCTGGTATGCAGCATCGCATTTCTCTCTGCTCAGACCCGTGAGGGTTTGACTGAGTACAAGTTGGAAAATGGTCTCACTGTGCTTTTGTGGGAAGACCACGATGCGCCGGATGTAACGGGCTATGTAGTAGTTCGCGCCGGAGCTGTGGACGAGCCGTCCGAGTACACCGGTTTGGCTCACTATCTGGAGCATATGCTCTTCAAGGGTACGCAACGTATCGGTGCATTGGATTGGGAGAAAGAGAAACCGATCTATGATTCGATCATTGCTTTGTATGACCAGTACAGCGACGCAACGGATCCGAAAGTGCGCGAGGAACTCGCAACGAAGATCAACGAGTGCTCCATGCGTGAGGCGAAGATCTCTTCGACCGAAGATTTCTTCAACATGCTGGACCTCATCGGAGCTGAGGGCGTGAACGCGTACACGTCCTATGACCTGACAGCGTATCATAACTCGTTCCCAGCAGCAGAGATGTACCGCTGGTTGACGATCTTCTCCGACCGTCTGATTAATCCTGTGTTCCGTACGTTCCAAGCCGAGCTGGAGAACGTGTTCGAGGAGTATAACATGTACGCCAACGAGCCTTCTTCGCAGGCGCAAAAACAGCTGATGGAAGATATCTACAAAGGTTCTCCGTACGAGCGCGACGTGATCGGTCTGCCGGAGCACCTGAAGAATCCGCGTCTGAGCCGTCTGATCGAGTTCTACAACACATGGTATGTGCCGAACAACATGGCATTGATCATCGTGGGTGATTTCGACACCGAGAGCACCAAGCCGATGATTGCGCAGACTTTCGGTCGTTTGGAGCCGAAAGAGTTGCCTGCTCGTCCGAGCTA
Organism: uncultured Bacteroidales bacterium; assembly: GCA_902792535.1. GTDB lineage: Bacteria > Bacteroidota > Bacteroidia > Bacteroidales > Paludibacteraceae > Colicola. The sequence goes on from CADAZU010000011.1 coordinate 63,333, forward strand.
TCCGGAGGTTAAGCTGACCGGAAAGAAGCACTACAATCTGGGTTACAACCCGCAGGTAGCTTGGGTTTATCAGGGTGTCAAAGAGGGCGATCCGGATCAGGATGTACTGGAGTTCGTTTGCGAACTGCTCTACAACGGTCAGACCGGTCTGCTGGATCAAGTGAACACCAAGGGTGATGTTTCCGCAGCATATGCCTTCTCCGACACCCGTCGTAATGACGGACGTGTGATCGTGATGGCAGTTCCGTACTATGACGCAAACCAGCAGATGTTCGAGTCCGACAAGGCTACCGAGGCAATCGTAATGCGCGAGATCGACAAGATCAAACGCGGCGAGATCTCGGATGAGCTGATCGCGAACGTAAAACATATGTATGCCCAGAGCTACAAGGGCTTCAACGAATCGCCTTCGACCAAGATGAGCGTGCTCGTGGATGCATTCACATATGCAAAACCGGTAGATGACATCTTCACGGCAAACGAGAAGATTCAGAACCTCACCAAAGAGGAGATTGCACGCGTGGCAAAGAAATATTTCGATGCTGACCATATGACCATCTCCTTTGACGAGGACACCAAGAACATGAAGGCAAAGACGCTGCCGAAGCCGAATATCAAACCGCTTGATCCGGTGAAGAATGCGAAGACCGCTTATGCCGAGGAGTTCATGAAACTGCCGAAGGGTGAGCTGAAACAGACCTTCAATGACTTCAACGACGTGAAAGTCAGCTCACTGGGCGAGAACGTGACGCTGCGTTATACACCGAACACGAAGAATGACATTTTCACGCTGACGCTCCGTTATGGTGTGGGCGAGCACGAGATGCCGCTTCTGCCGTACGCTGCTTCGTTGATGAACAACGCAGGTATCATGGGCGCTCCGGCTACCGAAGGTAAGGATTTCAAACAGCAGATGGCTGAACTGGGAGCTTCGGTTGCCTATGGTTGCAATGACTCCTATTTCTATATCTCCATCTCCGGTGAGGACGGCAATATCAACAAGATCATGAATCTGGTAAACCGCCAGCTCCTCATGCCGTACCTGGAGCAGAAACAGTTGGATGCGGTCAAGGGTAGTGAGTTCTTCTCCCGTCTGAGCCGCCAGAAACGTACGGCTGTACAGAAATCGGCGCTCATGCAATATGCTATGTACGGCAAGAAATCTGCCTTCTTGGACGAAGTGAAGTTTATTGATATCTGGAATATGGACGGCGTACAAGTGCAACGTCTGGTAGCTTCGGCTCGTACTTACGCGCTCGATGTGTTCTATTGCGGTACACTTCCTGCGGACAAACTGAAAGACGAACTGCCGTTGACCGAGGGTATGAAACCGTCCAAGTCTCCGTTCGTACAGGACCGTCAGAAATACGACAAACCGACCGTGCTCTTCTTGCCGAACAGCAATGTACAGCAGGCGGATCTCTATTTCTACATCAACGGTCGTCCGTATGACATTGCTTCGGATGTACAATCTGACGCTTTCAACCAGTATATGTCCGGCGGTTTCACGGGTATTATCATGAATGAGATCCGTGTAAAACGCTCCATGGCTTATTCCGCTTACGGTGTGGATGCAACTCCGGAGCTGCCGGGTAAGGACTGCTACTTCATCGGTTATGTGGGAACGCAGAGCGACAAGGTCAACGACGCGATCAGCGTGTATATGGATATCTTGAATGACATGCCGAAGGACTCGACTCAGTTGGTTGCTCTCAAGGCTGCCCTCAAGCAGGCTGCGCAGACCGCTAAGCCGTCGATGCGCTCCAAAGCCGCTACGTACGAGTACTGGCAGCGTCTGGGTTACAAAGATGACCCGGCGAAAGTGAATGCTGCGGCTATCGACGCACTCACGTTCAACGACATCGAGAAGTTCTACCAAGAGAACATACAGGGCAAGCCGGTAACGATCATCCTCATGGGCGATCCGAAGAAGATCGACCTGAAGGCAATCGAGAAGAAGATGGGTTGCAAGGTAACCAAACTCTCGCCGGCTAAACTCTTCAACTCCGTAGATGAGCTGTATGACGCAGTCATGTAATCATAAATCAGGATTTGTCAACATTGTGGGCAACCCCAATGTTGGCAAATCTACGTTAATGAACGCGCTGGTGGGGGAGCGTCTGTCGATCATCACATCGAAGGCGCAAACGACCCGCCACCGCATTCTTGGTATCGTCAACGGCGAGGATTTCCAGATGGTCTATTCCGACACTCCGGGCGTGCTTTCGCCTAATTATCGGTTGCAGGAGAAGATGCTGGAGTTCAGCCGTTCGGCGTTGGTGGATGCGGATGTGTTGCTCTATGTGACCGAACCGCAGGACACAGCCGACCGTAATGCCGACTTTCTGGAGAAAGTGAAGCGGATGTCGGCTGCGGGGACGAGAGTTTTCCTCATCATTAACAAGATTGACCTGACGACCCAAGAGACCCTTGAGTCGCTTGTGGCTTTCTGGCATAGCCAACTGCCCGAAGCGGAGATCTTTCCTATTTCGGCGCAAGAACGTTTCGGCGTAGCGCAACTCTTCGACGCCATCAAAGAGGCGCTTCCTGTCGGACCTCCTTTCTTCCCGAAAGATCAGCTGACCGACAAGTCGGAGCGGTTCTTTGTGAACGAGATCATCCGCGAGAAAGTGCTGCTCAATTACGACAAGGAGATTCCTTATTCGGTGGAGGTTGAGGTGGAGTCGTTCCAAGAGGAAGAGCATCTTATCCGTATCTCCGCGGTGATCTACTGCGAGCGGGAGAGCCAGAAGGGTATCATCATCGGCAAAGCCGGGGCGGCGCTCAAACGCGTCGGTTCGCAGGCACGCAAGGATATAGAGGATTTCTTCCAGAAACAAGTGTTCCTGCAGCTCTTCGTCAAGGTGGATCGCGATTGGCGGTCCAATACCGGGCGTTTGCGGCATTATGGGTATGATCTGACCTGATTGTATTATGCGAAGTGAGTTTTCTGCTTATTTTTCACTTGTTCGCGCTGCATTATGGGGCGAGCAAGTGCAATGGACGGAGGAGCATACACAGCTCCTTCCGGCGCTTCATGCGCACCAAGGAACAGGTGCGCTGGTCTTTCCTTTTGTGTTGGGACTAGAGACGTTTTCTGCTGCCGTGCGTGCGCAGATGAAGAGTGTTTGTATGGCGACGATGCAGAACCAAGTGGCGCTTCAATATACCTTGGAGAAAGCTTGGAAAGCGTTGCAGGACGCAGGCATCCACGCCGTACTGATGAAGGGAGCAGGGCTCGCGGCGCTCTATCCCGAACCTTATTATCGCGCGTGGGGGGATATAGACCTCTATGTCGGTCCCGCGCAATACCACCCGGCGTGCGCGGTGATGCGAGAGACTTTTCCTACCGCGCTTAAGTTCGACGAAGAGCTGGACCATTACAAGCATTATAACCTCATCGCCGACGGGGTGTCAATAGAGGTACACCGCGTGACGGTCAGCCTGCAACACCCGCGGGACGAACGGCTCTATGCCGCTTATGAGCGCGAAGGAATGGAGAAGGCGGAACCGCTTATGCTGAATGGGGTAGAGGTGCGTGTGCCGGAGCCGACCTTCAATGCGCTGTTGATCTTCCTTCATTCGTGGGAACATATGCTCTCTACAGGAGCGAACGTGCGCCAGATATGCGATCTGACGCTGCTGCTGCATCATTATAAGGACCGGATCGATGTGGCTCGTCTGCGCAAGTATCTGCGTTCGCTGCGGCTCATGGACGCATGGAAGTTGTATGCCTATGTGATGCATACGTATCTGGGGTTGCCGCGGGAAGAAGCGCTATTCTATACCGATGCAGTAGCAGCCCGTGCGGAGCGAATGACGGAAGATTTGCTCTCCGGACAGATGCGCACGCCAAAAGATGAGCAGCAAGCGCCGAAAGGGCGTCTCGCACGCAAGATTTATACGATGCGTTCCCGTGTAGCGAACGCGCAACGAATAGCGCCATATAGCCCCGCTTATGCCCGCCATATGGTGTGGACCACTTGGCTCCATGGCGCACGAAGACTCTTTGCGCCCGATAGACACTGGGAGTAAGGAACAAGCCATCAGAAATCAGTTATCAGTAATGACTTCCAAATATTCCGACATAATGGCGGCTTTGAGAGCCGACAAGTACGCACCGGTTTATATTCTCTGCGGCGAGGAACCGTATTATATCGACCGCGTGTACGAGTATATCGCTACGCACGCCCTGGACGAGATGGCGCGTGAGTTTGACCAGCAGACGGTGTATGGCCGTGATCTGCAGGGAGCGGATATTGCGCCGGTGATCTCTGCGGCGCGCGGGTATGCGATGATGGGAGGAAGAAAGGTGGTCATCGTGCGCGAAGCGCAAGCGGTCAAGAAATGGGAGGCTTTGGAGGCGTATCTGAATGTCATTATGCCCCAAACGGTCTTGGTCATTTGTTACAACGGCAAGCCGGACAAGCGGCAGAACCTCTGGAAGAAAGTAGCGGAGCACCCGCAGGTCGTCTGGCTGCAGTCCGACAAACTGCGTGACTATGAGGTGGAGAAATGGATTCTGAATTATATCGCCGAATACAACTCATCCCACGGAAGAAACGGAGGAGGACTTACTATTGATCCGAAGGTCGCTCCGCTGCTGGCGGACCATTTAGGAACAGACCTGTCGGCGATCGTTGGCGCATTGGATAAACTTATCGCGGGTCGTCCGGAAGGGGTGAACACGATCGACGCAGCGCTGGTGGAGCGCAATATCGGAATATCGAAGGACTATAATATCATGGAACTTCAGTCTGCGCTTATCCGCGGCGATGTAGCGAAAGCGAACCGCATCGCGCAGTATTTCGGCGGCAGCAAGGATCATCCTATGATTCGCGAGATGGCACCTCTGTTCACTTTCTTTTCTAACCTGCTGATGTACCACTATCTGCCGAATAAGACGCAGGCTGTGGTGGCAAAGGAATTGGGTATTAACCCTTATTTTGTCAAGGATTACGAGATGGCTGCCAGGCGTTATTCTGCCGGTAAGACTTTCCTTATTATCGGCTATCTGCGTGAGACCGACGCGCGTCTGAAGGGTATCAATAACCCTTCCGCGAAAGATCCAGATCTATGGAAGGAGCTGATCTATAAGATCATGCACTAATTTATTTTTCGCTTCTGTAAGGAGGAGTGGGGAGCGGTCTTTCCCATCGGTTCCATGAGTTTCCGTATCCGTTCTGCATCACCCAAAGCACGCTGTCCAGATCGGTTCGGCTGAAGGCTGAATGCTGAGGCAGGTCTGATATGGTTGACTTCTTATTGCTTGTCCCTGCCAGCTCTTCGGCGTGTAGCTCGTTGAAGGCTTCTTCCTCCGCCTCCAGTTCTTTGAGCACTTTCGGATATATCTTATTGAAGAACTGCGGGTGGGCGGTGTACCAGACGAGGGACGAATCGAACTGCGCTTGGGTCACATTATGTTTCGCCAGCACTTGCGCGTAATACATGTCTCGATCTTCAAATTCCATGTTCCGCATGCCTCTTATCTGCAACATTCCGTCGGTCTTATGCAGATCGACCAGCACTTGGCGCATCTCCCGCGAACTCAAAATCCCTTTCGGGCGGCAGCCGGATAGAGTAAAGAGTAAGGAATAAAGAATAAGGACGAATATGTATTTATTGAGCTTCATTTTTGTCCTGATTCTTGACTCTTGAATCCGTGTTCAGCTCTTTGAGATAGAAGAGCAGGATGACCGCCACGGCGCATGTGATACAGCTGTCCGCGAAGTTGAACACCGGGCGGAAGAAGATCACTTCTCCGGCGCTATTATGGATGAGCGGGAAATAGAACATGTCCACCACGCGTCCGTAGAACCATCCGGCGTAGCCGAAGAGTTTGCCGTAGAAGACGCAGTCGATGATGTTTCCTAATGCGCCGGCGATGATGAACGCGATGGTTGCTATATAGCCTGTTTTCGCCTGCTGCTTGTAGATCAGCGTGTGTACGTACCATCCCAGCAGCCCCACAGCCACGAGCCGGAAGAGGGTCAGGGCTAACTTGCTGAACCATTCGATGCCGAACGCCATTCCGTTGTTCTCCACATAGCAGAGCCAGAACCACGAGAAGACCTCGCGGCTCTCGCCCAGCGCAAAATGCGTAGCGATATAGAGTTTGATCGCTTGGTCAATGACCAGCGACAGGACTACGATCGCTATTACAAGCCAAACTTGGCTTTTACTTCTTCTAATCGATTCAGTTTCTCCCATGTGAATAATTCTACTTGGCGTGTAAATTCTTTGCCGTCTGCGTCGAAGAAGGTCTTGGTGACCACTTCGTTCGTGCGTCCGACATGACCGTATTTGGCGGTCTCTTCGTACATCGGTTGCGTCAGTTTGAGGTCGCGTATGATGGCTGCCGGACGGAGGTCGAAGAGTTCGTTCACTTTGGCGGCTATCTCTGCGTCGCTCATCGGCACTTGCGCGGTCCCGTACGTGTTGACATAGAGCGAGACGGGTTTGGCTACGCCTATGGCGTAACTGACCTGAACCAGCGCTTCGTGCGCCACTCCGGCGGCTACCAGATGTTTGGCGATCCACCGTGCGGCATAAGCTGCCGAACGGTCCACTTTGGACGGGTCTTTGCCGCTGAAAGCGCCGCCTCCGTGTGCGCCGCGGCCGCCGTACGTATCCACGATGATCTTACGTCCCGTCAGACCCGTGTCGCCGTGAGGACCACCGATGACGAAATTGCCCGTCGGGTTCACCAGCAGCTTGGCGTTCTTGTCCTCCAGAAAATCGTGCAACAGGTGTCCGTAACGGCTGTCACGCGTTGCTACACGCGGCAGAAGGATGTCGATCACATCCTGTTTGATCAACTCCGAAGTAACTCCCTCGTCGTGCTGCGTGCTCAATACGATCGTGTCGATGCGGACGGGGCGGTTCTGCTCGTCGTATTCGATGGTCACTTGGCTCTTGCTGTCCGGACGGAGATAAAGCATCTGTTTGCCTTCCTTGCGAATGCGCGCGAGCGTATAGACTAAGGTGTGCGCCAGGTCGAGCGTCAGAGGCATGAAATTGTCCGTCTCGTCGGTCGCATAACCGAACATCATTCCCTGATCACCGGCTCCTTGTTCGTCCGCTTCCGCACGCGAAACGCCCATGTTGATGTCTTGGCTTTGGGCATGCAGCGCGGTCAGAATACCGCAACTCTCCGCCTCGAATTTGTATTCCGCTTTGGTGTAACCGATCTCGGCAATGGTCTTGCGGGCGATCTGCTGAATGTCCACCCAGCCCTTGCAACTCACTTCTCCGGCTATCACCACTTGCCCGGTCGTACACAGGGTCTCGCACGCCACATGAGCCTGCGGATCTTGCGCCAACATATTATCCAGTATCGCGTCCGATATCTGGTCACTCACTTTGTCCGGGTGTCCTTCGGACACCGATTCACTTGTAAATAAATAATGCATAAAGTAATTTACTAAAATAAAACCGCAAGTGACTGTTTGGTCTTGCGGCACAAGTAATCGGGTGCAAAGATAATACATTTTTTTTGTATGTGCAAATTTTAGAGCGATTTTTTATATTGGAGGCGGTAAATTGGCTTGCCAATAGTGCTCGTTTGGGTGGGAAAAGGCGTTGTTTGGGGTGGAAAAGGCATTCAGAACCGTGTTTGAGGCGGTTTTGAAGGTGGGTTGCCGGAGACGGAAAGGTTGGTCCGCGGAGACAGGTTCAAAAGAGACGGGTTCCGGTTCGGCGGCTTTCTTGCGCTCGGCTTGGAGTTGGCGGTAGATGGAGACGTATGTGTATTGGTAGAAACGGGCAGCCTTTGACGACCGTAAAATAATGGTTGAAGAAGCGTACGCGCCAAGTGAGTGCCTCCAAGGAATGGTCATGCTCGATGGCGTGCGCCAGCTTTTGCGCCTCTTTGATCAACTCGCGGTTGGCGATACAGGCGGCTGACCAATGGGTCGGGAAATGGTACGTATAGAGTTCGAAGAGTCCGTCACGGAAGCGCGAAGGGCGAACGACGATGCGCTTTTTGTAGTGCTGTCCTTCTTTTCGTGTGTCCATGGCGCCCCACAGGGCTTTCACTCCCACGCAGGCATGAAAATAGTGCACACCCCGTTTGTGAGGCGTGGCTGACCGCGGAAGTGAGACAAAATCGAATCCATCCCATTTCAAGCAGCTAATTACCTTTGTTTTCAAGTGCATTGCCATGGCGCGTAATGTGCTGTGTTTCAGTCTTTTGTGTCGTAGTATAAATTAACAAAGTCTAGGACACCCACGAAGGTACCCTTATGCGGACCTTATTTAGGGTCGATTTGGACTTCATTTCGGACTTATTCGGACTTCATTTCGGGTGCAAAGGTACAAAAAATATTTGACATATGCAAATTTTTGGGGATGAAAAATGTCAAAAAAGGAAGGGCGGTGGATAACATCCACCTGAAATAGACATAGAGGACGGCAGAGCCGTGTCCGGATTAGATCCGGACGTAATGGACGAAGGGCTCGTGCAAGAATGCGCGAGAAATGCAAAGAGAGGACGGCGGAGCCGTGTCCGGATCAAATCCGGACGTAATGGACGAAGGGCTCGCGCAAGAATGCGCGAGAAATGCAAAGAGAGGACGGCAAAGCCGTGTCCAAATAAAATTTGGACGCAATGGACAAAGTACGAACCGGCGGAAAGAATCTTACAAAAAAAATCGTAATATATACAAATTTTTCAGATGTTTATTTGCATAAATGCAAAAAAAGTTGTATCTTTGCAGCCGATTTTGAAACTTTTGTTGAAAGTATAAAATAAATCTTGTTTAACCTTTAAAATAAATCGTATTATGAATCTGACAATTAATGCAGTAAATTTCGAGATGGCAGAGAAACTCGAACAGTTTATCGAGAAGAAAATGAATCGCTTTGAGCGTCATTTGAACGCCGACGACAAAGTGGAGGTCCGCATGAGCGTGATCAAACCGCAGACCAACGCCAACAAAGAGGTGAAAATCCGTATCGCAGGTATGTTCGCGGAGAAGACAGCCGACTCGTTTGAGGAGGGAATCGACGCTTGCTTGGCAGCCCTGGAGGGACAATTAGAGAAACGTAAAAATGCTTAATATGAAGAAAATTCAAATTGTATTGATGGCTATAATAGCCATGACGATGAGTTCCTGTCTGTTCAAGACAGAAGCGACTGTAGATGTGACCGTCAAGAACCCGCTTGGGAGCACGGTGGGCGCAGGCGAGTTGGTATATAAATTTGTCGGAACGGACAAGAGTACGTTGTACAGCAGCAATGCGGACGGCAGCGTGGCAACCAATGCGTCAGGAGTGGCTCATTTCGAGCTCAAGTCTCCGGGTGATTTTGTGCCGAGCGGAGTGGGGTATGACGAGCAGCAGACCTTTATCTTCTGCACGTACGACAAGAACGGAAAGCGCAATGGACAGATGGCAGTGACCTTGAAACCGGGTGACAAGAACGTGCCGGTGGAGATCAAGCAGACCATCATTGATGAATAATTTGAAGCGAAAAATAGGAATTATTTTGGCAGCCATGCTTCTGGTGGTCAGGAGCGTTGCTGCCGGCAGTTATGATTTGTTGTGGGATTTTAGCGCAAGCGTTCCCACGACAAATCCTGACCGAGGCTTGTCTTATTCGGGTTTGGTGAATGACGCAGAGGGCGTGAAGAACGGTCTGAAAGGCATCAAACTGAATAGTTCCGGTTGGTGTTCGTTTACCAAAGGTCCTGTTGCAGGTGAGTTGCGTTTGACTTTTGGTCCCCGCAACGGTCGCAACGCTGCTTCATTGCAGGTTTATGCCGGTGAAAGCGACGAAGCGGATACGTATCATTTGGTCGATACGACTTGCGAGGTGGATATGCTTCAGACGCAGACGATTCCTTTGCGCGCGAACCAAAACAAGATTTATATCACCCGTTTGCGGAATATGGAGACCGTGTTGACGCGGATTGAGTTTGTTGAAGGCGTGTACGCGCATAAGGAGGCGTGTGCGCCTATTCCGAGTCCTGTGCGGGTGTATAGTGCGGATATGCGTGTGGATACGATGAGTGTGAGTGCTACCTTTTTTATACGCGCGCTTATGGACGCGAACAAAACGGGACATAAGACCATCTATCTGCCGAACGGCGTTTATGACCTGGGCGAGTTGGCTTTGACCGCCATCGAGGCAAACGGAATAGCTATCATTGGCGAGTCGATGGAAGGAACTGTGATCGTGAATGCGCCGGACTACCGCTACGAATCGATCGACAAGAGCGCGACGCTGCGCATCCTGCCTGGAGTGCAGGGAACGTACTTGGCGAACCTGACAATCCGAAATGAGTTGGACTATTATCACGATAATAACGGACGGGCTGTGGCACTATGGGATCAAGGCACGAAAACGGTTTGCCGGAACGTGCGGCTCATGAGCCACCAAGACACCTATTATGCGGATTGCGAAGGAGGCCTGAAGTATTTTGAGCAATGCGAGATATACGGCACGGTGGATTTTATCTGCGGTAACGGAAATGTGTATTTCAAGGAATGCTTGCTCCATTGCCTTCCTCGCAGCAAGGACGGTTCCGGAACAGACGCTTTGACGGCATCCGGAGCGGGAAAAGAGGACAAAGGATTTGTGTTCGAATCCTGTGTAGTACGAAGCGAATGTCCGGTGGTGAGTCTCGGCAGGAGTTGGAAGAATTACCCCCGGTGTGTGTTCCTGAATACCAGACTGGATGCCAGCAAAGGCAAGTACGAGTTGGAGAATCGCGATATTCGGCGTTGGACGACCAAAGGAATGACGACCTTGCCGGAGCGATTCGGCGAATATCGGACGACGGATACAGAGGGCAACGTGGTTTCGCCGGATGAGCAGATCGTGGAGTTTACCTATCGCAACGAGCAAAAAACGATGAACACCATTCTGACCGAGGAGGAAGCGTCGCACTACACGATGGAGCAAGTCCTCGGCGAATGGGCAAAAGAAGCAATCCAAACAACCCCAAATATTAACAAACATTAAATTTTAATCACAATGAAAAAAACACTACTATTGGCTTTAGGTGCCTTGTTGAGCATCAACGCGTGGTCTTATGAAAACGTGGCAGCCACGGTGAAATGGGCAGTAGGAAACGAGTCTGCAGCGACCATTGAATCAGACGCGGCAGCCGGCGTGAAAGAAACCAAAGTGGCTGTCGGCGCAGGCCTGACAGTCGTGGGAACGAAGAGTAACTACGACGCGAATAGCGGTAACGAGATGGTTCAGTACCAACCGGCTGAATCCAATGCCGGCGCGGCAGCGACCGTGATGATTGAGTATTCCGTAAAGATGAAGAAAGGCGTTACGTTCACTCTGACGAGCCTCAGTTACGATGCCCTCAAAGACGGAACGGATAATGCTTCCTATAGTTGGAGTTATGCCGTGGACGGGGTAGAGTCGGCTATCACTGAAGTTTCGAAAGATGATCTGTTGCGAAACAACAATACCTCAGGTGCTCCGGCGTTGAATCACGCAGAGACCATCACCGCAACAGCAGGTCAGAATGTAGCTCTGCGTATCTATGTTTCCGGTTTCGCGAATAACAAGAAACTCGCGCTGTCGAATATCATCCTCAATGGTACGATCAACGGCGAAGAAGAAGTACGTACCTTCACGGATTTCAAGATTGATTTCCGTTCGGAGACTCCGACCTTCGTTTTGCCGGAGAATGGTGAGCAGCCGAGCAACGTAAGTTTTGCAAACCTGAACTATAAGGATTCTCAACATGGTCTTCAGGGCGGTACAATCACGGTAAACGTGGACGGTCCGGTCAAATTCACCCTCGGCGGATGCCAGTATGGCAATAACATCGCTGTGAAAAAAGACGGCGAAGATTTGACGACAATCAATAATAAGGTAGGTTGCGACAACAGCGGCGTAGGAAGCGGTTACACGAAATTCGTAACTTGGACTTATAATGTAGAAGAGGCAGCCGTACTGACATTTACGGTAAACGGTTACCTGCCGTATTTCTTCGCAGAGGCATGTGATTTCGTGCCGCAGGTAGAGGTTCGCTATTACGATGTAGATGGCAAGACTCTGATCGGCGAACCACAAATCGTAGATGGCGGATCGGCTCTGGCATTCGCATACCATGCATCGGATGTAACGGTAGCAGACGGAATGGCTTTCCGCGGATGGTTTAACGGCACAACGCCTACTTCAACAAAGGTAGCAGAGGGCTTGGCACTGACCGAAAATTTGAATCTCTATGCGAAGACCAGCGAGATAGAGGTGGCAGAGCAAGGTAAGATTTTTGACTATGATTTCCGTCTGAATAATTTCTATCCGGAGGATCATGAGTTGCTGACCATCTCCGGAGGTAACTCTCGCAACGGCTCTCAGCACGGCTGGGCATTCAGCAGCGGTAGCACGCTCGGTATCGAGGTGGCAGGCAACGCGTTGCTGGCAATCGATGTATGTACTTACACCACCACAGGTGAGACTGAGATCAAGGATGCAGAGGGTAACGTCGTAGGTTCCGTTGCCGTAGAGCGCGAAGTAACGGGCGACGGTACCAAGCAGACGGTTTATTATGAGGGTCCGGCTACCACGCTGACGTTCCATTTCACAGCAACTGCGTATATCCATCATATCAAGGTTTATAACATCGCTGCTCTGCCGACCAAGAATGAGGAGACAGGTTATTATATCCTCGCTGCGGGTGACGGCGCAGGTTTGAAACTGGTTCTTGAATCACTCGAGGATGGCGACAAGATATTCCTGCCGAATGGTATATATGATTTCGGAACAGACGTACTGACCCAGATCAGCAAGAGCAATATCTCTATCATCGGTCAGTCCATGGAAGGAACGATTATTAAGAATGCTCCGGATTGGCATAACGAGGGAATCGGCACAACGGCTACTTTCTTCATCCCGAAGGGGGTTAGCAGCACTTATTTCCAAGACCTGACGATTCAAAATGCAATGGATTATTACGGAGCTATCGCAGGCGGTATGCAAGGCGGTCGCGCCGTGTGTCTGCAGGATGAAGGTACTCAGACTGTGCTGAAGAACGTGCGCATGCTGAGCTATCAGGACACGTATTACAGCAAGACTGCCGGTGCTAAGCACTACTTCGAGGATTGCGAGGTACACGGAACAGTTGATTTCATCTGCGGCGGTGCCAGCGTTTATTTCAAGAACAACGTGCTCTATTGCGAGAAACGCAATCTGAACGGCAGCGGCAGCGACTGTATAACGGCGCATACCGGTAAGGACGCGAGCGGTGACAAGGGGTATGTATTCGAAGGCTGTACGATCAAGAGTGAATGTCCGATCGTTTCGCTCGGTCGCGCTTGGGGTGATCAGGCTCGTACGTATTTCCTCAATACGCTTGTGGATTACAGTGCAGGCGAGTTCAGCTTATCCGGCAACGGTATCCAGCGTTGGTCGCAGACGGGTATCAATACCAACCCGACTGAGTTTGGCGAGTACAACACGCATCTGGCAGACGGAACGGTTCTGACTCCGGCAAGCAACGTCGTGACCTTCAACAAGGGCAGCGAAGTGCAGATGGAGACCGTACTGAGCGCAGAGCGCGCAGCTGAGCTGACGATGGAATATACCCTCGGCGCATGGGCTGCAACGGCTGCGGCTGACGCTACGCAGGCTGTCGCCGAACAAGAAGCGAAAGATTTCGAAGCGGACGGTCTCTATCTTGTAGAGGCGGATGGCAAGTTCGAGGCTATTATCAAAGGCAGCGAGTACATGGACCGTTTCGCAATTTATGACGGAAAGACTTATACCGTACGCAAGGCGAACGGTCGCGGCGGTTTCGGTCCCAAAGCCGAAACAGAGCAGAAAGAAGGCATTGACAATACCTCTGCCTGTAATTGCAAGGTAGAGAAAATCGTTCGCGACGGACAAGTGATCATTGTTCGCGACGGACGTGAATTCAATACCCTCGGTGCGGAGCTATAAATAAAAACCCCACCCCGACCCTCCCCACAAGGGGAGGGGATAGGGAAATAATTATTATAAAAGTGAATTGGTTTAGTAGTTTATTTTTTGGTACAGGCATAGCACATTCGATTTTTGTGCTAGCGTTGGCGATCGCCGTGGGTATTTTCTTGGGCGCGAAACTCAAGTTCAAGGGAATCACCCTCGGCATCACCTGGATTCTATTCTGCGCGATCGCGTGCAGCCATTTCGGCATGACGCTTGATCCGCTGGTGGAATCGTTTGCAAAAGACCTGGGTCTCATCCTGTTTGTCTATTCTATAGGCTTACAGGTGGGACCGGGTTTCTTTTCGTCGTTCGGCAAAGGCGGTTTGCGCCTGAATATGCTGGCGGCAAGTATAGTGGTATTAGGCTGCGCAACGGCGTACGTCATTCACCTGCTGAGCGGAACGGACATCGCTACGATGACCGGTGTGCTCTTCGGAGCGGTGACGAACACGCCCGGTCTGGGTGCTGCGCAACAGACTTTTCAGGATCTGACGGGAGTGTCGAATCCGGATATTGCGTCCGGATATGCGATGGCTTATCCGCTGGGTGTTGTGGGAATTCTGTTCTCCATGCTCGTCATCCGATGGGTGTTCCGTATCAAGATGGAAAAGGAGGAAGAGCAGGTGAAAGCGGAGAAAGGCGAAGTGCAGCAAGTGGAGCATTATGACATGAAGCTGACCAACCCGCAGATCGACGGACTGCATGTACGCGATTTGGGTCTGCTGACGCATGTGACGATCGTAGTCAGCCGTGTGCTGGACAAAGACGGCAATGAGTTTATGCCCGACGCGGAGACGCTGCTGCATGTGGGCGACCAGGTGCGGCTCGTGACGGACAAGAAAAACGAGCGGACGGTGTTGCTGCTCGGCGAGAAAGCGGAGATCAAATGGGAAGAGAAAGAGAAGAATATTCACCTGGTGAACCAGCATATCGTGGTCACCAAAGACAAGATAAACGGCAAACAGATCTGTGATCTGAAGGTGCGCGACGCGTTCCATATTACGATCACGCGTGTGCGCCGTGCCGGTATTGAGCTGCTGGCAACGCCGGATCTGCGGCTGCAGCTGGGCGACCGACTGACCGTAGTGGGCGAGAAAGAGGCGGTGGACAAGATCGCAAAGGCGTTCGGTAACTCCAGCAAGAAACTGGACGCGCCGAACCTGGCGTCGCTGTTCTTCGGAATTATCTTAGGCGTGACATTGGGTTCGATCCCGTTTGCGCTGCCGGGTCTGTCGCAGCCGTTCAAATTAGGAATCGCAGGCGGTTCGCTGATCGTGGCTATTCTGATGGGCGCGTTCGGCACGAAATGGCATTTAGTGACCTATACGACCACTTCGGCAAACCTCATGATCCGCGAGATCGGTATATCGCTCTTCTTGGCGGCGGTGGGTTTCGGAGCCGGTAAGAGCTTTATTCCGACCCTCCTCGGAGGAGGTTATGTATGGATCGGTTACGGCGTGATCATTACGTTGCTGCCGCTGCTGCTGATCGGTATTGTGGCGCGGTATTGGATGAAGTTGGATTACTTCACCGTAATGGGTCTGATCGCCGGTTCGACGACCGATCCTCCTGCGCTGGCTTATGCTACTGCGCAGAGTTCTGCCAATGACCGCGCAGCGGTGGCTTACTCGACGGTTTATCCGCTGACGATGTTCCTGCGCGTGCTGACCGGACAGCTGATGATTTTGCTATTCCTATAGTAGAAAAAATATTGTGTCAAAACACCGACGAGATACCGACGGAAATAATATTGTGAAAGAAATAAACAAAGAGATATTGCGGCTGGCAATACCGAGCATTTTAGCCAATATCACGATCCCTTTGGTGGGGCTCGTGGACACGGCTATCGTGGGTCACCTGAGTGACGCTGCGGCTATCGGCGGTATTGCGATCGGCACGATGCTCTTTGATCTGCTCTATTGGAACTTCGGTTTTCTGCGTATCGGCACCAGCGGTCTGACGGCGCAAGCCTATGGAAAGGGACAAAGTGACAAAGGACAAAGTGACCAAGGACCAAGTACTAATGTGCCGGACGAGTGCCGGAAGATACTGACCCAGAGCGTGTCTGTAGCGCTGATAGCGGCGGTAGTGATTTGGGCTATCCAATGGGTGTTCGTGACGGCGGTGTTAGCCATCGTGCCTTGTTCGGACGAAGTGGCGGCTGTGGCGCGCGAGTATTTCTATGTGCGTATCTGGGCGGCTCCGGCGACCTTATGTCTGTTCACCTTCAAAGGCTGGTTCATCGGCATGCAGGACACCAAAAGTCCGATGGCGGTGGATATACTGGTGAATGTGGTGAATATGGCGGCGAGTTACGCGCTGGCGGTTTATACGCCGCTGGGAGTGGTCGGTGTGGCATGGGGCACGCTCATCGCGCAATACAGCGGTCTGCTGCTGGCATTAACGATCTTGTTCACACGCTATTTCCATATCTCGGTATTGAGGAATTGGGAGGAATGGCGCGCGTCTATGCGCTGGTCCTCTATCCGGCGAATGATGTCGCTCAACGGCAATCTGTTTATCCGTTCGCTCTGTTTCATGGTGGTCTATGTGGGTTATACCATGTTAGCCAGCACATACGGGGACGCGGAGCTGGCGGTGAGCAGCATTATGATGAAGCTCTTTATGTTCTTCTCCTTCTTCGTGGACGGTTTTGCCTACGCGGGCGAAGCGCTGGTGGGCAAAGAGTGGGGGAAAGTACCAAGTGACCAAGTACCAAGTACCAAGGAGAAAGAAGTGAATGAAGTGGTACACTCTCTCTTCTATTGGGCATTGGGCGTGGGAGTTTTTTTTACGATCCTGTATGCCGTTTGGGGACAAGGAGCGATCGCTCTTCTGACTTCGGACGAAGTGGTCTTATCGGCTTCCACGAAATACATCGGGTGGCTGATTGCTATGCCGATCATTAGCACGCTGGCTTTTATGTGGGACGGCGTGTATGTGGGTGCTACGGCGGGCGTGCAGATCCGCAATTCCATGATCTGGGCAGCCGTGGGTTTTGTGCTGGGTTATGCGATCTCTTATCGTTTTGTAGGTGCGCAGGCACTTTATATCGGATATTTTGCGCACTTGATCGCCCGCGCAGTGTACCTGACCGCAGAGTGGGGAAAGGTGAAAGGAGGAAAATGAAAGGAAAACATATTATATTAGGATGTGTGGCGTTGGTTTTGCTCGCTTGTACGCATAGCGATAAGACGCCGCGCGAGGTGGCTCCGCTGCGCGTGAAAACGATGGTCGTTTCTCCGCAGGAGAACAGCGGTGCAACGCGTTATGTGGGTACGATCGAGCCGGTCCGCGAGACGCCGCTGAGCATGCAGAGCGCAGGGCGTGTGGTGACGATTGAGGTGAAGAACGGCCAGAAGGTACGAGCCGGACAGACGATCCTGACGATCGATAACACCCAGGCGATGAATGCGCTTCGTTCGGCGGAGGCTTCTCTCAAGCACGCGCAGGACGGTTACAACCGTGTCAAATCGGTACACGCCAAGGGAGTCGTTTCCGACCAGAAGATGGTGGAGATCGAGAGCCAGTTAGCGCAAGCCAAATCGCTCTATGCCGCGGCGAAACAGCAGGTAGCGGAATGTACCCTCAAAGCTCCGTGCGACGGTGTGGTGGATGGTCTGAAGGCTGAGAAAGGACAGACGCTGATTCCCGGCGCAAAGGTTTGTTCGATCTTGGATGTGTCTTCTTTCCAAGTGCGGTTTACAGTGCCGGAAGGAGAGATCAAGCGGTTTGAGGGAGCACAGATTGCGGGCATCGTGGAATGCGCCGCAGTCGATACCGTGCTGCCGATCGTGCTCTCCGAGAAGAGCGTTACCGCCAACCCTGTCACGCACACGTATGACGTGGTGGCGCAGATCAAAGGCGGAAAAGAGATCCTGATGAACGGCATGGTGGCGAAGGTGCGGATGAAAAATGAAAGGATGAAGGAAGAAGAGATCGTTATTCCTGCCCAATGCGTGCTGCTCAAACCCGAAGGTCCGACTGTATGGGTGGTAGAGCAGGGCGAGGCTGTGCGGCGGGAGATCACCACCGGCGGCTATTTGTCTTCCGGCGTGCGGGTCACTTCGGGGCTCAATCCGGGCGACAGCCTGATCATTGAGGGCTACCAGAAATTGTACAAAGGATGCAAAGTAATTGAGAATTGAGATTTGAGATTTGAAATTTGAGATTTGAAGACAAGCAAACACATAGAATGGGCGATGCGACATCACGGGCTTGTGATGGCGTTGTTCTTGGGACTGATGGCTTTCGGCATCTGGTCTCTGCCGCGGATGAACAAGGATGAGTTTCCTCAGTTCACGATCCGTCAGGGGCTTGTCGTGGCGCTCTATCCGGGCGCGACTGCCAGCGAGGTGGAGCAACAAGTGACCATTCCGCTGGAGGACTACATCAATTCGTTTGAGACGGTGAACAAGTCGATGACTTATTCGGAGAGCCAGGACGGGATCGTGTATGTCTATGTGATGCTACGCAATGATGTGGAGGACGACGCGGGGGCGTGGACCAAGATCCGCGCCGGACTGCCGTTGCTGCAGAAAACCCAGATGCCGGCAGGTGTCCTCCAGACTGCCCTGATAGACGATTTCGGCAATACCTCGTCCATCCTGATAGCGGTGGAGAGCGACGAACGCAGTCCGCGTGAATTGGAGGAATATGCCAAGCAGATCTGTTCGTCGCTGCGCACGATTCCCGAGATGGGTAAACTGCGCATCATGGGCAAACAGACCGAGGAGATTGCGATCACGATTGATATAGAGCAACTCTCGCGGTATGGCATCAACCCGACGGCTCTTCAGGCGCAGATGGCGCTGCAGGGGCTGCGAACCATAGGCGGCGAGAGCGATGCGCAGGGTGCGCTGCAGGTCGTCATTCCCTATCAGTCGGAATACGAGATGCAGGAGCAGATCGTGTGGTCCGACCCCGTCACAGGAGGTGTCATCCGGCTCAAAGATATCGCATCTATTGTGCGGCGGTACCAGGCGCCCAAACAATATGTCGAGTTTGACGGCGAGCCGTGTCTGATCCTGAATATGGAGATGGTGCCGGGTAATAATATCGTGGCTTTCGGCGAAGAAGTAGACCGTCAGTTAGAGCAAGCCGCTGCGCTGTTGCCGCCGGACATCCGTTTCCATCGGATCACCGACCAGCCGAAGGTGGTGAACGATTCGGTGATCTCTTTCCTGCGGGATATAGTTATTTCCATTCTGGTGGTGATTGCAGTCATGCTGGTTCTCTTCCCGCTTCGGACGGCGCTGGTGGCTTCTACCGGCGTGCCCGTTTGTACGGCGATCTGTATCGGACTGATGTACCTGACGGGCATAGAACTGAACACTGTGACGCTGGCGGCGCTGATCTTCGTACTCGGAATGATTGTGGACGATAGTGTGATCGTCATTGACGGTTATACCAACCAGCTGGCGAGACGTCATTCGCGCTGGTATTCGGCGGTGGTGAGTACCTCTCTTCTATTCGTACCGATGTCGCTGGCAACGATGGCGATTAGCGGTATGTTCTTCCCCATGACGCGAATCATTACCGGTCCACTGGGTGAGTTCGTGCAACTCTTCCCATGGGCGGTTCTTTTTGCGCTGGTAGCCAGTATTTTCTATGCTTCGTGGGTGACGCCCTTCCTCGCGTTCCGTTATATACGCGAGCGCAAGGACGATGAGCTGACCCTTGTGGAGCGGGTGCAGAATAAGTTCTTCACGGGGCTGCAGAACGCGTATCGCCGTGCGTTGCAACTCTGTTTCGACCATCCGACTATTGTATGGACGCTTCTGATCACTACGACCGTGATCGGAGTCGTGCTGCTGACGCGCCTGAACTTGCAGCTCCTGCCGAAAGCGGAGCGTGAGTTCTTCGCCGTAGAGATCCACCTGCGCGACGGTGCTACGGAGAAAGAGAGCGCCGCGGTGGCGGATTCGCTGGCGTCTATCTTGCGCAAAGATGAGCGGGTGACGAGTGTGACGGCTTTTATCGGTCAGTCCTCGCCGCGTTTCCATGCTACTTATACGCCGCAGACGCCTGCGCCTAATTATGCCCAGTTGATCGTCAATACGACCTCCGGCAAGGCTACGGCGCAACTATTGCGCGAATATACGGGAGTGTATGAGAACTATTTCCCAAACGCCTATGCACGTTTCAAACAGCTTGACTATCAAGCCGTTAAGAATCCTCTGGAGGTGCGCATACAGGGTGAGCAATGGGAGGAAATGGCGTCCTTTGCCGACTCGATTCTTCAGTATATGTCTGCTCAGCCGGAACTGCAATGGGTTCATTGCGACTATAATAATATGGCTTCGTCCACGCGCATTGTGCTCGATCCGGATGAGGCAACGCGTCTCGGTATCACCCAGACGACGCTGTCTTTGTATCTGCGCCAAGTGACGCAAGGCGCAACGATCACGACGCTGTATGAGGGTAGTTACGGCGTGCCGGTCGTGCTCTATACGGCGCACTCGTCGGCGCTGTCGCCGGATGAGATGAATGCGATCCAAGTGCCGACGGCGATCCCCGGTGTGTGGGTGCCGTTGCGCCAAGTAGCGACCCTTGTGCCGGACTGGCATCATACTTCGCTGGAGCGGCGCAACGCCGTGCGTACCATCACCGTGGGAGCTGACCTGCGCGGCTCTGTCAGTCAGGTCTCGGCGGAGAAGAAAGTGAAAAAATGGGTGGAGACACATATAACGAACCTGCCCGCAGGCGTCTCTATCAGTTACGGAGGACTTTCCGAGATCAACGGTATGCTCATTCCGCAGATCCTATGGTCCGTAGTGGCGGCGTTAGCGGTCATGCTGGTGTTGCTGCTGTACCATTTCGGCAAAGTCGGTTTGGCTTTGCTGACCCTCTCGTCCGCGATCCTCTGTGTGTTCGGTTCGATGCTGGGACTGTGGATCTTCGGACTGGATATTTCCATCACGGCGGTGCTGGGTATCGTCAGTCTGATCGGAATTATTGTGCGGAACGCCATTATGATGTATGAGTACGCCGAGGACTGCCGCAAATACAAACACCTCTCGTACCGCGATGCGGCTTTCTATGCCGGTCTGCGGCGAATGCGGCCTGTGTTCCTGACCAGCGCCACAACGGCTTTAGGAGTGCTGCCGATGATCATTGCTGCAACCAGTCTCTGGATGCCGATGGGCGTGGTGATCTGTTTCGGAACGATTTTCACCTTGCCGCTGACCGTAACGATCCTGCCGGTCGTTTATTGGAAAGTGTACGCGAAGAAGGACGAAGGAGGAAATTGAAAGGATGAAGGTGGTTGTCTTTGACCGGATGGAGGAGTGTACGGAGGCGGAGGTGAACCGGATGGTTCCGCTCGTCTCTGACCAGCGGCGCGAACAGACGCTGCGATACAAACACACGATGGGACAATTTTGCTGCCTGAAGAGTTGGGTACTATTGCGGGATTTGCTTAAAACGACTGCAAAACCACTACAAAACCACCGCCAAACCCCGATCGAGTGGCAGAAAATGGAATACAACGAGCATGGCAAACCTTTTTTGCCGGACGGACCGTTTTTCAGCATCAGTCATTGCAAGGCAGGGATTGCGGTCGCCGTGGACGAGCAGCCGATCGGCATTGACATAGAGTCCATCCGCCATGCCGATGAGGACTTGATTGAGCGGACGATGAACGAGGAGGAGCAGCGGTTAATCCGTTCTGCGGCGCAACCGGACCGAATGTTCACCCGCCTATGGACCCAAAAAGAAGCAGTCGTGAAGGCGGAAGGCACCGGGATCTGTTCGTTCGAGCAACTGCAAACGCTTCTGCCGGAGAATAAGACATACCGGCTGGAGACCACGGAAAAAGAGAAATATATTTATACTATCGCCTATAAAAACTAAGAAATATGTCTGATTACATTGTTTCAGCGCGCAAGTACCGTCCTCAGACTTTTGAGACGGTGGTGGGACAAGGAACGCTCACGCAGACCTTGCAGAACTCCATTCGCCAGGGGCACTTGGCGCATGCGTATCTGTTCTGCGGACCGCGCGGAGTGGGTAAGACCACCTGTGCCCGTATCTTCGCCAAAACGATCAACTGTCTGAACCCGCAAAACGGGTTCGATGCCTGCAACGAGTGCGAGTCGTGCCGGGCGTTTAACGAGCAGCGGTCGTTTAATATCCACGAACTGGACGCGGCGTCCAACAACTCGGTGGAGGACATCAAGTCAATCATAGACCAGGTGCGCATTCCGCCGCAGATCGGCAAGTACTCGGTCTATATCATCGACGAGGTGCACATGCTCTCCACGGCGGCGTTCAATGCGCTGCTGAAGACGCTGGAGGAGCCGCCCTCATACGCGATCTTCATTCTGGCGACGACGGAGAAGCACAAGGTGCTGCCGACGATCCTGAGCCGCTGCCAAGTGTATGACTTCAACCGAATCACGGTGCCCGATATCATCGCTCACCTCCAAAAACTGGCGGCGAACGAAGGGATCACCGTCTCCGAAGAGGCGCTTAATGTGGTGGCGCAGAAAGCGGACGGAGGTATGCGTGACGCCCTCTCGATCTTTGACCAGCTGGTGGCTTTCTGCGGCACGACGATCACGTACGAGCGCACGATCGAGGTGCTCAATGTGCTGAATGTGGATTATTATTTCAGCCTGGTGGACAGCGCCCTTTCGCACGATGTCACCCGCGCGCTGCTGCTGCTCAACGAGGTGCTGAATCATGGTTTCGACGCCGGACATTTTGTCACCGGTTTTGCCCAACACCTGCGCGATGTGCTGGTGAGTAAAGATCCGCAGACCCTTCCGCTCTTGGAGACCAGCGACGCGATCCGCGCGCGCTATTCCGCGCAGGCGCAGCATTGCGCGCCTATGTGGATCTTTCAAGCGCTGGATATCCTCAATACATGCGATATCAACTACCGCACGGCGCGCAATAAACGTCTGACGGTGGAGTTGGCGCTCGTCAAACTATGCCAGTTGGGCGTGCCGCAGACTCTCCCGCAGACCGCTCCTGCTCCGGCTCCGCGACAAACGACTCCGGCTCCCTCTGCGGCTCCCAAACCCGCCCCTCAGCCGGCAGCACCGCAACCTGCCGCTCCGGCGCAAGCCGCTCAACCCGCTGCTCCGGCGGCTCCTTCTATTCCGAAGATGCCGAAGATCAGTCTCGGGCTGGGACCCAAACCTGCTCCCAAACCCGATGCCCCGGAGACACCCCAACCGCCCAAGGAGGAGCAGAATCGCCCTTTCACGGCTGACCAACTCAGAGACGCGTGGGTTGGTCTGGCTACCACCCATCATGAGGAATTGCGTCTGAAACAGTTGATCGAGAATTATACTCCCGTGTTGGTGAATGACGCTACGGCGGAGATCCAGATGCCGAATCCTTGGCAGATGAACCAGATGCGCGCAGCCATGCCTGCCCTTCTGGCGCAACTCCGAGCGGCGCTTCATAATGATCAGCTGACCATCCGTCTGGTCCTGGCGGAATACGACAGAGAGCAGCTGGCATACACGGCGGAGGAGAAATATGCGCTGATGCAGGAGGCAAATCCCGCGCTCGCTGTGCTCAAAGAGAAACTCGATTTGCAGATCGATTGATAAATAATGGCAGACCTCTTAAAATACCTTCCGACCACCCGCAAGGAGACGGATCTCCGGGGATGGGATGAGTTAGACATCGTCTTTTTCACCGGCGATGCTTATATCGATCATCCCTCTTTCGGCGCGGCGGTGTTGGGGCGCGTGCTGGAGGCGGCGGGCTATCGCATAGCGATCGTTCCCCAGCCGGACTGGCATGGCGACTACCGTGATTTTAAGAAGTTCGGTCGTCCGCGTCTCTATTTCGCCGTTTCGGCGGGTTCGATGGACTCGATGGTGAACCATTATACGGCAGCCAAACGCAAGCGTTCGGACGATGCTTATACGCCGGAGGGACGCGCCGGAGCGAGACCGGATTACTGCACGACGGTCTATTGCCGGATCCTGAAGCAACTCTATCCCGATGTGCCGGTCGTGATCGGAGGGATCGAGGCGTCCATGCGGCGGCTCACCCATTATGACTATTGGCAGGACAAGCTGATGCCCTCTATTCTGGTGGACAGCGGAGCGGACCTGCTGGTCTATGGTATGGGCGAGCAAGCAATGACGGACATCGCGAATCGGATTGCTAACGACCCTTCGCGCGTGCCGCACGACGTGCCCCAGACGGCATTTCTGACCTCCGACAAGAGCGAGATCCCGGAGAATGCTATTCGCTTGGCGAGCCACGAAGAGGCATTGCGGGACAAACGCGCGCACGCCGAGAACTTCCGTCTCATTGAAATCGAGTCCAATAAGATCCACCAGACGACGATCGTCCAGCCGGTCGGCAAGCAATGGGTGGTGGTCAACCCCTCTTATCTGCCGCTCTCGACCGAGCAGCTGGACGCGATATACGACCTGCCATACACCTATACGCCGCACCCCAAATACAAGGACAAACATATCCCCGCGTACGAGATGATCAAATGGTCGGTCTGCATGCATCGCGGCTGTTTCGGTGGCTGCTCGTTCTGCACGATCTCTGCCCATCAGGGCAAACAGATTGTCTCGCGGTCCAAAGCCTCCATCTTGCGTCAGATTGAGCGGTTGAGCCATCTGCCGGACTGGCATGGCGTGATCTCCGATCTGGGCGGTCCGTCGGCGAACATGTACGGCATGCATGGCAAGGATCGGTCGATTTGCGAGCAATGCGCCCGCCCCAGTTGCCTGCAACCGGCTATTTGCAAGAACTTGAACCAGGACTTTGGCGCGATTCTTGATATATACCGGACGGTGGATAAACTGCCGTACGTCAAGCATGCTTTTGTGGGTTCTGGCATCCGCTATGACCTGATGTCGGAGGCGTATGCGCGCCAGCTGATCACCCGCCATGTGTCGGGACGGCTCAAAGTGGCGCCGGAGCATTCGTCGGACGCGGTGCTCCGAATCATGCGCAAGCCCTCGTGGGCGAACTACTTGCGCTTCCGCGAACTATTTCTGCGGATCAACAAAGAAGCGGGACTGAACCAGCAACTGATCCCCTATTTTATCTCCTCCCACCCGGGTTGCACCAAACGCGACATGGCGCTGCTCGCCGAGGAGACCAAGAAGATGCACTACCGCCCGGAGCAGGTTCAGGACTTCACCCCGACGCCCATGACCCTCTCCACCACGATGTTCTACACCGGCATCAACCCGTACACGCGCGAACCTATTTATGTCGCGCGCACACCCGAAGAGAAGAAATCCCAAAACCAGTACTTTTTCTGGTACAAGAAATAAATTGTCAAATATCAAATGTCAATTGTCAAATTGTAAATAAATTTTATGTCCAAGAAGTATCGTATCAATCCCGAGACGCTCCAGCTGGAGCGCATAGAACACGGTTTTCGTTATTGGCTTCGCCGTTCTGGCGGATATATCATCGGAGGTATATGTCTGGGCGTGATTTTTTTCTATACCTTCCTTTATTTCTTCCCGTCTCCCCGCGAGGCGTCGCTCATGCAATACAACCGCAACCTCTCGGCGGAGTTGGAGGTCCTCTCGAAGCAGGTGGACCAGATGCAGATCGTGCTCTCCGACCTCTCGCAGCGCGACGACAACCTCTATCGCGCGATCCTCGGAGCGGAACCTATTCCTGTTTCTGTCCGTCTGGGCGCAACCCAGCAGATCAGTTATTATGACTCGCTTGCCCGCATGACCAATACTCAGCTGGCGGCGGACCTGCAGCGCAAGGTCGATGTGTTGGAGAAGGAGCTGTATGTCCAGGCGCGGTCGTACGATGAATTATTGGATTTGGAGAAAAAGCAGGAGACGCGTATGGAGAATATTCCGGCGATCCAGCCGGTCTTGAACCAGAACCTCAAGCGCATGGCTTCCGGCTATGGCTGGCGTGTCGATCCTGTCTATCATATCCGCCGTTTCCACGAGGGAATGGACTTCTCTGCGCCCGTCGGCACGGATATCTTCGCTACCGGAAACGGCGTGGTCACTTATTCCGGATGGCGCCAGGGGTACGGTGAGACGGTGGAGATCGACCATGGCTTCAACTATGCCACCCTCTATGCCCATTGCTCCAAACGGCTCGTGCGGGTGGGGCAGAAAGTGAAACGAGGAGACGTGATCGCCCTCGTCGGTAACACTGGCAAGTCCACCGGTCCGCATGTCCACTACGAGGTGCACTACCAGGGACGACCGATCGACCCGCGCAACTATTATTTCTATGACCTCTCGCCCGAGGAGTACGACCGGATGGTACAGATGTCCTCCAATATGGGCAATATGATGGATTAAAAAATCGCGTCTCAACCGAGGCGCGATATTTTTTCTAACTCTTTCTCATTCAGGATACTGATCCTTCTGCCGTTGATGGCGACCAGTCCTTCTTGCGCAAACTGGCTCAGCGTCCGGATGGCGTTGCTGGTGGTCATATTGCTCATGTTTGCCAGATCCTCGCGCGGCAGAAGCATGGCTAATGTCTGACCGTCTTCCTCCACACCGTAATTATGCACGAGGTGCAGCAGGCTCTCTGCCAACCGTCCGCGGATATGTTTCTGCGTCAGGTTCACGGTCCGGATCTCCGAGATCGCAAGGTCCCGTGCCATCATCCGCATCACTCCGTAGCAGAAGGCGCCGTTCTCTTTCGCCAGACGGACGAACTCATCCCGTTGAAGCCGGTAAACCACGCTGTCCTCAAATGCACTGGCGTTGGAGTTATACGGACCATTCGCGATGCACGCGCGGTAACCGTACACGTCATATGGTTTGAGCAATCGGATAATCTGTTTCTGACCGATACCTTCTTTATAAATCCTGATCTTTCCGCTGATCAGCATGCCCATGTGGGATGATTCTTCGCCATCGGAATGGATCATCTCGTTCTTTGTGTATTGAACGACCTCGATTTTCCCGAGTACGCGTGTGCGTTCCTCTTCCGTCAACGTCTCCCATAGGGGATTCAGTTCCCAGATGGGGGCGATTTCTCCTGTCAGATTTGTCATGACTTTCGTTTACGTTTCGAAATATGCTGCAAATATACTACTTTTCTTTCATATGTGCAAATTTAATTATGTTTTTTAGCATATTTCTTATTTATGCGCTCTTTTTTTTGCGTATATTAGAAAAAATGTGTACCTTTGCACTCGCAAAGGTTTTGAAAATAAAAATATCATACCATATGAAAGAAAATTATCTGGAGTCTCGTCATATCGGACTCACGCCTGAAGACGAAAAACACATGTTGGCTGCTGTGGGAGCCGAGTCGATGGAAGCGCTCATTAGAGAGACCATGCCGGCGGACATCTTGTTGCCGGAGCCGATTGAGTTGGACCAGCCTCTGACCGAGCAGATGCATCTGGAGATAGCGGAAGCGGTGCTCTCGGCGAACACACCTGCCCGTTCCTATATCGGGCGCGGATGGTACGGCGCCATCACGCCTGCCGTCATTCGCCGTAATATGCTGGAGAACCCTGTGTGGTACACTTCTTACACGCCTTACCAGGCGGAGGTCAGCCAGGGACGGCTCGAAGCGCTTTTTGTCTTCCAGACCATGATCTCCGACCTCACCGGGCTGCCTTTGGCGAACTGTTCGCTCCTTGACGAAGCTACTTCGGCGGCGGAGGCGGTGACCATGATGCGCAATTTGCGTTCGCGCGAGCAGGTCAAAGCGGACGTCCGCAAGGTCTTTGTGGATGAGAAAATCTGGCCCAACACCCTCTCTGTCTTGCGCACTCGTGCGGCGGGGCAGGGTATAGAGATCGTCCTCGGCTCCTATGCGGACTTCACGCCCGATAGCTCCTTCTTCGGTGCGCTCGTGCAGTGGCCCAACAGCGACGGCTCGATCGAAGAGTACGACGCCTTCATCGACGACTGCCATGCGGCGGGGCTCAAAGTGACCGTCGTAGCGGACCTCATGGCGCTGGCGTTGCTCAAGCCGCTGGACGCGGATATCATGTGCGGCACGGCGCAGCGTTTCGGCTTGCCGATGGGCTTTGGCGGTCCGACTGCCGGATATATGGCGACCCGCGATGAGTACAAACGTGAGATGCCGGGGCGCATCATCGGACTGAGCAAGGACGTGCACGAGCATCCGGCTTACCGCCTGGCGCTCCAGACCCGCGAACAGCATATCAAACGCGAACGAGCGACCTCGAATATCTGTACCGCCGAAGCCCTCTCGGCTATGATGGCGGGCATGTACGGCGTCTATCATGGCGCAGAGGGCATCCGCTCGATCGCCGAAGGCATCCATGGCAAGGCGTCGTACCTCAATGAGATGTTGCAGGCGTACGGCTATACCCAGGAGAATGCGGAGTTCTTTGACACCCTCCGCATCACCCGCGAGGGCGACGAAGGATGGATCGAGCGCGTGCGCGAGAAAGCGGACGAACATAGTATCAATTTCTACTACGACCCTGCCGGATGGATCGGGCTGTCCATAGACGAAACGGTGGACATCGACGATATGAACGAACTGATAGAGATCTTCGCTGAGGCTTCGGATAACATGCCGCAGTACGAGGAGTCCGACGAAGCCTTCGAGGGACTCTGGGCGATCGACGAGAGCCGTGTCCGCGACATCGATTACATGCAGGCGGAGGTCTTCAAACTCTATCATACTGAGACGGAGATGATGCGCTATCTCAAGCGCCTTGACCGCAAGGATATCAGCCTTGCTACCTCCATGATTCCGTTGGGTTCGTGCACGATGAAGCTCAACCCGGCGGCAGCAATGATCCCGGTTACCTATGGAGCTGCCATGGCGCCGCATCCGATGGCGCCGGCGGAGCAAGTGGCGGGTTACGAAGCGATCATGGAGCAGCTGCAGGAGCAGCTCTGCGCCATCACCGGCTTCGACGCGTGCACCCTCCAACCGACCTCCGGAGCCGCAGGCGAATACACCGGTCTGGTGGTCATTCGTGAGTACCTCCGCCGCTTGGGTCAGACCGACCGCAAGGTGCTGCTCATCCCGGCTTCCGCGCATGGCACCAACCCTGCCTCCTGCGTCCAAGCGGGCTTCATCCCTTGCGTCGTCAAATGCGACGAGCAGGGCAACACCGACATCGCCGACTGGAAACAGAAAGCGGAGGAGAACAAAGACACCCTCGCCGGATGTATGATCACATATCCGTCCACCCACGGAATCTTCGAACAAGCGATCCGCGAAATGATCCAGATCGTCCACTCCAACGGCGGCTATGTCTATATGGACGGCGCGAACATGAATGCCCAGATCGGCTGGACTAATCCGGCGTTTATCGGAGCGGACGTGTGCCACCTCAACCTGCATAAATCCTTTGCTTCGCCTCACGGCGGCGGAGGTCCCGGTGTGGGGGCTGTCTGCTGTACCGAAGCCATGGCGGACTGCCTGCCGACCGAAGACGCCAACCGCGTCTCCTCGGCGCTCTACGGCAACGCCAACATGGCGCTTATCTCATGGGGCTACATCGCTATGATGGGCGCAGAGGGACTCCGTCATGCGACTGCTGCGGCGATCCTCTCCGCGAACTATATGGCTTCGCGCCTCAAAGACGCTTACGGCGTCGTCTATACCGGTGCAACGGGTAGAGTGGGGCACGAACTGATCCTCGACTGCCGCCAGTTCCACGCCATCGGCATCACCGAAGCGGACATAGCCAAGCGTTTGATGGACTACGGCTACCATGCGCCGACGCTCTCTTTCCCGGTTCATGGCACGCTCATGATCGAGCCGACCGAGAGCGAATCGCTGGTCGAGATAGACCGTTTCTGCGACGTCCTGCTCCGGATCCGCCAAGAGATTGCCGACATCGAATCCGGCAAGGCGGACAAGACCGATAACCTCCTTCTCAATGCCCCGCACCCCGAGTACGAAGTGGTGGCGGACGAATGGACCCATCCTTATTCCCGCCAACAGGCGGCATACCCGACCGAATGGGTCGCGCAGAACAAGTTCTGGTGCCCCGTCGGCAGAGTGGACAATGGGTTCGGAGATCGTAATTTGGTAGCTAAATTCTAAATCCCAATGACCAATCATAAATTCTTCCCCCCTTCACGGGGGGAGCGAGGGGGGCTTCACCTCCGCCAATACCGCCGCATGTTGCCGTGGATCACGATCAAGGAACTGCTGATGATCGTCATCAGCACGATTCCTTATGCCCTCACGGTCAACCAGCTTCTGGTGCCGCATGCCATCGTCGGCGGCGGAGTGACGGGTCTGTGCGAGATCATTTATTTTGCAACGAACACGTACGTGCCGATCTGGTTCTCCTCTGCGCTCATCAATGTCTTGCTGCTTGTTCTGGCGGCAATCACGGTGGGCTGGAGGTATGCCCTCCGCACGATATGGGGTGTCCTCTGGCTCACGATCTGGCTCAAAGTGATTCCGATTGCCACGATTCCGCTGCTCACGGATTCGTTCATGGCGGTCGTCATTGGAGGTCTCTTCACCGGCTGTTTCCTCGGCATCTGTTTCCTCAACAACGGCTCCACCGGAGGAACGGATATTATTGCCATGATTGTTAATAAATACCATCACCTGCCAATGGGACGAGTGCTGCTTATGGCGGACATGACGGTCATCTCGTCGGCTTTCTTCCTCCCTACCATTCAGGCGGCGGGAACGCAGGGCGCAATAGAGAAGATTCTCTTCGGTCTTACATACACTTTCATGTCCTCTACGGCGGTGGATTGGGTCATGAATCGGATGAGGCAATCCGTCCAGTTCATGATCTTCACCCAGAAACCCGATGAGATTGCGGAAGCGATCATCACCCAGGCACACCGTGGTTGTACGATGCTGGAGGGATCTGGCGGTTATACCAAACGACCGATGAAGGTGGTCACGACCATCGCGCGGTCCTATGAATCGGCTACGATCTTCCGTCTCGTCCGTGCGATCGACCCCAATGCGTTTGTCAGCCAAAGCCAAGTCCGAGGTGTCTTCGGCCAAGGCTTCGACCCCATGTCCAACGGCAAATAACAGTTTAACAAAAAATGCGTTACAGCCATTTTTTCAACCCCCACAACGCGCCCAGCACTTCCCGCGTGCGTACCATATTTGAATACCTGGTTATCATCATCGGCATCGCCCCCATGGCGCTGATGGTTAACTGGGTGCTCCTTCCGCACGCTTTCGTCGGCGGAGGGCTCACGGGTATCTGTTCGATCATTTATTACCTCACGGGCGGTCTCTTTCCTTCGCTCTTCCCGGAGTACGGCGGAGCAATCCCGGTATGGCTTACCACCTTCGTTTTCAATGCGATACTGCTTCTGATAGCCGGTTTGACGGTCGGCTGGCGGTTCACGATCCGGACGATGGTGGGAGTGGCGGCAATCACTTTCTGGTATCGCGTCATTCCGATCTTGCCGGAACCTATTATTGAAGATCCGTGGTTGGGGGCTATCATCGGAGGTTTCGTCTTCGGGCTCTCGCTCGGATGTGTCTTGGCGGCGAACGGCTCCTCCGGAGGAACGGACATCGTGGCGATGATCGTCAACCACTATCGTAATATATCTCTCGGAAATATCATGCTTGCGTGCGACGTAGTCATCATCGCCTCCGCCTTCTTCTTGCCGCTTCCGGAATCGATGTTGCAGGAATACACCCATTCTTCCCCCCTTCAGGGGGGGATTGAGGGGGGCTTGCTATTCCTTAAAATCAAGCGTGTCCTCTACGGTGTGGCAATGACCCTCTCTTATACGGTCGCAGTGGATTGGCTCATGGCGCGCCTGCATCGTTCTGTCCATTTCTTGATTTATTCGTCTAAATACGACGAGATCGCCACAGCGATCAATACGACCGTCAACCGCGGAGTGACCGTCTTGGACGGCACCGGCTGGTATTCGAAAAAACCGGTCAAAGTGATCTCCGTTCTCGTCCGCAAACCCGAGAGTTCGCTTGTCTTCAGTCTCATCCATTCCATTGACCCGGAAGCTTTGGTTTCCATTGCCGATGTCGGCGGTGTCTTCGGCTCCGGCTTTGACAAAATCAAACCCAAATAACCCTCCCCCCTTAGGGGCTTCGTTGGCTTCGCGTGGCGTAAGCCCCGCGTTCTTTGTTTATTGTCGCGGCATCGAATGCCGCGTTGTTATTAGCATTGTTTATTGTTCCGGCATATTATGCCGGCTTTTCCGTCCCGCGGTGTCCTGTGTCCGGCATCTCTGTGTCCGGCATCTTTGTTGCCGGATCTCTCCCCCTTTCTCCTCCTCCCTTCCCCCTCTTCCCTTTCTCTCCCTTCCATGCCCCTCACCGTCCCCCTCTCTCCCCCCTTAGGGGGCCGGGGGGCTTTTCTTTGTCTCTTTCTGTCGCATTTTTGCGACCGGTGGTATAGCGTTTATGCCTCGCGCACCTTTGCGCGAGCCACTTTGTTTATTGTGTCCAAATTGAATATGGACGCGGCGTAGCCGCCCTAAACAGCACCCCCGCTTGCCCTTTCTCTCCCTCCCATGCCCCTCCATCTCCCCTCCCTCCCTCTTCCCTCTCTCCCGCTTTTCTTCGTTCTGTTGGCGGGACTTTAGTTCCGCCCCCCCCACTAAGAAAAATCGCTCCAAAGACGATTTTTTCTCTTTTTTCTCTTTTTTCTTGCACAATTCAAAAAAAAGTACTACTTTTGCACTCAACTTGCTTTCAACTCACCGTGATTAGTACAAAATTAGTATATAATCAGTAGGTATTTAGTAGGTTATTAGTAGGTGATTAGTATGTTATAATCGGCATCATCCCCAGACCATCCTATAACGTACTTATAACGCCAATACCCCAAAAGAATGGCAAAAAAATGCGATAAACCCTCAAAAACCAAATAATATGGCTAAAATTTTTTATTCTCCTGGCATCGAGCTGATCAAGGGTGCCTTGGACAGCGACCACAAACTCATTAATCGCCAGAAACATCTCCATGACACAGCGGGTGGCGTCTCCAAGAAATGTGCCCCCGAAGTCTATCTCCAGCGGCATAAACGCGACTATGAGCAAAATCCGCCCAAGGGAGCGGAACTCGCACATTTGCAACATTTTGGAGAAGCTGCCAAACGCACGACCCAATTGATCTATGCCTATAAGTTTCCGGACACCGCTACGGAGGAGCAGAAGACCCTCTTGGAGCAATTCAGACGCCGCTTTGAAGCGCAGCTGAAAGGGAACCCGGATCCCCAAGCACCGGTCGATAAAAGTGGACGGAAGAAACATTATTTCCGCTTTGATAATTTCATTCGTGCTATGATCTATCAAGACCTCAAATCCTGAAAAAAATCAAATCAAAACGCCAAAATCCTTGCATATATCAAAAAAAAACAGTACCTTTGCAGCAAAATTGAACAACTTACCGCCTATGGCATAAAAACGAATTTTACTGACATACATAATTAAGCATTTGCTTTATTAGGATATTATCACTCTTCCACAAACAGTAATAGACTTCCGAAATATCGCGAATGTTCACGCTGCAAAGTGTGGACTTTCTGCATATATTGGAGTCTATGGGAGTGGAAGCCCGATAATACCAATATCAACAAGCGAGAGCCCATACTTTTTTTGTGGTATGGTAATAGCGCAGAAACCAAGCCCGGCGAAGGTGTAAGAGCCGGAATTAAATACCCATTTTTATGAGAAAAAGCATTCTTTCAACACTTGGCATTGTAGTATGTGCCATGCTATTTCTCGTCTCCTGCGAAAGCGGTGGAGGCAAAGTCAGTTCCATGCAATTCAAACGGATGAATATTGCCGGCGCAAGAGCGCTGGCGTTGGCTTCAGATGGTAGTAATCAACAGAACGCACCGGCGCAAATGCCTACGGCATTGATGGATGAGGGAGATCCGGAGTATAATATCTCAAATCCCATTTTTACGGTTTCCGAGGATGGCACGTTGGTAGAAGTACACTATACCATCGAGGTGGTCGGTAACGGCGAAATCGTGGACATGATCAAGGCGAATATGCGCCTCAAAGCGCAGTACATCTACGCGATCGGTGACGAATGGCTCTGGCTCGTCAACTGCGAGTACGACTACCCGGGTATTGATGAGGTCAAAGAGCCCTTGCGCGGTCAGATTCGTAATTTGATGCACGCTGGGTTTGAGTCGAATTTCCTTGTCCGCAGATCCGACGGTGCACTCTTTGAATGGACGCGTGAGCAAGGCCGTCCTGAACGCGGTCGAGGCTATTGGCGCCCGAGTGATGTGTATGGCGAAGTGGAAACAATGGGCAAAGATATTTTCTCCTGCCCTTCTATGGGTGGCTTGGATGACTACTACGGACGAGTCTATAAATTGGAGGACAAAGGCGACTACCTGAATGTAGTGAATATGCTTAACAGTACGCAACAAGCTGAATGTCTGCTCCCCGACAGCCGTGGCATATTCGGCTCTATTATCTATGAACAGGGCGCATTCATTTTTCCTGACAAGCCGGGTGAAACCCAATTGGTTTGGTCCAAAACAGAAGAAGGGAAAGAGCCCTATGGCAATATCCATTTGGTCAGCATAAACAATACATTATATGCTATCGGTTTCAAATATACCGAAGATATGTATGTTACAGATGCTGCGTTATTAGCCATTGAGCATATCACAGATCCACAGGATATGTGGATTGCAACAGATGTACTTGTTAATTTTGGTAAAACAACGGCCGAATCACTCCAACAGATATTATGGACTCCCACTGCCACATGGCCGTTCAAGAGACCGTATAAAACCTCTGTCATGACGTGGTGGCAAGGCAATGCCATCTATTCTGTTGACCCGATAGCCAAGACCGTTGCCAAACGTGTGCTGCCTGCACACTATCCCGGCGATGAGAATAGTTATTATGACGGCATAGCCTATTCCGTAGACGACCCGCAAAACCCGCTGCCGAGTTCGTTCTATATCTGCGACCTATCGAAAGATGCCGCCGAGGAAGTGACCGTTGATTACAGCGCTTTGGCTGAATATATGATGAAGATTGTTCCCGGTAAGAGCGGTTCTATCAGCTACGATCCCAATACGCAATCGTTCAGATCGTCTCTCATGTTGACGGATGGCACTATGTTGAACATCTATATCTATGTATCCGGCGAATATAAAGGCAAGGCGCTCGTTTTCCGTGAGGGCGAAAACACCGCCGGACAAGTTATCTCCGTCATGGTGAGACTAAATTAAAAACTGAAAGGTGAAAAATTGAAAGGAAGAAAGATATGAAACCTCGTTTCATTTACACCCTTGCGGTCATAGTGGCTGCAATAGGCATGTCCTCCTGCGAAGGCGGAGGAGGTGGCAAAGTCCGCAATATTGAGTTCAAACGAATGCATTTAGATGGAGTGACCGCTTTGGCTCTTGCTTCCGATGGTTCCGACGAGCAGAAAGCCCCACGGCGTGCGCATACCGCAGAAGGAGACGGAGAAATAACCTACGAAACCCATCAACCTGTTTATTCCGTTTCCGAGGATGGCACACTCGTGGAAATAACCTATACCATCGAAGCAAGAGGAAATGGTGAAGTGGTCGATATGGTCAAAGCCAAAATGCGCCTCGTAATGGAGAATATCTTCACCATCGGTGATGAATGGCTGTGGCTCTATAATTGCTACTACGATTTCCCCGATCTGGACGAACTCAAAGAGCCGTACTACTCCATGATCAAAGAGATAGTGGATAATTTCTATGGTAATTTCCTCGTGCGTAAACGCGATGGAGCACTCTTCTATTGGGACGGCAGAGACGGTCGGCCGCTTTATACGAACCAAGGTGTTCCGTTCTACCAGCAAAGCGACCTTAATTCCGTAGTGGAGTGTATCAAAGGAGAGATTTATTCCAACTGTTGGCAACAATCACATTTAGCAGCCCCGGGGCTCTACCGTCTAAAGGACCAAGGCGACCAATTAGCGGTAACAAGGATGCATAACGAAACACTCTTTTCCACCTCTATCACGCCGGACGACCGCGGAATTATCGGTCTGGACATATTCTATGAAGGCACCAACGGTTCTTCGCCGGGTATCTTGTTCGTCAACAACCTGAATATCACTTCCATAGAGGTGCGCGAGAATAATCCGGTTCTGCCTTCGGGGCAAAATCTGAACTGGGCTTTCGTTTCCGTTAATAATACCCTTTATGCCGTTACTGATTTTAATAGCGAAGAGGGATGGTTTACGTATTTCTATACGGTGGATATAGACGAAGCACAATCAAGAGTCTTTGCCGGTGAGTTAGTGGCTAAATCGCAAGACAAACCGGATTTATCTACATTTGGTGTTTGCCGTGTGAGCCACAAAGAGACCTTCTCCTGGCTCAACAACGGATACAAACATACCTTTGATCCGCAGGCTAAGAAAGTGACTTCTACCGCTCTCCCGGAGCACTATCCAAGTGACTATTACGAGTATTACAGCGATGTGGCATATGTCATGGGCGACGGCGAAAGAGCTTTCTATATCTGCGACATGGCGGCCGACCGCGCAGAAGAAGTGACAATCGACTGGAGCGAGTTCGATGC
>CADAZU010000012.1 GCA_902792535.1 uncultured Bacteroidales bacterium
GAAACAATCCAGTCTGTTTGCCAATATACCTCCTATCAGCCGTGTGAAACCATTATAATGATTTAAGAGCGAGAAAGAGGAGCCTCTTTTGCCTGCCATATTGACGATTTGTTTGAATCCTAATATCGCCAGATTTGCGTCTTCTTTGTATTGTGCCACAATGCCTTTCAGCGAGATTTGTATAATTCTCACATCCGGATTCATGATCATGATAACAGGGGAAGAAGCATGACGGATACCGATGTTGTTTCCCTGACCGTAACCGCCGTTTTTGGAATTGCTCAGCACGACTACTTTCTTGCCGTACAGCCGCGCTATCTCCTCCTTCATATGTAGAAAATCGCGGCTGTTATTATCCACCACAATCACCTCCAACGCATCGTCCAAATCATTATGTGCAAAAAGCGCATCCAGACACCCGTAGATGTCCGGTTCGGAATTATACGTTACTATGATAACAGACAACTCTTTCATTTGCCCCATAGTTCTTTGATCACCACGCTCGGCCATTTCCAGTTCTGGTATGCCAGCTGTGCGATACCCGGTGCCAGAATAAGTCCCCAGACACCCATTTGCAGCGGACTGAGGAAGAGCCACAGCAATACAACCGTTGCGGCTCCGCTTGCCAGAGACGGAATAAAGAACGGAATCCGGTTATCTGCCATGATAAATCCGGCCGATTGCGCGTGGTTGTGCTCCAAAAGGCTGATCAACAGCATTACGCATAACATCGCGGTTGGCAGGAAATGTGTTTGGCTATGAATTAGGTTCAAAGCCCAGTTGCCCAGGAATACCCACGCCACACCGCCTGCTGTATACACAGCAATTAGACTACCCGTGCAGAGCAGGTAATAGCGTTTCAATCCCGCCAGATTATTCTCCGTGCGGCATTGAGCCAGTTTCGGCAAGTATGATTGATAGAAGACTGTTGCGCATCTTGCCAGAATGTCCATCACCTGCAGCGTGATACCATAGCAAGCGACTTCCTCCAGCGTCAGAAATGCCGATCCGATCAGCACGGAGGATTTGTTTACCAGAAATCCACCGGCTTGCGTCAGACCGATTTTAATGGCATTGGGCGTGATAGCGCTTAGTATGCGTTTGGGTTCTTGTGCCGCTGCGTCATCCAATTTGGCTTTCAACTCTTCCGTAAAAAATACGCGGTACGTTAGCACACGGCGGATGATTGTGGAAATCAGTTGTGAACCCACGATAGCGGTTAATCCGAAACCGGCATAAATCAGTCCGATCGCCAATCCCACATAAATCGCCTGACCAAAGATATTGATCTGTTGACTTTGGCGGATGTACCCTTTGCCCGTCAGTAGCGCGTCGTAATAGAACGTGTAGAGGTTGTAGCAGTTGATTCCGATTAGCAGCAGCCAAGCTATCATCGCATCTTGCCGGTCGCCGGAGTATTTTTGCAGAATATAGTAGAAATAAGCGGTTCCGGCAGTTGCCAACAGCCCAAAGACCGCCAAAGCCATCCACCGGTAGAAGCGCCGCATGGCAATCAGCGAACCTTTCAGCAGCCCGTAATCCACTTCGGCATCGCTGGTCGTGTGCTGCACGCCGTCGCGCTGAAGCGTCTTCACGCCCGAGAAGATATAACTGATGTTGCGCGCAAAAGTAGGACGGAAACCGAAATCAAGAAGCAATACCAACGCCGTAATGGTCTGAAAAATATTCCAGATTCCTACGGTCTCCTGCGGCATTTTGTTCAATATGAAAGGCAGCAGAATGACCCCTGCTCCGATCATAAAAGCCGTTCCGGCATAGCTCCAGGCTATCTCCTTTTTGCCGATATGTTCTACCTTTTCAGACATCAGTCCCTTCGGAAAATATCCCTCGTATAAACTTTTTCCTTCACGTCGTCCAGACACGCGTCATACCGGTTAGCGATGATGGCTTGGCTGCGAAGCTTGAATTTCTCCAGATCATTCACCACTTCGCTGCCGAAAAACGTCGTTCCGTCTTCCAGCGTCGGCTCATACACAATCACCTTCGCGCCTTTCGCTTTCACGCGTTTCATGATACCCTGGATGCTGCTCTGACGGAAATTATCGCTGTTGGCTTTCATCGTCAGCCGATAAACGCCAATCACGCACGGATGCTCGTTGGCGGCATCGAAATCGCCGCGCTGGTAGTAGTCGTAATAACCGGCCATCGCCAGAACACGGTCGGCAATAAAATCCTTCCGCGTCCGGTTGCTCTCCACAATCGCTTCAATCAGGTTCTCCGGCACGTCTTGATAATTCGCCAGCAACTGCTTCGTGTCTTTCGGCAGACAGTAACCGCCGTAACCGAAAGAAGGATTGTTGTAATGCGTGCCGATTCGCGGATCGAGACACACGCCGTCAATAATCGATTTGGTGTCCAAGCCTTTCATCTCGGCGTACGTGTCCAACTCGTTGAAATAGCTCACGCGGAGCGCCAGATACGTATTGGCAAACAGTTTGACTGCTTCCGCTTCCGTCAGACCCATTATGCGCACCTCGACATCCTCTTTGAGCGCACCTTCTTGCAGCAATCCGGCAAACAGCTCCGCTTTTGCCACCAGCTGCTCGTCGCTCAATACCGTTCCGACAATAATTCGGCTGGGGTAGAGGTTGTCTTCTAATGCTTTGCTCTCGCGCAGGAACTCCGGCGAAAAAAGGATATTCGCGCAATGGTATTTCTCCCGAACGGAAGCAGTATAGCCCACAGGAACGGTTGATTTGATCACCATGACGGCGTCCGGATTGACCCGCAAAACGGTCTCGATCACGTTTTCT
The DNA here is from genome assembly GCA_902792535.1 of uncultured Bacteroidales bacterium. Classification (GTDB taxonomy): domain Bacteria; phylum Bacteroidota; class Bacteroidia; order Bacteroidales; family Paludibacteraceae; genus Colicola. The sequence continues at coordinate 2,775 of CADAZU010000012.1, forward strand.
ACCGCCGAAGTGTCAAAATAATTGCGATGCGGGTCATAGTTCGTCGGCGCAGCAATCACCACGAATGCCGCGTCCTTATAAGCCGCTTCTGCATCCAGCGTCGCCCTCAGATTCAAAAATGGCTGACAGCTGACATCTGACAACTGACGGCTTTCTAAATCCTTGAGAAAGTATTTCTCGATGTACTCATCCTGAATAGGCGACTGCCGACGATTGATCATATCCACTTTTTCGGGGATAATATCAACTGCCGTCACCTCATGGTGTTGAGCAAGCAAAGTTGCAATACTCAAACCCACATATCCCGTTCCTGCGATTGCTATCTTCATTTTAAACTTGATATAACAATGTTTATTTATGTTTATAACAATGTTTATTTATGTTTATTTTCTTTAAATTCTCAAATCTCAAATCTCAAATCTTAAATATGCTCTTCCACGCCTCTAAAGTGTACATTCAACTCATGCAAATGCTCCAGCAGCACACCCAGCGGCGTACCTTTGGTCATTTCTGCAAAAGCGTTCACATCTTTCGGGAAGCATTTTCCGCCGTAGCCGTACTTGCCGTCCGGTCCGGGAACATACGTGTGCGTGTCGTTGATGTAACCGGACAACAGAATGCCGGTGTGCACTTTGCGCCAATCAGCACCCATTTTCTCGCAATACTCGCGGCAGGCATTGAAATACGTCACTTTGTACGCGCCGAACACATTATGCATGTATTTGGTCAGCTCTGCCTCCAACGGAGTCATTACGGTAAATTTCTTGCCGACGAAGATTTTTGTCAGCAGCTCCTGCGCACCCGTGAAAACCATGGTCTGTTTGTTAAAGTCCTCGATGAACGTGCGTTCGGTCAAAAACTCAGGCATGTAGCATACCTGGTGACCCGTCTCGCGACTCAGCATCTCGCTCGTACCCGGCAAGATTGTAGTACGCACAAACACCGGCACGTCCGGCAGATTTTTGATCAGTTCTTTCATCAGCGTAAGATCCTGCGTGCCGTCTTCTTCGGTCGGCACGTGAATCTGCAGAAAAGCGATGTCAATACCGCTCAAATCGTCATTGTAGCCTTTGTAAGGATCGCTGATGAATAGTTTGCACTCGGGGTTGTTGTTCTCCAACCAGTTTTTCAGGGCTCCGCCTACGAAGCCGCATCCAATAATTCCAACGTTAATCATGTTTGTATTATTTTTATATTTTTTGTTTCTCCTTAATAGAGCGGAGTTCCTCTGAGTAATTACCGTTAAAACGGAGTTTTAGCGCATTACGAAGAGAGAACCCGCGTAAAAAAGCCCGCAAAGATACAACAAATTTTTCATATACGCAAGTGCGCGCGTACTTTTTATAAAAAAATAATTTTTTTCGCATTTTTATACCAAAAAACACCATCAAAAAGTGTATATATACATAGTATATATACAGTAAATGTCGGAAAATATACGTAGTGCGTGATTAGTGCGTGATAAGTGCGTGATAAGTGCGAGATAAGTGCGTCATAATCGGGGTAACTTGCTATAACCTTGCTATAATTTTGCACTCCCCGGCTTGCACATGTCAACTTTTTTTACTACCTTTGCGCCGATTTTGCCTAAATACGGCTTTTTTGACTAGATTAACTGGTTCTACTAGTTTGACTAGATAGACTGGTTCTACTATAAAACAACTAAAATTAACAATAAACAATGAAAAATTTCAAATTGTGGAATACGCTCTGCGGATGGGTGGTTTTTGCCATCGCGGCGGCAACGTATCTCCTTACAATGGAACCCACTGCCTCCTTCTGGGACTGCGGTGAGTTTATCTCCAGCGCTTGGAAGCTGGATGTTGGTCACCCGCCCGGAGCACCTTTCTTCATGCTCATGGGGCATTTCTTCAGTCTTTTTGCACCCGACACAGCCCATGTGGCGATGTGTGTGAACGCCCTTTCGGCGCTTGCAAGTGCCTTCACGATCCTGTTCCTTTTCTGGACGATCACAGCCCTTGCGAAGAAACTCGTCGAGCCGGACACGCTCTGGAAAGGCATTGCCTTACTCGGAGCAGGAGCAGTTGGTGCACTCGCTTACACTTTCTCCGACACCTTCTGGTTTTCGGCGGTGGAAGGCGAAGTGTATGCCTCTTCGTCCCTCTTCACGGCGGTCGTCTTCTGGCTTATCCTCAAATGGGATGAACAGGCAGACGAAGAAGGATCCGATCGTTGGCTCATCGCCATCGCATATCTTATGGGACTTTCCATCGGTGTCCACTTGCTGAACTTGCTGACCATTCCGGCAATCGGTTTAGTCTATTATTTCCGCAAGTATACCTTCTCGTGGAAAGGACTCATCTATGCGTTCCTCGCTTCCTGTCTGGTCTTGCTGGTCATTCTGTATGGTATTATTCCGGGCTTCCCGACCGTAATCGGTTGGTTCGAACTCCTCTTCGTGAATGTCCTCGGCTGTCCGTTCAACACCGGTATGTGGATTTGTCTGGTACTCACCGTAGCACTCCTCACATGGGCGATTCTTTATACCAAGAAACGCTCGGACAAAGAGGCAGAGGAGCAACAAGGCAAAAACCTCTGGCGTTGGCTCAATACCGGCGTAGTGATGTTGACCGTCATTCTGATCGGTTATAGCTCTTATGCGGCGTTGGTGATCCGCTCTGCGGCAGACACGCCGATGGACCAGAACTCCCCGGACAATGTGTTCTCGCTCAAGTATTACTTGAATCGTGAGCAGTACGGCGATCGTCCGCTTTTCTACGGCCAGACTTACAATGCACCGGTTGAACTTCGTATAGAAGGCAACATGTGTGTCCCCGTGGAGAAAAAAGGACACGCGCAGTATGCTCCGGCTCCCAAAGTAGAAGGCGAAAAAGACCATTATGTCATCACCGGTTACAAGACCGACTACGCTTATATGAAGCAGTTCTGCATGCTCTTCCCGCGCATGTATTCCTCGCAAGGAAGCCATGTCCAGGCATACAAAGAGTGGGCGGATGTCAAAGGAAAACGGGTTCGTTATGAGTACTGCGGACAGCAGAAAACGGATTATTGTCCGACCTTCGGAGAAAACCTCCGTTTCTTCTTCCGCTACCAGGTCAACTTCATGTACTGGCGCTATTTCATGTGGAATTTCGCCGGACGCCAGAACGACTTGCAGTCCTATGGCGAGATCACGAAAGGCAACTGGATCTCCGGTATCTCGTTTATTGACAACGCCCTCTACGGCGATCAGGACTTGCTACCGACGGAACTTAAGGAAAACAAAGGACACAACGTCTATTATTTCCTCCCGCTCTTGCTCGGTATCATCGGTATTGTATGGCAATGCGGCAAACGCGATAAAGAAGGAAATGCAACGGGTTGGAAGAATTTCACGCTGACCTTCTTGCTCTTCTTCTTAACGGGTTTGGCAATCGTCATGTACCTCAACCAAACACCTTATCAGCCGCGTGAACGGGACTATGCGTATGCCGGTTCGTTCTATGCGTTCTGTATCTGGATTGGTTTGGGTGTCCTCGCTCTCATCGACTGGATTAACACAGTCCTGAAGAGCGAAAATGGAAAAGCTGTTGTGGCAGTTTGCGCAAGCATCCTTTGCCTCCTCGTTCCGGCTCAAATGGCTTCCCAAAACTGGGATGACCACGACCGTTCGCAGCGCTATTCATGCCGCGATTTCGGAGCGAACTATCTCAAATCCTGCGAGGACAACGCGATCCTCTTCTCTAACGGCGATAACGATACCTTCCCGCTTTGGTACAACCAAGAGGTGGAAGGTGAAGGAACAGACAAACGTGTCTGCAACCTCTCGTACCTCCAAACCGATTGGTACATCTCGCAAATGAAGCGTCCGTACTATGAGTCCGAAGCACTCCCGATCTCTTGGGAATACAAGGATTTCATGCCCGGCACGAACGAGATTGCGCGTGTGGATAACCGTCTCGGACAGCCGATTTCGGTTGAGAAAGCATTCAATTTCCTGCGTTCCGACGATCCGCGAACCAAGTCTCGCGAGGGAGAGAACTACCTCCCGTCCGACCAACTCTATGTGGAGACACCGGATGGCGAACAGATCTACTTCCAAAAGAAGCGGATGTACACGCGCTCGCAGATGATGATTATGGAAATGCTGTCCACCAACAAATGGCAACGTCCGATGTATTTCTGCGCAACGGTCGGAAACGACTACTATCTGGGGCTCGAACCGTGGATGGAACTCACCGGACTCGCATACCGCATTACCCCGACTCGCAGCCGCGACGGACAGCCGCGTGTCAATTCCGAAGTGATGTACGAGAATATGATGCATAAGTTCAAATACGGAAACATGAATATCCCCGGCATCTACATTGACGAGAACCTTATGCGCATGTGTCGCACCCACAGAATGATGTTTGCTCAGTTGGCGGAACAACTCTTGCGCGAGAACCAACGTGAGAAAGCGCTCGAAGTGCTGGATTACGCGGAGGAGCAACTTCCTGGATATAATATCTCGTATGACTACACTTCCGCTTCCATGGCTTCGATGTATTTCATGCTCGGCGAGAACGACAAAGCGTTGGCAATCATGGACAAAGTGGCAAACAATAGTGTCGAGTACCTGCGTTTTGCGGCGTCTTTGGATCGTCAGCAACGTCGTGTCATGGAATCGACTACCAACCGCGAAGCGGCAATCCTCTCCTATGTGCTCCAGACCTGCGAACGCTATAGACAAACAGAGTTAGTAGATAAATATTATCAAGATTACGTATCGTATGTTAACGATTAATAAAATCCCTGTCTTGCTGCTTACCGGCTATCTCGGTAGCGGCAAGACAACACTTCTCAACCGTATTTTGACGAACAACAAAGGCATTCGTTTTGCTGTCATCGTCAATGACATCGGAGAAGTCAATATTGACGCCTCGCTCATTCAGCAGGGCGGAGTAGTGAGCCAGAAAAACGATTCGCTCGTCGCGCTCCAGAACGGCTGTATCTGCTGTACGTTGCAGACCGACCTTATCAACCAACTGCATGAGCTGGTGGCTCAAAAAGCTTATGACTACATCGTCATCGAAGCTTCCGGTATTTGCGAACCGGGACCGATAGCGCAAACCCTGTGCTCCTATGCACAGATGGTGCCGCAGTTCGCTCAGGATGGTCTGCCGACGCTCGATTGTATCTGCTCTGTAGTGGATGCACTTCGTCTCCGCGACGAGTTCGAAAACGGCGATAAACTGCGCTATGTGACAAAGGAAGAAGACCTTGCTGCGCTGGTTACAGAGCAGATTGAGTTCTGCAATATTATCCTCTTGAATAAGGCTTCCGAAGTGAGCGAAGAAGAGCTGGCGCACGTCAAAGCAATCATTCGCGCTATCCAGCCCACCGCAGAAATCATAGAAACGAACTACTGCGATGTGCCGTTCGAGAAGATCCTCAATACCGGATTGTTCGACTTTGACAAAGTCGCTACTTCGGCTACCTGGATTCAGGAAATAGAGGATGCCCGCCATCACCATGACGACGATGATGACGATGATGAGCATCATCATCACCACCACGATCATGAGCACGGCGAGCATGACCACCTCGCGGAATATGACATAGAGACCTTTGTATATTACGCGCGTAAGCCCTTCGACCTCGGTATGTTCGATGAGTTTGTCTCTGCGCATTGGCCTCAGAACGTCATTCGTTGCAAAGGTATGTGCTATTTTGCTGAAGAGTACGATATGTGCTACCTCTTTGAACAAGCGGGACGTCAATTCAACCTCCGTAAAGCGGGAGAGTGGTTTGCTACGATGCCTAAAGAGGAGTTGATGCAACTCATGGCGGACGATCCGCAGCTCCGCAAAGACTGGGATGACCAATACGGAGACAGAATGCAGAAACTGGTCTTCATCGGTCAGCATTTGGACAAAAAAGCCATTACGGACGCTCTGGATAACTGCCTGCAATAATATCCCATGAACCTGCTGATGCTCATATTATCGGTCGTTATGACTTGGACGGTGGATTCCAAAAGCTCTGTTTCTGGCGAAGGAACTTATCCTTCCTTGATGAACGTATCGTATTCCTGTTCATACCAGAAAGGAACCGTGCGTGCCAACGATGAGGCAACGATCACTTTCTCTAATATGGGCGGAATGACGATAGATCAAATAGAGGTCTATCTGAAGTCCAATAAATCAGCAGGTTCAGGTATATTCTATGTCCATGCGAATGGCAACGCCGTGGCAACGATAGAGGGTTCTTTATGGGATTGGCTTGGGTTTTATGATAATAATCATTACCACCCATTTCCTTTGCTCCAAACCTCTATAAGTGACGTGCATGAACTTTCTATCACTCTGGAAGGAACGGTAAACTCGCTCTACATTGAGAAATATGTCATTCAATACACACCCGCTTCAGTTAAATCCGTTACGCTGATGAAAGGCGATACCGAGTACACTACGTTAACGGAGAAATCAGCCGGAGCAGGTGTGATATTGCCTGACATGGCGGATGAAGGAAATTGGAAATTTGCCGCATGGTCAAGCAGCCATTTCCATCAGATCTATACTATGCCTGATTCATGGATCATTCCCGGTAGATATTACCCGGCGGAGAAGGACACATTATGGGCTGTTTATTCCTATAATATACCTTATAAAAAAGCTTTTGCTTCATCTCTTTCCGATGGACTTTACCTATACGCGGATACAAGCCGAATGATAGCTATGAGAGGAGCGGTAGAAAATGGTTATGTAAGCAATGCACCGGTAAATATCTCGGATATCTCGCAGGTCTATGATATTACTTTTGATGAGGCTTCCGAAACGGCAGTTATTTATCATCCTGCCTCCGAGACCCATATCGGTTACAATGGTCTCGCACTCGCAGATGCAGCAACTCCGTGGCAAGTCTATCATAGCGGCAATAAGACGGTTTTTTACATACAATCCGGTAATAGGACTTACGTTCTTTGGCCGAATTACCTGAAACCAATCGCAGAAAAAGAGTATCTTAATTGCGCAGCTTTGATAGAGGCTGGGGATGTATCGATTGCTTCCACAGTCTTAATCTCGGCTGAGCCCTTAATGGAAGAGCCGGTATTCACCTGCTATCCGGAGCATGGAATGGGGATTGAAAATACCGTTTCTCTGCAGCAAAAGGAGTATGAGATTTCGATAGGAAACTACCGCCTTATCATCCGTAACGGGCGTAAGATCATGCAGATACAATAAATTGTAATACCTAATGAAAAGAATAATTAACCCTTGGACAACTATGCCGGAATACAACTGTTACGGTTGCTGTCCGACAAACCCGATTGGAACGCAGATGCGCTTTTTCGAAGACGGAGAAGACATCGTTTCTATCTGGCGTCCCACCCAGAATCACCAATCCTGGATCAATACGCTCCATGGAGGTATTCAGGCTGTCCTCTTGGACGAAGTGTGCGGATGGGTGGTCTTTCACCAACTGAAAACAGCCGGAGTGACGGCTAAAATGGAGATGCGATACCATAAACCCGTCTCTACGCTCCAAGATTATATCAAACTGCGCGCGTACCTCAAAGAAATGCGCCGCAACATAGCGCTCGTGCAAGGCGAGATCTATTCCTCCGAAGGAGAACTCCTTTGCGAATGTACTTGTACCTATTTCACTTTCCCCCAAGATAAGGCAAAAGCGGAAATGGGCTATTTACCGTCTAATACCGAAGAAAAAGACTACACATGGGAAGAAGCATTGAATTTGTAAACCGTAGCGGTTCAGACTGCTACAAATGGGATTCCGAGGAAGCCCAAGGAACGCTGCCGCTTTGGGTGGCAGACATGGATTTTAAAGCGGCAAAGCCGATCCGCGAGGCGATGCAGCGACGTTTGGATCATGGTGTGTTTGGCTATTCGATCGTGCCGCAGGCTAATTATGATGCCGTAGCTTCATGGTTCAGCCGCAGACATGGTTGGAACGGTATCAACCGAGACAATCTGCTTTACACGACCGCAGTTGTACCGGCTATTTCGGCGATTTTCAAAGCTCTGCAGGATCGTAAACAAAACCGTTGCACGCCTTTGCGCATTCTGACTTTTACGCCGGCATACAACTGTTTCTTTGCCTGCATTGAGAATATGGGATGCACCTTGGTGCCTTCGCCGCTGGTAGTAAAGAACAACAAGTATGAAATCGACTGGGAGGACGTGGCAGCAAAAGCCAAAGAAGCGGATGTCTTCTTGCTCTGCAATCCCCATAACCCCACCGGACGTGTGTGGAGCAGGGATGAGCTGGAGCGGATGGCGTCTATCATGCGCAGCGAGAACCTCTTCGTTCTCTCCGATGAGATCCATTGCGAGTTCGCTTTCCCCGGACATCCGTACACGCCTTTTGCTACGCTTGCGCATGACGACGCCGAGTATTGCGTCTGTATGTCTGCCAGCAAGGCATTTAATATCGCCGGACTGCTCTGCGCAACGATTTTTGTCCCTAATCCTGAGTTGCACGAGCAGATCAATCATGCCCTCGAAGTGCATGAAGTGAACGGACTTAATCCTTTTGGATTAGTAGCGCAAGTAGCGGCATACAATGAATCGGAGGAGTGGCTGGACGAGCTGAATGAATATATCTATTCCAATTTCTGTTTCCTGCGCGATTTCTTGCACGAGAACCTGCCGATGTTGGTTCTCCATGAGACGGAAGGAACATACCTCGGATGGGTGAATATATCGGCTCTCGGCATGTCCTCGCAGATTTTCTGCGAGCGGCTCTCAAAAGAAGCGCACGTCCTTCTCAATCCGTCCGAGATGTACGGCGGCGAGAACTACGTGCGTATCAATCTGGCTACCTCGCATGAGGTCTTAGCCGAAGCCTTGCAAAGAATGGCGGACTACATTCACACGCTTATTTGATCATTCACACGCTTATTTGATCTTGCGGATGATGGTTAATCCGTCTCGCAAAGGGAGGATGACTTGCTCAAAGCGGTCGTCCTCTTTTATTTTGTCATTGAATGCTCTCAGTCCTAGAGTTTGTTTGTCTTTGTCGTATGCCGGATCCACGATATGTCCATCCCAAAGGGTGTTATCCGCCAGAATAAATCCCCCCACAGGCACTAAGGGATAAACGGCATCAATATATGCGCAATATTCCCGTTTGTCCGCATCGATGAATACTAAGTCAAATTGAGAATTGAGAAATAATCGTGCCCCTGAGGGGCTAAGAATTGAGAGTTGAGAATTGAGAATATTTATTGCGTCTCCGATCACTAATTCAATCCGTTCGCCGAGAGGAGAACGCGCCAGATTGCGGCGAATGGTGTCTTCCAACTCGTCGTTATGCTCTATGGTAATCAGTCTGCCGCCTTTTGCCAATCCTTCAGCCAGACAGAGTGCGCTATAGCCGGTGAATGTACCGAGTTCCAAAATCCGTTTCGGGCGAATCATATAACTGATCATGCTCAATACGCGCCCCTGCACGTGCCCGCTCAACATGTGCGGGTTTAATATATGAACGTGCGTGTCGCGCGTGATAGACTCCAACGCCTCGTTCTCCGGCGTCGTGTGAACCGAAATATACTCCTCAAGTGTCATTTTGTTACTAAATTTGCTGCAAAAGTACAAAAAAATTTGCATATGTCCAAAAAATATTGTAATTTTGCACACAATTTAAAATCATTTGATGATAGAAATGGAAAAAATAGACGAGTTAGACCGCAAGATTCTAAAGATTATCACCCAGTCTGCGCGCATCCCGTTCAAGGATGTGGCGGAGCAATGCGGCGTGAGCCGTGCAGCGGTACACCAGCGCGTACAGAAGATGTTTGACAATGGTGTCATCACCGGCTCCAGCTATCATGTGCAGCCGAAGATGTTGGGTTACCAACTCTGTGTGTATATCGGTATCACTATGGAGAAAGCCTCGATGTACAACCAGGTCATTGCTGAACTCCAGCAGATTCCTGAGGTCGTGGAGGCGCAATATACGCTGGGCGCTTTTGGTATTCTTATCAAACTTTTCGCGCATGACAACGAGCACCTGCTTTCGCTCCTGAACACCAAGATTCAGGCAATCCCGGGTGTAGCAGACACTACTACTTTAACGGCACTCTCGCAGCCGATCTATCGTCAATTACCGATTGAGATTTAATATGGAAAGAGTTATTAGCGGAATACGCCCCACGGGCAATTTGCACCTCGGTAATTATTTCGGGGCGGTGAAGAGTTTTGTAAAGATGCAGGACGAGTATGACTGCATGTTCTTTATTGCCGATTGGCATTCCCTTACGACGCACCCGACGCCGGAGAATATACGCAATTCGGTTAAAACGATCCTCAGCGAGTATCTCGCGTGCGGTATTGATCCCGAGAAAGCGCCTATTTACGTGCAATCGGATGTCAAGCAAGTGCTGGAGCTCTATTTGTATCTGAATATGAACGCTTATCTGGGTGAATTGGAACGCGTTACGTCCTTTAAGGAGAAAGTGCGCAAACAGCCGGATAATGTGAATGCAGGGTTGCTGACATATCCTTGCCTCATGGCAGCGGATATTCTGATGCACAAAGCGGACAAAGTGCCGGTGGGAAAAGATCAGGAGCAGAATATGGAGATGGCGCGTCTCTTTGCCCGTCGGTTCAACCGAATCTACGGAGTAGAGTACTTCAAAGAACCCGCTTCTTTCCATTTTGCAGACAAAGCGGTCAAAGTGCCGGGACTCGACGGAACGGGCAAAATGGGTAAATCCGAAGGCAACTGTCTCTATCTCTGCGACGATGAGAAAACGGTGACCAAGAAAATTATGCGTGCGGTAACAGACCAAGGACCAACACAACTCAACCAAGAGAAACCGGAAGTGATCCAAAATCTCTTTACCCTCTGTGAGTTGCTTTGCGGACCCGAGGCAACAGAGTATTACAACGACCTCTACAACCGAATGGAGATCCGCTACGGCGATATGAAAAAGCAGATGGCGGCAGATGCAAACAAACTGTTAGCGCCGATTCGCGAGAAGATCAGCGCTTATTCGTCCGATGAGGCTTTGCTGGATCGTATCATGCGTCAAGGAGCCGAAGCGGCGTCTGCACGCGCAGAGAAAACAATAGAAGAAGTACGAGAGATTATCGGCTTTAGAAAGATTTGATGTCGAAGAAGTATTACATATTGTCCTTCGTTCTATGCCTCGCGGCATGCTCGTCCACTCAATTTACCGTGGATGACGCATACCATTGGGAGGATCGCTCTGCGGTCGCAACTACACCGGCTACGACGGAAACACCGTCTAGTTCTACTGGTCCGACGCTCGAATACACCAACGTTCAAGACACCACCATTACTGTCCGAATCAAACGATGAGAAATATCCGGTACATATTAACCTTGGTACTTGGTACTTTGTCCCTTTGTACTTGGTCTCAGGACTACGCTCGTCTCTCCGAGCGGACGATCATGGGAACGGCGCGCTATGTCGGTATGAGTGGAGCGATGACCGCAATCGGAGGTGATCCTTCGTCTGTCTTGGACAATCCTGCCGGTTTGGGACTTTACCAACGGGCGGAAGCGATGGTCACTTTCGATGGCACGTTTGATTACACGCGCCAAGTGGGAGAACACGATCGCGTCTATCGCGGATTATTCATGTGTCCGCAGGCTTCTCTGATCTTCCATTTGCCCACGTTTACGACCAGTACATCCGGTATTCAGGGACATAATTTCATGCTCAGTTACCATCGCTTGCACTCGTATTCCCGTACGTTCAACGGCTATGGAACGAATGAAGCCTCGCTGGGCTCTATCATGCCGACGGATATCAAAGATATGATACCTTTCAATACAATGGATAGAGTGGAGTCCAATTCGTTGAACCTCCGTGAGAGCGGATATGTCAATAAATACAGCTTCAATTGGGCACTCAATATAGCGCATCAATGGTATGTCGGTTTGGGTCTGCATATCCAGGATTTCATAGTTATATCCGAAGCCAATTATGTAGAAACATTCAGCGGCAAAAACGCCGAAGGTGCAAAATACTATAACCAGAACCGTTCTTCGCTGCAATTTGCAGGCGTTGGTTTCTCGGCTTCAGCCGGATTGATTTATCGTCCGTTGAAGTGGCTTAGAATGGGTTTGAGTGTCGAGGCTCCTTCGATTGGAAAACTGCGTACTTATACGTCCGGAACCTTCTCCGCTATGACAGATACGTTGCGCGATTCGTTTGCTCCGAATTTGGCGAGTGATACAGCTTTCCATATGCCGCTACATGTCTCGTCCTCTGTCGCCTTCCAAATCGGCGCGTACGGCATGTTAAGTTTGCAGTATGATTACCTCAAACATTTGGATGAAATACCTGTTCATTCGTTGCGTGCGGGACTGGAAGTTATTCCTGTAATGGGCATGTATATCAATGCCGGATATGCGTATGAGAGTACGTTCAAACCTGCAAATGCTCCTGTGGAATTAAATCCAAAATTCTACCGCCAGGATGCGTATTTCATCCATCCGCGCAATACCCAATATGTCTCTGCGGCAGTGGGCTACCGCGGACCGAATGTGATCGTTCAGGCGGCGTACCAATACCGCTGGCAGAACATCAACCTTTTTGCCCACGAAGCCGCAAACCCATACGACATACATACCGATACCCACCGCATAGTGGTAACTATCGGCTGGCATAGAAACTAATGATTAAAGAATAAAGAACGCGAGCGAGCGTCCGTATAACAAAATAGGAACCGGAAAACTCAACAAAAATTAATGTAACCGAGTGCAAATGCTTCACTGATGGCGTGCCGGTACTCTACGCCGAGACCCCGTGCATTGGATTAGTTTACATTCCTAATCCCCGGGTAGCGATGAGGTGGCCGGATTACAAAGGAAAAAGCAGGCCTCAAATCCTATTCTCTGGAAGTTTTCTCGAGTGAAAAAGTTATACGGACGCTTTTTTTGTGCCTAAATCTTCTTAAATCTTAAAAATCGGAAATTTTTAAGGAGGAAAAGGGACGATTTCGGGTGGTCTATCGTCGGGTACGTGTCTCGTAGGTGTCTCGTACGCGGGTAGAACGCGTGCCGAAGCATGCAAAATCTTAATAATAGTACATTCTATTTTATTTTGCAAAAAATATCACTCAAATATTTGCACATATCGAAAAAAAGTATTAACTTTGCAGCCGATTTGCGTGGGTACGCATAATTGCATTGCGGAAACACTATTATTGAAAATAATAAAAGAAACAAAAGAAAATAATAAAACAACAAATAAAATGGCAAAAAAGAAAGAAGAGTTCGTGAAACAAGACGAACAGTTAGAAGAAGTAAATGAAGCGCTTACGGGCGCAGGTAAATGGATCGAGGATCATGCAAACCTCCTTACTTGGATCGTTTGCGGTATCGCAGTTGTTGTGATGGGCGTGATCGCAATCAACAACTACGTGATCAAACCGCACGCACAGGAAGCAAGCAACGAGAATGCAAAAGCTGCTGCTTACTTCATGGCAGGCGATTTCGACAAAGCGCTGAACGGCGATGACGCAGAGTGCATCGGTTTCGAGGCTATTGCAAACGAGTACAAGCACTATCAGCAGGGTGAGTTGGCAGCTCTGTATGCCGGTATCTGCTATTTCGAGAAAGGCGAGTACGAAGAGGCAGCCAAGTATCTGAAGCGTTTCGACGCAGACGATGTGAACATCGATCCGGCTGCTCACCAACTGCTCGGTGACGCTTATGTAGAGTTGAAGGAGTACGGCAAGGCTGCAAAAGCATTTGAGGCTGCTGCTGAATCCGGCAACGAGCTGATTGCTCCGATGAGCCTGAAGAAAGCAGGTCTCGTTTATATGCACGAGGGTCAGAACGCCAAGGCGCTCAAGGCTTTCAAAGCAATCAAAGAAAACTATCCTTCTTCCGCAGAAGCACAGGACATCGACAAATATATCGCTGTCGCTCAATAAATCTTAAATCGTACATTGTATGACTACGGATTTATCAAAATATGATGCTTCCCAACTGCCTAGCGCTGATGTTCTCGAACGTCAGCGCTATGCGATTGTAGTGGCAGACTGGAACAGCGAAATCACGTACGCGATGGCGCAAGGTGCACTTGATACGTTTGTCAAACACGGTGTGCCGGAGGATAATATTGATATTATCCATGTGCCGGGAGCGGTGGAGCTGACGTACGGAGCTGCGCGTATAACCAAAGAGGAACGCGTGAATGCCGTGATTGTTATCGGCTGCGTGATCCAAGGCGACACACCGCATTTTGACTATGTGTGTCAGTCCGTGACGCAAGGCGTGGCAATGCTGAATGCGCAAGGCAAAGTGCCTGTGATCTTCTCGGTTCTGACGACCCTGAACAAACAGCAGGCGTTGGATCGTTGCGGCGGCAAATTGGGCAACAAAGGAATCGAAGGCGCTTATACAGCGATTCGCATGGCGAACCTCTGAAAGGTGAAGGGGGAATGGCTAAAGTCTATAAATTCGGCGGAGCATCGGTGAAGGACGCAGAAGGCGTTCGGAACGTAGAGCGGATCGTGCGACTCGCTCTGCAGGACTCGTCGGACGGTCTGATGGTTGTTGTTTCGGCGATGGGGAAGACCACAAACGCGTTAGAGCGCGTGGTGGCTTTTCTCGACGCGGGCAAAGAAGAAGAGGCTTTAGCACAATGGGTCGATATCATTGATTTCCATGTGGCGATCATGAAATCGCTGGGTCTGCAACCGGGTTCCGATATTCGTTTGCAGGGCGAGATACCATATGATCCCAAGTGTTCGTACGACGAGAACTACGACCAGATCGTTTCCTTGGGTGAGATCATGTCCACCCAGATTGTAGCGGTTTATCTGCTCAAACAAGGTCTGTCCGTCGAATGGTGGAACATGCCGAAACTGCTTCGTACGGACGACACATGGCGCGAGGCGAAGGTTGATAACACCGCGAGCAGCGCAGTTATTCGCGCAGGGTGGGACAGACCCAGACGACCACAAGTGGTCGTGGCGCAAGGATTCATCGGCGGAACGGCAGACGGACGGCGTACAACCCTCGGACGCGAAGGCTCGGACTATACCGCTGCGCTTCTGGGAAACTATCTGGACGCCGAATCGGTCACGATATGGAAAGATGTTCCGGGAATTCTCAATGCCGATCCGCGTATTGAGCCGGAGACGGTTTTGATACCTTCTTTGCGATACATGGACGCGGTGGAGTTGGCGAACTCCGGTGCGCAAGTGATGCACCCGAAGACCATCCGACCGCTGGAAAACAAACATATTCCGCTGCTGGTAAAGCCTTTCAGCGATCCCACGGCGGAGGGTTCGCGCATAGCGGACGACGGAGTGGGACCGATCGGTGTGCCGGTTTATATCTGGCGCAAGAACCAGATCCTGATCACCATGAGAGCAAAGGATTTTGCCTTTGTGCTGGAGGAGAGCCTGAGTGAGATATTCGATATTATTCATCGTCATCGCCTCAAAGTGTCGCTTATCCAGTCCTCGGCGGTCACAATCTCTGTATGCGTTGACAACACGCGTTTTGTGGCGGACGCAATCAAGGAATTGCAAGCACATTTTAACGTAACCTATAATGAAAACCTGTCGCTGCTGACTATCCGCGGCACAACGCCGGAGATTCTGGCGCACGCGCAAGCCGGCAAGCAAATCATGCTGAGTCAAACCACCCGCCGCACGGCGAGGTTGGTAGTTGTTGAAAACCATGGAAAATAACACAAATTATCTGAGAACCTATTTCACGCTGGATTATTGGCGTGGTTTGTTGGTCGATTTTTGGCACGCAATGGGTACTCTTAAATTCTGGCGCGAATTGCTGATTATGACCGCCGGAATGAGCGTCGGAGCTGCCGCAGTGTATTATTTTTTGATGCCAAGCCATCTGATCGTGGGATCGATTTCCGGTCTCTCCATTGTGCTGAACACGATGATGGGTGGCAATGCAGACACCTTCTCCTATTGGGTGATGGGTATCAATGCCTTTCTGCTGTTGCTGGCGTTCATCCTGATCGGGAATGAGTTCGGCGCGAAAACGGTCTATACGGCAATGATCTTAGGTCCGTTGACCCAAGCCTGGGATCGCATTTATCCGAATGTCAATTTCACCCACCGTGTGATCGATGCGCCGGAGATCCTGTCGCAACTGCAAGCCGGACAGACCGTTCTGGACGCGCACGGCAATCCCTATATATTAAATCGCGCGGGCGAGGTAATGGAGCGAGTGAAAGACAGCGTCATGAGCGGCGGTCTCGGAATGGGCGATATATGGTTCGACCTCATCTGTTTTGTGCTTATGCTTTCGATCTGCCAGGCACTCCTGTTCCGCATCAACGCTTCTACCGGAGGACTGGATATATTGGGCAAAATCGTGCATAAATACCTCCATTTCGACATCGGTACTTCGGTCGCTATAGGAGGGGTGATAATATGCTGTACATCGTTCTTTATCAATGACTTCCGCATGGTTGTGATTGGTATTCTGGGAACATGGATTAACGGTCTGGCGATCGATTATTTCACCGCTTCGCTCAATAAGCGCAAACGCGTTTGTATCGTTTCCAACGAGCCGGAGCGGATTCGTGAGTATATAGTGAAAGACTTGGTTCGCGGCTGCTCGCTATACAAAGTGGAAGGCGGTTACAGCGGCGAGGAACATATTGAGATTCAGTCTCTTCTGACTCAAGAAGAGTTCTCGGACGTGATGGCGTTTATCCGTAATAACAAGATCAAGGCGTTCATCACAGCCGGCAACTGCTCGGAGGTATATGGTCTTTGGATAAGACATAAGAAAATCAACGGCAAAGTGCAAGCCGTTACCGAATGATCTTTAAAAAGTCAAATAATTAAATAAATACCTATATAATGAAACCAACATTGTTTATTTTGGCTGCCGGAATGGGTAGCCGTTACGGAGGTCTCAAGCAGATGGACGGTCTGGGACCGAATGGTGAAGCAATCCTTGACTACAGCGTGTATGACGCGCTGCGCGCAGGATTCGGAAAGATTGTGTTTGTGATCCGTAAGGATTTTGAGGAGGATTTCCGTCGTGTGGTATTGAGCAAGTATGAGGGCAAAGTGCAATGCGAGCTGTGCTTCCAGTCGGTGGACAAAGTGCCGGAAGGAGCTACTTACAACCCGGAGCGTACCAAACCTTGGGGTACGAACCACGCGCTGCTGATGGGTCGCGAGCTGATCCATGAGCCGTTTGCAGTCATCAATGCAGACGATTTCTACGGCAAGGAGTCCTACCAAGTGCTGGCTGATTTCCTGCGTTCTGTAGAGGGCAAGAAAGGTCAGTATTGCATGGTCGGATACCGCGTTTGCAACACGCTGAGCGAGAATGGTTCGGTCAGCCGCGGCGTTTGTACGACCGATGCAGAGGGACATCTGACGGACGTTGTAGAGCGCACGCAGATCGAGGACAAGAACGGTACGATTGTCTTCACCGTAGATGGCGTGGACACACCGCTTGATCCGCACACACCCGTTTCGATGAACATGTGGGGCTTTACGCCGGAATATTTCCAATACAGCGAAGAGGCATTCCGCGTTTTCCTCGCCGAGCACGGTCAGGAGCTGAAATCGGAGTTCTATATCCCGACGCTGGTAAACCAACTGATCGGCGAAGGCAAAGCTACCTGCAAAGTGCTGGATACACCGTCCAAATGGTTCGGCGTGACTTATTCGGAGGATCGCCCGCAAGTGGTAATGAAAATCAATCAATTAATCGCAAAAGGAGAATATCCCGCTAAATTGTTCTAATTATGGCAAGAATACTTGTTACCGGCGGAACCGGATATATCGGCTCGCATACAACGGTTGAGTTGATGCAGCAAGGCTACGACGTGACCATCGTGGATAATTTGAGTAATTCATCTATTGATGTATTGGATGGTATAGCAGCGATTGTAGGAAAAAAGCCGGATTTCGCCAATATTGACTGCGGCAATTTCATTGATTTGGACGCGGTATTCAAAGGCTATCCCGATATTGTCGGAGTGATCCATTTCGCTGCCAGCAAAGCGGTCGGTGAGTCGGTAGAGAAGCCGCTGCTCTATTACCGTAATAACTTAGGAAGCCTGGTTACATTGCTGGAAGTGATGAAACTGCACCGCGTGCAAAACCTCGTTTTCTCTTCTTCCTGCACGGTTTACGGCCAGCCGGACGCAGCGCATCTGCCTGTAGATGAGACCGCTCCGATCCAGAAAGCGCTCTCGCCATATGGCAATACCAAGCAGATCAACGAAGAGATCATCTGCGACGAAGCACATGCGGACAAGGAACTGCATGCTACGATCCTGCGCTATTTCAATCCGATCGGAGCGCACCCGTCTGCATGTATCGGTGAACTGCCGAACGGTGTGCCGCAGAACTTGCTGCCGTTCATTACGCAGACTGCAGCAGGACTGCGTCCGGAGCTGAAAGTGTTCGGCAACGACTACAATACGCCGGACGGCTCGTGCATACGCGATTATATCTATGTAGTGGATCTCGCGAAAGCACATGTGAAAGCCATCGACAGAATGCTGAATGCCAACGATCGCGAGCAAGTGGAGGTTTTCAACCTCGGTACAGGAACAGGTTTGAGCGTGCTGACGCTGATCAAAGAGTTTGAGGCAGCGACAGGCGTTAAGATCCCTTATACGATCGTAGGCCGCCGCGAAGGCGATATTGAGCAAGTGTGGGCTGCACCGAAGAAAGCAAACGAAGTGTTGGGTTGGAAAGCCGAAACACCTATTCGTGACGTACTCGCGTCCGCTTGGAAATGGGAAAAGCACATACGGAATATCAAATAAATCGTACATCGTAAATTATTAAATCGTAAATAATTTAATGCTGTATCCTTTTAAATTCACCCCGCAATTCTTCCACAAACTCTGGGGAGGACATACAATCGCAAAATGGTATGACGACGTGCCCGCTGACTATGAGAATGTCGGCGAGGCATGGGTCATATCGGATGTAGAGCGTTTTCCCACTATTGTGGCGAACGGTCCGCATGCCGGCGATTCACTGCAGGATCTGCTGGAGGTCTATATGGATGAATTGGTCGGGGGGAAGGTATATGAGGTCTTCGGAAATCATTTCCCGCTGCTGATGAAATTCATTGACGCGGTGGACGATCTGTCTATTCAGGTTCATCCGGATGACGAGTATGCGCTGGAGCATGAGAACTCGCTCGGCAAAACGGAGATGTGGTATGTGATGCCTGCTCCGGGTAAATCAGCTATTTATCTAGGCTGGGACAAGACCATGAATGCTTCGCTGATCCATGCTGCGATTTCGGATGGCACACTGGCGAATTATCTGAAGCACTATGACGTGCAAGAGGGTGACGTGGCGTATATTCCAACGGGAACAGTACATGCCATGTGCCGCGATACCATCGTAGCGGAGATTCAGGAGAATTCGGATCTCACATATCGGCTCTACGACTATAACAGGGTGGGAAACGACGGTCGCATGAGACCGCTCAAACTGGACAAAGCGATGGAAGTAATGTCCTTTGAGCCGATGAAGGAAGCAACTGTCACTCATCCTGAACCGATAGAGAACGGAGCGGTGAACCTCAAGAAAACGCCGTTTTTCACGACCAATATCCTGTCGCTCTCAACTCCTGTTCAGCGCGATTACATGCCGCTGGATTCGTTTGTCGCTTATATGTGCGTGGAGGGAGAATGCAGAGTGACCGCCCTGGATGGCGAAGCGCCGCAGAAAGATCTGTTTACCGGCAATGAGAATACCGTTTCCATGCGTGTCGGCGAAGCGGTTCTGATCCCGGCATCGCTCAACGACATTGTGATCCATCCGCAGGGACATTGCAAACTGCTGGAGATCTATGTGGAAATATAGGTTGTCCTAGGTAGTTCTAGGTAGTCCTAGTAATAAAAAAGAGGCGTGTGCCTCTTTTTTTATTGGAAGAAACTGAAATGCACGCTGCCGTAGGTGCGCGTTTCTACATGTCGCGGGTGCGTGGTGAAATCCGTGTCTTTTCCATGCTCGATCACCAACCATCCATCGGGTTTGAGGATGGAATCTGTTTTCAATATCACATCCGGCAGAGTGGGGAGTTGCTCTAAGGCATAAGGCGGATCGGCAAAGATCAGATCATATTTGGCTCTACAGGAAGAGAGGAATTTGAATACATCGCCCCGAATCAGACTCAGATTGCGGATGCCTAATTGCTTGCAGCAGGCGATAATCCAGTTCTGCTGGACATGCGCCAACTCCACAGCGGTCACTTCCCTCGCTCCGCGGCTGACGCACTCCAGACCTATTCCGCCTGTTCCGGCAAAGAGATCCAGCATGTCTATTCCCTCAAAATCCATCCGGTTATTGAGCAGATTGAACAGGCTCTCTTTCGCGAAATCAGTTGTAGGTCTCGCGGTGATATTTTTAGGGGGCGACAACCGCCGCCCCCTGTATGTTCCAGAGATAATCCGCATGGTTATCTTGCTCCGGTTCTTAACCGGTTACTCCCAGTTACCTGCGTTGTTGTTCGGCGCATAGATGTCACCGACTTTCAGACCGGTGTAGTGCTCCAATTTCTTCTCGCGGTCAATCAGGTTCACCAATTCCTGTT
The DNA here is from genome assembly GCA_902792535.1 of uncultured Bacteroidales bacterium. Classification (GTDB taxonomy): domain Bacteria; phylum Bacteroidota; class Bacteroidia; order Bacteroidales; family Paludibacteraceae; genus Colicola. The sequence continues at coordinate 23,288 of CADAZU010000012.1, forward strand.
TGTTCAGGTCGCCCAGATAGCTCTCGAACGGAGCGCGTGCCTCAAACAGCGGAACGCGGATGCCCTGGCTGGTCTTGTAATCGTTGTTCACCTCGATCTCGAAACGCAGACCATTGCTGTACGGAATCTCCACAATCCGGTCGATCGTTTTCTCGTCGTAAGCGCCTTTGTAGAGCGAGAGGATCATGTTCGACTCGATGGTATCACGGCGGAAACCAGCCAAACCATTGTTGATCACGTCCTTGTCGTTCTCCCAGATATAAGCGTACAACGCATCGTTGCTCTCAAACTGGTTCTTCTTCAGCGCTTTTTTCTTCGCCTCATCCAGGATCTTAACCGCTTTTGTCTCGGTCAGACCAGCCTCCAACTGCTTGTCGGTCAGACTTCCTTCCTTCAGCACCTCTTTCTTCGGAGCGGTCTTCAGGAACATCAGCAGTGTGTCATAACTGGCTGTAAATGAACCCTTTTGGTGGTTGTACTCCACCTCCGCCGTACGCAGATCAACCAGATGCTTGATCACGGCTACTTCGCGCTCTGCGCGCGTGTTCTCAAACTTAATAGGGGTTGTGACGCTCGTCACGCAGAAATAGCACATCACTACTGCTGCAACGCTCAGCGTACAAATCAGAATTAATCGTGTTGCTTTCATTATAGCTTAAATTTAAATAGTTTGCACAAAAATCGCTGCAAAGGTACAAAAAAATTTGCATATGTGCAAGAAAAATCGTAAATTTGCAGCGTTTTTTACGTATTACTCCCCTTATGGGACAAAATGAAGGAATATGGAAGATAGCAATAAAGTCCTCTTTACGATATTAAACGAACGTCTGGAATTGCTCCGCCAATTGGACAAAGAGGGTGATTCAGACCGCCGTCGTCATATAGCTCGCGAGACGCAGACGCTGCACGCGCCTATGGCGCACAGGCTGGGTCTATACCAGATCAAGACCGAGATGGAGGATCTTTCGTTAAAATTTCTGGAATACGATACCTATAAATATATCGCGCACGCGTTGAATGCGAAAAAAGCGGAGCGTGAAGAGTACATCGCCCGTTTCATTGCGCCGCTGGAGGAGAAACTGAAGGCGGAGGGATTTGTCTTTACCATTAAAGGCAGACCCAAGTCCATTCACTCGATCTACCATAAGATGCAAGCGCAGCATTGCGATGTGGACCATATCTACGACCTGTTCGCCATCCGAATCATTCTGGACAGTCCGCCTGAGCGCGAGAAAAGCGACTGCTGGCAGGTTTATTCGCTTATCACCGACATCTTTCCGCCGAACCCGAAGCGTTTGCGCGACTGGCTTTCCGTACCGAAGGAGAACGGTTATGAGTCGCTGCATACGACGGTGCTGGGACCCGACAAACGATGGGTGGAAGTGCAGATCCGTACCAAACGAATGGACGAGATTGCGGAGAAAGGAGTGGCTGCTCACTGGTCTTACAAAGGTGTCAAAGGGTCGATTGTACAGCACTCCGGCGATGTCTATGTCTTTACTCCGACGGGCGATTTGAAGCGTCTTCCGGAGGGTGCAACGGTATTGGATTTTGCGTATTCGATACACAGCGAAGTCGGTTCGCATTGCGTCGGCGGTACAATTCGTAATCAAAACGTGTCTATCCGGCAGAAGCTGGAGAACGGCGACCAAGTGTCTATTTTGACCTCGCCGAACCAGCGCCCGAATGCCGACTGGCTGACGTTTGTTGCGTCCTCCAAAGCGAAGAACAAGATCCGTCAGGCGCTCAAAGAGATTGAATACAAGTCTGCGGCGGAAGGAAAGGAAATGATCGAGCGGCGGTTCAAGAACTGGAAACTCGAATACACCGAAGCGGACATCACCCGTATGGCGCTCAAACTGGGGTACAAGGAGGTGTCGGATATGTACCAATCGCTGGCAACCGGAAAGGAAGATATTCTTCATCTGCGCGAGGTGTTTCTGGAGAAAGACGAAGAGCCCGTTGCGCCGCGTGAACATACCGAGTATGTCGATAAAAGCGAGCTAAAGGGCTTGGCAATCGAGGTGGATATGAATGTAAAGAATGTGGACTACAACCTCTCGCGTTGCTGCAATCCAGAGCCCGGAGACCCGATTTTTGCGTTCGTTTCGGTCACCAAAGGAATCCGAATCCATAAATGCAACTGCCCGAACGCGGATAACATCCGCGAGCGCTATCCGTATCGTGTACTCCCTGCCCGCTGGGCCAAGAAATCATGAGCGACTATCCATCCATATTATTAGAGCAAGCCGTTAACCAGATGGCATCGTTGCCCGGAGTAGGGCGGCGGACGGCATTGCGGCTTGTGCTGCATCTGCTGCGTCAGTCCGACCAAGAGGTGGAAGCGTTCTCCAATGCTTTCTCGCGGCTCAAAAAAGAGGTCGTTTATTGCAAGGAATGTCATAATATCTCGGACACGGAGATATGTCCGATTTGTAGTTCGGCGCGCAGAGACCACTCGACGATCTGCGTGGTGGAGAACGTGCAGGACGTCATGTCCATCGAGAACACGGGACAGTATAACGGCGTCTATCATGTGCTGGGAGGGGTGATCTCGCCGATGGAAGGGATCGGACCGAAAGATATTGAGATTGACTCGCTCGTAGAGCGGGTGGCGAAAGGCGGAGTGGATGAGATCATTTTGGCGCTTCCGACCACGATGGAAGGAGACACCACCAATTTCTATATCTACAGGCGTTTGCAGAATGCACAATCTTCAAATCCTCAAATCTTTGAATCTTCAAATCTTAAAATCACACAAATCGCCCGCGGTGTGGCGGTGGGCAACCAACTCGAATATACCGACGAGATCACGCTCGGACGGTCGATTGTCAACAGAACGAATTTTAACGGATAAATACTATGGAAGAAGAAAAAGTTATCAAAACTCTCAATCTCTATTATTACGGTATGATGGTGCTTGCGCTCGTTATTCTGGGCGCAATGTATTACCTCACTTCCCGTCCGGATTTCGAGCCGGTAAGCCCGATGGAGCAGGTAGGAATGATCCTGCAATATGCGGCAATCGGACTGACGCTGGTGGCGATTCCCTTTGGCTTGTACCAAATCAAATGGCGCAAACCCGACACCTTGGAGAAATACAAAGAGGCGGCATCTGTCCGTATCTGTATGGTCGGGATGACTATGCCGATGAATATAGCAATGTACTATCTTTTCGGCTGCTACAAACCGATGATGTGGCTGGCGGCAATGAGTGCCATCGCGTGGTATTTCACCAAGCCGACCCTCGGCAAGATGGAGCAGGAAATGAAACCCAAAGACCCCAATACCGAAGATTACTAATATGATTATAGCTTGTGATTTTGACGGTACGATCGTGACGCACGAGTACCCGAAAATAGGCAAACCCATTCCGTTTGCCATTCAGACCCTGAAGAAACTGCAAGAGGAGGATCATCACCAGATCATCCTTTGGACTGTGCGGGAAGGTGAACTGCTGCAAGAGGCGTTAGATTACTGCAAGTCCAAAGGTCTGGAGTTCTATGCCGTCAATTCCAATTATCCGGAGGAAGAGCCGGAGCATCACACGGCGCGTAAGCTGGTGGCGGATCTGTGGATTGATGACCGTAATTTAGGCGGTCTGCCGGATTGGGGTGTGATCTATAACATGATCCACACCGGACACCCGTTTGAGCCTGCGCCGCAAGGCAATATGGAGGATCTGAGCAAGAAGAAAAAAGGCTTCTTTGCCCGTTTGTTTGATTGAATCTTTGAATTTTGAATCTTTGAATTTCCCATGTTGCGCCTTCGCAAAATAGAACCGACCGACCTGCCGTTTCTCTATCAATGGGAGAACGACGCGGCTTCGTGGGCAGACGGAGCGAACCATAACCCCTTGTCCCGGCAGGACTTGCGGGACTATATCGCTTCCACCACCGGCGACATCTACCGCGACGGTCAACTGCGGTTGATTATTGAATCTTCAAATCCTGCAACCCTCGGTTGCGTTGATCTTTTCGATTTTGACCCTCGCAACCGCCGTGCAGCGATCGGCATGTACATTGCGCCGGAGTACCGCGGCAAAGGAGTAGGGCACGAAGCCTTGAAACAGCTGGAGGATTATGCCTTTGGTTTTCTGCATCTGAGGTGCCTATATGCCGTCATAGCCACGAAAAACAAGGCTTGTTCTGCGCTTTATGAGCATGCCGGCTATACGCCATCCTCTGTCCTTTCCGCATGGACATTGGAGTCCGACGCGGTTATATGGATAAAGACAAGATTATAACATACTGCTATGATTGATATTCTTAAAAAGTCAAGTTTACTCTTTTTGCTCGTGTTTGGCAGTTTGGTGGTCTCTGCTAAAAATGTGGAGGCCTACTATGAAGTAAGAGCAGATGTTCTAATTGGTCGTAAAGCTCCCAGTACAAATGCTGCCAAGGTGACGGAATACCAAAAACGTAGTTATATTTTTATCACCGAACTTTCTCGGGATGAGAATTGGGGATATGTATTCAAAGACAAAGCATGGGTGAATATGTCCTATGTCAAGCCTCTTTCTAAACAAGAGGTGAGCAGGCATATTGGTTATCAGAAATTCTGGAGCATTACTCCGGATTCGGAATTGTGGGAATCAGTTCGACCTAAACCGAATGGTTCAAAGCCATTGCGCATATTATTATGGATTTTTGTCGGGCTTGTTGTTATAGGAGCGGCAGTTATGTTTTTTACCGGTTATTCACGCGATGCGCTTAAAGCATATTTCGCTACCATCGCCCTCTGCTCTGTTTCATTAGTCGTAGTCCCCTATGCGCAGTATATTGTTAGTTGGGTGATTAAATTCCTCAGTTGGGTTGATTACTACATCCTGTTTGGATGGGCGCTGAATGATCTGGGGGGTATTTTGGCTATTATTTCTATTATTCAGGATTTGCCTACTTATGGTTTTTTCGGTTTAGTAGCCGGGATTGCGCCTGGCTTGCCTTTTTTTTTGATAACTGAAAAGTATAAAAACTTTAAATTTGTGCGATGGATAGCGTATGTTTTCCAGATAGCTATGTTCCTTGCTGTCATGGTGATAGTGAACGAACAATGGTATGCATTTTTCAATTCTATTATGACTTTGGACGGAGTGCCGTCTATTCGTTCATTAGCCAAAGCCTGTGACTGGGGAGCATACGCTAGTTCCGTATTTGTTTGGGTGTTTTATATCAGTTTGGCTATTATGCTTTTCACTCCCTATTTTGAATGGAAATATAATAACGAAGTATGGATAGCTAAAATCTTTGGAATAATAGATAAAATCACTGATTGGACAGATAAAATCGCCGAATCAATATTTAATAAATAATCTATATATGGCACGAGTATTCATATTTTGATGCGCAGGTATAAATACGATCCTGATATATAAATAGTTAGAGTGGGGGGGGAGAAATCGTCCTCACTTTTTTTTATGAGAGTGTTTGCACTTCAGACACAAAACAAGAGAGCCCGAGGATTTCTCCTCGAGCTCTCGAAAGTGGCGATTACCACGCAGTTCCTAACATACGTAAGTAACTCTTATATCTCCATTGTGCATTTTCTTGCGCTGCTGCAAACAATTCATCCGCTTCCGAAAAAGAGGCAGACGGGTGCGAAGAAGCCCTCTTAGGCGGAGGCCGCTTCTCCCGTTTGGCGGGAGAACGCTCCGCCCTACGCAGGCACGGCACAGAGTATGGGAAGCAATCTCACAAGGGATTATCCGTATATAATAAAAGGGGCATCTATGCTCCTTGGATTTTTTACCTCTCTTTCTTATGTCAAACATGCCTTCGAAAATAAATCTGAGCGGAGCGAGATAATCGACAGAGCAAAGCGGCGGAGGGTAAACCAGCCGTGAGCGAAGCGGAACACCTTATGGGGAAAGAAAGATAAAAAGAATAAATGTTCGCGCGCAAACGCGAGAAAATAATAAGGAGAAAAAATGGAAAAAGTAAGAAAAACTATTGATTTGGAGAAAAAATGAAGATTTTTGCATTTTTTTTGTTCTCACTCCCGCGTTTTGGGAGTTTAAAACAGTAATTTTGCAGCGAAAAACGAAGTTAATCGTGCCCTCGTGGCTAAGAAAATCAAAAATTACATGCTTATGTTAGTCTATAAACTTTTGAAAATTGCGCCTGACGGTGGTGAATTTGCGAACACAACACTTGGATTGTTGTTTGGTTTGATGGAAGTGGGATTAGTGCTTTGGTTTTTGATAGAAATGATAGCAAACACTTGTTTTTAGTATAAATTTTCCGACAAAATTGAAAATAATCGTTCCAAAGGATAAGAATATGCAATTAAACGTCTCTGCCGCAAGGGCGCGATTATTTTGATAAAAATTATCAAAATCTTGCATATGTCAGAAAAAAGTAGTACCTTTGCACGCAAAATGTGCGTGCAGACGCATCTAGGGGTATTAGCTCATCCGGCTAGAGCATGAAGAAGCCAATTGACTTTTGGCTTCGACAATAAAGCCAGCGGGGAGCGACCACAGCTTTATTGATAGAATAAAAAGCAGTGTTGAGGTGAGCGGTTCGAGTCCGCTATACTCCACAAAATTAAAAGCAATATGACAAGATATAGTTTTTCTGGGCACGAATCCTTTTATTGCAAGTCCTTGTGGCTGAAGAAAGGATATGATTTCCTGACGGAGGGACAACGCTGATATGAAAATACCACAATCCGAAATATTATCCACCGGAAGAACTTGCCCTTATTTATTGAGGATTTTCGTAAGAGAGGTTTGATTAAATAATACGACAAATAAGAGTAATCAATGAATAAACAACAATTAGCAGCACGCATTTGGGCGTCGGCCAATAAAATGCGGTCGAAGATAGAGGCCAGCGAGTACAAGGATTACATCCTCGGCTTCATCTTCTATAAATACCTCTCTGACAAAGAGGAAGCGTTTATGCTCCGCGACGGCGGGATGACGCAAGACGAACTGGTCCAACTCCAGGAGCAAGACGACGAGATCGTACGTTTCTGCCAGACCAACATCGGCTATTTCATTGCGTACGACAACCTCTTCTCCACGTGGCTCAAGATGGGCAATGATTTCAGCGTCCAAAACGTCACCATCGCACTCTCTGCATTCGAACGACTGATCAACGAGGACTACAAGAAGCTCTTCGAGAAAATCTTCTCTGCCCTCAGTTCCGGAATCGACAAACTCGGTTCTACAGCCGCTCAGCAATCGAAAGCCATCCTCGATCTGCTCTCGCTCATCAAAGACATCCCCACCGATGACCGTCAGGGTTATGACGTGCTCGGTTTCATCTATGAGTACCTTATCGGTCAGTTTGCTGCTAACGCCGGTAAGAAAGCAGGTGAGTTCTACACCCCGCATGAAGTGTCCGTACTGATGTCCGAGATCGTTGCCGGGTATCTACACGACCGCAAGACTATCTCTATTTACGACCCGACCAGCGGTTCCGGCTCGTTGCTGCTCAATATCGGTCGTGTCATCAGCAAGCACACCAACAACAAAGATAGCGTCCATTATTTCGCGCAAGAACTCAAATCGGCTACGTTCAACCTCACCCGAATGAACCTCGTCATGCGAGGCATCAAACCGAGTAATATAGAGGTGCGCAACGCGGATACGCTGGAGCAAGACTGGCCGAAAGACGAACGCACCAATGCGCCTACGCTCTATCTCGATGCCGTGGTCAGCAACCCGCCGTACTCCCAACCGTGGAGTCCTGCCGGTAAGGAACTCGACCCGCGTTACCGTTACGGCGTAGCGCCCAAAGGCAAAGCCGACTACGCTTTCCTGCTCCATGACCTCTACCACCTCAAGCCAGACGGCATCATGACCATTGTTCTGCCGCACGGTGTTCTCTTCCGTGGCGACCCTGCCAAAGAGGAAGCAGAAGGAGTAATCCGTAAGAACCTCATTGAGAACAACCATATCGATGCCATCATCGGTCTGCCCGCAGACATCTTCTTCGGCACTCCTATTGCCACAATCATTATGGTGCTCCGCCAGAAACGTGACCGCGACGATGTCCTCTTCGTCGATGCCAGCAAAGGCTTCATCAAGTCGGGCAAGAAGAACAAACTGCGAGCCTCCGATATTCGCCGTATTGTTGATACGTACGAGTCACGTCGGGACGCCGACAAGTACGCACGCCACGTCAGCCGCGAAGAGATACGTGCGAACGGCTATAACCTCAATATCCCGCGTTATGTCGATTCGTCCGATGCCGCAGAGACATGGGACCTCTATGCCACCATGTACGGCGCAATCCCGAATCGTGAGATAGACGCGTTGCCCTATTGGTCTTTCCTGCCTACGCTTCGTCAGTCGCTCTTCCAACCGATCAGCAGCACGCATAGCATACCGCGTGAGGACGACGAGATCCGCTATCTCATCAACTCCGACCGTAGTTACTGCAACCTGCGTGACGACTATACTCGCACCATGGACGGTATCGACGCGTTCTTGCATCAGCAACTCCTCTCGTCTATCAACACCGTTCCGGTTAACCGCGAGGAAGATATCATCTCCGATGAACTATTCGCACGTCTTGGCAAACATCCTATCTTCAACCCATACGATGTCTATCAACTGCTCGACGACTCGTGGCAGGTTATCGCAACCGACCTTGAAATCCTCCAGACCGAAGGATGGGACAAGGTGCGTGAAGTAGAACCGAACATGGTGCTCAAGAAGAAGAAAGACAAAGATTCCGGTGTGGAGACTGAGATCGAAGTGCAGGAAGGCTGGAGAGGACGTATTATGCCGTTCGAACTGGTACAAGAACTCTTCCTCCGCGAACTGCTCGACCATCGCGCTAATCTCCAAGCAGAAGCTGAAAGCTGTGCCAACGAGATTGATGATAAGATAAACGGATTAACAGAGGATAATCGCGAGAAATATATCGAAGAAGAATCCGATAAACTTGACACCAAACAACTCGCTGCCGATGTCAAGGCCATGCAGAAAGACCCGGATCTCAAAGACCCGGAACTGATGGAACTGCAACGGCTCCTCATTAAGCAGAAAGAGATTAACAAAGAACTCAAAGCACTCGAAGCAGCACTCATCGACAAGACCTGCTATACCATTGAGCATCTCACCGACGACGATGCTTATACGCTCTTGCGTGAGAAATGGATTATGCCGCTCTGCGCGAAAATCCACTCGCTGCCTATCGAACTTCTCAACACCATCGAGACCGATGTCAACCGACTCATCAAGCGCTATGCCGATACGCTTCTGAACGTAGGCAACGAGATCGACAAAGCCGAATCCGAACTCGCTAATCTCTTAGGCGAACTGACAGGTGATGAGGCCAATATGCAAGCTATTCGAGAGATATCAACGCTCAATAGAGGATTAGCCGTCGCAGAGAAATTATTCCCGCAGAAGGGCAATAAAGTGCCCGCAATCCGATTTAAGGGATTTGAAGGAGAATGGGAAGAGCACTCATTGAATGAGTTCTTGATAGTATCAGGCGAGAAGAATGAAAACAATCATTATACAGCGCACGACATTCTATCTGTTTCTGGAGAGTATGGAGTGGTGAATCAAATTGAATTCCAAGGTCGATCATTCGCAGGAGCCTCGCTTTTGAATTATCGTGTAATTCACAATGGAGAAATAGCATATACCAAATCCCCGCTTAAATTAAATCCTTATGGTATTATAAAAGCCAATAAGGGAAAGACTGGTATAGTTTCTGCTCTATATGGCGTATATAAAATCGTAAATGCAAATGCTGATTTTATTCAGTATTATTTCGACTTGACATCAAGGATAAATAGTTATTTAAGACCTCTTGTCAATAAAGGTCCTAAGAACACTTTGCTCATTACAGATGAAGGAGCGTTAGCCGGAAAGGTTGTCTTCCCCAAAACTGATGAGCAGAAAAAGATAGCAGATTTTATAAGCTGCCTTACAAACTTGATTTTATTACACGAGAAACAGTTATTACTTTTGAAACATTCCAAACAAGCCCTCCTGGAGCAAATGTTTGTAAACGAATGACGAGCGAGCACGAAAAATGGCAATGGCAAGAACCCGGAGAGGCTTGGAAAGGCGCCGGGCTATACCATATCACGCTGACGATACCGTCGCGTGAGTCGTTGCTCGGTATGCTCATTATCCCTGATGATGATCCCACGCAAGCTTTTGTCGAGCGCACTATTTTGGGTGATGTGCTTGTAGATAATCTGGTGAATCTCTATTTGTATCATCCAGATATCCAAGTCTTGCATTTCTGCCTTATGCCAGATCATCTACATGCTATATGGTATGTGAAACGTACCATGCCCAAGGGCATTATGTCATCCATACGCGGCTTTTGGCAAGCCGCCAAGCAGCTTGGCAGGGCATATTCATATTTGTCTTCTTCTCTTTCCCTGAATGCCATTCAGGCTAACACTCAAGAAGCAAAAACCCGATTCCGCGAGATTGCAGACTCTCTCCGCCAACAGCTCGGCGATGATGCTTATTATCGTCTCCCGCCTGTCTTCACGGAGATGCCATTTGTCCGTCCAATGGGGCATCGGGATCAACTGCCCACTACTATCCACTATATAGACATGAACCCTCAGCGCCTCGCTACGAAAAAGCTCATGCCGGGATTCTTCCGAGTGCAAGAGGGCATAGAGATAGCCGGTCGCACGTATAGCGGGATAGGCAATCTTAAACTACTTATGTACGACCGTTATATGCCTGTGCATGTCCGTAGCACGATGATAGACGAGGCGGCTCATGGCGATAACAAGCGCTTGCGCGATTATATGAACGGCTGTGTATTGGCTGCCCGTCAGGGCGCTGTGATGGTTTCGCCGTTCATCTCCGACAAAGAGAAAGAGGTGATGGTAGTGCTGCTGGCGGAGGAACATCCCATCATCTACATCGCGGATAATGGCTTCCGCGATTATTACAAGCCCAGCGACGGCTTGTTTGATGCCGTCGCCGAAGGGCGCGTGCTCATTCTCTCCCCATGGGAGTACGACGCACACAAGCGCAATGTGACGCGCTCCGAGTGCGTGGCGATGAACCGGATGGCGGAGGAGATATGCACCATCGCTTCTTCCTTTTCCCTGAATGGCATTCAGGATAAAAACCAAGAAGATTAATGTGAATCAGCAAAATACATACACTATGGATTACGATAGCGAACTGACTTTTGAACGCGACCTGATAGCCTTCCTAACCACAAAAGGTTGGAACAGCGGTGTCCTCAAGAACTGCACCGAGCAAGATCTGCTCGATAACTGGGCACATATCCTCTATCAGAACAATTCCGGTATCGACCAACTCAACGGAGTGCCGTTGACCGCTTCGGAGATGCAGCAGATAATTCACCAAGTGAACACGCTGCACACACCTCTTGCGCTCAATGGTTTCATCAACGGTAAGACCGTCAATATCCGTCGCGACAACGAGGCTGACAAACTGCACTATGGGCAGACCGTTTCCCTCTCGATCTATGACCGCAGTCAGATTGCTTCCGGCAGTAGTGTCTATCAGATTGCCGAGCAACCGAAGTTCCCTACCGCTCATCCTCTTGCCTCTGACAGACGAGGCGACTTGATGCTGCTTATCAACGGTATGCCCGTAATCCATATCGAACTCAAACGTTCGCACGTGGCAGTCTCGCAAGCCGTTAACCAAATACGCAAATACTACCACGAAGGTATCTTCTCGCAAGGCATCTTCTCGCTCGTGCAAGTGTTCGTGGCGATGAACCCTGACGAGACGATCTATTTTGCGAACCCGGGCAGTTACGAAGCCTTTTCTCCGCAATACCAGTTCCATTGGGCAGACTTTAACAACGAGCCTATCAATGACTGGAAATCGATTGCCACACATCTGCTCTCTATTCCCATGGCACATCAGATGATAGGTTTCTATACCGTTGCAGACAAACTCGCGGGCAACCTCAAGGTAATGCGCAGTTATCAGTACTACGCCGCGTCAGCGATTGCCGACCGTGTTGCCACCTGCCGTTGGGATGAACACGATCTGTTCGGTGGCTACATCTGGCATACTACCGGCTCAGGTAAGACCATGACTTCCTTCAAATCGGCTCAACTGATAGCCGATTCCGGCAAAGCGGACAAGGTGGTCTTTCTCATGGACCGAATCGAACTCGGTACGCAGACTGCACTCGAATATCGAGGATTCAAGAACGAGATAGAAGAAGTGCAGGAGACCGACAACACCGATGATCTGATCTCCAAACTGGATAGTACCGACACACGCGATACCCTCATCGTCACCTCTATTCAGAAGATGAGCCGTATTGTGCCAGAGTCCAGCAACCGTCACCAACTCAACCGAATCAACCAGAAGCGACTCGTCATTATCATCGACGAGTGCCACCGAGACGTGTTCGGAGATATGTTGGCAACGATTCGCGCCACCTTCACACGCGCTATCTTCTTCGGCTTCGCCGGCACTCCGATCCAAGAGGAGAACCGCAAGCTGCTCCAGACGACAACCAACGTCTTCGGTAATGAACTGCACCGTTACAGCATCGCCGATGGTATCCGCGACGAAAACGTGCTGAAGTTCGACCCGGTAATGAAGATTGTCTTTCCTGATCAGAAACTCAAACACGAAGTGGCGCTCTTCAAGGCAAAAGCCAAGACCATGGAAGAAGCTCTTGCAGATGAGAAGAAGAAAGAGGTCTATTTCCATTATATGAACGACGTGCCCATGGCAGGTAAGACCGCCGAAGATGAAGGTATCGAGGACTATATCCCGAAAGCACAATTCGAATCGGGTGAATACCAGCGTGCGGTTGTTAACGACATCAAGGCTTCTTTCCCGGCATTGAGTCTTGCTAACAAATATCACGCGATCTTTGCTACCTCGTCCATCCAAGAGGCGTTCGAGTACTACGTCTATATGCGTGCGTTTGCGCCGGAACTCAAAGTGACCTGTCTCGTGGATCCTTCCATCGACAATGAAGGCAAAGGTGAGATCAAGGAAGACCTGCTCATCAAGATTGTCGGTGACTACAATGACCAATACGGCACGCACTTCACACTACCCAAATACGCTCTCTTCAAGAAAGATGTGGCGCTCCGTTTGGCGCACAAGGATATCTACAAAGGTATCGAGTCCAACCCTGCGCAGTGTCTTGACGTACTCATCGTCGTCAATCAGATGCTTACCGGCTTCGACTCCCATTGGGTCAACACCCTCTATCTCGACAAAGTGCTGTACAACGAGAACCTTATCCAAGCTTTCTCGCGTACCAACCGTCTGAACGGACCCGACAAACCGCACGGCACGATTTGTTACTACCGCTATCCGCACACCATGAAGCGGAACATAGAAAACGCGATCCGCCTCTATTCGGGACAACAACCGCTCGGTATCAAAGCCGACAAACTGGATGTGCATATCCGCGCGATTGAAGCCGCTTATGCACAGATACAATATCTCTTTCAGATAGCAGGTGTTGAGGACTTCTCCAAACTGCCGGAAGATAAAGACCTTCGTGCCCAGTTCGCCAAGCATTTCCGCGAACTCAACCGCCACCTCAACGCGGCACGTGTGCAGGGCTTCCAGTGGAACAAACTGCAAGAACCGACCCTGCCAACCGACGATACCGAAGAAGCGGAAGAGGTGACGCTGGCGATGAGTGCTCTCACTATCGATGAGACCACCTATGGTGCACTCCTGCAACGTTACAAAGAGATCGAGCGTGGACCCAAAGGTACACCTACCGATGAGGTGACTTTTGACATCGATCCCTATATCATATCTATCAACACCGGTGCGATTGATACCGATTACATGAACGCTCGTTTCCGTAAGTACCTGCGCACACTCAACTCCTCCGAGCAAGAGCAAGCGCAGGCTCTCGAAGAGCTGCACCGCTCTTTTGCCACCCTCACCCAAGAGGAACAGGACGTGGCAGGACGTTTCCTGCGGGACGTGCAACGAGGCACTGTGCAAGTCGATGAAGCCAAACCGCTCCGCGATTATATCACCGAATACATGGCGCGCGAGAAGAACGATCGTATTCATCGTTTCGCACAAGCCTTCGGTCTCAACGAGAACCTGCTCCGCGAGATAATGAATAATTACATGCAGGGCGATATTATCCCGCAAGGACCACTCGACCAACTCAAAGAGTCCGTCGATAAATCCCTTGCCAAGGCCTGGTTCGAGCAGCACGAAGGTGTGGCGATTCCTGCTTTCCGTATTAACATCCGTATTGACGCCCTCCTCCGCCAATTCATCGAAGACGGTGGGTTTGAAATTTGATGAGCCATGAGTTGGGAAAATATATCTAACATATTGATTCTAATCTTTACGTTTGTAGGGACATGCGGAACGGGATTTCTGGTATGGAAAGCATGCCAGAAGCCGAAGGCTATTTTGCGTTTTTCCGATGGAAAGAAGGAGAAAACTCTGTCTCCGCATTATTATACCGAGACATTAAAATATTATGTAGTTCCATATCCGGAAATCTTTCAATTTGATAAATTTCATGACCTCGCAGAAAGATACCTGAAACTACACGAGAAAGACAATCGTTTTCTATTAACGTTTAGGCTTTCTAATACGGGAGATTTTCAGTTGGAGAATTATCGCGTTGAAATAGATTATTATCCGGATCAATGCTCAGCATATCAAATTAAGGAGCATCGTCATGGAGAACCATTTGTAGACTTTCCCTCTTTTGATGGCGTCAATTTTAGTAAAGAAAAACCAATGGTTGTATTGGCTCCTGTTAATGTTATGTTTCCTCTGAATCAAAACGACTATGAGGACTACTCATTTCAGATTACACCTAAAATGGATGCAAATGAAATTGTGTTAAATTGGCGGATTATTGCAAAGGACTTTTCAGATAATGGGAAATTCATTATTCATCTTCAACCTACTGTTACTAACTTCACTAACATAAAGCCGGTATACCGCGCTTGTGAAGTCCCCGAAGGTGCAGAAATAGTAGATGATCTCACGCCCTATATCAAAGAGTTTGAAGAACTTCTAAAACACTAACCACAATGACCTGTCCACATAATAATATCGATTGTCCCTGTACGAAAGAAGGATGTCCACGGCACGGAAAGTGCTGTGAGTGTGTTGCGCATCATAAAGAACACGGGAAGAAACTACCGGCGTGCTTGAGGGTGATTGAATGGGAAGGGTAAAGAGTGAAAGACTTAAAGAGTTAATGAGTGAAAGAATAGAATGCCTATGAATACTAAAATCTCTATACGTTTTTATAAAGACCACAAAGTGCGGGCGGTGTGGAGTGAGGAGCAGAACAAATGGTTCTTCTCCGTGCTGGATATTATTGGCGCTATCAATGAGCAAGATGACTACCAGAAGACTCGTAACTACTGGAAGTACCTCAAAGCAAAACTGCGTAAAGAGCAGAGTGAGGTGGTTAGTGCCACTACCCAACTGAAACTAATGGCGGCAGATGGTAAACGGTACCTATCTGATGCGATTGACCAAGTCGGAGTGGAACTGCTTGCAAGGTCTGTTCACAACAGCAAAGCAATGGCTTTCCTTGATTGGTTCACCTTCTCCGACAACTCGATTGATGGTCAGAGCCGCAAGAAAGCCTACACATTCTGGGAAAGCAACGTGATAGCGGATGAGGAAATCGGCACAGTTAAGGCACTCCGGAAGATTCATGCGTATATCTTCGGAGGGTTATACGATTTTGCTGGACAGATACGCACCAAGACCATTTGGAAAGACGGTACGCTCTTCTGCCGTGCGGAGTATCTGAAGGAGAGCCTGGAGCAGATAGAGCAGATGCCGGAAACGACTTTTGATGAGATTGTAGATAAATACGTAGAAATGAATATTGCGCACCCCTTCATGGAAGGTAACGGTCGCAGTACCCGTATCTGGTTGGACTTGATTTTCAAGAAGAATCTCAAGCAATGTGTGGACTGGAGTAAGATTGACAAGAAAGCGTACCTCAAAGCCATGCACGCCAGCACCACTGATGCCAAATACATCAAAGCATTGCTCAAAAGTGCGTTGACCGACCAGATTGATGACCGTGAGATATTTATGAAGGGTATCGACTATTCCTACTATTACGAACAGTCGGAGTAATAATCGACAGAACGAAGTGGCGGAGAACAACAAGACTAACCTATGTCCGTAGTACAATATAAGAAATACTTTTGGCTCGTAGATACGATCCGCAGTGCGGGGAAGATCACCAAGGAGCAGATAGACCGCAAGTGGTCCGGTTCACGGTACAATGACAGTCACGAGACATCTATCCCGGACACGTCGTTCTATCGTATCCGGCGTGACATTGAGGAACTTTTCGACATCGAGATCTTATGCGACCGGACTTCCGGTCAGTACTACATCGATGATTCTGACCTCAATTCTCGCACCAAGCAATGGTTGCTCTCGCAGTTTGCCATGAGCCAGTCGCTTGATGCCAGTCGTGAACTGCGGGATAACATCATCTACGAGTCCATTCCGGAAGGTACCCAATACCTCACGACCATTGTTACTGCCATCAGCGAGAGTAGAAACCTCCTTTGTACGCACAAGCGTTTTGATTCGGACGCTCCGCATGTGTTCTACCTCTCGCCGTTGTGCCTCAAGGTGTTCAAACAGCGGTGGTACGTGCTGGGTAACTGCACCGAACTTGACGGAACGATTGACCCCAAGAGTCCGAAGATGTATTCTCTTGACCGCATCGTTAGTCTGGAACTGCTGGAGAAGATTTTCAAACGTCCGAAGAACTTCAATGCACGCGAGTATTTCGCTCCGTTCTATGGTGTGTTCTGCGGTAATGATCTGAAAGCGGAACTGGTGCGCGTGCGTGTTGAGTCGGAGAAAGATGCTATGTACCTGCGTTCACTTCCGTTGCATGCATCGCAGAATGAGCCTGAACCCTGTGTGTTCGAGTGGCACGTGGCACCAACCTTCGATTTCGTTCAGCAGCTACGAACATACGGTTCCAAACTCGAAGTGCTCGAACCTCAATCGTTGCGGGAGAAGTTTGCCGATGAAGCGAAAAAACTCGCAGCTTTATATAAGTAGAAAAAAACCTAAATAAACTATTTTGCACCTTCGGGTGCATTATTTTTGCACTTTTTTTTGTTCACTCCCGTGTTTTGGGAGTTAAAAGCAGTATCTTTGCGGTCGCTTTGACCGACCGCAAAGATACATAAGATGCCACCGCCCGATTCACATAGGATTTTCGACCCATGGGAAGCCCTGCGTCGCGACCGCGACAGATGGGCACAACTCGCTATGGATCAAGCGGAATACATCCGGCAGTTGGAACAAGAAGTAAAATACTATAAAACACAATTAGAAATGAAAGACAAGAATCAACAACCATCAGCACCGGTCATTAACGTTGCCGGTGATTATATCGCGAACCAGCACAATGAGTACCACACGGATATACATGACAACACCAATTGTCCTATATACCTTACTCCGAATGCGGGGAAAGAACGGATGAACGAATCAACGAATGAAAGAGGGAACGATGCACGGACGAAACGGCTCTTTATGACGGACGGCATAGAAGATATGCAGCGGACGGAAGAGGAAAAGAACCGCTTTCGGAACTATCTGACGGATCATCATTTAGGGCAGCGGCAGTTAGATTGCTGTGCGGATAATCCTATCCACAAAGCGATTGTCTGCTTCTGCGTGAAGTGGAAGCGGCTCAAGTATATCGACAAACCCAGTCCCGCTGCGGTGCTTCGTTTCCTAACGGAGACATGCGGCATTTCGTGCGCTTCTGAGCCATCGGCACTCTGCACGCTCCTTGGACGGTTGTTCAAGAACGAGTACGACAAAGAGGTGTTTTTCGATGTGGAAGATTATTTTTAGAGCACACATCAGCATTTTTACATAACATAGCCTAAAGCCTTGAAAAGAAAGCAATCCGAGAGGGTTGCTTTTTTTGTGGAAATGTGGTTCACATTATCCACATCGACCCACACCATCATAGAACGAGTACTTTTGCATCGCCTTTCGGAAAACGGCAACTCCACACAGTGTGGAACCCGCATCCCTCCGACTGGCGATGTTATGGTATCTGAATATCGATCAAAGATTCATCCTAAGCGCGATGTGCTACCGGATGGAACAGAAATCCGCCTCGTTCTACCTCTTGAACGTACCGGCAACCGACATCTTTATGTCACCGCAAGCGGACGAGCTTTCTCCCATGTTCGCGTAAAAGACAAGAAAACCGGCGTGATGCGTTGGATCTATCGCGAGCAAGTGTTATTCACATTAACTCCCGGTAAGCTTTCCGTGAATGCGAACAGGAAGCAAAGGTATTACGTTATGCCTCATCATGGCGACATCTACCTTCACATTGCTGTCTGTCTGGCGTGGAATGGTCCGTGCCCCGGAACGTCCTCCCGACAAACGGGAGGAGTGGCCTCCGCCGAGAAGGGCGAAAGATGGGAGGTGGACCACCTCAATGGAATCGTTTCCGACAATCGTGCGGAGAACCTGCAATGGGTCACACCGGCAGAGAACCGCAAACGAGCGAAACTATTGCGCGTGCTCCGTTCCATCGGGCGTGCCCCCAAGCAGATGAGCCGTGAAGAGCTCCTTTCAATCTTCAGCAAATACACATTTAACAACCTCAAAAACATCGACTAATTATGGAAACCAATAAATTGAAAGAACTGCACGAGTTGCGCGAACAAGAGAAAGCAATCAAAGCACGTATTGACGAGATCAGCGATGAGGCTACACAAGAAGCGGTGGCTCTCGCGCCGGATGGCGGTGAGTTTGAGGTGGAAGGAATAGGTACGTTCCAACTTCAAATGACGGAAGTCATAGATATGATGAACTCCAGACGCTACAAGGGCGAGGACGCCAAGCGGTGGCGCGCGCTCGCCAGGCTGCGGGATTTTGCCAAGAAGACCGCTTCGGCGTACACCAAGGAGATGGCGGCGATCGTCAAAGCGTTTGTCGCTACGCACCCCGACTGGGAAGCAGATGAGGTCAAACTGACGGTGAAGGTCATTGAGTAAAAGACAAAAAGAAAAGAAGCAAAAGAATAAAAAGAAAAAAAAGTTTCTTCTTCTTCACATTTAACTATGCAGATAGGAAGAAGATAGGAAGAAGATAGGAAGAAAGAATCGTGCCCTTGTGGCTAAGAAGAACAACCTTTTATGAGTACGTTTGATTTTCTTTGGCAGTTGGTAGCGAATCACGGCGGCGTGGCGGAGCACTACAAAGCAGAATTGGCGCGGGTATGGGCGGAATACTCGTTGGAAGAACAACGGTTTATCTACCGCTCCATCCGCGACAAACTGCGGGCGGACAAGTTCGTCAACTACAACCCCGTCAAAGCCGTGCGGGAGAACGCACCGAAAGCAAAACCGCCGCAAGTGCTTTCTTTCGCAGAGTATTACAAACGATACGGAACGACCGAGGAAAGCGGCGGATGGGTGCGAAAATACCTGCCGGAGAAACAAACGACCATCTACATTAAAAAGTAAAGAATATGGCACAAGTGATTGAAATAAAGACAGTTCGCGGAGCGGAGATGATGCTGCGCGGGAAATTAGGAGACCAAGTTTTCCAAGTTCGGAACGGCAAGCAAATTGTGATGCAGATGCCGAGAAAACGCACCTCGCCACCGAGTCCCAAAGAGATTGAACACCGGGAGCGGTTTGCCACCTTGACGCAGGCTATCAACCGGCTAACGCCCGAACAATGGGAGTGGTTACGCAAGGAATGGAAAGCCGCAGGGTACAAGTTCAACGGCAAGAAATACTGCACGTTACGAGGGTTTGCTTTTGCACGGCTGTACAAGGAATGGATGTAAAAACGAGAAAAATATGGATTATCCTTTATATGACATCCCTTACCTCGTCCGCGACCCAAACGATTTCCGCATATCGAAGAAACGGCATCAGTTAGAAGTGCGCAACCAAGCGGTGGTGGACGACTACTTCCTCTCCCGTGCCAAAGGTGCTTCGGCACATGAGGCGCGAGAGGTCGTGGCGCAGAAGCACGGCATCACTCCGAAGCGAGTACAAACTATCATTGTTTGGTTCTTTAATGAAGCCAAAAAACGAAAAAAGTACGATTTTTTGATAAAATTCGCACCTTTGGAGACACTAAAATGAATATCGTATTATCTTTGCACCGTCTTTCAGTTGAGAGGCGGTGTTTTTGATGTCGCTATCGTCCCGTATCTCTCTCGTAAGCGGCTCGTAAAATGAAACCGCTCAAAAGTGCGCGAAACATAGACGCTAAAGACCGACATCGGATGTCGGGGAAAAGAAGAAAGAGGAAAGCCCACAAACAATGCGGGGCTAAAGACCCGCGAAGCAAACGAAGAAAAGCCCGCATACAATGCGGAGGAAACGGACGCAGGACACCGGAATAGAATTCCGGGCTAATAGACAAAGAAAGATAGCCCGCATACAATGCGGGGAAATGAACATACATTATTAACCAGATCGCCCATATATGGTCGATACGAAAGTAGAGGACATATGGGCGGTCGCAAAAACAAATCTTAACTATGAGTAAAATCAATTTAGAAGCGCCGTTTACGGCTTTTCGAGGCAAGATCTGCAAGCACTCGAAAATCATCTTTGCCCAACGCGGGCAGACCCAGTACACCAGCCAGATTTGCAACCCACGAACCAAGGCTTACAGCGAGGAAGAAATCGCCCGGCAGGGTAAGTTCAAACAGGCGGTGGTCAATGCTAATGCCGCTTTAGCGGACAGCACGCAGAAAGCTGCTTACGAGGCAGAGTACAAAGCGCAGAGCAAGTACAAGACGCTGCGCGGGTATGTGATTGCAAAAGAATATGCAAAGTTGGCGTGATGAGGAAGATCATGATTATCGCACTCGCCGGTGTAGCA
The DNA here is from genome assembly GCA_902792535.1 of uncultured Bacteroidales bacterium. Taxonomy (GTDB): domain Bacteria; phylum Bacteroidota; class Bacteroidia; order Bacteroidales; family Paludibacteraceae; genus Colicola. The sequence goes on from CADAZU010000012.1 coordinate 44,115, forward strand.
CTGGCGAGTTGCAACGTCACGCGGGTGATTACCAACGAGAGCCAGTACGTCCAGCGAGGTGACACATCGGTCGTCATTCAAACAAAGACCATCGAGACTTACGATGCTTCGAAGAAGTAAAAACGCGGGGCTAAAGACCCGCGAACAGAACGAACAATATTAACCCATCCGCCAAACTTGGCGGATACAAAACCTAAACCAACCTTAACTATGGGAAAAGTATTTTTTGAAGACCCGATTCATCATATCTCGGGCAAGATCGCGAAGAAATTTCGCACCGTTTACAACTACATGAAAGCTACCGGCTTGAAGTACACAGCGCAGCACGCAGCCGAGCACGAAGGAGTTGAAAGCACGTGAGCGGTTCACCGCCGTGGCAGCGATGGTTCGGGCACGAAAGATCGACCTGAGCAAGATCGTCATCGATCAAGAGAACTTCCTTGCGCAGAAAGACACCGCAACCGGGGCAAAGACCATGAAGGCGTACCTGTGGAGGGTTTGCGGACAGGAGTACGACGAGCAGCATCAGGGCTAAATTTGGAAAAATCGTCCTTCGGGGCGATTTTTTTTGTTTTTATTTGCATAAATGCAAAAAAAGTTGTATCTTTGCGCGGAATTTTGAAAAAACCTTTTAATAAACACAAAATAACAAATTTCATTATGAAACCTACGCACATTGAGCATTTAGGTATCGCAGTCACTTCGATCGAAGAAGCTGCACCTTTCTTTGAGTTCCTGACGGGGAACAAGTGTTATTCCATTGAGGTAGTGGAGGATCAGAAAGTCCGCACCGCATTCTTCAAAGTGGGGGAAGTTAAGATCGAGCTTCTGGAGCCGACGAGCCCTGAATCAACTATTGCTAAATTCATCGAGAAAAACGGTGGCCGCGGTGGTGTTCACCACGTGGCTTTCAACGTAGAGAACGTAGCCGAAGCCCTGGCAGAATGCGAAGCAGCCGGCATCCAACTGATCGACAAAGCTCCGCGCAAAGGTGCCGAGAACCTGATGATCGCATTCCTGCACCCGAAGAGCACCAAGGGCGTTCTCACCGAGCTCTGCCAGCAACCGAAGTAAACGAAGTTTACTAATTCAAAGATTTAAAGATTTAAAGATTTGAAGATTAAGATTTGAGGATTATGGATCAAGCAAAATTAGATAGATTAGTAGAGAACCGCGAGAAGGCGATGGCAGGCGGTGGCGAAGCAGCCGTAGAAAAACACCACGCCAAGGGTTCTTATACCGCTCGTGAGCGTATCAATATGCTGCTGGACGAGGGTTCGTTTGAGGAAGTGAACATGTTCCTGACCCACCGCTGCCACGATTTCGGGATGGAGAAAAAAGTGTTCCTGGGTGACGGTGTAGCCGTCGGATCGGGTACTATCGACGGTCGTCTGGTGTTCGTTTTTGCACAGGACGCAACGGTGATCGGCGGTTCGCTGAGCGAGACGATGGCGCAGAAGATATGCAACGTGATGGATCAGGCGATGAAACTGGGTGCACCGATCATCGGTCTGAACGATTCGGGTGGCGCGCGCATACAAGAAGGAGCGTGCGCGCTCGCGGGTTACGCGGAGATTTTCGAGCGTAATATCCTTGCTTCCGGCGTTGTTCCGCAGATCAGCGTGATCTTCGGTCCGTGCGCAGGCGGAGCAGTATATAGCCCGGCTCTGACCGACTTTATCATGATGACCGAGCAGAACAGTTATATGTTCATCACCGGTCCGAAAGTAGTGAAATCCGTTACGGGTGAGGACGTGACCGTCGAGCAACTCGGCGGCGCAAAAATCCACGCCACCAAATCGGGTGTGACCCATTTCGTTGCGGCAACCGAGGAAGAGGCATTGGCAGAAGTACGCCGTCTCGTTTCGTTCATTCCGCAGAACAACATGGAGGAGGCTCCGCTGGTAGAGTGCACCGACGACATCACGCGTGTGGACGACAACCTGAACGACATCGTTCCGGCAGATCCGAACAAGCCATACGACATGCACGAGATCATCAACACGATCGTTGACAACGGCGATTTCATGGAGGTTCACAAGGATTTTGCCAAGAACGTGATCTGCGGTTTCGCCCGTTTCAACGGCCGTTCGACAGGTATCATTGCGAACCAGCCTTCATGGCTGGCAGGCGTTCTGGACTGCGACGCGAGCCGCAAAGCCGCGCGTTTCGTCCGTTTCTGCGACGCCTTCAATATCCAGATTCTGACGCTTGTGGACGTACCGGGCTTCCTGTGCGGCACGGGACAAGAGTACGCAGGAATCATTGACCACGGCGCAAAGTTGATGTTCGCTTACGGCGAAGCGACCGTTCCCAAGGTGACGATCACCGTCCGCAAGTCGTACGGCGGAAGCCATATCGTGATGAGCTGCAAGCAGTTACGCGGCGATATGTGCTACGCATGGCCGAACGCAGAGATCGCCGTGATGGGTGCGAGCGGTGCAGTAGGTGTGCTCCAAGCCAAGGCTATCAAAGCTATCGAGGATCCGGAGGAGAAGAAGAAATTCATCGCCGAGAAAGAGGCGGAATACAAGGATCTGTTCGCTTCTCCGTATCAGGCAGCCAACCGTGGCTATATCGACGATGTGATCGAGCCGCGCTACACCCGCAGCCGTATCATCCGTGCGTTTGAGATGCTGCAGACCAAGCGTCTGACCAATCCGCTGAAGAAACACTCTAATATACCGTTGTAATTATGATACTATTAGCAGTAACAGCAGAGACATGGATCGTGACCGGACTGGGCTTCGGCATCGTGCTGGTGTTGCTTTTCTGTCTGGTGTTCATCCTCCAATTTTTCGGATGGATCATGCAGAAAGCGACCGCCCCGCGTGCTCCGAAAGCCGAACCGGCAGCTAAACCAGCTCCCGCACCGCAGGCTCAAAAAGCTGCGGGCGCACCTACAGAGGGAGAGAAGGCAGCAATCGCCATGGCAATCTCTGAGGCAAGCAATGATGATGTCGTTGCTGTCGCTTACGCGCTCTATCTGGCGCAAAACAGGACACATGATATTCCGACCGCAATGATCTCGCTTAATCAACACGAGACGGCATGGAATACCAAATCAGTAGGAATGAACAATATAGGATTTTAATATGAAAGAGTTCACATTCAAAATTAACGGCGTAGAGTACAAATGCGCCGTAGAAGAAGTAGAAGCCGGCAAAACGAACGTAACCGTTAACGGCAAAGTATATACCGTAGAGACCGAGGTGGCCGCTCCGAAAGCCGCTCCGGCTCCGAAAGCAGCTCCAGCCCCTGCACCGAAACCGGCAGCTGCTCCCGCTCCGAAAGCAGAAGCACCGAAACCCGCCGCTCCCGCAGCAGGTGGCGTACAAGTAAAAAGCCCGCTGCCCGGAAGCGTAATCAAAGTGCTGGTGAGCGAAGGACAAGCTGTGAAGAAAGGCGACACGCTGCTGACGCTGGAGTCCATGAAAATGGAAAACGCCATCATGGCAGAGCAGGACGGAACCGTAAAACAGGTAGCCGTTACTCCGGGACAAAACGTAATGCAGGACGATCTGCTCATCGTGCTTGGCTAAGAACGGTTATTTGCAAATTTAAAATACAATTATGAATATAATTGAGTTTTTTCAAGGCATGGGATTCATGCAGATGACATGGCAACAAGGCGTAATGCTGTTGGTGTCGTTCTTCCTGCTGTACCTTGCTATTCATAAGAAATACGAGCCGCTTCTGTTGCTACCGATCGCATTCGGAATGCTGCTGACGAACTTGCCGGGAGCAGGTATGTTCCACGACGAGTTATGGACGGCATTCCTCGATCCGAGCAGCCCTGCGTACCACTCTTACGGCGCGATTCTGAAGGGTGCCGGACTGCTGGATGTGCTCTATATCGGCGTCAAAGCCGGCGTTTATCCCTGTCTGATCTTCATCGGTGTGGGCGCGATGACGGATTTCGGACCGCTGATTGCGAACCCGAAATCGCTGATCCTCGGAGCTGCTGCGCAGATCGGTATTTTCGTTACGTTCCTGTGCGCTAACTGGATGGGCTTTACGCCAGCCGAAGCCGGTTCTATCGGTATCATCGGTGGCGCAGACGGTCCTACGTCTATCTTCCTGACGTCCAAGTTAGCACCTCATCTGCTGGGTCCGATCGCTATTGCGGCGTACAGCTACATGGCGCTCGTTCCGGTTATTCAGCCGCCGATCATGCGCGCGCTGACGACCAAGAAAGAGCGTGCGATCAAGATGGGTCAGCTGCGTCCTGTCAGCAAGACGGAGAAGATCGTTTTCCCGATCATCATTACCGCTATCGTAGCCCTCATTCTGCCGGACGCAGCTCCGCTGATCGGCTGTCTGATGCTCGGTAACCTGATGAAAGAGTGCGGGGTAGTGGAGCGTCTGTCGAAGACCGCACAGAACGAGCTGATGAACATTGTGGTCATCTTCCTTGGTCTGTCTGTGGGTGCAACGGCAACTGCCGGCAGTTTCCTGACGCTCAAGACCCTTGGTATTCTGACGATGGGTATTGTAGCCTTCGGAATGGGAACCGCAGGCGGTGTGCTGCTGGCAAAGTTCATGAACCTCTTCCTGAAGGAGAAGATCAACCCGCTGATCGGTTCCGCCGGCGTTTCGGCAGTACCGATGGCAGCTCGTGTGAGCCAGACCGTGGGACAAGAAGAGAACCCGTCGAACTTCCTTCTCATGCACGCCATGGGTCCGAATGTAGCCGGTGTGATCGGTTCTGCAGTCGCAGCCGGTGTGCTCCTGACGATGCTCGGATAACAGCTTATGTCCAACAGACAAATAGGTACTTTAATACTGGTAATAGCCATGATCATCGTGGCTATTTCCGTATTATTTACCAATAATCTGGCGCGATCGCTTCAGATCGAGGAGCAGAAGAATATGTCCGTCTGGGTCGCTGCAACCCAGCAACTGATCGTTGCGGAAGACGATGCCGATATAGATTTCGTATCTACGATCATCGAGAATAACACGACGATTCCGGTGTATATCTGCGACGAGGACGGACGTATCTTAGCGAGCCGTAATGTGGAAGACAAGAAACAGGCGGCAAACGACGTCCTGCTGACGGGTTCGCATCACGGACCGATAGAACTGAAGATAGACGAGACCACAACGCAATATATCTATTGGGACGACAGCCGCCTGCTGACGAGCCTGCGCTACGTGCCCTATGCGCAGTTTGCGCTGATCTTCATCTTCATTGCGATCGCGGTGATCACCATGCTGACGGGGCAGAAAAGCGAGGAAAACCGGCTGTGGGTGGGTCTCTCCAAAGAGACTGCACACCAGTTAGGCACACCGATCTCATCGCTCAATGCATGGCAGCAACTGCTCTCGGACAAATATCCGGGGGATGAATATGTGCAGCAGATGAAGCGCGATATAGACCGTTTGCAGATGATCGCAGACCGCTTTCAGAAGATCGGTTCGGAGCCGTCTTTGCAACCGGAAGATTTCGTGCCGGTGATCCGGAATGCGGTGTCTTATATGCGCGTCAGGACGAGCAGCAGGGTAAGGATAGATGATTCGTCTTTGGTCGGCGTGAGTCGTGTGCTGATGCTCAATGCGCCGCTGATGCAATGGGTGGTGGAGAACCTGCTCAAGAACGCAGTTGACGCGATCTCCGGAGACGGTCAGATCGTTCTGCAACTGCATGAGAATGAACGCGATGTGATGCTGGACATTGCGGACAGCGGCAAAGGAATGGACACGCTGACCCAACGGCGGATTTTTGAGCCGGGTTACACCACGAAAGAAAGAGGATGGGGATTAGGCCTGCCACTCGCCAAACGTGTCGTCGAGCAGTATCATGGTGGCAAACTGCTGCTTAAGAGCTCGCAAGTCGGCGTCGGTACGACCTTCCGCATCGTTCTGAAAAAGCCCGAAGACCGTTGAGCCGCTGCCACTCATACTTGCATAGAAAGCACCTGCGTCCAGCAGGTGTTTTTTGATCGCCGCAATCTGCGGATGAAGAGGGAAGACCGTCGCTTCAAAATCATTGACAAAGAGACCGCTTTCGCACAAAGTAGAAAGAGCGCTTCGCTGACGGAGCAAAGAGCGGATTTGTCCTGCCGCCTCCGGATGTTTTGTGATGCCGGAGTATGCTTCTTTCGTACTCACCCCCTCATCGGGTTTAATCATGACGATACGAATCCCTTTGAGATCCAGATCAATCGGCGTCAAGACATCTCCGATACCCTCGGCATAGCAGGGCGTGTTGTAGATAAAGAACGGACAGTCCGCTCCGAGCGGTCGCACTTCTTGCGCCAGCTGCTCTTTGGTTAACCATAAATTGAACAAGTCATTGAGCGCAATCGCCATGTGCGCAGCATCGCTGCTTCCGCCACCTAAACCTGCTCCGAAAGGGATGTTCTTCCGAAACCGAATAGAGACTTTTCCGATCTGCGGATATTTCGCCGCCATCTGTTCATAGCACCGGATGATCAAGTTATCCTCCGGCTTGCAATCGACGGCTATGCCTTCTTGGGTGAAAGAAAACTGAGGGCAAGCAAGCACTTCGAGCTCATCGTGCAGCGGATAAACAGGCAAAAAGACGGTCTCCAAATCGTGGTAGCCGTCTTTGCGCTTACGTGTTACTCGTAGCCCAAAATTGATTTTACAATTAGGATAAAGTATCATGTTCTCTCTTAAAAACGAAAACAGTCGTCATCGCGACGCCTGTTTTTCTAAGGTATTAGTCTGTTTATTTAAGGTACAAAAAAGATTGGTCTTGTTCGTAGGATTTGTTTGTTTCTCAAATCCGTTGCAAAAGTACTGCTTTTTTTTGACATGACCAAATTTTTTATTATGTTTTATAGCATATTTTGCTAAATTGACTTTACAAAATGGCTATATTCGTTCTAACTCGATCACTTCCAGATCTTTTATTGCGCTTCCGTCGATGGTAAAACGCAGTAAAGTCTGGCAGGGTTGCCATCCTTGTTTGCCTGCTGCTCCCGGGTTCATGGTCAGGAATTTATAGTGCGAGTCGTATTGCACTTTCAGGATATGGCTGTGTCCGCAAACGAATAAATCAATCCGCTGATTCGGGTCGTCGTAGTGCTCCAAGGCTTTGCGAAACATAGGAAGAAGCCACGGATTATACTTGCCCGGATAACCGCCAATATGGGTCATCAGCACATTCACGTCCTCCACCCGAAAACGGTAGAACTCCGAGAGCGAATAGCGCACATCGCCGCTGTCCATGTTGCCATACACCGCACGGGTGGGTTTGAACTCCCTTAGTTTGCGCAACACTTCCTCGGAACCGATGTCTCCGGCATGCCAGATCTCGTCCACATCTTTGAAATGAACCAGAACGCGCGGATCCAACAGCCCGTGAGTGTCGCTTAGTACTCCAATACGTGTCATTTTCGGGTCAGACGATTGATTAGTAGAATAGCCGCAATAATCGAAACGACGGAGACAGTGATGAAAACCATCACGTCGCGCAGGTCGATCACGCCGCGCGAGATTGAGGAGTAGTGGTCCTGCAGCAATGCCCAGTAAAGCACAAAGCAACTCAGCGCGCCGGAGATAAAACAGACGATCTGGCTTTTGCTGAACGTGGCGCACAGCAAACCGATTGCCATGAATGTACCGCTCAGCATGATCAGACCGAGGAACGAACCGATGAAAGCACCGCTGTCCAGATTACCCATCGGTTCCGCCATATAGGCTACGACAAAATAATGTACGAAGCACGGCAGAAGACCGATTAGCACTAATGTCCATGCGGCAAAATACTTGCCGAGCATGATTCGGGTTAAGGAAATCGGTTTGGTACGAATGAGATCCCATATGCCGGACTGCCTTTCCTCCGACAGCAGCCGCATCGTCAGGGCAGGGCAGAGCAGCATAAAGAGCCACGGACTGAGTTGGAAGAGCCCGTCCACCTGAGCGTATCCCGAATCAATGATATTCCATTGACCCGGAATCACCCAGAGGAAAAGACTGATCGCCAATTGGTATAGCCCGATCACGATATAAGCAATCGGCGTAGAGAAATAATATCGTAGTTCCTTGTGGTACATAGCGTTCAGCCGTCAGCATTCAGCATTCAGCCGTCAAATTAGTGTTTTACCTCGATGTCTTTGTTAACCGGCGTTTTGGGGAAGAAAATCCAGAAGGAGACAGCCACCAGGAGGGCAAAGCCTGCAAAGATAAACCATGCTTCTTTCCATCCATCCCAGATCGCCATCGGACCTTGCGCAACGACCTCTTCCGCCATAACCAGTTTATTGACAATCGCTTGTGCGGAGAGCGTACCGATGGTAGCACCTAATCCGTTGGTCATCATCATAAACAGACCCTGCGCGGAGGAGCGTTGTGCCGGTGCGGTCTCCTGATCCACATACAGCGCGCCGGAGATATTGAAGAAATCAAACGCAAAGCCATATACGATGCAGCTGAGAATGAACAGCAGCACGCCCGGGAAACCCGGGTTACCTGCTCCGAAGAAACCGAAACGGAGCACCCAAGCAAACATCGCCATCAGCATCACATTCTTGATTCCGAAACGTTTCAGGAAGAACGGAATGGTGAGGATACAGAGCGCTTCGCAGATCTGGCTGATCGAAATCAGAATATTGGCGTGCTGTACACCGAAGGTGTTTGCAAACTCTTCAATCGCGCCAAACGAAGTGATGAACGGGTTGGCATACGAGTTCGTGACTTGCAGGCACATACCCAGCATCATTGAGAAGATGAAGAAGAGCGCCATTTTCTTCTGTCTGAAGAGCGCAAAGGCTTTGAGTCCCAGCGCTTCGACGAGATCGACATCGCCTTCTGTTTTCTTGATCTCGCAAGCCGGCAGGGTCAGCGAATAAGCCGCCAAGAGCAGCGAGAGACCGCCGCTGACAACAAACTGCCAAGGCGTAGCCTGGAATCCCAACAGATCAATACACCACATCGTGGCGATAAATCCCACCGTTCCGAACACACGAATAGGCGGGAAATCTTTTACCGTATCCATTCCGGCTTTGATCAATGCATTGAAAGCCACTGAGTTCGTCAGCGCAATCGTCGGCATGAAGAATGCCACCGAGATCGTGTACAGCGTGAAGAGGGTAGCGAATTGCACCTCTGCTGCCGTGTACGCATAGATACCTGCGGCGCACATGAAGAGACCTGCTAACGCGTGGCAAAGACTCAATGTCTTTTGCGCCTGAATCCAGCGGTCGGCAACGATACCCATCAAAGCCGGCATAAAAAGGCTCACAATACCTTGGATGGAGTAGAACCATCCGATGTTCTGACCCATTCCCTGTTTGAACAGGTAAGTACCCATTGAGGTTAAGTACGCACCCCATACAGCGAACTCCAGAAAGTTCATCACAATGAGGCGAATTTGTAGTGATCTGTTTTTCATAATAGTATTGTTTTATAAATTACGGTATCTCGTCGGTCTCCCGTCGGTGTTTCAGAGCAGCGCGACGTCGGCGCGACGTCGGCTAAAACTCTGACGTGAAATGGAAGGTTATATGTTTGTAATCCTGTTGCGCCATGGACAGTACATAAGCGCTATCCGCCATGAACACATCGCGACCTTCTTTGTCGGTAGCCATATACTGCGCCTTGCGTTTCTTGAACATATCCAGCTCCGCTGCGTCGTCGCTTTCAATCCAGCAGGCTTTGTACATCTGCAAGGGTGTCCAGCGGCATTTGGCCTGATACTCATGCTCCAAACGGTATTGGATGACCTCAAACTGCAGTTGTCCCACCGTTCCGATGATCTTACGACCGTTCAGTTGGCTCACAAACAGCTGCGCCACACCTTCGTCCATCAACTGGTTGATACCTTTCTCCAACTGTTTCTGCTTCATCGGATCGGCATTGTCAATGTATTTGAACATCTCCGGAGAGAAAGAAGGAAGTCCTTTGAAATGCAAGTGCTCGCCCGCCGTCAGCGTGTCTCCGATCTTGAAGTTTCCGGTGTCCGGCAGACCTACTATATCGCCTGCAAACGCTTCATCGACGGTCTCTTTCTTTTGCGCCATGAAGCAGGTCGGAGCGGCGAAACGCATCTGCTGGTCCTTGCGCACGTGATAATAATAGGTGTTGCGCAGGAACTTGCCGGAGCAGATTTTGAAGAACGCGATACACGAACGGTGGTTCGGGTCCATGTTGGCATGGATCTTAAAGCAGAACGCGGTGAACTTGTCCTCCATCGGTTCTACCTCTCTCTCTTCCGCCATAACGGGGCGAGGGGAGGGTGCATTTTCGACAAAGAAATTCAGCAACTCCTGCACACCGATGGTCTTGTACGCCGAGCCGAAGAACACAGGCGCCAAGTCTCCGCGTAGATACGCTTCCCGGTCAAACTCCGGGTACACACCGTCTATCATTTCCAAGTCTTCTTGCAGTTTCTCGGACAGTTCCGCAGGGCGGTTGTTGAGCGCGAAGACGGATTCGAATTTTAGACCCTGTCCGTTCGCCCATGTCACGGGCGTGCAATGAATGCCTAATTCTTTCTCCGCTTCGTCCATCAGATCGAAGGGATCTTTACCCTCACGGTCCATCTTGTTCATGAACACCATGACGGGCGTTTTTCTCATCCGGCAGACCTCCATCAGCCGCCGTGTCTGGGTCTCGACACCCTTTGCGCTATCAATGACCACGATCGCACTGTCAACTGCTGTCAGCGTGCGGAAAGTGTCTTCCGCGAAGTCCTGGTGACCCGGTGTATCAAGGATATTGATATGGTATCCGTCGTAGTCAAATCCCATGACGGAAGTAGCGACGGAGATACCACGCTGCTTCTCAATCTCCATCCAGTCGGAGGTAGCGGTCTTGCGGATTTTGTTGCTCTTTACCGCTCCGGCTACGTGGATAGCACCGCCGTAGAGCAGCAGTTTCTCGGTCAGCGTTGTTTTACCGGCATCCGGGTGCGAGATGATCGCAAACGTCCGGCGTCTTAATATCTCGTTCTGATCAGCGGAGGGTAGCATTGAATTTCTCTTCGAATGTTGCCTTAAGGCGGTTCATAACTGCTTCAATCTGGGTATCTTTGAGGGTGTTCTCCGGATCCTGCAGGATGAAGGAGAGCGCATAACTCTTCTTGCCTGCCTCCAAGTTCTTGCCCTCATATACATCGAACAGGAACACATGCTTCAGCAGTTTGTGCTCCACAGCGAAAGCTGCGCGTGCGAGGTCTGCAAACTCTACGGATTTGTCCACCAGCAGCGCAAAATCACGCTTCACCTCCGGATATTTCGGCAGGTCATTGATGACTACTTTGTATTGCTTGTTCAGCTTCAGCAGCTGGTTCCACTCCAAGTCGGCGTAATAGACCTCTTGGTCGATGTCGAAACTCTTAAGCACTTTCGGAGCTACGATACCGATGTATCCGACGGCTTTGCCGTTAGCGGCTTTCAGCTCCAGTCCGTCTTGGAAGAGTTCGTTCACCAGCGGCTCGATATTGAGCGTGTCCACGTTCACACCAAGGCGGGTGAGGATATTATTGACATATGCGCGGAGTTGGAAGAACGATGTCTTCTCCTCTTTGCGCACCCAGCTCTGTGCGGTTTTGTTTCCTGTGATCCAAAGTCCCATATGCGGTTCTTCGGTGTAAGCCCGCAGCGGGTTCTCATCATTTCCTTCGCGTACCGAAGCGGAGTAGTGGTAGCAGTTTCCGAACTCATAGAACATCAGATCCGAGTTCCGTCTGTTGGCATTGCGGGCGATGGACTCCAGTCCGCCGAAGAGCAGGGTCTGACGCAGCACACCTAAATCCGAACTCAGCGGGTTCATGATCTTGACGCATTTGTCCAGCGTCAGGTCGGTGAGCGGCGCATAATACGCCACTTTGGTCAACGAGTTATTGAGAATCTCGTTGAATCCCTGTGCGGTCAGTTGCTCCGCAATACGGCGGCGCAACTGCTCCGGATTCGGCTTCACGCCGTAGGCAAGGCTGGTATTCAGTTTCTCCGGGAACTCGATATTGTCATATCCGTAGATACGCAGGATATCTTCAACCACGTCGCACTCGCGCTGCACGTCCACGCGGTAGCGCGGCACTGCGAGTTGCCATACATCGCCGTTCTTGGACACGATCTCTATCTCCAATGCACGGAGGATACGCTCTATCGTCTCTTCTCCGATGGCTTTACCGATCAGGCTGTTGACGCGGCTGATCTCGATAGTCACGTGCCACGGCTCGAACTGCGTTTGTCCGCAATCGCTAACCTCCATCGCTACTTTGCCTCCGGCTACTTCCTGAATCAGCAACGCTGCGCGTTGGAGCACGTAGAGCGTGTTATTCGGATCGCACCCGCGCTCGTAGCGGAAAGAAGCGTCGGTCTGCAGTTGATGGCGGCGGCTGGTCTTGCGGATCGTCACGGGGTCGAAATAAGCGGACTCAAGGAACACATTCTTGGTGTTCTCCGTCACGCCGCTCTCCAAACCTCCGAAGACGCCGGCAATACACATTGCTTCGCTCTCATTGGCAATCATCAGATCACGGCTGTCCATCTCGCGCTCTACGCCGTCCAGCGTAGTGAATTTCTCGTCTTGACGGGCATAGCGCACATGAATCTGACGACCCTTGATCTTGTCTGCGTCAAAAGCGTGCAGCGCTTGTCCGCACTCATGGAGCACAAAATTGGTGACATCCACTACGTTGTTAATCGGTCTGAGACCGATGGCGCTCAGGCTGTTCTTCAGCCAATCGGGGCTCTCTTTGATCTCCACGCCTTGAATGCTGACACCCGTGTATCGCGGACAAGCGTCCGGCGCATCAATATTGACCTTGATCTCCAGATCGTGGCTATCTACTTTGAACGCCTCTACGGATGGTTTGGTCAATGTGACATTTTGCCCGTGCGACTTGTAATACGCATACAGATCGCGCGCTACGCCGAAATGCGAAGCAGCGTCCGAACGGTTCGGAGTAATATCCACCTCAATGATGGTATCGTTCTCCAAATGGTAGTAGTCCGAGGCTTTCATACCCACCGGCGTATCGCCCGGGAGCACAATGATTCCTGCGTGATCCGTTCCCACGCCGATCTCGTCCTCCGCGCAGAGCATACCGAACGAATCCTCGCCGCGCAGTTTGCCTTTCTTGATCGTGAAAGACTGATCGCCGTCATACAGCACGGTTCCGATCGTAGCCACAATCACTTTCTGTCCCTCCGCTACGTTCGGAGCACCGCACACTATCGGCAGCGGTTCTCCCTCGCCGATGTTCACTTTGGTCAGATGCAAATGATCCGAATTAGGGTGGGGAACACAACTCAGCACTTCGCCCACTACGAGCCCTTTCAATCCTCCACGGATACTCTCTACCGTCTCTACGGTTCCAACCTCCAAACCGATAGAAGTTAAGATTTTCGCTACCTGCTCTGCATCGTCCGGCAGATTGATGTAGCGCTTCAACCAATTATACGAAATATTCATGTTTTATATGTATTTTGCAATTTGGCTGCAAATTTACAAAAAAAATCCCACATACGCAAGTGCACGCGGGATTTTTTGCAGAAAAAGATGCTATTTTATAGCCAATTCCTTATTTTATCCGGTTACCGGTGGCGTCAAATAATTGTCCGTCCTGTGTTTTGATCATCAGTTTTCCGTTCTCCATGTACTTCACATTTTGGACTTTTCCGCCGGAAACGGTCTCCACAGCCTGGTCTTCGGCGGAATTGGTGAGATGGATCTCCGCGCCGTTCATGGCATGTCCGTCCACTCTCCATTTGTCGCCGTTAATTTTCAATGTACCGCTTACAATCAACCATTGTGCTGTAGGCACGAGATAGTTTTGGTTGAAATAGGCTCTGTTGATGAAATAGAACTGGCTTCCTCCGATGTAAAATTCGCTGTCGTCGCGGAATCCGGCATAGGCTGTACCCGGTTGCTCGGAGGTGTTGAATTCATATATGCCGTCCGGGATGGTGGTCTCTGTCGTTTTGGTGAACAGATTGATTTGTACGAACGGGATAGAAATAGTTCTGTTTATCGTAACGGTCTCGTTTGCGTTATATGCCTGGATTGTCCAGAAATTGAATCCGTACGTCGGATAAGCCTGGTATGATTTGTTGGTGTTCGGCAGCAGTTCCGTCACTTGTTTGGTATAGGCAGCGGGACCATCTGTTGCGCTTGGCTCCGGATAGTAGTCTGCCACCGGAACAACTGTTATGCCGCCGTGCTCTATATCTGCACCGCCTTGCGTGCCCGATACCACAGGACGTTCTTCAGCCTGAACCACCGGCTTGAGACTTTCGCTCAGGAAAGCAACTACCATGCAGTTGTCCGCCACCCATTTGGTGTTCAGGGTAGTGGTGTATTCGGCTGTATAGACATGAGTTGCGCTGTCCAGATTCAAGGCGTTTCCGGTAGCGGAGGTAAGGAAAACACGTACCGCATTGGCATGACGGAATTCCTGCCAGCCTTCATACGTGGCATAGAAATCTGCCTGCGTGTCGATCATGCCGGATTCCTTGACCAGCACGGTCAGAACGAGGTTGGACGGAATCTCTTCTTTTCCGATCACGCCGTTTATTGCCACTTTCAGTTCGCGCGTTTCGCTGTTGTACGTATTGCGGATATTGACCGAGGCATAGGTCTCTGTCTCAAACTGGCTCTTGTTCACGGTCGGAAGGTAGCCCGGATGGAAAACAATTTCGCTTTTGCTTGCGTTATTCTCCGTGTAAGTCGTTTTCGCGCGGTTGATACACGAACTCGGAGCGCCGTTCACGCCTAATCTATTGCAGATCGTTTTGCTGCCCGTTACGGTAAAATGGTCGTCGCTGTAACCCGCGTGGTGCAATACCAGAACCCAATTGGACTCATCGCCTATAAACTCGCTTACGGCATCCATCCCGTTCGGACAATAACCGCATCCTTGTCCGGTGAACTCCTCGATCAGATTTTTCTTGGGGAACGTAGCCGGAATGGTGAACGGTGCTATGCCTCCGTTGTTATAGTGCACGGTGAGCGTGAGACTTTCCGTTCCTTCGGTGAAAGTGTAGGTAATGGTCTCATAGGATCCTTCCGCCGGTGTGTAATGGGCATACCATGTCGCTACGCCGGAGGGCGAGAAATTCAGGCTCTGCGTTTGCTCTCCGTTGCCGTTCATGCATTGCCCGCAGCAGAACTGGTCGGTCAGTTCCGTATTGGAACGGCTGATTTGTACACTCAGGGAACCATTGACGAGCAAGGTCCCGTTTACTTCCATCACCGGATCTCCGGTCAGAATATCTTCCTGAACCTCGCTGACGGTGATTTCCAATCCTTCGGTCGGAATTTCTCCGAAGCCTTCTACGTTCACAGTAAGGGCGTGAGCGCTACTCATTACCAGCAGACATAGTGCTGCTAAAATCCATTTTCTTTTCATATGCTTGTAAAATATGGTTGTCGTTGGGGTCGGAGAGGATTTTCAGTACAGTCAAGTGCGTGCTGTCCCATCCGGATTGTATTTCAAAATGCTCCTCTTTTTCGATAGCGCGCAGCACATGGCGGTGGTAATACTCTGTATTCACGGTGTTGTCCGGCATGGCTTGAACGCCTTTTACGCTGTCCTCCACCAGCCAGTAAGACACGGTGGCGTCGGACAAAGGCGTTGTGTTGACGGAGTCTTTTATCGCCTGAAAAAGCGCTGTAGCCCATTCGCTCGGATCTATGAAATAGGAGTCTTTGTATTTCGTCATATTGATGTTTCCTGTCGGAAAAGGCGTGGAGGCATCGCCTCCCATCAGACGATAGATGCTGTCTGCGGCAGGGCAGGTGTAGTCGTATCTGCCTTGCGTGAACGGGTTGGAAGCAGGGTGCATACTCACTACCACCAATTCCTCGCCGTATTGCTCTTTGAGAAGTTGCGCTTTCTCCGCCGCCGTTGGACAGTTCACACACCGGAAGCCCGTGAACTCGATGAGCACCTGCTTGCGCGTGCTGCCTGTTTCCCGTTCGAAGGGAATAAGACGGTCACTCTCCTGTATCACTTCGCAGCCGATACAAGAGAATACTATTACCATGTAAATGAATAACTTACGCATACTCCTTCCATTTTAGGTACATATCGGCACACACCTCCTGAACAATTGAAGCCTTCGCGGGTTTTGGTGTAGCCTAAATTGGCTCGATGGGAACCGTAATTGAAGGTCAGTCCAGCCGTGTAATAGTGTTCATTATTGGCTTCTGCGGCATGTCCGATATTGTACATCCATTGCCCGCTGAGGGTCCAATGCTTGTACATACTCAGTTCATAGAGCGCAAAGATCCATTGCCCCTGGTAGTGCGGGGTGTAGAGGTATTGTATCTCGCCGCGCATGGACACATTATTATTTACCTGCACGCGCGTGTCTATGACCGCAATGCCCGAACGCACTAATTCTCCGTGTCCCTCCATGATCTCGCGGTTGTAAGTCTGGTACATCAGCATTGCGTTGAGCCACCAGCGTTTGGTGATCCGTTTATTGAGCTCTATATTGACGTCCGTGTAGTATTCTCCTTTTTCGCTGGTGTCAATCGCCCAACTGCCTTCGGCAGCCAAGCCGCGGATGTGTGCGGCAGAGAGTTTGAACGACGTTCCGTATTTGCCACCCATCTTGGTTTTGCGTGCAAAGGTGTATCGCAGTTCCGCCTGAAACGACCACTCGCCTCCGGCATACTGCGTGGCGTACGGGTAGAGTGCAGCCAGCGCATATGTGTGCTGCTGGGCAAACGCGGGCATGTGGTTGAGTCGCCCAGCAAGTCCGGTTCGAAGCCGCTCCGAACGGAAAGACATATTGTCGCTTCGTTTTATTTGCGTGAGTACTGCTAATCCTTTGCGGCTGTAACCCGCGCTGACAAAGAGCGCTTCGCCGTCACGGTAAGAGTAGTTATTTTCGGTCGAAGGATCATTGGCTTTTCGCGCATATTCGATGAGGAGATCAAAGCCTTTCACTCGCAGCTGGGTACGCACATCTCCGGCTCCAACCCATTTCGGGAAGCGGTAACGGTAATCGTTTTCGTCGATGCGTACCAAGATCGTGTCGTCCGCTTCGTATTTGGAGACATAACTTCCGCCAATAGTCCAATTGACTTCTGACGGCTGACGGCTGAATGTTTCAAACAGGTCTATCTCGAAGTCTCCACCGAGCGCGGCATCTCTTTTGTAGTTCCAACCGAAAGCTTTGTCGGAATAGCAGTTCCAGTATCTTCTTTGCTTGCCTCCAAGGGCTGTAAGACGTATTCCGCGGTATGGTTCGACGCTGATTTTTGCGCCACGAAGAGCGCCGTCAATGCCCAATGCGCGGTCTTCGTGCAGGTTAAGGATCAATCCACTACCGAATTGTCCATAGATGTCTCCGACCGTTATTTCGCCCCAAGTGAAGGACGCAGCCACGCTCAAATGGCTCATTCCGTAGCCACCGAAATCGTGCTCGTAACCCGGCATAGGCCATTTGGTTAGTTCCAAGCGGGTTGTGGCTCGCAGTTCACGGAACGTGCTTTTTTCCGCCTGCCAATGGACGCTCAGGTCCATGTAACTGTTGCTATGATACATCACCGGCGTCCAGTCCAAGAGTCCGTCGTGTTGCAACGCGCCGGAGACAAAGACCGTGTCGTTTGACCAAGCCGTAGTGCATAGCACAGAGGCAAGGAGACTAACGCAGATATTTCTCAATTTCTGTTTCACAACCGTCTGTGTATCCGACGTGGTTATAAACCGTTTTGCCTTTGCTGTCCACCACAAAGAGATGCGGTATATTCTGGACATTCATCGCCCGTTTGAGTGTTCCGTTAGGGTCGAGTAGGACTTTGTACTCCCAACCAAAACCGTTCACCATAGGCGCAACGCGTTGTGCGTCCTGACCTTCGTCCTCGGAAACGATGTAGATCTCCACACCCGTTTCGTCCTGCCAATCCGGATAGAGTTCGTGGATGGCTTTGAGTTCGCGGATGCAGGGTTTGCACCAGGTCGAGAAGAACGAAATGATGATGGGTTTTCCGCTGCGGGAGAGGTCCGCAATCTTCACTTCTTTTCCGTTGATGTCTTTCAGCGTCACATCCGGCAAGGCCGCATAAGTGCTTAGCATAAATAGAGCCAGCAGAATGGTTATAATACCTCTTTTCATTGTGTCAATTTATTTATACAATTTACGTTTTCCCATGAGGCGCATCATTGCATCCCAGAGGCGGGTGGGGAGAAGCCAATGGAAGAAGACGATCGCGCCGGAGAGACGTCCGATGCGGTAGCGTGTACACGGACGGCGAGAATTGACCGCTTTGCAGATGGCTTTGCGGACGACTGCGGGATCGGACAGAGAAGGCGAGAGATACATGTTCCGCAAGTTATCCGCCATCATTTTGCCGGATTCGGCATAGGGTGTACCTTCCGATGTCTCTGCCAGATGGTCTGCTGCGATAATTCCCCAGTTGGTTTTGATAGCTCCGGGTTCTATGATAATTACGTCTATTCCGAAGGGTTTGAGTTCCATACGAAGGGCATCGCTGAAGGCTTCTACTGCATACTTCGACACATGATACCAACCGCCATAATAGAGGACCGATTTGCCTGCAACAGAGGAAGTGTTGATGATTCGTCCGGAATGCTGTGCACGCATGGAAGGCAGGACTAACTGGCAGAGCCGAGCGAGACCGAAGATATTGACTTCCAATTGATTACGGGCATCGTCCATCGGTACATTTTCGATTGCTCCGAAATAGCCATATCCGGCATTGTTGATGAGGACATCGATGCGTCCTTCGTTGGAGAGGATCGTCTGCACGCCTTGCTGCATCGACTGCTCGTCGGTTACATCCATCCGAAGCGGGGTGATTCCGTATTGCCGAAGCGGTTCCATCCGTTCGATCCGGCGTGCCGCGGCATACACTTTGTGCCCCTGTTCCGCCAAGGCAATCGCTGTGTCATAACCTATTCCGCTACTGGCACCAGTGAGGAGAATAACTTGAGGAGTTTTCATAACTATGCAAATTTGGGCGCAAAGGTAGTAAAAAAAAATGACATGTGCAAGCGGGGAGTGCAAAAAAATAGCAAAGTAATAGCAAGCTACCCCGATTATGACGCACTTATCTCACACTTATCACGCACTTATCACGCACTTATCACGCACTACGCACATTTTCCGACATTTACTGTATATATACATAGTATATATACACTTTTTGAGGGTGTTTTTGGGTATAAAAATGAGAAAAAATGCTTTTTTTATAAAAAAGTACGCGCGCGCTTGCACATGTCAAAAAAAAGTTGTAAATTTGCAGCCAATTTGGAAAGAAAGAAGTATGAAAGAGATTTTGATAGCTATAATTTTTCTGCTGGTAGCGATGGCGCTACTGAGTGTGGGGGTGATATTTCGCAAAGACCATAGTTTCCGGTCGCAACATATCCATGCCAACGAACGGATGAAAAAAGACGGCATCCATTGCTCGACCGCGCAGGACAAAGAGATGCGGAGGGCGAAAAAACATAAGATTGATGTTGGGGAATTGTAAGAGAGTTGATAGTTAAAATTTGGATTGCTGATCAAATTTAGAGAAATAAATTTAAACACATTATAACATTATGAACAAAATTAGTATTATTGTTGAGTCGATTTTGGCAGCAGCTGTTGTTGCCTTGTTTATTCTTTTCTTTACGGTGACGCCGGGCAAGAAAAAGCCGGTGAGCCAGGATGTAGAAGCAGCAGGAGAAATGCTGCCGATCGCAATCATCAACACCGATTCGATCCTGAAACATTACACACTGGCAGTTGAGGCACAAGACCGATTGATGTCTCAATATGAGGAATCCACCGTGAAACTGGACACCAAAGCTAAAGCGCTTCAGAAAGAGGTAGAGACCTTCCAGAAAGATCTGCTGGATTTCCAGCGCAAAGTAGAGGCAGGTGCTTTTTTGAGCCGTGAGCGCGCAGAGAGCGAGCAAGCCAAACTGCAAAAGAAAGAGCAACAGCTGATGGTAAAACAACAGGATCTGGAGAATCTGCGTCAGAAGCTGAGCAACGATTTTATGAACCAGCAAGCCGAGTTGACCCAACAGTTGCAGGATTCCGTTCAGGCATACCTGCGTGAGTTGAATGCAGACGGTCATTACCACCTGATTCTGAACGACGCTGTGGTGATGAACAAGACTGCAGGATACGATATTACCGATGAGGTGATCGAGGCGTTGAATAAGAGGTATAATAAATAACCATAACCCCCCTCCGGCTCCCCCCTCAAGGGGGAGGGTAAAATTTGTCGGCATATATGCCGACGGTTAAACAAACGTAGAAAGTTGAGAGTAGAGAGAAGACATAGAATGAGTTGGATGAGAGGATGGTTGGTCCTTGCGATACTCAGTTTTCATTTTTCCATATCCTATGCGCAGCGGATTCCGGAGGCGATCGAGTACACGGAAGTGTATGATTTTATCGAGGAGTTGACGACGGATGGCGTTATTTCTTCCAATGCGGCAATTAAGCCTTATACGCGAGACGCGATCGCGCGCATGCTGGCGGAAGCGCAGAGCAAGGATTCGCTGCTGAACAAACGGCAGAAAGCGGATCTTCAGTTCTATATGCAGGATTATGCGCTGGAGCAGGACACGCTGCCGACGTATTATTCATACGGACACCGGCACGTGACACAATGGATCACGAAAGTATCTAATTTGTCCTTGGCGGATCCGAGTCTGCATATTCTGACGAAAGACAAGATCTTCAAAATGCGGCTTCGTCCGATTTTAGGAATGGATCTGAGTTACAATAAACGCGGGTTGCTGATGCACCGTGTGTATGGAGCTGAGATTCAGATGGATATAGCGCACCACCTCTCTATCTGGGGTTCGATCCGCGACAACAGCTGGAGCGGGCAGGGTATAGACGGCTCGAAAATAACGAAGCCGGGTTTCCTGAACAACATCCCCGGCGTGCAATACAAAGAGGCGAACTACGGCGGCGATTTCTCGGATTCAAGGGGCGGTTTGTCGCTCTATATGTGGTGGGGCAGTATCGGCGTTCAGCGCGAACGGATCCAATGGGGCGATGCGCAACACGCGTCGAATATCCTTTCCGCGCACAATCCGGCTGTCCCGATGGTGACGCTGCAACTGACGCCGTGCAAATGGTTCCAGTTCGATTATTTCCACGCGTGGCTGCCGTCGAACGTGATCGATTCGACCTATTATTACAGCGAGCGCGAGAAAGAAGGCGTGACCGGAAGAGAGTATCGTCCGGCGAACAAATTTATGGCGGCGAACATGTTTACGTTCATGCCGATCAAGTACATTCAGTTCTCGTTCGGAAACTCGATCGTTTACGCGGAGCGCAATGTGCAAGCGGCTTATTTTATCCCGATTGCATTCTTCAAATCGCTGGATCACCTGCTGACCAAAGGACTTGGATCGGAGAACCAGAACTCGCAGGCTTTTGCGACGATCACCGTTCGTCCGACCGACCATTTACGGCTGTACGGGTCGTTCTTTCTGGACGAGTTCAAATTCTCGCGTCTGAAACCATCGAATCCGGAGCATAATCCGGTTTCGTATCTGGTGGGTTTCAACTGGAGCGGCTGGCCCGTGAAAGGTTTGGCGCTACGGGGCGAGTTCATGCGAAGCTATATCGCGTGCTACACGCATTCGATCAAAGTGCTGGATTTCACGTCCAACAGTTACAATATGGGGCACTATATGGGCGACAATGCGCAGAGTATTTTTGTGCAGTTGTCTTACCGCCTGACGCGCAGTCTGCGGCTGATGCTGGACTACACCTGCGACACCAAATACCGCGCGTATGATTATGTCCGCGCCTATATAGCGGGCCAGCGGAACACGACGACGCCGATCATTGCGCAGAAGCCGTTCTCGGAGAAGATTTGGCGGAACGATGTGGTGAATTTCCGCGCAGTTTATGAGGTGTTCAACAACTGCTACGCACATGTTGATTTCACCTATAATAACGCGCGCGCGTTTGCTCCGAGCTCCGAGCGGATCTTAGGAGAAGACCGCGGCTGGAATGCCGATGGCACTTCGATGGAGTTAGCCGGCGACGAGCTGAAGAACTATTACTTAAATAAATACACGCCGGTTTATCTGCAGGGCGCGAACTTTACGTTCTCCTGCGGATTGAGTTTCGGTTTTTGATGACATAACGACATAACGAAAAAATCAATCATAATGAAGAAAGAAATTCAATTCTCCCTTGTCTATCGCGACATGTGGCAGAGTAGCGGAAAGTACGTTCCGCGCAAAGACCAGTTGGCGAAGATCGCTCCCGTGATCATAGATATGGGTTGCTTCGATCGCGTGGAGACCAACGGCGGTGCGTCGGAGCAAGTGAATCTGTTGTACGGCGAGAACCCGAATCTGGCAGTCCGGACTTTTACCAAGCCCTTCCACGAGGCAGGTATCAAGACGCATATGCTGGATCGCGGACTGAATGCGCTGCGTATGAATCCTGTTCCGGCAGACGTGCGTCAGTTGATGTACAAAGTGAAACACGCGCAGGGAACCGACATCACCCGTATCTTCTGCGGTCTGAACGACCCGCGTAATATCATTCCGTCCATCAAATGGGCAAAAGCAGCCGGCATGACTGCGCAAGCAACGATGTGTATCACGTATTCGAAAGTGCACACGGCAGAGTATTATATCAACCTCGCGGAGCAACTGATCGAGGGTGGAGCGCAGGAGATCTGTCTTAAAGATATGGCCGGAATCGGACGTCCGCACATGCTGGGCGTCATTGTGGCTGCCATCAAAGAGAAACACCCCGATATTATCATCCAATACCACGGTCATACGGGACCCGGTTTCTCGGTGGCTTCGATGCTGGAGGTTGCCAAAGCCGGCGGCGATGTGCTGGACGTAGCGATGGAGCCGCTTTCATGGGGAAAGGTACATCCGGATGTGATTACGATTCAGGCGATGCTGAAAGATGCAGGCTTTCTGGTGAAAGACATTAACATGAAGGCATACATGGAGGCTCGCAGTCTGACGCAGTCGTTCATCGATGATTTCTTAGGTTACTGGATTGATCCGAAGAACGCGCTGATGACGTCTCTGCTGGTTGGTTGCGGTCTGCCGGGCGGAATGATGGGATCGCTGATGGCGGATCTCAAAGGTATGCATGCCGCGATCAATGCCAACCTGCGTAAGAAAGGCGAGAAAGAGTTGAGCGAAGACGAACTGCTGGTACAACTGTTCGACGAAGTACAGCGGATTTGGCCGATGCTCGGTACGCCGTGTCTCGTGACGCCGTTCAGCCAATACGTCAAGAACGCTGCGCTGATGAACCTCTTCAGCCGTTCAATGGGTGAGAAAGATTTCACCCGTATGGATCCGGCTATGTGGGGTATGATCCTTGGTAAGAGCGGTAAGTTGCCGGGTGAGTTAGCGCCGGAGATCATTGAACTGGCAAAAGAGAAAGGATATGAGTTCTATACCGACGATCCGCAGAAACTCTATCCGGATGTGCTGCCGCAATATATCAAAGAGATGAAAGAACTGGGTTGGGATCGCGGACAGGACGACGAAGAGCTGTTCGAGTTCGCTATGCACGACAAACAATACCGCGAATTCAAATCCGGTATTGCCAAAGAGCAGTTCAACAAGGATCTGGCGGAGCGGATGCAGAAAGCAGGTAAGGAAGTACCGGAGGAGCTGCGGAAATACCTGGCTAAGGGACAAAGTGACCAAGTACCAAGTACCAAGGGAGCTTCCGAGGATGAGATGGCAGCTGTGGCTATGGCGCTTCATCTGGCGCAAGGCAAGCAGCACAAAGAGGGTATCATCGAACTGCCGTTCGTGCACAAAACGGCTTGGAATAATAAATTTTATACGTTAAAATAAACCATAAAAAACACATTGATATGAAGAAGTATAATTTTAATGCGGGTCCTTCTATCCTCCCGCAAGAAGTAATCAAACAAACGGCTGATGCTGTGATTGATTTTCAGGGCGAAGGTCTTTCCATTCTGGAGATTTCGCACCGCGCGAAGTATTTCCAGCCCGTCATGGACGAGGCGGAAGCACTGATGAAAGAGCTGCTGAACGTGCCGGAGGGGTATCGTGTGCTCTTCCTCGGCGGCGGCGCCAGTCTGCAATTCTGCATGGTTCCGTTTAATATGCTGGAGAAAAAAGCGGCTTACCTCAACACCGGCGTGTGGAGCAAGAAAGCACTCAAAGAAGCCAAAGGTTTCGGCGAGGCGGTCGAGGTAGCAGCCAGCACAGACTCCATTCCGACGGATTACGAGATTCCGCAAGATGCCGATTATTTCCATATCACGACCAATAACACCATTTTCGGAACCGAGATCAGCGACGAGAAACTGGCGGAGATTTATGCTAAAAAAGGCAATGTACCTTTGGTAGCCGATATGAGTTCGGATATTCTGAGCCGTCCGATTGATGTCAGCCAATACGATATTATCTATGGCGGTGCGCAGAAGAACCTGGCTCCAGCCGGTGTGACATTCGTGATCATCAAAGAGAGTTGTCTTGGCAAAGTGAGCCGTTATATCCCGACGATGCTGAACTATCAGACCCATATCGACGGCGGTTCGATGTTTAATACGCCTCCTGTGCTGCCTGTTTATACTGCGCTGCTGACCTTGCGTTGGCTCAAAGCGAACGGCGGTGTCAAATGGATCGAGGCGCGCAACAAAGCGAAAGCGGACCTGCTGTACAAATGTCTGGACGAGAGCAAACTATTCACGCCGACTATCCTGAAGAAAGAGGATCGCAGCCGCATGAATATCTGCTTTGTTCTCAAACCCGAATACGCAGAACTTCAGGACGATTTCTTCCAATTCGCGACCAAGCGCGGTATGGTGGGAATCAAGGGTCACCGTCTGGTTGGCGGTTTCCGCGCAAGCTGCTACAACGCTATGGACCTCGAGGGTGTTCAGGCACTCGTGGATTGTATTAAAGAATACGAGAAATTACATTGATTATGAAAGTACTTGTAGCAACAGAGAAGCCCTTTGCGAAAGTAGCCGTGGACGGCATTCGCGAAGTGGTAGAAGGAGCAGGGTATGAACTCGCGCTCCTGGAGAAATATACCGACAAACAGCAGTTGTTGGACGCCGTAGCCGATGCAGACGCACTCATCATCCGTTCGGATATTGTGGACGCGGCTGTGTTGGACGCAGCGAAACAGCTGAAGATTGTTGTTCGTGCCGGAGCAGGGTACGATAATATCGACCTTGACGCCGCTACGGCGCACAAGGTGGTAGCGATGAACACACCGGGTCAGAACAGCAACGCTGTGGCTGAGTTGGCTCTCGGTCTGATGGTGTATGCCGTGCGCAATCTATATAACGGCACAAGCGGAACCGAGCTGAAAGGCAAGAAACTGGGTATTCATGCCTTTGGTAATGTGGGTCGCAACGTGGCACGCATCGCGCAGGGCTTCGGAATGGACGTGTATGCCTATGATGCGTATTGTCCGGATGAGGCGATGACGGCGGCTAACGTACATCCGCTGCATTCCGCTGAGGAACTGTACAAGACTTGCGACATCGTTTCGCTGCATATTCCGGCTACGGCGGAGACCAAGGGTTCGATCAATCATGATCTGGTCAACCTCATGCCGAAAGGTGCCATTTTGGTGAATACCGCGCGCAAAGAAGTGATCGACGAAGAGGGCTTGATCGCTCTGATGCAGGAACGTCCGGATCTCAAATACATGACGGATATTATGCCCGTGGCTGATGCGAAGTTCCGCACGCTTTTCGAAGGACGCTACTTCGCAACACCCAAGAAGATGGGTGCACAGACCGCAGAGGCTAATATCAATGCCGGAATAGCGGCGGCTAAACAGATCGTGGATTTTATCCAAAACGGCAACACACGTTTCCAAGTGAATAAATGAAACGGCTATTCAGCATAGTATTTTTATCGCTTGTGGCGGCTGTTTCCTATGCGCTCCCTGTTGAGTGCGTGGGAACAGCTACGCAAGTGATAGATGGTAATGACACGGTATTAGTTTTTAGGGACGAGATCCATCTGAAGACATCCGATGGCCAGCCCACCGATTGGTACAAAGGCGACGGTTCGCTCTATGCCTCCGGCGTGGATGAGATCTATCCGGACGAAGGATGTTACCGGGTGGGAGGAAGTCATTTCTGCGTGCAGTTGTACAAAGGTATTGACGATCTGGCATTCACAGTAGAGACAGGATGCGAGAACACCATCGTTCGTGTGACGGGCGATATAGGTTCGCGCGCGCATACGTATTCCTTATCATATAATGCACTGGCTTGGAACACTGAAGAGTGGGTGGACTCCGCGGCGCAAGAGACGGGAGATCTGATGAACACGATCTTGCTGCCGCCGCTCTATGGTCCCACGCCGATTACGCTTTGCTATGACGCAGAGGTGCGTTCGGCGCTGGGGTTGGACTCGGCTTGCGTGGAAGTGGATCTGCCGCTGGACAGTATCAAAGCGGTTAAAATGGAGTTGACTTCCCTTGCTACGGCGCGCGAGGACGATCCGCATGGAAATAACGAGCGCAACAGGCCTACCAGCCAGACACTCATCGCCGGATCGGAATACAGCGGACCGCTGGAGATTGCTTTCTATTCGAACCCGACGCCCGGAGCACAGTATTATTTCTGGGCAATCTATAAATCCGCAGAGCGTGTTGTTACTCGTAACGATCGCGACATCCGCTATACTTTCTCCGAACCCGGGGCGTATAGAGTGGTCTGCGCGGTCAATAACGGTTCTTGCTCTTCCGACTCATCGGAAGTGAATGTACAGATTTCCGAATCGTATCTGGCGGTTCCGAATGTCTTTACGCCCAATGGAGACGGAAAGAACGATGAGTTCCGCGTGGCGTACCGCTCCTTGCGGGAATTCCATTGCTGGGTCTATAACCGCTGGGGCAAACTGGTGTACGAATGGACCGATCCCTCAAAAGGATGGGATGGAACCATCAACGGTCGTCCGGCTGCAGAAGGTGCGTATTACTATGTAATACGGGCTCTCGGAACCGATGCTGCCAAGAATGCCGGATATATGTCCAAGATTGCTTACACCAAGAAGAAAGTGGGAGCTGACGAGTCTGTCATCGGAATCTACCAGATGAGCGGAGACATCAATTTAATTAGAGGAAAATAACAATGAGAAAATTTCTAACTATGGCTTTAGCCACATCCGTTTTGGCAGCGTCCGCTGCCACGAACCCGTTCTTCGACTACAAGAACTGGAAAACGCCGCATGGCACGTACCCATTCAACGAGATTCATGCGGAGCACTATATGCCTGCTTTTGAGGAGGCGATGAAACAAGGACTGAAGGAAATCGACGACATCGTCAATAATCCGGCAGCTCCGACCTTTGCCAACACGATCGAAGCCTATGAGGCTTCCGGCGAAATGCTCTCAATCGTAGCCGGCTGTTTCTATAACCTGACGAACTCCGAGACCAACGACACGCTTCAGCAGATCGAAATGGAGTTGAGCCCGAAGATGTCTGAATATTCGGCTACTATTCGTCTCAACGAGGGACTCTTCCAACGTATCAAAGCCGTTTATGACCAGCGCGCGAAACTCAAACTGAACAAAGCGCAAGTCAAACTGCTGGAGGACATCTACGAGTCGTTCGCAAACAACGGCGCAAATCTATCGCCGGAAGACAAACAAATCTACCGCGAATTGTCCGCCAAACTGAGCAAACTGACCCTTCAATACGGTCAGAACGTACTGAAAGCGACCAACGCTTGGACCATGCTCGTTACCGACGAGGCACTCTTGTCCGGTCTGAATGACGATACCAAAGCGATGTTGCGTGCTAATGCGGAGAACAAAGGAATGGAAGGCTGGTTGCTGAACCTCAAACCGACGACCACGATTCCGGTAATGCAGGATCTCGACAACCGCGATATCCGCCGCGAGCTCTACATGGCGAATGCCGGCAAATGCGTGGGTGGCGAGTTTGACAATACTGCGATTATTGTAGAGATCGTCAACACCCGTTTAGCGCTGGCTAAACTGTTCGGAAAAAAGACCTACGCGGAGAAATCGCTCTATAAGACGATGGCAGAGAAGCCGGAAACGGTCTATAGCCTGCTGGACCAACTGCGCGATGCGTATATGCCTGCTGCACGCGAGGAGGTGAAGGAAGTGGAGGATTATGCTCACGCGCACGGTTTCTATGCCGCGCATATTCAGCCTTGGGATTTCAGCTATTATTCCAAGAAACTCAAACAGGAGAAATACGCTATCTCGGATGATGACCTCCGTCCGTACTTCGAACTGGAGAATGTCAAGAAAGGCGTCTTCGGTTTGGCAGAGCGTCTCTATGGCTTGAAATTCAAGGAGAACAAGAAGATTCAGGTCTATAATCCTGAGGTAACCGCCTATGAGGTGTTCGACGAAAAAGGCAAGTTCCTCGCTGTGTATTACGCGGACTTCCATCCGCGGGATGGTAAACGTGGCGGTGCGTGGATGAATGATTTCCAGCCGCAATATATCAAGGGCAAGAAAGACCACCGTCCGCATATTGTGAACGTGATGAACTTCACTCGTCCGACGGCAGACAAGCCGGCGCTCTTCACTTATGATGAGGTCCGCACGTTCCTGCATGAGTTCGGACATGGTTTGCATGGAATGCTCACACGCTGCCAGTATGCAGCACAGAGCGGAACCAACGTACCGCGCGATTTCGTGGAACTGCCTTCCCAGTTTAACGAGAACTTCATCGACGAGAAAGAGTTCCTCGATACCTTTGCCAAACATTATATCACGGGCGAACCGCTGCCGCAAGACCTGCTGGACAAGATGCACGCTTCGCAGACCTACCATGCTGCGTATTCTTGTGTGCGCCAGCTGAGCTTCGGCTATCTCGATATGGCTTGGCATACCTTGGAGAACCCATTTGAGGTCAACGAAGCCATCGGAACGGTTGAGTCCGTAACGCGTTTCAGCGATAAAGCGATGGAGCAGGTACAAGTGCTGCCGAACGTACCTGGCACGCAGATGTGCTGCGCCTTCACCCATATCTTCTCCGGTGGATACGCTGCCGGCTATTACAGCTACAAGTGGTCCGAACTGCTGGACGCAGATGCATTCTCCGTTTTCAAGGAAGCACAGCAGAAGAAAGGCGGAACGATCTTTGATAAGAAAGCCGCTAAGCGCTTCCGCGAGAACATCTTGGAGAAGGGTGGAACCGAGAAAGCGATGGATCTGTATAAACGCTTCCGTGGCGGCGAACCGACTATCAACGCATTGTTGGAGCGTGATGGAATCAAAGCACGTGAGATTAAATAATTGATCGGATATATGAAAGTATTACTAATCAATGGTAGCGCAAGGAAAGGTGGCAACACCTTCCTTGCGCTTTCTGAAATAGCTCAGCAACTCGCCAAACACGGGATTGAGTCTGAGATCGTTCAAATAGGCAATCGTCCTATGCGCGGATGTATCGCGTGCGGGCAATGCAAAGTAAGAAACAATAACCGCTGCGTCTTCGATGACGATTTATGCAACCGCGTGAATGAGAAAATGGCTTCAGCCGATGCGCTAATCGTCGGATCGCCTGTCTATTACGGCCAGCCCAACGGATCAATGCTAGCACTCGTGCAGCGGATGTTCTTCTCCGCAGGAGATTATTACCGCAATAAACCTGCGGCGGCTGTGGCTGTTTGTCGAAGAGGTGGAGCCACTGCTGCCTTTCAGACGCTGAACATGCCGTTTATGATGATGAATATGCCTGTCGTGACATCCCAGTATTGGAATATTGTCTATGGACGCGAGGAAGGCCAGGCTGCCTTGGATACGGAAGGTATGCAAACGATGCGCACGCTGGCGGATAATATGGCGTTCCTGTTGAAGAATACATACGGAAAGCCACTCCCCGAAAGAGAAGAGTGGCAGCCGATGCATTTCATTCGATAAATGAATCTTTCCGCTGATTATTGATGCAAACGAGCATGTGTCCCAACATGCGAACACGTACAATAATCATAAATTGACATAGTGCCCGAAGAGGACAGAGATGAACCTCCGGAGGTTTCCACAAACAAACGCAGGACAAAATCCTGCGTTTGTTGTTTCAATGTGTGTACATCGATCTTCATAAGTTAAATGGTTTTTAGGTTTAATGGCAATAGCCGCTGATTTTTCTCTTTGTCTTAAATTCGATGCAAAGGTAGTATATTTTTGTGAACTACGCAAGCAAAAAATCAGAATTGTATGCACAATAAATGTGAACACGAATCCGACAGATTTTGTACACAAATTTGTTGTTCACAAAGCAAAACAAAAGTGATCGAACCATAAAAGTTCACAAAATTGAAGTGCCGGAGTGGAGTAGTGAGGCGTCTGATCTATTTATTGATTCCTAATATTAGAAAGAGTGTAGATAGACTTATGTTTCTACGTATAATTTTATATTGTAACTGATTGATTTTCAATAATACTGTATTTTATTTAAAATTATACTTTAATATAAAACTCGGATTGCGGCATATTGGAAAATATATACATGATTTATATTATATAAAATTTATAAACTATATAAAATAAACGACTTACATTGTTTAATTAATGTTTAATAATAAGACGAAATGACCTTCTTAGATGCCGTAGAGTGCTACTATCCTTCGGTTTGGTCATTAAAATGTTCCACGGGAAGGTGATTACTTTCTGTGTTCATAATGTAGAATTTACATAATTCACAAATGAAACAAAATAATTCACAAAAATATATGTATATATTTGTGTATTTCGATTATTTTTTGTACCTTTGCAGCAAATTTGAAAACTATGAATGAAAGAGAGCGTATTGATGCGGTTAGAAAATCGATGAATTTGTCCGCACGGCAGTTTGAGAAAATCGATGAATTTGTCCGCACGGCAGTTTGCACAAGAAATTCACGTACGTCCCGGAACAATCAGTAATATGATGGCTGGACGCAATAATCCCAGTCTGGATGTTATGCGGCGTATTATGGAGCGCTATCCCACGCTGAATCCGGAATGGCTCATTCTCGGCGTGGGAGAGATGTGGCGCACGGCTCCGGGGCAAGAAGCAGGCTTGTTTGATAGCTTGGCACCTGAGGGAAGAAAAGCTGTTGTACATAGTACAACAAAAGAAGAGCCGCAGGCTCCTGCAGCTCCTCCTAAACAGATTCGGAATATCGTCGTCTATTATACGGACGGCACGTATGAAGAGTTTCTACGGAACTAAAACTCCGCAAAACACAAAAGAAGCGCCCTATTGGAGCGCTTCTTTTAGTACCTCGCTGATGTCATGCACGTAGTGCAGGTTCAGACCGTTGAGATAAATCGGTGCAATCTCTGCTACATCCTTGCGATTTTCTTCACATAGAATAATATCCGTTATTCCTGCTCGTTTTGCAGCGAGCAGTTTTTCTTTCACTCCGCCGATCGGCAGCACTTTGCCGCGCAGCGTCATTTCTCCGGTCATAGCGATACGAGGTTTGACAAGACGTTTGGTAAATGCACTCACAAGCGCCGTAGTCATCGTGATTCCCGCAGACGGACCATCCTTGGGAATAGCGCCTTCCGGCACATGAATATGTACGGATGTCGTCTCGAAAAGCTCAGGATTGATACCTAACTCCTCTGCGTGCGCTTTGACGTAGCCTAGTGCCAGCGTGGCGCTCTCTTTCATCACGTCGCCTAAGTTACCTGTCAGCGTCAGAGTCGGATTCTTCGACGCAGAGAGGCTGGTCTCTATGAACAGGATCTCGCCGCCGACTTGTGTCCAAGCCAAACCGGTCACGACTCCAACATATTTGTTGGTCTCCCAACTGTCGCGGCTAAATCGCGCCTGACCGAGGTATTCTCGCACGTCATCCAGCGTCACAGTGACGTTGTATTCCTCGCCCAAAGCCAGTTTGGTATCGATCTTGCGGCAGATCGTCGCGATCTGTCGCTCCAACGAACGCACACCGGATTCACGGGTGTAATCATCGATAATATGACCGATAATATCCTTCTTGAATTTCAGTTGCGACGCCTTCAGACCATGGTTTGCCAGTTCTTTCGGGATCAAATGCCGCTTGGCGATCTCCTCTTTCTCTTCCTGTAGGTATCCGGTCATCTCGATCAGTTCCATTCTATCCAGCAGCGGACGCGGAATGGTCTCCAGGCTGTTTGCAGTAGCAATGAAGAGCACCTTGCTCAGATCATAATCCACATCCAGATAATTGTCGTGGAAAGCGCTGTTCTGCTCCGGATCCAAAACCTCAAGCAGCGCAGACGTCGGATCGCCTTTGTAATCCGCCCCGATTTTGTCGATTTCATCGAGTACAAACACGGGGTTGGACGTCCCGCATTTCTTGATACTATCAATGATTCGACCGGGCAAAGCACCGATGTAAGTGCGCCTGTGTCCGCGAATCTCCGCTTCGTCGTGCAGACCGCCTAACGAGATACGCGCGTACTTGCGTCCAAGAGCCTCTGCGATGCTCTTTCCAAGACTCGTTTTGCCCACACCCGGAGGACCGTAAAGGCACAAAATCGGCGATTTCACCGGATGATTTTCTTTCTCTTTGGCGCTCCGAAGTCCTAACTGACGTTGTACCGCCAGATATTCCACAATCCGCTCTTTCACCTTGTCCAAACCGTAATGATCGCGGTTCAGAACTTCCTGTGCGTGCTCCATGTCGTAATTATCCTCGGAATAAACGGACCAAGGCAGATCCAGCATCGTCTCCAAATAATCCAGTTGGGTGGAGTAGTCCGGCGAGTGCATCGGCATGTGTTCCAAGCGTTGTAACTCACGCTGGAAGACATCTGCCACAGCCTGCGACCATTGTTTTTGTGCCGCACGGTCGCGCAGTTCTTGTAATTTCTGCGCACCGGTATCCGTGTCACCCAGGTCTTTTTTGATGGTCTCGATCTCTTGCTGCAGGAAATACTCGCGTTGCTGTTTGTCCATTTTCTCCATGGTCCGACGGCGAATATCTGCCTTGATATTCAGCATCTCCAGCTCTTTCTGAAGGGTTGCTAACAAAGCCGACGCGCGTTCGTCCAGCGAATCGATTCCCAGCAGTTCCTGCTTGTATTCAACGGGGAAATGGTAGATCGCGCATATATAATTCAGCAGCGACGGACTGCTTTTTATGTTCTTGATGGTGATCAGCGCACCGTTCGATTCCGCTTGCTCTTTTTCCTCCAGCAGCTTCATCACCACTTCCTTGATCGAATCCACTTTTACCTTGAATTCTTTGTTGCTGGCAAGTGGCATTTCCTCGTCGCAAACGGTCACGTTTGCGAGCAGGGTAGAAGACGAAGCCTTTTGAAAATCAACCGCTTGCACGCGATGTTCGCCTTCTAAGATTGCCATTACGGTATCCTGACCCATCTCCGGAACAGGAATGATCTGAAGCACATGTGCATACGTACCTAATTCAAATAAATCTTCCTTGCCTGACGGTTCAGAGGAATGTGGATCTTTCTGCGACAGAACGATAAGCGGTTTGTTGTTGCGTTCAGCAGCTCGTACCAGTTTCAAACTGTTCTTGCTGGAAACTGCTACCGGCATCATAATACCGGGGAAGAGTACCGATTTTTTTATCGGCAGCACTTCAATCCAGCTTTCTTCAATTTCTTTTATCTCTTTTGTCTTTTTCATATATGCTATTTTACATAATCGCGATTAGGTTTCAGACTGAGCCATTTCTTTCTAAAGCCAGATTTCTGACCAATTCATCGCTGATATTATTGCCGATTTGCTGGCAGACATCCTGGCTCCAGCGTTGCGCCATTTTAACTCGGCTCTTTTGATCTTTGACACCTTGCAGCAACGCATAAATATATCCGGCGTTGAAATTATCTCCGGCTCCAACGGTACTAATCGTTTCTATGGTTTTGACCTCAAAAGTCTCGATTTCATCGGCATTAAATATCCGGATTTCCTTGGATCCATCGGTCAAAATCAACGTCCGGCAGAACGGTCTCACGCGTTCATATATCGCTTTGCCGTCGTTCAGCCCATACAGATTCACAAAATCCTCGATGGAACCGCGCACAATGTCCGCCAAACGCATGTTTTCCTCTATATTTGACATAACCTCCGGCAAATCGGCGATATGCGATTTTCGGAAATTGATGTCATAATACAGCCATGCGCCGGCATTTTTTGCCTCATGCAGTAATCGGCTCACAACACTCCGAATCGCCGGATTGATCGAGAAAAACGAGCCGAAAAGCACCACGTCATCCTTTGTAAATTCAGGCATTGGACCTTCCAGCGACACAGCCCTGTGATCCTTATAAAAGATATACTGCGCATCGTTGTTTTCGTCTAAAAATGCCAGTGTGATATGCGATTTCTCATTTGCATGGCGGCACACGTATGCCGTTGAAACGCCATTTTCTTGCATAAATCGGCAGATCATATCACCTATATGGTCTCCGCCGACGTCGGTCACCATCGCGCAGGGCACCCCTGCCCTACCCAATGACACGATACTGTTGTACGTCGAGCCGCCGGGAACGGCTTTCTGAGGCTGGTCATTCTTAAAAAGAATGTCCAACACCGTCTCGCCTATACCGATCACCCGCTTGCTCATAATGAATTATACGTTCAATAATCGCTGCAAAATTACTACATTTTTTTGAGATGTGCAAGTTTTGAACGTTTTTTTTATATAGGAGGTGGAAGATTGGCTTTCCGAGGGGCGGGGTTTGGGGATGCGAATGTGTCGCCACCGTATTAGCGCGGTTGTAGGAAGGGATGATAGTTGAGATTAATGGTCGTTTTTGTACTGATGTCATATATCGTATATTCTTTTGTTTACATTTTGTTTGATATGTATTCCTATTGAAAAAAAGCGATTTTACGCATATTTTAAAAAATAAATTTTGCGATTTTACGCATATTCCTTAAAATAAATTTTGCGATTTCAAAAAAAAGTGGTATCTTTGCAGCGAAATTTGACTTTTGCGATCCGCAAACATGAGTATCGTTTGACTTTTCCAATCGACATAATATACTAATTATTGACTTATTGATTTACATTTTGTAGGGTTGCCAACGTGACCGATTATTAAGATTCGGGCAGACACGTCAGGCTTACTACCCGGCGTACGAGAGACATACGAGACACCTACGAGACGATAGAAGCCCTAAAATCGCCCTTTTTCGTCCCTCAAAAGTTTCCTATTTTTAAGATTTGGCGGTTATACCCAAATCTGCCCAAGAGCAGCGCGACGTCAGCGCAGCCTCTGCCGCCCGAACCGATTTTGAAACGAACTTAAAAAGTTCCTGTTGTTAAGAAAAAAAATGACATGACCGTTCTGACCGGATTGACCGTTTGGGGTGAAACGGTCAAAAAGGTCAAAACGGTCATAACAAAAAATTATATTCGGCTGTCGACGAATTTAGGATGAGTGTAAACTATTTCAGGAAAGGAAAATTCGCTTATTTTTCATGCAATTATGTTTTCTTACCTTATTGTATCTCGTTCCTCCTCATGTATCCGTTTGCGCTCCACGCGGTTGCGCTTCATTTGTTGGTAATAGACAAAGCCAGCCATCGGATGATGCCATTCGGCAGCGGCTTCATCTTCTATTTTTTCCAATTCCGCATCTTCCTCCCTGCGGAGTTTGATTTCCAGACACCAGAAACGAATGTCAGAGATTAGTCGTTTTGTGTATTTGAACATAACGGATATATGTTAATTTGTTTTTAATGCTTTATGAACTTTCGTAGTGCTCTGTCTATCGCTCGCACACAGATATTGTCCTTATAAGGTTGCGTAAGATCCAAATATTGATGAACCAAACGCACATACCATGGACGCGGATCTTGTATATGATAATATTCCATAAACTCCGGTGCTCGTCCAATTCCACATTATTCCATAGACTCCAGCCGTCCTTCTCCGTGGTATAAATCCACTCTTCCGGCAAATCGAACTGCTCCGCCGGATAAGCATTACTGCCGATATAATTTCGCCCCATGGTATATGGCGGACGGTGGTTCACCTGCCAATCGACAAACATATAGAACCGCTCTTTGGCACGCACTCTGTTCAGGGGAGCGGGACCAAGATGCAGCACGCGGAAATCCTTGACATGGGTCATGTCATGTTCGTCTAACGGATAAGGAATCCGCATCGAGTGCATTTCCCGTACGTAGTTTCCGTGCGGCTCTACCCCATCATCGTGAAAGAGCCATGGATACGGATCGCGATTATTATAATAATGCTTCTTGTCATGCGTCAACTGCGCCCAATGAAACCAAAAGACCGCACCGGGTTTGGAATGCATAATCTTCTCCCAATCTTCTGTATCAAAGGCATTTGCTGCCAATATCTCATCGGCATCCAGTCCCCAGAGAAGCGTATCGCGTCCGGCTGCCACTTCACGCGCCTTGGCAACCAATATCCGTTGCCGCTCCGCCTCGTTAAACTCCGTATTAGGGTTGTCAATGAGAATCACCTCAGAACGCTTGACATCATTCTCATCATTAAGCGAACTTGTGAGCTGTCTTTTATCTTTCGACCTTTGACTAAGCGCAGCATACTGCGCGACAATCTCTCGCGTCCCGTCCGTTGAAAACTGATCGCATATAATCACATAATCCGCCCACCGTGTAGTGGATTCCAAGAACGCCCGTATCACCCACGCCTCATTGCGTGTCGGCGTCATTACGATGTGAATTGGTTGACTCATATATATATTCGTTTTATTTCAAACTATACTCAGTACTCTTCCTTGAGTAATAGTGACAGACAAATTTCCGTCTATAGTGAATTGATAGATTCTTTATCAAATCTCATATTTTTGATATACATTTGGTACGGTATTAAGTCGATTTTTCTATTATATAGCATTATTTCATACCAAATCTCACTTTTTTCTTGCACATTTGGTAAATTATTTGTACCTTTGCGCCGAAAAAGTGTAAAGTTGCAGCCAAAAGTCGCCCGATAAAATGCAAACAACGCGCTTTTTCTCGCCCGATAAAATGCAACTAACTAATAAACCGATATTATGTTCAAACGTAAAATTGAAGAGGTATTACTCAACTGGAAAAACAACCCTCGCCATAAACCTCTTGTGATTAAGGGAGTCCGGCAGTGCGGCAAGACCAGCTCTGTTAAGCAGTTTGCACAGCAGCACTATGAGAATGTCGTGTACCTCGATTTTCGTGAGGATCCTAAACTCATTCCTCTTTTCGACGATTCTCTAAACGTGGACTATCTGACGATGGCTCTTACCGCTGCTATCCCCGGATCACATTTTGTACCAAGTAAAACGTGCCTCATATTGGATGAGATACAAGATTGTCCACGTGCTCGCGGGGCTCTGAAATTCTTCTGTATGGACGGACGATATGATGTTATCTGTACTGGTTCCCTCTTAGGAGTAAACGGGTATCAAACGCCCGAACAAAAGAAACGCTCCGAGTTGTCGTCTATTCCTGTTGGGTTTGAAGATATTCGTGAAATGTACCCGATGGACTTCGAGGAATGGCTTTGGGCAAATGGCATTAATGATGATGTAACTCAGTATTTGCGTGGCCAATTGGAGAACGAACAACCCGTCGCCCAAGGTATTCACTTGCGTTTACGTCAGTTGCTACTTGAGTATGTCATTGTCGGCGGTATGCCGGAAGCTGTTCAAACATTCCTTCTTACTCATGATGTCAACGAACTCAAAAGAGTACAACGTGCTATCATAGATGAATATAAGGGTGATATGATCAAGTATGCACGTTCGGAAGACAAATCCCGCATTCGGGAGTGTTTTGAATCTATTCCTCGCCAGTTGGCGCGAGAGAACAAGAAATTCACCTATTCGCTG
The DNA here is from genome assembly GCA_902792535.1 of uncultured Bacteroidales bacterium. GTDB lineage: Bacteria > Bacteroidota > Bacteroidia > Bacteroidales > Paludibacteraceae > Colicola. The sequence continues at coordinate 81,816 of CADAZU010000012.1, forward strand.
GTACGCTCAGGCGGACGAAGTAAGGAGTACGCCGGCAGTCTGCAATGGATTGAGGATGCAGGGATTATTCATCGTTGTTACAACTTGCAAATCACCGAGTTACCTTTGGACGGAAATGCTATACAAGATCATTTCAAAGTATATATGGCAGACACAGGACTCTTTATAAGTATGTTGGACGAGCATACCCAGTCGGACATTCTCCGTGGCAATCTTTTGAGTTACAAAGGGGCTATCTTCGAGAACTTAATGGCTGATTTCTTAGGTAAGAAAGGATATAAACTATATTTCTATCACAAACCGGATAGCATTGAACTCGATTTCCTAATGAGATACCATGATGAATGTACCGTAATTGAATGCAAAGCTACTACAGGTAATGCCAAATCTTTAAAGACTGTATTGAACCATCCTGAAAAATATCATGTCTTCCATGCTCTAAAGTTCGGAGATTATAATATTGGTAGGAATGGAGCAATACTGACTTTACCATTTTATATGGCTTATCTCTTATAGATATTGTCTATCACTATGTCAAAGATCGCTTATTTATGCAACCGGCTGCAACGTCGGTTGCTTTTATTCTTTATTATATCACCCACGCTTCATTGCGTGTCGGCGTCATTACGATATGGATTGGTTGGTTCATATAGTTATGAAATATTTAGTATACTTATTGGTTTGTAAAAGCCATGTCAATGCCATACATACTAATAGAGTAGCTATTGGTAAGATGACGCGTAATGGATAACAGAAACCTATTATTTCTTTATATACTGTGGTGTGATTCAACAAAGAAATCACCGATGATTGCATTAGGTATATCGGCAATGAGTTGCGTCCTACATAACTCCAGAAAGCATTTTCTTTCCATTCAATCTTTTGAAAAAGCAAGCACACTCCGGCAGTTGCCAATACGATAATAGGTGACCAATAGCCATACCAAACAATCTCATTTGTTGGAATCCATTTGTGAGAGATATTCAACTCAGCCAAGGGACCTTCCAAGAACACCCAGTTATATCCCCATTGCGCCAGCAGCAAAACCACTATTGTTAATCCGACATGCCATGCTTTCAGTTTTTCCGTATGGAGATGACCGTCCAACAAAGCATACCCCAACACATAATACAAAACAGGATACCAATCCCAACCATATAACGGATTATAAAACTTTCCGATGATTATATCAAAGAACCTCGTCGTACACAAAAACAATATGACTATTAAATAGTACATCCCCTTTTTATTATAGTGGATAAAATAGTATAATATTGGATTGAGTATATTCAAAAAGAACAATGTCCGCAAGAACCACAAATGTCCACAATAATTCATAGAGATACGCATGGCATTGCCGAATAGAGTATCGCCCCACCTATAAGCCCATTCTCCGCGCAATGTCATTTCTAACGCGGTCACAATAAATGCCCATAAGAATAATACAAGTAGTAGTTTTATATTCTTCTTGAGCATGTCGCCAATGGAGTGTTCTTTGCGCAACATCAAATACCCGTTTACCATAAAGAATAACGGTACGCATATGGAATACATACTTTTGAAAAACAAACTTTCAAAAGGGAAATAATAACAATGCAGTATGATGACCAAACTAATTGCAAATGCCTTGATATAATCTATGTATGTTAGTCTCATATACTATAATCTAAATAAAACTTTTCTGGCTAAATGATATGCCTTATATGCGCGTGTCCCCCATAATTCGCCGAAGATCTTCTTCAAGTTTGTGCTCAATTTATCTTCATTATGCCATGAGCCTGCAAAGTGATGAATGGTATATGTATTCTCGGTCAAGTATATTTTCCCATCAACATATGATTTGGGGCAGAAATAATCCTTTTGGAATATGACTAATTCGTCATTTACTATTTGGAATTGTCCATTTGGAACCAAGCCGTGAATCATTGCGTGTTCTGTGATTATCTGCACATTAGGTTTAGTATTAAACGCCCCGTTGGATCTAATAAATGAAATATTATCATAATATTCAAGTTCGCGTTTTGCCCATGTGCTTCCTTTTTCCGCTCCCATAATTCCCGTAGGGATAGCTTCGTCTATCTCAAATCCAGAAAAAGCCGGATATTGCAAGAACTCGTCTAATGGTTTTAAAACCTCGACATCTGTATCCATGTATATTCCGCCATAGTTGTATAACGCATACAATCGTACAACATCTGTTACGAATGCGAACTTTCTATTATGATACGCTTCTTTCACGAACTTGTTACTATTGATATCATAATTATCCTCATTCCATAGGTGCAATTCGTACTCTGGCAAGTACTTCTTCCAACTATCAATGCATTTTATAGCCAGTTCTGGCATTGGTCCACGTCCGAACCAACAATAATGAATAATTTTTGGTATCATATTCTCAATTCTCTAAAAATTTTGCTATTCTATTACAAGCCTTTCCGTCACCATACGGATTGACTGCTTGGCTCATTCTCTGATACGCCTCGGCGTCATCAAGGAGCGTACTCACCTCCCCTACTATCTTATCATAGTTTGTTCCTACCAGATGGACGGTGCCAGACTTCAACGCCTCCGGACGCTCGGTCGTATCACGCATCACAAGTACTGGCTTACCTAATCCGGGAGCTTCTTCTTGAATGCCTCCGGAGTCTGTCAGGACAATGGTCGATTTCTCCATCAGATAAACAAAGCTTAAGTACTCAAGCGGTTCGATGAAATAGAGATTGTCGAGAGCTGAGAGCCGAGAACCGAGAGCGCATGGCTTATGGTTCTCTATCTCTCCAAACACCTCATGTATCGGTTTGCGGACATTGGGATTGAGATGCATCGGATATACAAAATCAACATCCGGATACTTGGCAGCCAAATCACGGATCGCAGTACACATAGAGATAAATCCATCTCCGAAATTCTCCCGTCTATGCCCCGTTATCAGCACCAGACGGCGCTCTCCATCCAAACGAGCCGTATCATATCCGGCTTCCTTCAGCACTCCTGCCAATTCCTTTTGCAAAGCCTCGTCATTCTTGATTTTATCTACCACCATATACAGCGCATCAATCACCGTATTGCCGGTGACGATGATCTGGTTCTCAGTTACATTCTCGCGCAAGAGGTTCTGTTTCGCCAGAGGCGTGGGTGCGAAATGATGGGTCGTGATACGGCCTGTTATCTGGCGGTTCATCTCCTCCGGCCATGGGCTGTAGATATTATGCGTGCGCAGTCCCGCCTCCACATGACCGACCGGTATCTGTTGGTAAAAAGCCGCAAGAGCCGCAGCAGTAGAGGTCGTGGTATCTCCATGCACGAGAACCACGTCCGGTTGCACCTCTTTGAGTATATCGCGCATACCAAGAAGCACACGGGATGTGACATCATAGAGATCCTGATTAGGCTTCATGATGTCCAGATCATAATCCGGCACGATGTCGAAGATATGCAGCACCTGATCGAGCATCTGCCGATGCTGCGCTGTCACACACACCACCGTCTTAAACCTCTCTGGATGCGCCTGCAGCGTTTTCACCAGCGGAACCATCTTTATCGCCTCCGGTCGCGTACCAAAAACTAAAAGTATTATTTTCATATATTAGAAATTTCTTATTTGTGTAATAACATATCTACCTGCCTTAGCTATCGGAGATATAACAGAAAATAGGCATATTGTATAAGTAGGATACTTGAGTGCGAAATTCACCCATCCGGTAAATTTATATCTGCTAAGTTCCTCTCTATTCTTATCACCTAAGCTTTGGTATATATGTCTAATATCACTTACTGAATATTTTGACATGTTTCGCATTCGTAATAGACCTATTACGTATCTATAACGGGCTTCTTCTTTAAGAACATTTGCTAAATTTGGCAAGGTGTTATTTATTTCATCGGCATAATGCAACAATCTTAACCCTGCATATAACTGTTCTCCTATGGTATTGGCCATATTAGCGATACTACATGTATTTGTATCATTTTGAACATACCTGTAGCCTACTCCATCCACAAACTGTATCTCTTTTGCTTTGGCATACACTTTTACAGTCCAATCGCAATCTTCCCAACGAACACCTTCGACAAAACGGATATGTGTTCCTTTTAGAAATTCGGTTCTATACAAGCAGCGAACCGGGCCATTGTAATAACATGTATAATAATTTTCCAGGTACTCTTTGCTGGACATAATTGTATTATGGGTTGCCTCTGGCATTTCTACCAAATGCCACTCATCATCGGGACCATTTTGATATTCCATCTCAAAGTAGCAGACATCAGCATGACTTTTCTCTACAGCGCGCAAGGCATTTATTACACCTTCTGGCAACATGTAATCATCAGCGTCGCAGAAAGTTATGTATTCTCCTTGGGCGGCATCTATACCCACATTCCGCGCCGCTCCTTGACGTTTATTCTCCTGTTGCCGGAAAATGCGTAAATTGCTATGTCCTCTCGCATACTTCTGAAGAATATTGTATGTATCATCAGTTGAGCAATCGTCTACTACGATAACTTCAAATGTATCTTCAGTAATTGGGATTGCATATATACTATCAAGGCATCTCTCTATATATGGCGATACATTGTATGCTGGGATTATAATAGACAGATTATTATGTGCGTTATTTTCCATATACTTCTGCTTGCAAAGCATCTAAATAGGCATGTCCATATTTTAAATCCGGCTCAAGATAATTTCCCTCAGCCCATTCGTTCCACGATTTAATCATCAAAAAACGTTGTTCAAATGGTTTTTGCCCAATTGAACCAATCATTGTATGCAAACATTCTTGAAATGAGTGCGGAGATGAGTTGTACAAGATAATTCCTCTTCTGCCCGTACGTGGGGTATGATCCCAATTGGGAGTCACCGATGGGATTACATTAACTTCTTTGTCTATTGGCGATTGCATTTGAAAAATTCCATATGGTCTCAAATCGGGAATACATTTGAGCCATTTGAATAAAACTTTACGCATCAAGCGGAATTTTATGTCATATGAAGAAGTGGGAGCATCATATGAATTTATTACGTTTAGCGCGTCAAATCCTGCTTTCAAGAACTTATGGTATGTTTCTTCTGCAAGTTCTCTATCATACAATCTGCCGCAAATACCAATGAAATAGATACCCTTTAACCCACATTCTATTGCTAATGTTTGCCATAGTTTAATAAAATGCGTAATATCCGGCATCTCGAATGGTCTATATATTAAGAAGATAGGCTTTCCCTCACAGGTAATATATCGTTTATCTTTGAATGCCGGTAACACGGTGTTAAAATGTGCAATATAGTCTTCCTCTCCGGGATAAGTCTGCTCAATTAATACATTCCCCTCCTTTAACCCGTGAAAACTACCGCTCCAACTCTCATTCGCCCATGCGAGTGCAAAGGGGAAATCGGGTTTGCCGGAAGCAAGAACTTCATTGAACGGGCGCTCCAAGAGGCGTTTGCCGTTACCGAACCAATAGTGCCAATACACAAAGCCTTCTACCCCTGCCTTACGAGCCATCTGAGCTTGCGCTTCGCGGGTCTCAGGCACTCGCAGATCATAATAGCCCAAGTCCGCCGGCACATGCGGTTGATAGTGTCCGGGGAAAAGCGGCTTGGCTTTTCCTACATTGGTCCATTCCGTAAATCCTTTACCCCACCACTCATCATTCTCCGGTATCGGATGAAACTGCGGCAGGTAATACGCCAGCACTCTGGCTTTGGGTTGTTTTTGTTCTGATGTCATATATTGTTTCTTCTTTTATTTGCAATATTTTTGATACGTGATGACAATATTTTGATAAAAATGATATATTTTTAGTCAAATTTCATTTATTTTCTTGCTTATTTGGAAAAATAGTTGTACCTTTGCGGCGAATTTGTGTTATATGAGACACAAAAACAATAGAATTATGTTTCCTGAAAGAAACAAAAACAAATAAATTCTGTGTCTTGTATAACTCGAATAGCTCATTTTTGTATAACTAAATTCACATCAAATATGGATAGATTATTTGCTCAACAAGACCGTCTACTGTCGCAAACTCCAATGGAAATTATCAGGAAATGCGGCATGGACATCAATTGGAATGCCCGGATGATGGCGATTAGAGGTCCAAAAGGTATTGGTAAATCGACGCTTTTAAAGCAATACATTCGTCAGCATTATAAGACTGGTGACAGAACAGTACTCTATTGCTCGTTGGACAATAACTATTTTGCAGACCATTCCATTTTAAATCTGGCAGAAGAGTTTTATTTGAAGGGAGGAAAGCATTTGTTCTTGGATGAGATACACAAATATGCCCATTGGAGCCGCGAACTGAAAGAGATATACGATGTCTATCCGGATATGCAAGTAGTGATTAGCGGCAGTTCTTTATTGAGTTTGCAACAAGGTGAAGCGGATTTAAGCAGACGATGCATCAACCATGATTTTCAAGGCCTCAGTTTCCGGGAATACCTGCAATTCTACAAAGGGATAGATCTGCCCACATGTACCTTGCAGGAGATGCTGGAAAACCCGTACCCATTCCTTGAGAGAGTATATGCTCAGTGCAAGCCCATGGCTTTTTTCGATGATTATCTTTTATACGGCTACTACCCATATTACAAAGAGAATGAGATTGATTATTATTCCGTCATTAATTCCGTCATGGGCTATGTGATCGATGATGAGTTGCCCAGAATCTGCGGAGTGGATTTGGAAAACACCCGTAAGATCCGTGCACTAATGAACATCCTTGCTGCCAGTGAGCCTTATGAGGTGGATATTTCGCGAATGTCAGTACAAAGTGGACTGCAACGAAAAACCATTTTGACGTATTTGAAGTATTTGTCCGATGCCAAATTGGTTAATCTGCTATATAGCGACTTTATCAATGTGAAAAAAATGCAGAAGCCGGACAAGATCTACATTGAGAACACGAATATGCTGAAGGCTTTGGCTACACATCCCATTAAAGAAGGTACTTTGCGTGAAACATTTGCCATTAACCATTTAGCATTCACACATTCAGTGGAATACGGCAAGCAGAAAGGAGATTTTGTAGTGGATGGCAAGTACACTATCGAGGTTGGAGGACAAGGTAAAACCACTAAACAAATTGCCAATGTCCCCAATGCCTATATCTTAGCAGATGACATTGAATTTCCTATTGGAAACAAGTTACCACTATGGATTCTCGGTTTCCTATATTGATTTTTATCAAAATATGTCAAAGATCGTTTTTTACAACCATCCACACGGGTGGTTGTTTTTATTGCGGGTTATTCAAAACTTTGTTATATACTTCCATTATCTTTGGGTCATAGACCTCTTGGTTTAGGTTATTGATATAGGCTTATTCGGCTCTCTCTCAATGCCTGAATAGAATATTTCGCTGCTATCACCCCGCGTAGACTCATCACGAATTTTTGACGTAGAGATTTGTCTTGTAATTTCAATATATCATCTATAAATTGAGATGGAATATCTGTAATAAAACTATTCTCTCCATCTATCAGCGGCAAGCCTTCTCCTCCAACATGAGTTGTTACTACCGGAACATTTAATTGTGCTGCTTCAAGTATCTTCATCCTGATACCGCTTCCAATATTTAGAGGAACTATCATTGTCGTTCCAGCCAAAGCCTTTCTTAAATCATCCACGAAACCAACACAGTGCACCTTGTTATTGTATTTTTGAGCAAGTTCATTTGCCGTTTGCTCAGACCACTTTCCTATAATTTGAAAATCATATTCGGGATCTCGTGCTAGTAACAATGGCCAACAATTCTCCAAGAACCACATTATTCCGTCATAGTTTGGATAGTGTGATTCAGGTCCCACATAAGATAAAACTTTTCGTACTGATGTTTCAACTGTTAACTGACACAGAGAAGGATTTACAATAGCTAATGAAGTTGTAATTGGTGTTGTAACTCCTGCCTCTATCAGTTTTTTTGTATCAATGAGCGAAAGCGTAATCACATGGTCATATTTATTATGTAATTCAATTTCCTCTTTCTTGTTTTGATTATACATAGCATTCATTGTTTCTGTAATATTTTCCATAGTCTGTAGAAACAACTCGTCACGAACAAATTTAATTTCATGCTGAACAAATATAGTTTTAACTTCTTTAGGCAAGGAATTGATCAGTCTAATATCTGGCATCATTTCCACTTGAACGATGTCTATGTGATATTGTTTAATTGCATTAAGTACGAAAGTTATTTTATGTTCTGACAATTCACTAATTGATTCTATTCTTAATTGAGGATTTGCTACTTCTTTGGGAGCATCATTTATTCCCAATTTCCCTTTCAATTTATTCATTAGTACCTTCCAATACCATTTTATAGTATGTTTGGAAGCTGGGTCAATATTAGATAGAACATGTACAAATGGTAGTGCTTCTTCGATAAGTCTATCCTCTCCACGTTTATGCTGGCTTTCCGTTGTTTCAACATAGATATACACATTAGCAACATCCTTCAATATGGCTATTCCATTGAAGATAGCTTGATGTCCTCCGCTTACCAATGGATACGGATTAAATGGCGGAATGATTAGTATATTTTTCATTTTTTAATTCATTTAATAAATTCATCCATAAATTAGAAATATTTTCTAATGAAAATTTTTCGACATAATTTAAAGCGTTGTTTCGCAAATACATTAGTTTGTCTTTTTTTAACATTAATGTTTGCATTGCTTTTACTAAGGCTTGAGGACTTTGGTTAGAAACAATTTCTCCATTATAGTCAGAAACGATTATGTCATGAACAGCAGGATATGAATCAGTAACAATTGGCACAACTCCCATGCGTTGCGCTTCCAATAACACATTCCCAAATCCTTCCATGCGAGATGTTAATAGGAGTATTTTTGCTTTTTTATAATATGGAATTGGATCTTGAAATCCTGTAAATGTAACGCGTTCAAGACAATAATCTTTAGCCATCTGCTTGTATGAGGTTAAATCCTCTCCATCTCCAACCATTTCTAAACGCCAATTTTGGATTTCATGATCTTTTATGCTTTCTATCATATGCCATGCATTAATCACAATACTAAATCGTTTAGTACTTTCCTGCATCCTCCCCACAACTAAAACTATATTTTCCTTTTGATTTATTTCACTATCTAAAATATTAAATACTTTTGTAATAGGGTTAGGTATTGCACAAACTTTATCATATTGGGGACATATACTACCATCTATGTATTGTTCTCTATAAGCGTCCGATAAAAATACATACTTATCCACATATGGTAGTATTGAATCTACTACTTGCGCGGCCTGTTGAATTCTGCGTTTTTCATAATGCTTGGGGAATAAAGAATGCTTTATCCATCTTTTGAATGTTTTAGGTTTTTCATATGGTGGGACAAGCATTGTTCTAAGGCACCACACTACACTTGCATTTGTTTCTTGCTTTATGTTTTTTATAAACGATAATGGCAACCACTGATTTATCACTATATCAATAGATTCTTTATTAATCAGATCACATATCATACCACAAACGTTAGCTTCATCTTCTACATCATTACTTGTAAATTCATCACACAATCCGCCTTCTATGAGATGTTGCCTAATACGCTCGTCTACAAAAGGTTTTGTACCATACTCGGTGTGCTTAAAATATGCAATATGAACAATGATTCCCTTTTTAGAAAATTCGTTTGCCCACAATCTAGTCATTGCTTCTCCTCCGCCAAAAACTGGCCATAATCGGAGTAAAAATAAAATATTCATATAATCACAAATTATTCTGTTATAAACACTTGTTTCCCTATATATTCATAAAATTGTCTAATTTCAAATATGCAATTTCATTTTTTATAAGTAGTACGTGTAGATTATCTTTAAGGCTCTCTATTAACTTTTTAGGTATCGAGTCAAAAGTTTACGATTTTTAAGATTCCATCTCAGTTATCGAGTCAACCTTTTTCAGTTTTAATCAACCTTCCATCTACCTTTCAACTACCTTTCAATAACGCAACCATCACGCAACCACCTCGGGAGAACCTCGGAACCCCTTCGGGACAAACTCGGGAGGACGTAGTAATAAATTAGTATAAAAATTTGTAGTGGCAGAAATGGCAATCTTGGCACTTTCTTTCATTTTGTAAACTACAAACAGATTGTTTCTTTAATTATAGTGGCGATTTCCTGACAGTTTGTAAGTTTCTGCCATTTATGCCACTTCTGCCATGTCAATTTTTTTGTTCTGACCGTTTTGACCTTTTTGACCGTTTCACCCCAAACGGTCAATCCGGTCAATTCGGTCATGTCATTTTTTTTTCGAACACCCTGTTCAAAAACGCGACGTTGGTTATTCTTGTATATTCTTAGTCATCCGTTACCCATTACCGATACTATCTGCTGTCAAAATCCCTTCAATTCCGTGACCATCTCATTCGCATCGTGAACGTCTTTCTTAATAAGTTCTTGCGGACTATGGAATTGTTCTGATTCATTCTTTCTTAAGTCGTTCTCGGAACATGATCCCGTGATGGTCCTGTTCTTATCCGTAGATTATCCACGGAACGATTATTACTAATCCGTATTTTCCCCTTTTCTCAGCTGCCTTTGTATCACGCTTTGAACATACCTATCCAAACGCAGGTAAATATGCCTTTTCCCTGTTTTACGCTCTATGGGTGCATCGGGTTCGGGCGTTTCCAACTGGGCGTGCCAGCGGCGGCTCCATTCGGCTCTGCGGACGGGGTCTTTCAATTCCTCCAGAGCCATCGTCATAGAAAGATGGAAGATAGAGGTATTACGCACCTCGCCCTCACGCAAAGGATGCGTCTCATAGTCACGCGGCTTGGCCACGAAATAGACCTCCTCTGCTCCATAACCGACCACCACGCCTTCTTCATCGCGGTAGGTCTTACGTCTTCTGATTAAACTTTGTTGCGGTTTCATATACAAAAAATTCCCATCTTAACAATTTACCGGCATTTACCGGATCGTTGTCAAGATGGGAAATGGAGTGAAAAACAGGTATTCCGTTTCGGACATCAAAAAACGCGGATCTCTTCTCTTGCTTATCCGCCGTTTGTGGTCCTAGGAAAACCAATATATCCGAATAAGCAATGCAGAAACCCACGCCGTGTATATATGCACACGCGCGTACCAATAAAGACGGCACGCACGGGTGTAGATACACCCATGGGCATCTACCACTACTTGTTTTTTAGATATATTGACTTTTGAAATTTCCTAGGTTTCAAACGGTCAAAAACAAGCGTTAGTAAACGCCATTAAATATGTCTGCTCCCTCACTCCGAAATATCACGCAGACACCCCAGCGTGAGTTTGCGCTGCAAAGGTACTACATTTTTTTGATATACACAAAAAAAATCGCAACTGAGTGCGATTTTTTTATTTATGGATGAAAATTTGTGTCAGTCTGTACTACCCTACGGTCACATCCGGATTGATCTTGCGGATCAAACCTTTGAGGACGTCGCCCGGACCGAATTCATAGAACTCCGTAGCTCCGTCAGCAATCATATTCTGGACGGACTGCGTCCAGCGAACGGGGGCCGTGAGTTGCTTCAAGAGGTTTTCGCGGATGATTTCCGGTTCTGTTTCTGCCTTAGCCGATACGTTTTGATAGATCGGGCAGAAGGGTTTTCTAAATTCCGTTTTCAGTATGGCGGCCTTCAGATCTTCCGCAGCGGGAGCCATGAGCGGCGAGTGGAACGCGCCACCGACAGGCAGACGCAAGGCTCTCCGTGCACCGGCTTCTTTCATTGCCACGCAAGCGGCTTCGACCGCTTCGATATTGCCGGAGATCACTACTTGCCCCGGACAGTTGAAATTCGCCGCAACGACTACTCCACCCGTTTGAGCCTCACAAATCTCCACCACTTTCTCATCCTCCAGACCGAGGACAGCCGCCATCGTGCCGGGGTTTTGCTCACAGGCAGCTTGCATCGCCTGCGCACGCGCGGACACTAATAATAAGGCGTCCTCAAAACGAAGTGCGCCGCAAGCCACAAGAGCCGAGAACTCACCAAGACTATGTCCGGCTACCATGTCCGGCTTCTCGATCGTCATCAGACGTTGGGAAACAACGGAATGGAGAAAGACTGCCGGCTGGGTCACTTTGGTCTGCTTGAGGTCGTCCGCAGACCCCTCAAACATCACATCGGTGAGCGAGAAGCCAAGCAGCCTATTGGCCGCCCGGCACATCTCGCGCGCCTCTTCATGCGCGTCGTATAAATCGCGACACATTCCCGGGAACTGGCTTCCCTGCCCCGGGAAAACAAAGGCTTTGCTCATGATTACATTACAACGGGCTCGCCCATGACGCTACCCAACAGGATTACAACCAGCAATGCCAAGATCGCATAGAACTCAGGGAAAGCTGCCATAATCATGGTTCCGGCTGTTACATTGTGACCGCCTCCGGTTGCTGCAACACCATTTGCACAAACCTGACCTTGACGGATTGCGGACAGAAGAGCCACCAGACCCAAAGCCATACCACCACCCAGAATAGCTGCAGCTTGAAGAGTG
>CADAZU010000013.1 GCA_902792535.1 uncultured Bacteroidales bacterium
GGCGTTCAGTCCGTAGTAGGCCACGCGATGGGATCGCAGGTGGGTTACATCGCCGATGGTATCTTCAAGAGCCAGGACGATATTGACAACCACGCTATTCAGGAAGGCGCAGGTCTCGGTCGTATCCGTTACCGCGACCTTGACGGCGACGGTGTGATCACGGAGAAAGACCAGACATGGATCTATTCGCCGGTACCGGCTATCTCCTTCGGCGCGAACTTCTATTTCGAATACAAAGGATTTGACCTCACCCTCTTCTTCCAAGGAGTAGGCGGCGTGCAAGTAATCACCAAGGATTACAAGGAGCAGACCGACCTCTGGGCAGGTATCAACGTACCTAATTTAAATAAAGGTACGCGCGTGCTGGACGCTTGGTCGCTCTCCAACCCCAACAGCGACATCCCCGCGCTCTCGACCAATAATAACAACAACGAGACCCGCGTCAGCACTTATTTCGTAGAGGACGGCTCGTTCCTCAAACTGCGCAATATCCAGTTGGGTTACAACCTGCCTAAGAAAGCGTGCGACAAGATGTTGATGCAAAACTGGCGCTGGTTCGTTTCCGCACAGAATGTATTCACCATCCATTCGGCTAAGTTTACCGGTGTAGATCCCGAGAACCCCACCTTCGGATATCCTATCCCGCTGACCGTAACATTAGGAACGAAAGTAACATTCTAAATTGAAAGGGAAGAAATTATGAAAAATGTATTGAATAAGTTAGTACTTGGTACTTTGTTCCTTGGTACTTTGTTTTTCGCATCTTGCGATAATTTCCTTAACCAGGATGTGCCGCAAGGTATATTGAGCGAGGATCAAGTGAACGACCCGCAGTATATTGATAATGTTGTGATTTCCGCCTATGCGGTGTTTATCTCCGCCGAGGATGTCAACTCCTCCTTCAGTATGTGGAATTTCGATGTCCGTTCGGACGACGCTTATAAGGGCGGCAGTACCGAGAACGACGGCGATGTGTTCCATCAACTGGAAATCAGCCAAGGTATCATGACCACCAACTGGAATATCAACGATATGTGGGTGCGTCTGTACAACTGTCTGAGCCGTGTGAACGCAGCGATCGACGCGCTCAACGCCATGCCGGACACGTATGAACTCAAGGCGCAGCGTCTGGGCGAGATGAAGTTCCTGCGCGCTTACGGTCATTTCCTGTTGAAACGACTCTACAAGAACATTCCGTTCGTGGTAGATCCCAACATGAAGCAAGCGGACTACAACAATCTCAGCAACACCAAGTACACCAACGACGAGGGATGGCAACTCATCGCCGACGATCTGGAGTACGCCTATTCGGTGCTGCCTCAAACCCAAGCCGACAAAGGTCGTCCGACCCAGGCTTCGGCTGCCGGTCTGCTCGCTAAGGTATATCTCTATAAGGCTTATCGCCAGGACGACCCGAACACCCACGCTGTGACGGAGATCAACCAGGCGGATCTGGAGAAAGTGCTCACCTACACCGAGGAGAATATCTATACTTCTGCGGGTTACGGACTGGAGGACGATTTCCATAATAACTTCCGTCCCGAGCCGCAATACGAGAACGGCAAGGAGAGCCTCTGGGCAATGCAGTATTCGACCAACGACGGTACCAACCTCGGTAACTGCAACTGGTCGTACGGTCTGATGGTTCCTTCCCGTATCGAGGGCGGTTGCGATTTCTACAAACCGAGCCAGAACCTCGTGAACGCCTTCCGTACGGACAACAACGGTCTGCCGTATATCGAGACCTTCAACCAGCAGGATTTCGATGCGAAGACCGAGACCGCAGACCCGCGTCTGTGGCTGACGGTAGGTATTCCGGAGTTCCCGTATGAGTTCAACCCGAACTATATGATGAAGCGCACCCAGAACTGGAGCCGCTCCAACGGACTATACGGCTACTACGTGACGCTCAAACATAACGTAGATCCCGATGGCGGCTATCTGATCCGTTCCGCTCTGTGGTTCGGAAGCCCGATGAACCGCATCGTGGTTCGTTACGCCGATGTGCTCCTGATGCGCGCTGAGGCATTGGCTCAGCTGAACCGCCCCGATGAGGCGATCGCGCTCGTGAACCAACTCCGTAACCGCGCTGCGCGCAGCACCGCTATGCTCGCCGGTTATGACACCAACTACGGCGCACGTATCTTCGTCAAACCGTACACCGACGCATCCAATGCGCTCGCAAAAGTCAAGATGGAGCGCCGTCTGGAGCTTGCAATGGAGTCCGAGCGGTTCTTCGACCTCGTGCGCTGGGGCGAAGCAGAGCAGGTGATCAACCGGTATTATCTCGAGGAGGCAAACGACTGCCGTATTTATACTACGGCTAAGTTCACCGCCAACAAGAACGAGTATCTGCCGATCCCTCATGAGCAGGTAGCTGCGTCCAACGGACATTATAAACAAAACATAGGAGGATGGTAATTATGAAAAACGAAGTTAATCGTGCCCTTGTGGCTAAGAAGACAATATATAAAATAGCAACCCTTTGTCTCATGCTGCTGGCTATGGTCGGTTGCAATAAATGGGATAACTCGTTTGCAGTCAACGGCGATTGCAAGATAGAGAGCCTGATGCTGGATACCTATACGGGTGTAGTGGATCACGCTGCACGCACCGTAGTAGTAGGAGTGCCCGAGAACCATAATGACCAACTAATGACTATTACGCAGCTGGAGCTCTCCGCCGGAGCTACGGCGAACCACAAAGTAGGCGATCAGGTCAATATGACCACCCCGATTGCAGTCCGCGTGGAGAACGGCAATGTGTTCCAGGACTACAAAGTGTCGGTCAAGCATGATGAGGCGCGCATCCTCTCTTTCGCGCTGAATGATACCTACGTAGGTATTATTGACCAAGTGGCGAAGACCATCAGCGTCTCTGTTCCGATCGGTACGGACATCAAGAACCTCGTTCCGACGGTTAAGACCACCGAGGGCGCTACCCTCACTCCGCGGAGTGGTGTACCGTGCGACTTTACCAACCCGGTTGAGTTCACCGTTACCTATAACACCGCTTCGACGACCTATACTGTCACGGTGAAAGAGAAAGGCAACCCGGTAGTCCTCTACCTCGGTCTGGCAGAGACGGTAGCGCAACTCAATCCTGAGGAGCAGGAGGCGGTTAACTGGATGCTGGCTAATGTGGAGAACTCCGACTATGCTTCGTTCACCGACTTGGCTGCCAACCGCGTGGTACTGACCGATTGCAAGGTGATCTGGTGGCATTTCCATGTGGACGGAGGTCTGGAGGGCAAAGAGCGTTTCGTTCAGGCTACTCCCGAAGTGATGGATCCGCTGGCGCTGGACAAACTGAAGTCGTACTACCAGGCAGGCGGTTCGTTCCTCCTCACCCGCTATGCCGTTAACCTGCCATTCTTCTTAGGCGAAGCAGAGTGCTTCCCGAATAACGCTTGGGGCGGCAAAGAGGCAGAAGCAGAGCGCGTAGGCAGTCCGTGGGAGTTCGCTATCACTGGACATACCGACCATGCCCTCTGGCAGAATCTGACGATGAACCCCTCCGCGCTCGACCACGTCTATACCTGCGACGAGGGATACAAGATTACTAACTCGACCGCGCAATACCACATTGGTACTGACTGGGGCGGGTATGACGACCGCGAGGTATTCCACCAGAAGACCGGTGCGTACGACATCGCCGGAGGTAACGATGCTGTAGTGGCTTGGGAGTTCAAGCGCACAGCGGAACACGGAGCAATCGTCTGCATCGGCTCCGGATGCTACGACTGGTACACCATCTCTGATGAAGGAAAAGACTACTACCACCACAACGTGGAGAAGATTACCGAAAATGCGTTTAACTATCTGAAACAATAACGCCTTATGAAAGCAATAAATAAAATAGCCTTTGTACTTGGTACTTTGTCTCTTGGTACCTTGTTTACAGCCTGCCAGCAGAACATTCCGCAGGAGCAGAAGGACTGGGAGAACACAACCGCCTATTTCAATGCCTCGGATGAGACAGCGACGACGACGTATTACAAACCTTCCGTCGGTTCGGTGGGAGACCCTCTGCCGTTCTACGACCCGGTGGCGAAGGACTATAAGATCCTCTATCTCCATAATTTCGAGCAAAACATGGAGCAGACTTTCCACCCGCTCTGGGGACTGCAGACCACGGATGCCGCAACCTATACCCAGATGGGCGAGGTGCTGCCGACCGGATTAGCAGGTGAACAGGACGCTGCGCTCGGTACGGGTTGCATCGTCTATGACGAGAGCGAGAAACTATATTATATCTATTACACCGGCGAGCGCTACAAACCCGCAGCCGATGAGGATAGACAGGTCGTTATGCGCGCTACCAGCCCGGATTTCAAGACCTGGACCAAGGATCCGCTCTTCCGTCTCCGCGGCGCGGAATACGGCTATAGCTCCCTCAATTTCCGCGACCCCTATATCTGGCGCATGGACGACGGTTGGCACATGATCGTGGCTACCAAACCGATGCCGGCAGGTGCACGTATAGAAGAGAAAGACGGCTGCTTCGCCGAGTTCACTTCGTCCGACCTCAAGACGTGGGAGCATAAAGGCAAGTTCTCCAAAATGATCTGGGATCGCTTCATGGAGTGCCCGAACGTGTTCCAAATGGGCGACTGGTGGTATCTCACCTATAGCGACATGGCTGCTTTCGAGCGCCGCGTACACTACCTCAAGGGACGCACGATTGACGAGCTCAAAGCGGCTACCAATCCTACTTGGCCCGACTCCAAAGAGGGTGCACTCGATTGCCGCGCTTTCTATGCCGGCAACACCGCTTCCGACGGTACCGACCGCTATATGTGGGGTTGGTGCCCCGAGCGCCGCGGAAAAGACAATACCGACATCTCCGCTGAAGCGGAACCCAAATGGGGTGGTACCCTCGTTGTGCATAAGTTGATGCAACGTGAGGACGGAACGCTTTACCTCGGCGAAGTGCCTGCTATGCGCGAGAAATACAATGTCGCCAAGGAAGTGAAAGTGGTGAAGAAATGGGGCGAAGAGGAAGGAAATCTGACGATCGCAGACGGTGTCTATACGATGAAAGCATATAGCTCCGTTATGTTCAGCACCCTCGGTTACCACAACCACCTCTCCATGACCGTTACCACGGATGACAAAGCGGACCGTTTCGGTAGACCTACGAGAAATACTATTCCATCATGGTCTGCCCCGACGGAGACAAACACTACATCCGTTTCGAGGAAGAGCAGGGTGTATGGGAACTCAAAGGAGGCGGCAGTTATGCTTTTGCTACGCCGGCAGACAATACCTATAAGATTGATATCTATACCGATAACTCCGTGCTGGTAATGTATATCAACGATATAGTGGCTTATACCCAGCGTATCTACGGCATTCAGCGCAACTGCTGGTCTGTCAACTGCTACGAAGGAGGTATGACGGTAAAAGACATCCAAATCAAACAATATTAATTATTAACCGGATAAGGGGCAGGAATGTGCCTGCCCCTTGTCCTCTAAATTTTTAAAACTTATGAAAAAAATTACTCTTTTGGCTGCGCTTTTCGCAGCAATGACCATCAATGCAACGGACCTCTGGACCGGGTCCAAACATGTATCATGGGGTGATGGCGGTATTCAGATCCAGAAAGAAGCTTTTGCAGAAGCTCTGCCCGGTCAGAAGATCGTTGTTACCTACACCGGTGCTTCCGATGGCATTGAGTTCAAAGTGATGAATGCCTCTTTCGATCACCTTGCAGGTAGCCGTGAGGCAGCTTGGATCAATGGTGACGATGCTTTTGAGCAATTCTTGACTGTTGCAGCTGTGGATAGCCTGAAAGCACACGGACTGGAGATCATTGGCGCAAACTTTACTTGCAACAAAGTAGAACTGCTCGATGGTAAAGCAGAACTCAAAGACGGCTTCACCGTTTGGACCGGTTACTCTACTGGAACGGCTATGCCGGTGTCGATTTCTCCAAAGCTACTGCTCTTCGTATCTATCATGAAGCAGGCCGCTCGGACTTTGTTATCAATGTAATCCTCAATGCATGGCCGGATCAAGGTGGCGAGAATGTAGCCAACCATGAGGCTATGACAGCAGGTGAGGGCTACATGGAACTGCCTCTGACTGATGAGTTGCGTACCAAATTGGCTGAAGCTTCCAAGTGGATGGTTCAATTCAACAAAGAGACCGGCGCCCCCTTCAACGTAACCGACATCGTGCTCGTTGGCGATTTTGCAGAGGAAGAGCCGGGTGAAGGTCAGGCTATCGAGAACACTACTGTAAAGAGCAAAGCCGTCAAGACCATCGAGAACGGACAACTCATCATCCTCAAGAACGGCGTTCGTTATAACGCTCTCGGCGCACAGCTCTAAGATCTGAATGCGGACAGCTGAATGCTGCCGGTTCATCCAATCGTGTTGCAAAATATGTTATTTTTGTTGCAATGAAACAAATGTGGCATGTTTTGCAACATTATTATTTGCGTATATGCGCGAAAATGTGTACCTTTGCAGTCGCAATTGTAAAATATTGTAAAAAAATAATATCATGAAAAAATCATTCTTTCCTATTGCCGCTATCTGCATAGCGATTTTGACGGGATGCGCCAAAGCTCCGGCTAACCATCCTACCGACGAACCCTTCCGTTCTGTGTACCATCATTCTCCGCTTGCGGGTTGGATGAACGACCCTAACGGTATGTACTATGACGCTCAGACGGGTCTCTGGCATCTCTATTATCAGCATAACCCGTTCGGCACGACTTGGGGTCCTATGCATTGGGCTCATTCAACCAGCGCCGACCTCGTTCATTGGGAGCACCATCCGATCGCTATCGCGCCGGATTCGCTGGGAACGATCTTCTCCGGTTCGTGCGTGATAGACCGCAACAATACGGCTGGCTTTGGCGAGAATGCGCTCATCGCTATCTATACCCAGTCCGAGGTGTGCGGCCAGAACCAATCTATCTCATATAGCACAGACGGAGGGCAGACCTTCACCTCGTACGAGGGCAACCCCGTTCTGATGGGCGATATAGCCGATTTTCGTGACCCCAAAGTGTTCTGGGACGAGATATCCAACCGCTGGATCATGTCGCTTGCCTGCCAGCAGGAGATCCGCTTTTACGGTTCGGCTAACCTCAAAGACTGGACTTTCCTCTCCCGTTTCGGCGAAGGCTACGGCTGCCACGACGGCGTATGGGAATGCCCCGACTTGATTAAGGTACAAGGGGACAATATACAAGGTACAAAGGAAAGTAAGTGGGTTCTCCTCGTCAATATCAACCCGGGTGGACCGTTCGGCGGATCGGCTACCCAATATTTCGTAGGAGACTGGGACGGAAAGAAGTTTAATGAAGTACCAAGTAACCAAGTACCAAGTACCAAGTGGCTGGACTACGGTAAGGATCATTATGCTACGGTGACGTGGGCATACGCGCCGGAGGACCGCATCGTGGCGATCGGATGGATGTCCAATTGGCAATACGCCAACCAGCTGCCGACCGTTGCTTTCCGTTCGCAGAACACCGTTGCCCGCGATCTGAGCCTTTATATTGACGACGAGGGAGAGTACCGCGTGGCAGTCAAACCGTCCCCCGAATCGCTTGCCATTCGCGGAGAGGAGATCAAACGTCCGTCTGACGCTTGTGTCATTGATCTGGAGCTGGACGGCTCACGCGACGCACTCATCACCCTCTCTAATGATAAAGGAGAGAAAGTGGTCATGACCCTCGATGTGCACCGCCAGACTTTCTCCATGGACCGCACCGCGTCCGGCGACTGCTCTTTCTCTCATGATTTTGCAGCCAACACCACTACGCCGCTCTTCGTTAAACGGGACGCTTACCATCTGATCCTCTTCATCGACCATTGCTCGATCGAGGCGTTCGACAGCGAAGGCGCATGGGCAATGACCAACCTCGTCTTCCCCTCCGTACCCTACAACCATCTGGACGTACAGGGCGGCGAAGCGAAGATATTTAATGTTCGTTAAGCTGTTAAATTGTTAAACCGTTAAATTGTTATAATATGTCAAACACACCCAAAACTTCTAAATTTGCTCTGCTCTCCGTGATGCTATGCTTCTTCACGATGGGCTTTGTGGACCTCGTTGGAATTGCGTCCAACTATGTACAGCAGGATCTCGGTCTGACGCATGCGCAGGCGAACATTATGCCTTCGCTCGTCTTCTTCTGGTTCCTGATCTTCTCCGTGCCTACGGGCATGCTGATGAACAAGATCGGACGGAAGAAAACGGTGCTTCTGTCTATTATTGTTACCGTTCTGTCGCTTCTCTTGCCGCTCTGCGGAGAGAGTTATGCGCTGATGCTATGCGCATTCTCGCTCCTCGGTATAGGCAATGCACTGATGCAGACTTCCCTTAACCCGCTGGTGTCCAATATCGTCACGGGCAACCTCTCTTCGACTCTGACCTTTGGTCAGTTCGTCAAGGCGATCGCTTCGTTCCTTGCGCCGTACATCGCAATGTGGGGTGCAACGGCAGCCATTCCGTCGATGGGCTTGGGATGGAAAGTGCTGTTCCCGATCTATGCCGTTATTGGTATCGTTGCCATCCTCGCGCTGGCGTTCACCTCGATCCATGAGGAGCCGGTGGCCAAAGGTTCGTCCTTTGCGGACTGCTTCAAACTGCTGGGTAAGCCCTTTATCCTGCTTTGCTTCCTCGGTATTATGTGCCATGTGGGTATTGACGTCGGTACGAATACCACTGCGCCGAAGATTCTGATGGAGCGCCTGGGTATGGATCTGGCTGCCGCGGGATTTGCTACCTCGCTGTATTTCATCTTCCGTACGATCGGATGTCTCTCCGGTTCGGCGATCCTGCGTCTCATCCCGGAGAAAGTGTTCTTTGCGATCTCCGTCTGCATGATCATTGCGGCTATGATCCTCTTGGCGGTCGGCGACGCGCAATGGGTGCTCTATA
The DNA here is from genome assembly GCA_902792535.1 of uncultured Bacteroidales bacterium. Lineage (GTDB taxonomy): Bacteria > Bacteroidota > Bacteroidia > Bacteroidales > Paludibacteraceae > Colicola. The sequence goes on from CADAZU010000013.1 coordinate 8,907, forward strand.
CCGGTATTGCTTTGGTCGGATTTGGTAACAGTAATATTTTCTCGATCTGCTTTGCACAAGCCCTCAACTACGATCCGGACCACAAGAACGAGATCTCCGGTCTTATGATCATGGGTCTGTTCGGCGGAACGATTTTCCCGCTCTGTATGGGCTTCGCTTCGGATCTTATGGGTTCGCTCGGTGCCGTCCTCGTTATGGCGCTCGGTGCGGCATACCTGACGTTCTTTACCGTAAAAATCAAGAAGTAATATTCTTTATTCATTAATCATTATTCATTAATCATTATTCATTACTATGAAATACGTTATAGGAATAGGAGAGGCGCTGTTTGACTGCCTCCCGGAAGGACGCAAACTCGGTGGCGCTCCTGCTAACTTTGCATACCATGTGTCGCAGTTCGGTCTCAACGGCTGCGCAATCTCAGCGATCGGAAACGACGAACTCGGAGACGAGATCGTTGAGAAATTCAATGCTGTTCATCTGAATAATATTCTGCCGCGGGTGGAGCAACCGACCGGAACGGTGAAGGTGACGCTGGACGAAAAGGGTGTGCCGCAATACGAGATCTGTCTCGGTGTGGCATGGGATAACATTCCTCTGACCGACGAAATGCTGGAGATCGCGCGCAATGCGCAAGCAGTCTGCTTCGGTTCGCTGGCACAGCGCTCGGAGACCTCGCGCAAGACTATTCACGCTTTCCTCGACGCAACGCCTGCGGACGCACTGCGTGTGTTCGATATCAACCTGCGTCAGTCGTGGTACACCGCCGAAGTGATTGCTGAATCGCTTTCTCGCGCCAATATATTGAAGATCAACGATGAGGAGCTGGATGTCGTAGCTACCATGCTGCTCGGTGAACCCTCTGTGCCCGGTCAACTCATCGCCGAGGATCCCGAGAAGGCACGCCGTATTTGCCGCGAACTGATCAGCCGGTACGACCTCGACATGTTGATCCTCACTTGTGGTGCGATCGGTTCGTACGTCTTCACCATGGAGGAAGAGAGTTATATTACTACTCCGAAAGTGAAAGTGGCGGACACCGTAGGAGCCGGAGACAGCTTCACCGCTACTTTCGTAGCGCAGCTTCTGCTGGGCAAACCGATCCCCGAGGCGCACCGGAAAGCCGTTGCCGTCTCCGCCTTCGTCTGCACCCAGATCGGCGCTATGCCTGTCCTCCCTGAGGAATTAAAAGTGTAATAGCCTAAAGGCTGTTCAAAAGGTTTATAGCGGCAGAGCCGCACTACACAAAAAATCGCCCGAAACGGCGATTTTTTTTGTGTATGTCAGAAAAAAGCAGTACTTTTGTAGCCGCTTATGGATTTTTTGGATCAATTAAATCCGTCTCAGCGTGAGGCGGTGACATATACCGAAGGCGCGTCGCTTATCGTAGCCGGAGCGGGTTCGGGCAAGACGCGGGTACTGACATACCGCATTGCGTACCTCTTGCAGCAGGGTGTTCCTGCGAGCCGTATTATGGCGTTGACGTTCACCAACAAAGCGGCGCGAGAGATGAAGGAGAGGATCATGAAACTGGTCTCTGCCGGCGATGCGCGTTACCTGATGATGGGTACGTTCCACAGCGTGTGTACGCGCCTGCTACGCCCGCACGCAGAGGTATTAGGGTACACGCGTGATTTCACTATCTACGACACTGCCGACAGCAAATCGCTCATCAAAGCGATCTGCAAGGAACGCGGTCTGGACGAAAAGATATACAAACCCGGCGCGGTGCAGAGCCGCATCTCGATGGCGAAGAACAGCGGTATCTCGCCCCGCGAATACGGTTCGAACCAACAGCTGCTGCGGGAGGACCGCGAGCAGAGGATGTATGAGTTCGCGATCGTCTATGAGCTCTACCAGGCGCGACTGATAGCTGCCAACGCCATGGATTTCGACGACCTGCTGATCAATATGATCCGGCTGATGGACGCGAGCGAAGAGGTGTGCAGACGCTATCAGGAGCAGTTTAAATATATTCTGGTTGATGAGTACCAGGACACCAACTATATCCAGTTCCTGCTTGTGAAGAAACTGGCGGAGCCGCAGAATAACATCTGTGTCGTGGGCGACGATGCACAGAGTATCTATTCTTTCCGCGGTGCGGACATCCGTAATATCCTTAATTTTCAGCGGGTTTATCCCCAAGCGCGTTTATTCAAACTGGAGCGCAACTACCGCTCCACACAAACCATCGTCAATGCGGCTAACTCATTGATTCATAAGAATGCGCACCAGATCGAGAAGACCGTTTATTCAGAGAAAGAGACGGGTGAGCCGCTGAACCTGCAAGCCTATATGGACGACCGCACGGAGGCTTTAGGTATCGCGACACGCATCCAGCGAATGCAGCACAAAGGGTATAACGCTTTCGCCGTTCTCTATCGTACCAACGCCCAAAGCCGCGTCATAGAAGGCGAATTGCGCAAACTCAATATCCCTTACCGCATCTACGGCGGCACTTCTTTCTACCAGCGCAAGGAGATCAAGGACGCCTTGGGTTATCTTCGTCTCTCGGTCAACAAACGGGACAACGAAGCGTTGCTGCGTATCGTGGGTTTTCCGGGCAGAGGAATCGGTGAGACCACGATGAAGAAAGTGTCTGCGAACGCGATCGAGCACCATAGGTGCTATCTGGATGTGATGCGTGAACCGGATGACACATGTCTGGACGTGAGTGCGGCTACCAAAAAGAGGCTGCAGGCGTTTGCGTTGATGATAGATCAGTTCAGCGACCAGAGCGAAGAGATGGATGCCTTCCGTTTTGCGGAGATGGTGCTGCGCACATCGGGTGTAATGACCGCGCTGGCATTGGATCGCTCTACCGAAGGGATCGACCGCGCGCAGAACGTGCAGGAGTTGCTGAATGCCATTCATGAGTTTGTCGATCAGCGTCAGAACGAAGGGATCGACTATACGCCTATTACGGATTTCTTGAGCGAAGTGAGTCTGTTAACCGACCAAGATGAGAACATAGCCGACACGACGGAACGGGTGACGCTAATGACCGTCCATGCGGCAAAAGGTCTGGAGTTTCCTGTGGTTTTCATTGCCGGAATGGAAGAGAACCTCTTTCCTTCGCAGTTTGCCGTCAAGCCCTCGGAGATCGAAGAAGAGCGGCGGCTGCTGTATGTGGCGATCACACGCGCTATGGAGCAGTGCTTCCTCTCCTATGCCCGCCAACGATTTAGAAACGGCTCGTTCACGTTCGCATCGCCAAGCAGGTTTTTGAACGATATAGAGAAAAAGTATTTCGAGGTAGAAACGAGTAGATCTAGTATAACTAGTAGATCTGGTACAAATAGTCAATATAGTTTTTCTAGTCCAACTAGTTTAACTAGTTCTTCTAGTTTATTTAGTGCTCCGAGTACTCCGGTGTCGGGGGCTACGAGCGAGATCGCTTCATCGGTATGGAAAGCCGGAGACCGCGTGGCGCACCGTGTGTTCGGCGAAGGAACGGTCGTGCGCGTCTATCGCGATGAGGTGACAGAAAACGACAAAATCGAGATTAACTTCGACACCCAAGGAACGAAAACACTTCTGCTGACCCACGCCAAGTTAGAGCGGGCTTAACGGTAGATGAAATAGCCTGCTATGCCGGCGAGAACGATTAAAAGGATCGGGTGACTGAGTACAACGGTCACCTTGTTTTTATACCATTGTGGCAAAACGGTGAAGAAAGCGACGAGTGCGAAAATGATCCACGAAACGGAGTCAATGAAATTGGTGGGTTTGATGAGCAACAATGCTGCAGACGCAATGAGTCCGAGGACTGTGAAACGCAACATTCGCAGCGTTTGGGTGAAATACGGGTTGTCGTGAAATTTCTTATTCAGCCAGAAATAGGCTTTGCATATTGACAGCATAATAATGAGACTCGGCAGAACGATTGCGGAGGTTGCAAGAACGCTGCCCCAGAATCCCGCAGTGGTATAACCCACATACGTGGCGCAGTTGATGCCGATCGGACCGGGTGTGACCTGACTCACTGCTACGATGTCCACAAACTCCTGCTGGCTCATCCATCCGTAACGCTCTACCTCCATCTGGATGAGCGACAAGATCGCCAAGCCTCCTCCGAAACCGAAGAGACCAATCTTGAAGAACGAGAGAAAGAGCTGGAGATAGATCATTTGCGCCTCCTTTCTGCTATATCAACCGCAACAAGCGTACAGAAGACGGTTGCGAGAATGACCCAGACGGGATTGACATGTCCCAGCCAGATGAGAAGGGCTGCGGCGACGGGTATAAGGGCGGTAAGCCAGCCAATCTTGGCTGCCTTTGCCATTTTGAAGAGCGGTGCGGCGATGAGGGCTACTACTGCAGGGCGGATTCCTTTGAAGGCCGCTTCTACCGCCGGCAGTTCTTTCCATTCCTGAAAGACCATTGCGATTGCAAGGATGATAAGGAATGAAGGGAGGACTGCTCCTAAAACAGCTCCGCATACCCCTTTCCATCCTCCGATACGCCATCCGATGAAGATAGCGGAGTTGACAGCAATCAGTCCCGGTGCGGCTTGCGCAAGCGCAATCATATTCAAAAACTCCTCTTCGTCAATCCATCCTTTGCGGTCCACTACCTCCCGCTGGATTAGCGGCAACATGGCATACCCTCCACCAAGGGTGAAGGTGCCAATTTTGAGGTATGTCCAAAAGAGTTGAAAAAACAAAATCTTAAAAATAGTAAACTTTATTTGTCCGCTAATTGCTGCTTGACGAACTTGGCAAGCATGTTGATAGCGGCGTTGTTGTGTCCGCCCTGCGGGACAATGACGTCAGCAAAGCGTTTGCACGGCTCGATGAACTGCTCGTGCATGGGTTTGAGAATCCTCTGGTAACGCTCAATGACTGCTTCCGCCGTCCGTCCGCGCTCCACCACATCGCGCTTCATTACACGGATCAGGCGGTCGTCCGCATCAGCATCCACGAAGATCTTAAGATCCATCTGTTCGCGCATTTTGAACTCCCGTAGCGCCATAATACCCTCCACGATAATTACCTCTTTGGGCTCGATATGGATGGTTTCCTTCTGGCGCGTACACGTGATATAGGAATAGATGGGTTGCTCGATGGGCTGCCCCTCCTTGAGCATCTTGATATGCTTGGCGAGCAAGGGCCAGTCGAATGCGTCGGGATGGTCGAAGTTTATATTCTGACGTTCCTCCACAGGTACATTGCTACTATCCTTATAGTAGGAGTCCTGGGGAATCACCACTACTTCGTTTTTCGGAAGACGCTCGATGAGCTTTTTGACTACCGTTGTTTTACCCGAGCCGGTACCGCCCGCAATGCCGATGATAAACATAATGCCGTTTACAATTTGTTCATTTCGGGGTGCAAAGGTACAACAAATATTGCATATATGCAAATTTTTGGGGGTATAAATGTTTTTTTTCCCAAAAATCTTGCGTATTCGAAATATTTATAGTAAATTTGCAGCGGATTTTGAAAATCAACATAAATTAACAAATTTATAAGCATATGAAAAAAGGTTTATTACTTAGCCTCATTGCTGCTGCAGTAGTGTTGGCATCTTGCAACAAGACGTTGCCGAAACCCGATGAGATCACCGTTAACCCGAGTCCGCTGGAGAAAGTGGGAGGTAAGGTAAATGCAGACATCACCGGTACTTTCCCTGAGAAGAAATTCGCAAAGAAAGGTGTATTGAAAGTTACTCCGGTTCTGAAATTCGACGGCCAAGAGGTAGTCGGTGAGACCGTTACTTACGTTGGTGAGAAGGCGAAAGAGAACGGAAAGACCGTTAATTACCGCAACGGCGGAACGTACAAGCAGAGCTGCTCGTTCGACTATGTACCGGCAATGCGCAAATCGGAGCTGTATCTGCGCTTCGAGGCAAAGGTGGGAAAGAAAGAGATTGAGATTCCTGACCTGAAGATCGCCGACGGTGTGGTATCTACATCCGAGTTGGCAGAGGCAAAGGACAACAAGACCGCAAGTACTCCGGATAAGTTCCAACGCGTGATCCAGGAGTTGACCGAGGCTGATATCAAGTTCCTTATCCAGTCCGCAGAACTCCGTTCGGCAGAGACCAAGAGCGAGAGCGTGAAGAACCTCCAGGCAGCAATCAAGGACGCTAAAGAGGCAGAGCGCAAAGAGATCAGCAAGATCGAGGTAGCAGGTTATGCTTCTCCTGATGGCGCACAGACTCTGAACGAGAACCTGGCAAAGAACCGTCAGAAAGCAGCTGCAAACTTCCTGAAGAGAGACCTCAAGAAAAACAAAGTGAACACGGCTGTAGAGTCGAATATTACTGCTGAGGACTGGGAAGGCTTCCAGAAAGCAATGGAGAATAGCAACATGCAAGACAAGGACCTCGTTCTGCGCGTGCTGTCCATGTACAGCGATCCGGAGGAGCGCGAGGCACAGATCAAGAACCTGAGTTCCGTATATGGTACGATTGCAGAGGAGATCCTGCCGGCTCTCCGTCGCAGCCGTCTGATTTTGACGACCGACCTGATCGGTAAAAGCGATGACGAGATCCGCGAGATCGCAAAGAAAGACGCTTCGCAGTTGAGCGTAGAGGAGTTGCTGTATGCAGCTACGCTGACCGACAACAAAGCAGAGAAACTGAGACTGTACAAACAAGCAGCTGACCAATACAACGACTACCGCGCATGGAACAGCATGGGTCAGATATACTTCAACGACGGTGAGGTAGCAGAGGCTCGTCGCTGCTATGCAAAGGCATTGGAGATCCAGCCGAATGATCCGGACGTGAACTATAACGCAGGTATCGCAGCTATGGCAGACGGCGATCTGGACAAAGCAGAGGCATATCTGGGTAAGGCAGCCGGCACCAAGGCTAACCTGAGTGCAGCTATGGGTACCCTCTATACCCAGAAGGGTGATTACAACGCAGCCAAGAAAGCATACGGCGAGAACGCAACCAACAACGCTGCTGTTCAGCAGATCCTGAGCGAGGACTATGCAGGTGCTGCCAAGACTCTGGCTAACGTAAAAGAGCCGAACGCAACGACCGCATATCTGAAGGCAGTTGTAGGCGCTCGTACGAACGACAAGGACGCTGTTTATACCAACCTGAAATCCGCTATCGCACAGGATGCGAAACTGAAAACCCGCGCAGCTCAGGATATCGAGTTCGCTAAGTTTGCAGAGGAAGCTGATTTCCAGGCAATCGTTAAATAATGTCGGTATTATTTCCGAAAACAAACAAACCCCGTGAGTGGGACTATCGCCCCATTTACTATGACAAGGACAAGGAGGCGCGCAAGGACAGAAGACTTGCGCGTCTTCATCACGGGGCATTCTGTGAGGAGCATGAGAAGAACATGACCGAACTGCGCAAGAAAAAGGAATCCAAACTGTTGTTCTGGCTGGTGCTGTTGGGTCTGCTCATCATCGGATTTTATGTGATTCTTTGATCATGGATATCATTCATCTATTACCGGACAGCGTAGCGAACCAGATTGCGGCAGGGGAGGTGATCCAACGCCCTGCGTCGTGTCTGAAAGAGCTGGTGGAGAACAGCCTGGACGCGGGTGCGACCCGTATTCAGGTGATCGTTCGTGACGCCGGTCGCACGTTGCTGCAGGTGATAGACAATGGTATCGGCATGAGCGAGATGGACGCCCGTCTGGCGTTCGAGCGCCATGCGACGAGCAAGATACGCGAAGCGCAGGATCTGTTTTCGCTTCGCACGATGGGTTTCCGCGGTGAGGCGCTGGCGTCTATCTGCGCCGTGTCTCAAGTGGAAATGACCACCCGTCGCGCCGAAGACGAGACCGGAACGCTGATAGAGATACACGGCTCGGACGTGGTGCGTCAGGAAGTGTGCGCCTGCCCCGTGGGAACGAATATCAAGGTCTGCAACCTGTTCTTCAACGTGCCCGTGCGGCGTAAGTTCCTCAAGACCGACCAGACGGAGCTGCGAAACCTTCTGACGGAGTTCTACCATATCGTGCTGGTCTATCCCAAGGTGGCTTTCACCTTTGTGCATAACGACGAGATTCTGCTGGAACTGCCTTCGGGAACGGAGAAACAGCGGATCGAGGCGGTGTTCGGCAACCCGAAACGCAATGTCTATACTTCGGCTTTTGTGGATGTCAGCACGGAGACGGAGATGGTTTCTATCCATGGCTTTGTGGTGAAGCCGGAGAGCGCAACGCGCAAGGCGGAGCAGTATTTCTTCGTCAACGGCAGGTATATGCGGCATCCGTATTTTCTGAAAGCGGTACAGACAGCCTATTCGGGCATGCTGACGAGCGACTACCAGCCTTCTTTCTTCCTCTATTTTGAGATCGCGCCGGAGGCGATAGATGTCAATATCCATCCGACCAAGACGGAGATCAAGTTTGCCGACGAGCAAGCGATCTTTCAGATCCTGATGGCATCTGTGCGGGAGGCATTGGGCAAGTTCACCTTGGCTCCGCAGATTGATTTTGACACCAGCGGCAGCATTGATATACCTCAACCTCCGACGGGTGAGGTGGCTGCACCGCGAGTGACGGTCGATCCGACGTATAACCCTTTCCATTCGCGGGGAACGATCTATCCGGACCGCGTTCCGCGTAACTGGGAGAGTCTCTACGAGGGACTTCCGGCTTCCCGCAATACCGGCATGCCGGAGTACCATGATCCCTCCATCTCTTTGGAGCCGGAGCTGCTTCGGGCGGAGGATGTGGAGAGTTGTCCGCTTTGGCAGTATGGCAATAAATATATCTTGCTGCCCGGGGCAAACGGTTTGGTGCTGGTGAACCAGCATCGTGCGCACGCCGCGATCCTGTACGCGCAGTATATGGAGCAGTTAACTCTCTCGCAGGGAGCAATGCAACAGTTGCTGTTTCCGGAGGTGCTGTCTCTGTCGCCGGATGACATGGTGTTGCTGACCCACATCATTCCGGACCTGCGGGCGATCGGTTTTGATCTGGAGCAACTGAGTCCGGATAGTTATTCGGTTCAGGGCGTACCTTCCCAACTGGTGAGCCAGTCTCCGCTTCCGGTCTTGCAGCATATCTTGCAGCAGGTGCGTGAACGAGGAGCGGACACGCAGCGCGAATGGCGCGAGCAGATCGCCCTGAGCTTGGCGGAACAGAGCGCAATCCCTTACGGCAAAGCATTGACGGAGGAGGAGATGCGCGATATAGTGTCTAAACTGGTGCGTCTGCCCCAATACCGCCGCATGGCGGATGGCAAAACGATCGTATCGGTCATGACGGACGATGAGATCAACAAACGATTTTAGGATATGAAAAATATTCATTATATATTATTCCTTATTCTTTGCCTCACGGCGTGTACGCCGAAGGCGCATCTGACGATCCTGCATACGAATGACACCCATTCGCAGGTAGAACCCAAAGACAATAACCAGGGGGGCTATGCCCGTCGTATGGGACTGATCCGGCAAGAGCGGGAGAAAGATCCGGACTTGCTGCTGGTTGACGCCGGTGATTTCAGCCAGGGCACTCCGTATTTCAATCTATACCGCGGTCGCGTAGAGATAGACGCGATGAACTACATCGGCTATGACGCTGCAACCTTGGGAAATCATGAGTTTGACAATGGTCTGGATTCGCTCGCTATGGTGCTTCGCCAGGCGCAGTTCCCGATCGTGTGCGCCAATTATGATTTTACCGGCACGGCGGTGGAAGGGCTGGTGCAGCCTTTTACGATCGTGGAGAAAGGAAATGTCAAAGTGGGTATCTTCGGTCTGGGGTGCCAGCCGAAAGGAATCATTTCTGACCGGAATTTCCTGCCTGCCCGCTATCTGGAGCCGTATCCGGTAGCTCAGGCGATGGCGGACACTCTGCGTGCGCAGGGATGCGATGTCGTCGTATGTCTCAGCCATATGGGGACAATGGGCAAAGGGCAAGGCGATGTGTGCGACTCGGTTATGGTCACCCGCACGCGGGGAATAGATGTCGTGGTGGGCGGACATACCCATAAATTCTATGATCACCTTCGCGTAGCGAACTTGGACGGAGACAGCATTCCTCTATGCCAAATGGGCAAGTGCGGTGTCTATTTAGGTAAGATAGTGCTAGATTTAAGTGACAAAAAAGAAAAATAACGCAAAAAAATTTGCACATATCAGAAAAAAGCAGTAATTTTGCGCCGATTTTGCAAAATATGCAAAAATAAAAGTGTACGAAACTTAAGAAAAACATACATTAATTAAAAGAATTAGCATTATGGCAGAAATTGAAGCAAAAGTAAAAGCAATCATTGCTGATAAACTTGGTGTAGAAGAGTCTCAGGTTACCAAAGAGGCTAATTTCCAAACCGATCTGGGTGCGGATTCCCTGGACACCGTAGAAATGATCATGGAGTTCGAGAAAGAGTTCGGAATTGAGATCCCGGACGAGGATACCCAGAAGATCGGCACCGTAGGCGACGCAATCGCATATGTTGAGGGCAAATTAGCGAAGTAATTCTCTTTACACATTGGTCTGCGAGTTTACGGGAGTACTGTAAACTCGTATGCTTTTTATTAGCAGGTTTATATATTTATGCAGTTGAGACGAGTCGTAGTGACGGGCCTTGGGGCGCTCACACCGGTGGGAAATTCGGCGCCGGAGACATGGGCGGCATTGATAAACGGGGTGAACGGAATAGCTCCGATCACTTCCTTTGACGCCACGAAGTTCAAAACCCATTTTGCCGGTGAGGTGAAGGGCTTTGATCCCTCTCCGTTGATGGACCGCAAGGAAGCCCGCAAGATGGATCGCTATTCCCAGTTCTCCGTCTGGGTGGCTAATGAAGCCCTCATCGACAGCGGTCTGGATCTGGAGAATGAGGACCGCAGCCGTGTCGGAGTGATCTGGGGCAGTGGAATGGGCGGTTTGCAATCTACCGAGGAAGAAATTATCGATTTTGCCAAGGGGGATGGCGTGCCGCGCTTCAATCCGTTCATGATCCCGAAGGCAATCCCGTCTATCGCAGCCGGCCAGATATCGATCCGTTTCGGTCTGGGCGGACCTTCCTTCTCGGTGTCCACCGCTTGTTCTTCTTCGTCCCACGCAGTGGGTTCGGCTTTTGACCAGATCCGTCTGGGGCATGCCGATGTGCTGCTTTCCGGCGGAGCGGATGCGGATGTGACTTACACCGGCATCGGAGGATTCAACTCGCTGCATGCGCTCTCGACGCGCAATGATTCGCCCGAGACAGCCAGCAGGCCTTTCTCCAAATCGCGCGACGGGTTCGTGCTGGGAGAAGGAGCGGCATGTCTGATCCTGGAGGACTACGAGCATGCCAAGGCGCGCGGGGCGAAGATCTACGCGGAGATCATTGGCGAAGGTATGACGTCCGATGCCTACCACTTGACCGCGCCGGATCCCGAGGGAAAAGGAGCGGAACGGGTGATGAGGCTGGCTCTCAAGGATGCAGGCATCCAGCCGGAGCAGGTGGATTTCATCAATACGCATGGCACTTCTACGCCGCTGGGAGACGTGGCGGAGATCCAGGCTATCCAGCGCGTCTTCGGCGAGCATGTCTATGAGATGAACCTCGACTCCACCAAGTCCATGACCGGACACCTGATCGGTGCGACGGGGGCTGTGGAGGCACTGGCATGTATCATGGCGCTCAAAGAAGGCATCATACCGCCGACCATCAACCATGATCCGGAAGACGTAGATGAGAATATAGACTACCGCATCAATTTCACCTTCGGGAAAGCCCAGAAACGCAATATCCGCTATGCGCTGAGTAACACCTTCGGCTTCGGAGGACACAACGCATGTCTGGTATTCCGGAAATGGGATGAATAATAGGGAAGGATGCCCCTTTAAGCATCGATTAGTCTAATTTAAATTTAAGGTATTATGATTACTAAAATTGGAGAAAATGCAGGTCTGATTTGGAATGCATTGCAGAATGGTGCACAAGGTCTGAAAGCGCTTAAAAAAGCTACCAAGCTGAAGAACGAGGAGCTCTATCTGGCACTGGGCTGGCTTGCTCGTGAGGGTAAAATCTCCTTCACCGAGGCTGAGGCAGACACGATCATTGCATTGGCATAAGTATGGTAATTGCAATCGTAGGCGCTTCGGGCGCTGTCGGGCAGGAATTGCTGGCTGTGCTCGCACAGCGGCAATTCCCTATCTCCGAACTCCGTTTATTCGGGTCCGAGAGGAGTGCCGGTAAAAAGTATGAATTTTGCGGCAAGGAGTACGAGGTACAACTGCTGCAACATGGCGACGCCTTCAGGGGCGTCGATATTGCGTTTACCTCCGCGGGCGCGAGCGTGTCACGTATGTACGCGGAGGATATCACCCGTTACGGCGCGGTGATGATTGATAATTCTTCCGCTTTCCGTATGGACGAAGATGTGCCTCTGGTGGTGCCGGAGGTCAATGCAGCTGACGCGCTGGTTCGCCCGCGGAATATTATCGCTAATCCGAATTGTACAACGATCCAGATGGTTGTGGCTCTGCAGGCTATCGAGCGGCTGAGCCATATCCGCCGTGTGCATGTATCTACTTATCAGGCGGCTTCGGGCGCAGGGGCACAAGCGATGAAGGAGCTGGAAACCCAATACCGCCAGGTGCTCGCCGGAGAAGAACCCACCGTGGAGAAATTTGCCTACCAGCTGGCGTTTAACGTCATTCCGCATATTGACCTCTTCACGGAAAACGGCTATACCAAGGAGGAGATGAAGATGTACAACGAGACGCGCAAGATCATGCATTCGGATGTCAAAGTCAGTGCGACTTGTGTGCGTGTGCCTTCGCTGCGTGCGCATAGCGAGAGCGTCTGGATCGAGACCGAGCGTCCGGTCTCCGTAGCCGAAGCGCGCGAAGCCTTTGCGCAAGCGCCCGGATGTGTGCTCATGGACGAGCCGGAGCAGAAGAAATACCCGATGCCCCTTTTCCTGAGCGGAAAAGACGAAGTCTTCATCGGACGTATCCGCAAGGATCTGACGGACGAGAACGGACTCAGCTTCTGGTGCGTGAGTGACCAGATTCGCAAGGGCGCAGCCCTCAATGCCGTCCAGATCGCTGAATATATCATCAATCACAAATGACCAATCACCAATCACAAATAGAGATCATGGCTCCCGTGGGCTGCTGGGAGAGTCTGGCTGCGGCGATACAGGCCGGAGCTACCTCGGTCTATTTCGGCATCGAGCACCTCAACATGCGTGCCCGCAGCTCGGTCAATTTCACGACGGATGACATGGCGAAGATCGTCTCTGTCTGCCGCGAAGCGGGCGTGAAGACCTACCTGACGGTCAACACCGTCATGTATCCCGAGGATCTGCCTCTGATGCGTGAGATCGTTTCAAAAGCCCATGCCGTGGGTGTGGATGCGATCATTGCGTCTGACATCGCGGTGATGCAGTACGCCAACTCAATTGGTCAGGAGGTGCATCTCTCTACCCAGCTCAACATAGCGAACACCGAGGCGCTGCGCTTCTATGCGCAGTTTGCAGACGTCGTGGTGCTGGCGCGGGAACTGAATATGGATCAGGTGGCGTCTATCTATCGCGACATCGAGGAGCAGCATATATGCGGCAGAAGCGGTCAACCCATCCGCATTGAGATGTTCTGCCACGGTGCGCTCTGCATGGCGGTGAGCGGTAAGTGTTACCTCTCGCTCAATAACTACGGGCTCTCGGCGAACCGCGGTGCCTGCGTGCAGGTATGCCGCCGCGGCTATACGGTCAAGGACAAGTCCTCCGACCTCGAACTGGACATCGACAACCAGTATATCATGTCGCCCAAGGATCTCAAGACCATCCATTTCCTCAATAAGATGCTGGACGCAGGAGTCCGGGTGCTGAAGATCGAAGGACGTGCCCGCGGAGCGGAGTATGTCGCTACGGTCGTCGCTTGCTACCGCGAAGCGGTCGAGGCTTGGCAGCGAGGCGAGTATGCCGACGACGCCGTCATCGAACCCAAGATTGCGGACTGGAACGAACGGCTCAGCCGCGTCTTCAACCGCGGGTTCTGGGATGGCTATTATCTGGGGCAACGGCTGGGCGAATGGACCCATTCGTATGGCAATAAAGCGACGCGGAAGAAAGTCTATGCCGCTAAATGTACCAATTTCTTCAAAAACCTGAGTGTGGCGGAGTTTGTGGTAGAAGCGGTAGAGGCGATCGAGGAAGGCTCGGACCTGCTCATCACCGGTGAGACCACCGGTGTCTATGAGTGCAAGGCAGAGGGAATGCGCGATGCGGACGGAAACCCCACCGCTCGCGTGGAGAAAGGTGCTTTCTTCTCCCTCAAGACCGACCGACTCCTCCGCCGCGGCGACAAACTCTTCCTCTGGACTCCTGAATGCTGAAATACTGAATGCTGACGGCTTATGACCATATTATCTCTCCTCTGACAGCCCCTTGGTGCGGCTGGACGATGTTGGTACTGCTGATCATGGCGGTGCTGAGCGAGTGGCTGCAACCGGGTGTCATCACCCAGGCAACGACCTCTCTTCTCTTCCATCCCGAGCGGGCATACAAAGATGCGCCGACCCGGACGGTAGCGCAACTGTTCGTCACAATCTTCCGCCTCGGCACGCTGGCGATGGCGCTCTGTCTCTGTTTCCCTCCGGAGTCCGGCTTCTCTTTTGTCGCCTATATGGCGGTCGCAGGAGTCATCTTCGGTGTGGCGCTGGTGAAGATGGCATGTGACCTGCTGGTGGACTACACTTTCCGCATTACCAAGACGTACGGCGAGGTATATGAGCACTATTCCAATCTCATGACCTTGCTGACCGTGGTGGTCTATGGGCTGTTACTGGTCTTTTTGCAGATTGACTCGCTGGTGGCTACGCGATGGATGATGATTGCCGTAGCGGGCATCTTTTTCTTGTTTTGGTTCTATCGCAGTGCGCGCCAGTTTGTGCGTACACCGGTAGCTGTAGTATATTTACTCCTATATATGACGACGATGGAATTGCTGCCGATGGCAGGAATAGCCGTCTTATCCGCTAAAATGATATCTCTCTTATGATAAAGAAAATCCTTTTTTCGCAACCCCGCCCTTCTACGGAGCATAATCCCTATACCCGTTTGGAGGCTCAGTTTGGAGTAGAATGTGATTTCTACCAGTTCATCCATGTCGAGGGCTTGTCCGCCAGCGAGTTCCGCAAACAGCGTATCAACCCGTTGGATTTCTCGGCGGTCATCTTGAATTCCAAACTGGGGGCAGAGCACTATTTCCGTCTCTGCGAAGAGATGCGACTCTCTGTGCCCGACACCATGCATTATTACTGCAACTCGGAGCAAGTGGGCTTGTATCTGCAAAAGTTTATCAATTATCGCAAGCGCAAGGTCTTCTTCCCGGAGACGGGGAATAAGTTTGAGGACCTCTTGCCCGCGATGCACCGGCGTCCGAATGAGAAATATCTGATGGTGCTGTCGGATATCCATAATGACGACCAGATCAATATGTTTGCCGTGAATGGGATAGAGGTCACTCCGGCGATCATGTACCGCACCGTGACGACTCCTTGGCCCGAAGGCAAACCCTTTGATTATGACTTGATCGGTCTCTTTACGCCCGCGGGTGTCACTTCGCTCTGCGAGAACTTCCCCACTTGGAAACAAGGGAAGACCCTGATTGCGGCTTTCGGAGAAGGAACAATCCGCGCATTGGACGATGCCGGTTTCCGTGTGGACATAGAGGCGGGACCCGGTAAAACTTTTGCCTCGCTCCCGATGGCAATCGCCGACTATTTGGAGAAAAATGACTAACTCTTTTCCAAAACATAGTAAACTATGCGGCAAGGAACGGATAGCTGCTCTCTATCGGAGCGGCAACCGTTTCACGTCCTGGCCCCTGCGCGTCACATGGCAGAAGATCCCTGATCTCTCCCCCTCTACGGGGGAGCCGGAGGGGGCTTCCCAAATCCTCATCTGGGCACCCAAATCGCTTTTCAAACATGCCGTGGACAGAAACCGTCTCCGCCGTCTCATGCGCGAAGCCTACCGCCTCAACCAAGGTATCCTCACTTCCTCCTCCCTTGAGCGGGTGAAGAGCTCTGCTCGATCGGACTGCCGGTGGCCGTCCGTAGAACTCGCGGGTGGGGTTTCTTACCTCATCGCCTTCAACTATATCGACAAAGAGGTAAGATCCTATGCGGTCATAGAGAAAGCCGTCATCAAAGCCCTAAAAAGAATCGCCAATGCCCAGTGAACACTCTGAAAATAATCTTCCCCCCTCCACGGGGGGATCGAGGGGGGCTTGGAGGATTTTCCTCCGCAAAGTCTTCCTCCTCCCTGTCTATTTCTACCGGGTGTTCATCTCGCCTTTGACGCCCCCGTCCTGCCGTTATACGCCGACGTGCAGCCAATACATGGTGGAGGCGGTGCTCAAATACGGTATTTTCAAAGGTACTTGGCTCGGCATCAAACGCATCCTCCGCTGCCATCCATGGGGTGGCTCCGGCTACGACCCCGTCCCATAATATAATTTTTAAATTTTCAAATTCCCTTATGAGGATTGATATTATTACAGCTTGCCCCGAACTCTTGGAGTCGCCCTTGAACCACTCCATCATCGCCCGCGCAAAGTCCAAAGGGCTTTGTGAGATCTATGTCCATAACCTCCGCGACTGGACGCTGGACAAACACCGCAAGGTGGACGACTATGCCTTCGGCTTCAGCGCCGGAATGGTCCTCCAGATCGAACCCATCGACCGTTGTATCTCTGCCCTCACCGCCGAGCGCCACTACGACGAGATCATCTTCACCGCTCCCGATGGCGAACGCTTTGACCAGAAAGCCGCCAACAGCCTCTCCCTCAAGGAAAATATTATCATCCTCTGCGGGCATTATAAGGGAGTGGACCAGCGCGTGCGCGATCATCTGATCACGCGCGAGTACTCCATCGGCGATTTCGTCCTCACCGGCGGCGAGATGCCGGCGGCGATGATGACGGACGCTATCGTGCGACTCCTCCCGGGAGCACTCGGAGACGTCGAGTCCGCACTCAACGACTCGTTCCAGGACGGACTGCTCGAAGCCGGCGTCTATACCCGCCCGGCGGAATACAAAGGATGGAAAGTGCCGGACATCCTTCTCTCCGGCAACCAGGCGAAGATCGAGGAATGGCAATACGAGCAATCCCTCGAACATACCAAGTCCCGCCGCCCCGACCTACTCGATGAATAAGATCCAATTCTCCCGAATTTTTACTGATCACAATTAATTTTAGTCTTCAAATTCTTAATATTTGCCAACTTAACTTTGCAATTTTATGTTTTATAACATTTTTTTTGCAAAATATTTGGTCAGTTCGCCAAAAAGCAGTACTTTTGCACCGTGTTTTTCATGGTATTAGATTTAAGGTTAAGTAAAAAGATTGGGATGTCGGGAGACATCCTTCTTTGTTTTTATATCCTTCCCCCTCTTTAGAAAATGTTTTTTATGTTTATGTCCTTTGCTGGCTTTTTGTTAAATTTTTAGCGGTTTTGCATAATTTTTAATTTTTAATTTTGCATTTTGAATTTTTTGTTGTACCTTTGCACTCGTAAATCGTAAATCGCAAATCGTAAATGATATCATGATCACGAATCATCCCGTTCATAGAATGCTTGCTTTCCTCGCGCTGACCTTCTGCGCGCTCTCTGTCATGGCATCTGTGCAGCAACCGATGGCGGAGCCTATCGACACGCTCTTGCTGCGTTTTGACCAAAAGCCCGGACTGAAGACCGCGAGGGATTTCTTCGCTTATATGGACCAAGAGCAGTTCACGGACGAACCCGTGGTTTTCACTTCTTCTACGCCCCTCGACACCATGAAAGCGCTTGTCTGGTATTGGGCGGGCGAATGGTATTATGCCGAGCAGGACTACGTACGGGCGGAGAAGAACCTCCTCCGCGCGCTCGAACTGATGGAGTATGCGGATGAGAAATCGATCTCGGATAACTTGGCGATGCTGGGATTGGCGTATATGCGACAGTCCAAGTACGACGAAGCGCTCCATTATATGCGCCGTTGCTACCAGCTCGACAGCAAGAGCGGCGACCCCGACCGCATCTCCTCCTCCCTCAATACGATCGCCGGAACGCTTCTCGCAGCCGGAAACCCCGAGGAAGCAGAGGGCTATATCCTCAAAGCGATCACGTATGCCAAGCAGGCGGACAACCCTTCCCGTATGGCGGTCATCTACGGCATGGCGAGCGAGATAGAGAACCGGCTCGAACATTCCGAAAAAGCCCTCCTCTATGCCGACAGCGCCTGTTTGGTCGAAGCAACCACCGGCAACCGATACAAGATGGCGGTCCGGCAGACCCAGAAAGCGTCTATCCTCGTCGGCATGGCGCGCTATGCCGAAGCCGAACGTATCTTGGCGGACGTCGTGCCTTTCTTCCGAGAGACCGGAGACCAGCTCTCGCTCGCGATCGCCCTCAATAAAAGCGGCATGGTCGCAAACGGTCTGGGACGGACTGAAGAGGCGGTGAACTATTTCAGCGAAGCTATCGACATATGCGTGCGCATAGGCAATCCTTATAATGAGGCGTACGCGCAACGCGCGATATACGAGATACTCTATAAGTCCAACCCCGATGCCGCGAAAGTCCACTTGGAGCGATACCATCTGCTCAAGGACTCGCTCTATTCGCACGCTACGGCGGAGCAGCTCGCGCGTTTCAACGCCGAGTTCGGACGCGACGAACTGGAGAAAGAGAAAGAGTGGCTCACCCGCCGCAACCATCGTTTGGTGGCGATCGGAGCCGCTGCCGGTATAGTAGTCCTCATCGGTATTCTCATCTCGCTTATATGGTTCCGGAGACGCCAGACCAAGATCAACGAACAACTCACCTCTATGATGGCGGAGCTGAACGAGGCGCGCCTTTCTGCGGAGCAGAAATCCGAAACGCCTGAGAATCCCGCTGAACAGACATCCGAAACTCCCGAGACACCCGAAGAGCCGGAAGAACCTGTGGAGTACCTGACCCAGGAGGACAAACAGTTCCTCCGCAAACTCATCCTCGCCGTCACCCAAATGATGAACCACCGGACGGTCACCGTCACCCAGGTCGCAGACAAGATGTGCATGTCGCCCAAGACGCTTAATCGCCGACTCCAATACCTCACCGGCGAAGGAGCCAAGCGATATATTATGCGAATCCAATTGGAGCAGGCGAAGAGCATGCTTCTCCGCAACCTCGATATCCCGATCGTCGAGATCGGCAACCGCTGTGGCTTTGAGGACCACAGTTCCTTCACCCGCACCTTCACCCAGAACGTCGGCATCTCCCCCTCCGACTACCGTTCCTCCCGCGGCCAATAGCTTTTTTATGTTTATGTCCGAAGACGTTTGTAACTCCGCAAGGCTTACAAACGGATGAGGGGTTTTTAATGTTTTTTTCTTTTAAAACAGCATTTTGTCCGATTTTGTAAAATTTCTGTCCGCTTTTGCAAAAGCAGTTTCAGAAATTTCCACTACCTTTGCACCCGAAATCAATCGGGTGCTTTTAGTATATGCTCTGCCAGTACTTTTTTTCACCCGCAGTTGACGGATTTTATCCCACGCACAGGGTATGGAAAACAACGAAAACAACAATCACTCCGAACAGGAATCATCCTCTCATTCGCAACACCGTCATGAAGCGGCGAAAGATTATACGAAGGAGTTGATTGAAGAGATACTATCTTCCAATTCCAAAGATAATAACTAATGAAACGCGCGCGCGCATATTCCAACACAGCATTAACGCAGGATTAACGGCACGAAAACGGGACAAAAACGGAAACCTCGAACTTGGATTATCCTGAATTTCAGGAATAGCGAAGCGGTCCGGAACAACTGAAAAACTGAACACTGAAAACTTTGTAATTAACCGAGGGGCAACCCTCACAATATTAACAAAAATCTCTAAACATTATGAGAAAAACATTTACTTTATTGTTTGCCCTTCTGGCGCTAACCGTCAGCACGTGGGCAACGCAAATCACGTGGAATCAGGCCGACGTACAAAGTATCGGTATTTCCCAGTATCATGGAAATGGCGAGCCAATGTCCATTACAATTAATGGCATTACAGCCACAGCCACCGCTCCCGGAAGTGAGGATTATAGTGGTTTCTATTATAGCACTTATGATAATGATGACCATTATTCCTATATCTCTCTTGAAAAAAGCGGTACGATTACTTTTGCTACTTCTTTGGGAGTGCTGTCGAGTATTGTAATCCACTTGGATGAAGAAAATGGATCTGCATATGGATTTGGTGAAGGTTGGAGTGAAAATACTACATCGCATACTTTATCATGGACAGGTAATGCCGCTTCTGTGGTTTTAGGTAACGACGGAGGACAATATGGAGCCTCTATTCACCACATTACTTCTATCGACTTTACCGTTGTTTCTGTGCCTGCTTCTACTTCTTGGAATCTGTCAGACCTTGCAAGTATCAGTATCTCCCAGTATCATGGACAAGGCGAGCCAATGTCCCAGACGATTAATGGCATTACAGCCACAGCTACCGCTCTCGGAAGTGATGATAATAGCGGTTTCTATTATGATAGCGATGCCAATAATGGCAATATCTATCTTGAAGTTGACGGAACGTTCACATTCTCCTCTCCTTTTGGCAACTTGGCAAGCATTATCATTCACACCACTAATGAATATGGTATATATACAAGTGGCTGGTCTTGGAATGGAGAGCAACATACATTGTCATGGACAGGTGATGCCGCTTCTGTAGTTTTGGCTGATGCTTATGTAAGCAATATAACATCCATTGACTTTGCTTTTGTAACAGAAGAGCCGGATCCTGATGTACCGACTCACTTGGTTTCTACGGTTATATGGGAGACGGCTGACCTCGCAACGGTCAATGTCCCTACGAACGAATTTCGAACGATTAAAACAATCAGAGTAACGAATAGTTGCCCGGATCCGTACAACGATTATTGTTATTTCTTATATCAAGATGATCCCTACAACTATTGTGGCTTCTCCATGTATAATGGCGGGTCGCTCATTTTTACTCCTGAATCAGGTAGATTAACGAGCATTGTCATTAACTGGAATTATGAAGGTCCCGATCCGGATCTTGTGCCGGGATCCGGATGGAGCTTTACGAATAGCCAACTCACATGGACAAGTGATGATGAAGATGGTGCAGAGTCCGTAGTGTTGAAGTCGAATAGTTCTAAGAATCTCACTTCCGGACCGATTTATTCTATCGTGTTTACTCTTGCGGCAGATCCGGATGCTCAAGGGGATGTTAAGTGGGATAAATCAGAACTTGAAGATATATCTCTGTTAGCGTATCCCGGAACCGGTTCAACAAATCAGACGATTGATGGTATTGTAGCCACCGCAACAGCTTCGGAAAACGGTGATTATTGTCATTTCCTCTATGATAGTCAAAATGACAAAGTTACTATGACCGTCAGCGGAAATGGAATACTTACCTTTGCTCCCGAAACGGGTAGATTGACGCGTATTGTTATAGCCGGTATAGTTGACTCAGACGATACGAATCTACCGGCTGAGTCCGGTTGGACATCTACTGCCACCAAACTTATTTGGTCAGGTGACGCTTCTTTCTCTGTTGATTTGGCGAATGCATCTATTGATCACATCAATTACGTTGCATTTACAATAGATGATTCCGATCCAAACGACACAAGAGAGGTTCCTGAACTGAAATTCTTAAATGGAGGCGATGAACTGACAGAGGCAACCATCGTAAAAGATATCTACGGATGGACATTTGAACCCGGAACGTATTATAATCCAAGTACCGAATATTTTCTCTATGTGAATAATGGGGTCATGTATTACCAAGATCAACCTTTTATAGCTTGGGCTACTCCAACTGAAAAAGGTCTTACGATGACGTACTCCGTATCTAATAATGACGTTATTACCCTTACCAAAACTACAGGTAATAGTTTCGAATTTACTGTGAATGGTTTTGGAAATGCAGTCGTTACAGCTTCTACCGAAGGCAATGAGACATACAAACCCGCAAGTATAACGTTTACCATCCATGTTGTTTCCGGTAAAGCCGCAACTAAAGAATGTGTACTGGCATTCGTAGGTGGTCCTAACGATGGTCAAATAGTACCGGAAGACTATAAATTTGAACTGGAAACAGGTCAAGAGATGCCATGGATGCAATTACGTGAGAAGAGCGACCCGACGATTGCCTATGCTCCGTCGTTCTCCATCTGGGGTTCGCGTAAACATTATGTAGCCAGCATCCAGGCGGAGACGAAACTTCGTGCACTGACCGCAGGTGATGATGTATTTAGAGTGCGTTATGCACGCTATGAAGATGGAGACATGAATGGAGAATACAAAGAAATCGAGATTCCTGTTCACATCAAGCCGACTGAAATAGCTTTGACTACTTCTGTGGACTTTACTTCTGACCCGTCGTCAAATAGCGCGATAGCTAACAATGCAACGTATGATCCGAATACTCAACAAGTACAGATAGGAGAAGTAATATCCGATGAAGTGGTGCAAGCAGCTTTGACTTGCTACGCTTTCGGCCATCCGGGATGGGATGAAAACCTTCAGAACACCATTAGTTTCGAACTTCCGCAAGGTAATGGTAGTCTCACAGTTAACGGTACTGTACAAGAGGGCTGCGTACTCAAAGTGAAGATCAGAGGCGAAGATGGAGTTCACAGTTTCACTCCGGCTCAGGTAGCTGCCGGTCAGGCGATTGTTAACTATAATGTTCCCAATCAGACAGCTGTAGTTATCTACATAAGTACTAATGGAAGTTCTCCTGCTCCTAAACGTGCCCCTGCGGCCAAGAAGGACGCACCGCTGGCTGCTCTGACTGCTCTTAGCCTAGCTCCGACGTATCCTATTACTGCTAATGTGGATCCGGATAACGCAGGTGTTTATTATAGCACGCACTATAACGAGATGCAGAAATACCAACTCCCTGCAGGCACGGAAGCATATGTAGCAACCGTCAGCGGCGAAGACTTGAACTTGACAAAAGTAGTGAACGCTGGCGAAGTACTGCCTGCTAACACTGCTGTGATCCTCAAATCGACCTCTGCATCGGTAGTCCTCACCCCGACAGACGCAGAGCCTGTTACAATTAGCGCTTCCAATGATCTGATCGGAACGGATTCAGAAAAGGCAGCTCCGGAGAACTGCTACGTGCTCTCCGGCAAATCAGCAGACGAGACCGTAACAGGTGTAGGATTCTATAAGTTCACAGGTACGCTCGCAGCACACAAAGCTTACGCTATCTATAGTGGAGGAGCTTCCCTAGCTCCGGCACATCGTATGCGCTTCATCTTCAACGGTGAGAACGCCGCTACAGGCATAGAAAATACATCCGCAAGCTTTGGCGGATCTGAGAAACGCCTCGAAAACGGTCAACTCATCATTATTAAGAACGGTGTGCGTTACAATGCACAAGGTCAGATTGTAAAATAACTTGTTTTTTAGGTTTTTTTCTTAAAATTGTAACATTATGAAAAAGCTTTATAATCAACCCGAAGTCAATGTAGCGCAAATCAATACAATGTCTATGATCTGCGTAAGTGATACCGTTCTGGAAATGAATAACATACCCACTAATGAGCAGTGGTGAGAAACCGCCAAACCACAGGAAAAGTACTCACTTTTAACCGGTGGTAATATATCCAACCAACGTTTTTTTCGGAAGCCGTCTCGCGTGAGCGAGGCGGTTTCTTTTTGCCTTCCGCCTTCCCCAAAATACCCCTCCCGCCTCCCATTTCCTCCCTTTGCGCCCCAAAATCCCCCAAATCACTCCCACGGACGATTTTTTCTTGCCTCCCTCTTGCATATTTGCCAAAAAAGCAGTACCTTTGCACTCGTAAATCGTAAATGGCTTTATGGAGACACTCATTTCTGTAATAGGCGGCGCGAATATGGATATGTCGGCAACGCTGGCGGAGGCATTCATTGCTTCGGACTCGAATCCCGGACACATAGAGGTCGGCTACGGCGGCGTGGCGCGGAACATAGCGCATAACCTCGCGCTGCTGGGCGCACGCACCCAGTTGCTGACGATCTTCGGCGGAGACCTCTTCGGCGGCTTGCTGCATGATTACTGCAAGCAGCAGGGGATTGATGTGCATCTCTCGGAGCGAGTGAAAGACTTGCGGTCGGGCATTTACCTCTGTCTCAACAACCACGGCGGCGAGATGATTGCGGCGGTGGCGGACACGGAGGCTATCAAACTGATCACGCCCGAGTGGCTTGCCAAACGCAACGGAGAGATCAATATGTCTGATTTTATCGTTGCAGACACCAACATTGGCGAGGACGCAATCCGGTGGCTGATGGAGAACGTTACTGCGCCGCTCTTCATCGACGGCGTGAGTACGACCAAGGCGCACCGCGTGGTGAACGCCCTGCGCAATGCCAAACTGCCGTACCTCCACACCCTCAAACTGAACCTCAAAGAGGCGCTGGCGGTGACCGAGGCTGCTACGTACGCCGAGGCGGCGCAGAAACTGTTGGACTTGGGCGTCGCACATGTCTATATCACCCTCTCCGGCGACGGTGTCTATTGCCGCACGGCGGCGGAGGAATGGCTCTTTCCGGCTCTGCCGGGGGAGATCGTGAACACGACGGGTGCCGGAGACGCCTTCCTCGCCGGAGTCGTCTATGCCCATGCCAAAGGGATCGACTTCCCCCAGACTGCCCAGTACGGTCTGATGGCTGCGCGTGCCACCATCATGAGCCCCAAAGCCGTCAACCCCGACATCGCTAATATATTATTATAATCACAAATGTCAAATGTCAAATTTCAAATCTCAAATCTCAAATCTCAAATTTCAAATTTCAAATGACCAATAAGTATCTTTCTATATCGCCGGAGGTGCAGGACGCACTTGCAACCGGCAAGCCGGTAGTGGCATTGGAGTCCACCATCATCAGTCACGGTATGCCTTATCCGCAGAACGTAGAGACGGCGCTGCGGGTGGAGCAGACGATCCGGGAGAACGGAGCCGTGCCTGCTACCATCGCCATCATCGGCGGCAGACTGAAAGCCGGCTGCACGCCGGAGGAGATCGAGTACCTCGGTAAGAAAGGGCAGGCGGTGATCAAGGCTTCGCGCCGCGACCTGCCGGTGCTCATCGCGCGCAAGGAAGACGGTGCAACGACCGTCACAACGACCATGATCATTGCGGCTATGGCTGGAATCAAAGTCTTCGCTACCGGCGGTATCGGAGGCGTACACCGCGGTGCGCAGCAGACCTTTGACATCTCGGCAGACCTCGAAGAGCTGGCGCAGACGCCCGTTATGGTCATTTGTGCGGGAGCCAAGTCGATCCTCGACCTCGGGCTGACGCTCGAATACCTGGAGACCAAGGGTGTGCCCGTGATCGGTTTCGGCACCGACGAGCTGCCTGCTTTCTACACCCGTCACAGCGGTTTCGGAGTGGACTACCGCATTGACACACCCGAGGAGTTGGCTGCGGCTTTCAAGGCGAAGCTGGAGTGCGGACTCAAAGGCGGTATGCTGGTGACCAACCCCATTCCGGAGGAGTACTCGATGCCCAAAGAGGTCATAGACCAAGCGATCGACCAAGCCCTTCGCGAGATGGATGCCGCCGGAATCCATGGCAAACAATGCACGCCGTTCCTGCTGGCGAAGGTGAAAGACCTCACCGGCGGCGACAGCTTGGCAGCGAATATCCAGTTGGTACTCAATAACGCCCGTCTTGCTGCACGCACCGCGAAAGCAATGGGTTGAAAAATCTATAAGTTATGAAAAAAATATTGTTATTTGTAGTAGGCAGCTTGTTCCTTTTTTCGGCATGCACGAAGCCGGAGGGAGCGAAGCAGGTGACAGGAGTGAAGACCGAAGCAATCAAAGTGGATGCTTCTTGTGACGCGATCCAAGACTCGGCGTACTTGGAGCGTCTGGCGCCGTACAAAGAGGTGGTGGATCGCGAGATGGGTGTCAAGGTGGGTTATGTGCCGGACACCTTCTGGGTCGGTGCACCGGAGTGCCCGCTGCTGAACTGGCTGACGGACGCGCTCTGGGAGTCCGCTAAAAAAGTGTACCCGGGTAAGGTGGATGTAGCCTTTGTTAACATGGGCAGCGTCCGCGGTGAGTGGCTGCCGGGCGAACTGACGTACGGCCAGATCTATTCGATTATGCCGTTTGAGAACACGCTGGTCGTGATCACCCTCACGGGCGAAAACCTGATCGAACTATGCGACTCGATCGTTTCGTACGGTGCGCAGGGGTTGGCAGGAATGCGGATGACGGCGGTCGATGGGCAGTTGGCAGACGTGACGGTGGGCGGCAAGCCGATTGTGCCGAACAAGAAATATACTGTCGCCACCAGCAATTATATGACCGGAGGAGCCGATCACATGACTGCGCTGACGAGGTATTCGAAGTATTGGGACAGCAATCTGTTGATCCGCGACCTGTATATAGAGGCGGCGCAGGAGCAAGACACGCTCCGCGCAGTAGTGGACGGAAGGGTACAACTATTATGAAAAAGGAAGTTTTATTGCGCGTCAATGCGCTGTTGGGTGCATTGAGTGTGGCGCTGGCGGGATGCCATGTGCAGAAAAAAACGGCAGAGTCCCAGCCGCAAGAAGAAGAGGAGAAGACACCTGTGATAGAGGTCAAAGAGCCGGAGGTGCTGTACGGTGCACCTGTGGATTTCTATCCGAAGGAGGAACCCGACACCACGATCATTCGTGTCAAATACGGAGTACCGAACCCTCGGCGGTGACGGAGAACTGCGCCTCTTTACCGAACCAAATCGGCAGGTTGTGCTCCACGTGTCCGAAAGGAGCATTGAATAGAACGGGGTAGTCGTATTCAGCGACTGCCTCTTTTATTGTTTCATAGACCGTGCAATTCATCGCCGGATCGTCCTCGCAGTCGGAGAATTGCCCAACGATCAGACCGCCGATCTGCGCCAGCACACCGGACATCTTCAGATTCCGCATCATCCGGTCTATGTGGTAGTGCCGCTCGGCGATGTCCTCAATCAAAAAAATAGGAGCCTGACTGCTGATAGCTGACTGCTGAAGGCTATACGGTGTGCCTTGTAGTCCGTAGAGGACGGAGAGGTTGCCGCCGAAGACGGGTGCTTTGGCTGAACCGTCTCGGTTCAGGGGGTGCGGGGCGACGGAGTAGGAGAGCGGCTCGCCGTTCAGCGCGCGGCGCAATGCCACGAGCGGTTCGCTGTCTTCCGGCAAAGTCGCTATATGCTTGCACATGATGGCGTGTACTGACTGCTGACTGCTGATAGCTGACAGCTGGTGCAACGCGGTAATGTCGCTGAAGCCGATGACGGGCTTGGTTATATTCGGCACCCGGTCAATGATCCGTTGCAAGCCATAGCCGCCTCGGGAACAGAGGATCGCGTCCACGGAGGGATCTGCGAGGGCTGCTACTAAGTCCGATAGCCGCTCTTGGTCTGTGCCGGCAAAGCGTCCCCACGCGCCGCGTGCGTGCGCGCCTTCGCTCACTTCGTGTCCCCAACTGCGCAGCCGTGCTGCGGCTTGGTCAATATAAAGCGGGTCTATCGCCCCCGATGGCGAAATAATTCGGATATGCATAATTCTCCAATCTCAAATGTCAAATGCCAAATCTCAAATCTCAAATCTCAAATCTCAAATCTCAATTACCCATACATCCTTCCTTCGATCCAGTTGACGAAACGGGTAGGGAGGATGCGGTTGAGGAAACAGAAGGTTCTGTAGAGCGCCCCTCCGACGTATTGCGGACGGGGGCTGCGGCAGGTAGCGATATGGTAGAAAAGCTCTGCCATTTTGCGCGGCTCCATGCCGCTGCGCTCATCTTTCTCCATGGCGGTGATGGCTTGCTCGGCATGGCGGTATATGTCCGCTCCGGCGGTGGACTTGCGTCTGGCGTCGGTGAAGCCGGTGGAGACGTCGCCCGGCATAAGGACGGAGACGGAGATGCCGAATTCCCGCACTTCGTTCGCCAGCGCCAAAGCCATCGCATTGATTGCAGCCTTGGAGGCGGAGTAAAACGCCTGGTACGGCACAGCCAGCACACCGGCTACCGAAGAGGTGTAGATGATGCGTCCGTAGCGCTGCGCGCGGAGTTGCGGCAGAACGGCTTGGGTAAACCGCACCGCGCCCATGAAATTGACATCCATCTGGTGCTCCGCGTCAGCTATCTCGGTGAACTCGACGGGTCCGGAGATGCCGTAGCCGGCATTGGAGATGACGACGTCTATATGGTCGGTCTGCGTCATTACTTCCGCGATCGCCTTGCGGCAGCTCTCTTCGGAGCACACGTCGCAGTAGATCGCTCCGTGTCTGCTAAGTTCAAAAACACGCCAGCCCCGCTCTGCAAAGAGCGAGGCTGTTGCTTTTCCTATGCCGGAACTACCGCCGGTGATGACTAATGTTTGCATAGCTTTGTATTATAATCCCAGCGCCATTTCGGGCGTTATATTCATTTTGATACACATGGTTCGCGCGAGCGACAAAGACGGCTCCACCTTGCCATGCATGATTTCGCTCATGCGCGGCGAGCTGATCCCTAATAATTCAGCTGCACTCTTTTGCGTCAGTCCCATTTCATACATGCGCAGTTTGAGTATTTCGGCTAACGAAGGCGCAGCTATAGGATAGTGGATCTCTTCGTACTCAGCTACCAAGTCGGAGAGGAGAGACAACTCGATATTCTCCGGTGAGTCTTCCGGAATGCCCTCCCCCCATGTAAGTGGGAGCAGCTGGTCTATACGCGCCATAGCTGCTTCGTACTCTTTCTCTGTTTTGATCTGTGCCATAGTCTAAAGGTTTTGAATATCTGTTATTTTGTCATACTCGGCATGTGTTCCCACGAATCGGATAAACACATTCTGTGGAGTGAACTTGATTACAACAACTAATCGGAAATCATTTCCTTTGATATTAAATACGTAATGTTGGTTTCCGACATAGTCCACGGAATGAAACGTCTGCTTGATATCCGCCAAACTATGCCATTCAGCCTCTTCTGTTTTCTTATACCATTCATTCAGTGCCGTCTTTGCCTGTGTGTGGATGGTATAATAGTCCACAATTTTCTTTCGTGCTATTATTCGCATTACCGTTCCGATGTTAAATCTGCTGCAAAGGTACAATAATTATTCCAAATATCAAAATATTTTTACGTTTTTTGTAATTTTTAATGCTTTTCAGGCAGAAAAAACAAGCATCGTCTCTCTGGCGATGCTTGTTTTCAAATCCTAAATTTTTAGTATGCGAGTCCTTCGGGTGCACCCTCTTTGAGGACGCGGGCGATGATTTCGGTAGCTTCGTCAATGACGGGCTCGGTATGGGTCGCCATCAGGGTGGTGCGGAGCAGGCACTCGCCTTCGACGCACGCGGGCGCGATCACCGGGTTGACATAGACGCCTTCCTCAAACATCTTCTTGCCGAAATAGAGGGTATCGAGTGTCTTGTAAGTGAAGATCGGCACGATGGGTGTCGGTGCTTCGATGATCTTGATACCGGCAGCGAGCAGGCTCTTTTGGAAGTATTTGGCGATGTTCATCAGTCGTGTCGGACGCTCGGGATCGAGGATGAGCTGGTGCAGCGCTTCCAATGCCGTTGCGGTCGAGCAAGGCGTTATAGCCGCGGAGAAGATGAACGGACGGCTCACATGGCGCAGCCAGTCGGCTACGCGGTGGCTCGTCAGCATACATCCGCCGATGGAAGCGAGGGACTTGGAGAAGGTGAGCATGGTGATGTCCACCTTGTCGGTCAGTCCGAAATGCGCCGCTGTACCGCGACCGCCGGGACCGAGTACACCGAAGCCGTGTGCGTCATCAACCATTACGCGGGCATGGTATTTCTCCGCCAGCGCACAGATCTCCGGCAGTTTGCAGATGTCTCCGCGCATGGAGAAGACGCCGTCGGTCACAATCAGCTTGCCTGCGTTCTCGGGGATGGACTGGAGCTGGCGCTCCAGATCCTGCATGTCCGAGTGGCGGTAGCGGAGCACCTTGGCGAAAGACAAGCGGCAGGCGTCGTAGATAGAGGCGTGGTTCTCGCGGTCATTGAGGATATAGTCGTCCTTTCCGCAGATAGCGGATATGATAGCGAGGTTGGTCTGGAAACCCGTCGAGACGGTCATGCACTCCTCGTATCCGGTGAACTCCGCGAGCTCGCGCTCCAGCTGCAAGTGGAGGTCGAGCGTGCCGTTCAGGAATCGGCTGCCGCTGACGCCTGTACCGTATTTGTCGAGCGCGTCGTGTCCGGCTTTGATGACTGCCTCGTTCTCGGTGAAGCCGAGGTAGTTATTGGAGCCGAGCATGATCACGCGGTGGTTCTCCATCTGTACGACGGGAGCCTGACGGCTTTCCAGCTCGTGGAAATACGGATATATTTGTAGTTCTCGCGCCAGTTTGAGGGTCTCAAAATGGTCGCATTTATCGAATAGATCCATATTAGAGGACATTCAGATCTTTGAGGATTGCGGTTGTCTTGCGAACGGCAGCTTCGGACTCGTGCAGTTTGGCGCGCTCTTCGTCGGAGATATTCAGTTCGAGGATCTTCTCGATACCGTTTTTACCGATGATACAGGGCACACCGATGGTGATATCTTTCATGCCGTATTCGCCTTCGAGAGCAGCGGAGCAGGGGATCATTTTCTTCTGGTCCTTGATGATAGCCTCTGCTACGGAAGCAGCAGCTGCACCCGGAGCCATCCAAGCGGAAGTACCGAGCAGACCGGTCAGGGTTGCGCCGCCGACCATCGTGCTCTTAACGACATTCTCCAGCTCCTCAGGGCTGAGGAACTCCGATACGTTGATACCTTTGTAAGTGGTGTAGCTGGTCAGAGGAATCATGGTGGTGTCTCCGTGACCGCCGATCACGAAACCGTCCACGTCGTTGGCGTTGCATTTGAGTGCCTGGCTGAGGAAGTATTTGAGACGTGCGCTATCGAGTGCGCCACCCATACCGATCACGCGGTTGCGCGGCAGACCCAGTGCGTGCAGCGTCAGATAAGCCATCGTGTCCATCGGGTTGGAAACAACAACGAGGATAGCGTTGGGGCTATAGGTGAGCACCTGTTGAGCCACGCTCTTGACGATGCCGGCGTTGACGCCGATAAGCTCCTCGCGGGTCATACCCGGTTTGCGGGGGAGACCGGAAGTGATGATGACTACGTCCGAACCGGCAGTCTTGGAATAGTCGTTGGTGACACCTTCAACGACGGTGTCGAAGCCCATGAGCTGGGCTGTTTGCATGATATCCATAGCTTTGCCCTCGGCGAAGCCCTCTTTGATATCGATGAGACATACTTGGTTGGCTACTTCATTCACAGCCAACACGTTTGCGCAGGTAGCACCTACGTTTCCTGCGCCTACAACTGTAACTTTACTCATAATTCGTATATATTTTTATATATTGTGTTCCAAAAAGCGGGCACAAAGTTACGGAAAATTTTGTATATATACAAATTTTAGAGAGTAAAAGTGCGAAATTTATGAATTTTGCAAAGAATATTTATAATTTCTTTAAGAAATCCACCAGATAACTCCGCCAATTTCGCCAGGTGTGCCCTCCGATGGACTCGCTGTAAGAATGAGGCTTCTGTGCCTTCTCCATCCGGCGGTTGAAACGCTTGGCGTTGGGGTGAAACATATCTTTTTTGCCGGTGTAGATATAGACCGTTGTGCTGTCCTTCGGCAGCTGGCTTTTGTGAACCACGGGCGAAAACATACCGATCGCCTCGAAATAACCCGGCATCAGATTAGCGGTGTTGGCAGCGATGCGTGCGCCGTCCGAGAGACCTGCAATGTAATGTTTGTCCGAAATAGGGTACGTCGAATCGACCATCTGAACCAGCTCCACCAGACTGCGCTCGATGTCGTGGTCGTGGCATAGCCGCGGATAATTGAAGATATTGTTCCAAAGGGTGTGATGGCTCGGTTTGTCTTCATGCACACCGAAATTGACGTCCGGCATCACCAAAATCATCGGTTCGCACAGACCCTCCGCCACCAGATTCTCCAATATGTTGATCGCTCGTCCCCGTTCGCTCCAACTGCCCTCGTAGCCGTTGATTCCGTGAATCAAATATAGCACCGGAAATTTCCTTTCTCCCACGGTCTTCTCTCCCTCCCTTGAGAGGGTGAAGAGCTCTGCTCGATCGGACTGCCGGTGGCCGTCCGTAGAACAACTCGGGGTGGGGTTTGGCACATACACATTCACCCTTCGGCGCAGTTTCTCATTGCTGCTGTACCAACTTGTGCGGATCAACTCTCCCTGCCTCTCGGGCGTCCGATACAGTTCCGCGCGCTCCGAACCACCCACATTCACCACATTCCATTTGTGCATCTTCTGCCAAGCCGTGTCGCTGTTCAGCGGATCAGGTTTGCGCTTGCCGTTCACCCGGAAACAATAGGTGTACATCTCCGGACTCACAGCCCGCGTCGTGGCGTGAAAACAGCCGTCGCTGCCCAGCCGCATCTTGATCCGCCGCGTCCGGTCGGTATAGCGCGCCGTGTCCTCGTCCGCGTACTGCAGATCGCTCTGCACACTTACCCGACGACCCGGTCCGCAGTAGCAGAAACTGACCGTGCTGTCCTCGTTCACCGTCACCGATTCGTACTCGCTTGAGATAGCAATACTACGACGTTTGCGCGCCTCCGACGGAAGCACGCAAAGCAGAAACACTATGAGCCAGATGAACTTATTTCGCATGGGCTAAAGCGGATTGATCCCCGGTATAGGCAAGCCGGATGTTGTCACACCAAACTACATTGCCTGGGCAGCCTGTGAAGGGCGGCATGCTCCCTGCCGAAATCTGTACAATCAGATGCGTCGGCTCTAAGTCCCCGCGGAACCCCACTTCCTCGATACACACCATCTCGCCGCGGCTGTTATGCGTCTTGTGGCGGTTGCTCGATAACTGGTGTAACGCCTCGCCCTCTTTGCCATAGACGACCGGAACACGGAAATCGTTCTGCCATTCGGTCGTCTGCGCGATCGTCTGTTCGGCGGTTCCTACGCGGTAGGCATACACATGCCCGTTCTCTTCCCATCGGTGTTGCAAAATCAGAGTAATATGTCCTTTGTCGTGTCCCTCCACGGGTTTCACTTTCGTCTTCGCAGGTGCATAAACGGCGGTCTTGTCCTGAATAAGCGCTTTGTAATCAAGGATCAGCGCACTCGGTCTGCCCGTAAAAGGCACACCCATGTCGATCGCCGAATTAGGATCGCTGCTTTGTTTCAGACCTACCACCTCCAGCAGCTTACCGGTGTAAATACTTCCGGTGGCGAGTGCCTTGAAATCAATCCCGATTGCCTTCACGCTCTCCAAAGTACTCTCCATCCGGCAGCAGAATCCGTCGCCCCGTCTCTCCGGCGTCACGCTCACCGACACCTTGTCCACGCCCAGCGCACGGGCATGAGCGTTGCTGCTGCTCCACGGACCGCTGATCTTGTACAGCGTCTTCGTCTGACCGCCGATCAGCGCGGATTCCTTGATCTGTTTCTCCGTCCACGTCTCAAAATCTCCACCCGGCAGCACCTCTATCCGCTCCTGCGCCTGTGTCACCAACGCCACCAACAAAAATAGTATTAAAAATCTATTCGTCCTCATATATATATATTCTCACTATAATATCTATCTAAATAATATCTATCTAATTTTAATATTTTTCTTATTTTCTTATATTTTTGTAAGCAGCCATCGACGCCTACAGGCGTTCGATTGAGTCCGAGTGCATGAATGACGGCAGGAAGCGTGCTTACTGTCCGGCATACATGTGCTTGGGCTCTAGAGCCATTAGGCTCGTAGGCTGCGCATTTTCGATTTCTTTAAAATCTTTCAAAAGTACACCCGATAAGTAATCATAATAGCCGAATTACCCTTCGGCGCGGTGTACAGCTCGCCGAACGGACACGCCGTCGGGCTGAACATCGCAAACCATCGTGGTGCCATACCGATCACGCCATCCACCTGCGCCATACTCATGCCCACGTCGATCAGCAGGTTGGGGGTGATGGCTGGCAACACGATGTCGAAATACATCCGCCCTTTGCCCACCGGACCGCCGAAAAGCCCTTTGTCTCCTCCCCTCCACGGGGAGGTCGGGAGGGGCTTTTTACCAAAGTGCGGCAACGCGACGCGGTCTGTGGCTGAAAGACTCAGACTCCCGAGTAGCAGCACGATTACCCAAAGCCTCTTCATTATCTTGAATCTCTTCGTTCAACATCTCTTCGAAAGCCGTCACGGAAGCCGCCAGACTATACCGCCGACCCGCCTGACGATACCGCTCTTCCATCTCCAGACGCTCCTCCGGATGATCCAGCCAGTAATCGATCGCACGTGCCAGATCCTTCGGATTGCCGGGCATAAACAGACTCCGGCCGTCCAGCGCAAACTGCGGAGTGGCACTCGCCTCGCTGTTCGCAATCACAGGCACTAATCCCGTCGCAAAAGCCTCAATACAACTGATCGCCTCGCTCTCCATGTCGCTTGCGTGAACATACAGATCGGTCGTCAGCAACTCCTCGATCAACTCGTCCCGGCCCACGTAAATGAATTTCGGCGGATATTTCAGATCTTTACCCAACTCCACATACTTGTCGTACTCCGGTCCGCGACCCGCAAAAACCAACTGAATCCGGTCTCCGTACTTGCTGTATTTCAATGCGTTGATGATCACGTCCTGCCGTTTCTCCTGACTCAACCGACCGATCATCATAATCTTGAAGACCTGCTTTTGACTTTCGACTTTTGACTTTCGACTTTCAGCTTTCTTCTCCCCCGCTTCCATGAACGCGTCCTGAATCCCGTTGCTGATCACATGGATCTTCGCCGTGTAACCGCGCGCAGCAATCATGTCGCCCATAAATTTAGAAGGAACGTGCACGTGACGCACGCGATTATAGATATTCCGGCGGAACGATTTGTAAAACAACTCGTTGAACCATTCCACTTTGCCCATGCTGACCGACGAAGTCATGTTCTCCGGCTGGATATGGAAAGCAGCCGTCACAGGCTTGCCGATTCGGCGGCAGTAACGGATCGCCTCCATCTCAATCCCGAACGGCACGAAAATATGTACTATATCCGCCCAGTCGCACGCGCTATGCACGATCTCCTTATTATTATATGCGAAACTGAAATCGTGTTTGTCGCACAGCGGCTGGAATACCGGAATATTGAACTTTTTTGTGGTAAAATCCCCATCCGTCAAATTGTTCTCCTTCGTACACTCTCCTTCCTTGGTCACTTGGTCCTTAGTCCCTTGGTCACTTGGAGTGTCCCAGCAAAGCACCCGTACTTCGTGCCCCCGTTTACGCAATTCCCCTGCAAAACGCTGTGCGGAAATACTGGTACCGTTGTTCGTCGTGTAGAAACTGTCAATTACAAATAAAATCTTCATTTTTTGTTCTTTTTTTGTGAGTATTTTTCAAAAGCGGCTGCAAAAGTACTGCTTTATAACGAATTAACGTTTTTCTTATTCATGCAAAAATTGTTCTTTTTTTAAGATTTTTCTTGCACATGTCAAAATTTTGTTGTACCTTTGCACCCGAATTGTTCTAATTCATCACCCGCAACCCGAAACCCGCAACCAGAAACCCCTAATATTATGAAGGAAAAACAGAACATTAACGACCAGATCATTACCGATTTCTCCGGCTTCAAACGGATGAATTTTATACCCGGTGAGAATGCCGTGGAAGACCTCGGCGTAATGGAAATTAACACGACGCAAGGACGTTTCTCGCAGTATATTATTCCCGAGCAGTACTCCGCTCCTACCTATTGCATGCAATTTGTTTTAAAAGGTGAATTGAGGGTCATTGTGAATAATCAGCCATATACTATCAAAGCGAATGAGGGGTTTCTCCTTACGCCCGATTTCTTGGTGAAAAAGCCCGATAATATGGAGAATCATGTCGAAATGCGGGTCTTGGTGCTTTCACGTAGATTTCTGGAGGAAGTCAATCCCCAATTTCCGCTTACGCTCATCTCCCATGTCTATGTCAGTCCGCATTGGCAAATGAGCGCGCAGAAACTCCAACGAACGATGCACTATCTCGATCTGCTTCAGGAGTTGATTGAGGATAAGGATCGCACGGCGGCGGTCCATTTGGTGCGGTCGCTCTTCCATTACCTCGCGGGGGAAAATCTTGCGATGTGGAATGACAAACCGATGTCCCGCAACGAAGAAATCACAGGACGATTCATGCACTTGCTTGATCTCTATTGCGATAAGCACCACAATCTCGACTGGTACGCAGAACAACTCTGCCTTTCCACTCGTTATGTCGCCAATACGGTCAAGGAAACGCTTGGCATGACTGCCAGCGCCTGCATCGAGCATGCCCTCACCCGGCGTGCCAAAACGCTCCTTTGTACCACAACCCTCTCCATCCAGGAAATAGCCGACCAGCTCGGCTTCCAGAACCAGTCTCATTTCGGTACTTTCTTCAAGCGCCACACTGACCTCTCCCCCGCCGCCTTCCGCAAAAAACTCTGATATTACTCCCTCTGATATATACTTCTTTTGTCCTGTTTTTATTCTTCCATTGTGCCGACTGCCAGTCGGCGTCCTTTCGTTGTTCCCTTCGTTGTTCCTTTCGTTGTTCCCTTCGTTGTTCCCTTCGTTGTTCCCTTCGTTGTTCCCTTCGTTGTTCCTTTCGCTGGCATTTTTGCCGCCGTCTTTTTCTATGTCTATTGTGCCGCCTCCTCTCCGTTTTTTCTTTCTTGGTAGTTTCAGGGCAATTTAATTGCCCGCCTTTTTCGTCCATTAGCCCGGCATTTTATGCCGGTTGTTCCCTTTGGTGGCATTTTTGCCGCCGGATTCCTCTTTGTCCTTTGTTCCGATATTTTAAGTTCTGTATGGCGTAAATTCGTTTAATTCGCGTAATTCGCCGTTTAAAAATTTTCTTCTGTTAAATCTGTGTAATCTGTGGACCTAAAAATTCGTTTAATTCGCGTAATTCGCCGTTTAATAAATTGTTGGTAATTGTGGATAATTGTTGACCAATAAAAAATTTTTTTTATGTGCCCACTTGGCGGTCTTTTGAAGGCTTTTCCCCCGACCTACGCGCTGCATAGATTTTTCTTATTTTCTTATATTTTTGTAAGCAGCCCATCGGTGCCTATTTAGGCAATCGATGGAGACCAAGGTCATGAATGACGGCAGGAAGCTTGCTTACTGACCGGCATACAGGGACTTGGGCGCAAGAGCCATTAGGCTCGGGGGCTGCGCATTTTCGATTTCCTAAAGAGCCTTCAAAAGGGTTTATCTTTGTTTTTGTTCTTAAAATTATCGCAACACTACTTTTTCTCCCTCCAAAATTTGCATATTCCAAATATTTTTTGTACCTTTGCACCCGAAATGAAGTCCGAATCGACCCTAAATAAGGCCTGCATAAGGGTACCTTCGTGGGCGTCCTAGACTTTGTTAATTTATACTACGACACAAAAGACTGAAACACAGCACATTACGCTCCATGGCAATGCACTTGAAAACAAAGGTAATTAGCTGCTTGAAATGGGATGGATTCGATTTTGTCTCACTTCCGCGGTCAGCCACGCCTCATAAACGGGGTGTGTACTATTTCCATGCCTGCGTGGGAGTGAAAGCCCTGTGGGGAGCCATGGACACACGAAAAGAAGGTCAGCACTACAAAAAGCGCATCGTCGTCCGCCCTTCGCGCTTCCGTGACGGACTCTTCGAACTCTACACGTACCATTTCCCGACCCACTGGTCCGCCGCCTGTGTCGCCAACCGCGAGTTGATCAAAGAAGCCCAACGTCTGGCGCATGCCATCGAGCATGACCATTCCTTGGAAGCTCTCACTTGGCGCGTGCGGTTCTTCAACCATTATTTTACGGTCGTCAAAGGTGGCGCGAAGCCCGAAGAAGGCATGAAGCGCTATGCCCGTTTCTACCAATATACCTACGTCTCCATCTACCGCCAACTCCAAGCGGAACGTAAGAAAGCCGCCGAACCCGAACCTATTGTTTTTGAACCGGTTATAACAAGTCATGAAAATGAAAGTATTACTAATTATATTAGGTGCCGTTTTGGGCATCGGAGTACTTACTCTTACCGTGCTGGCACATCCGGCATTTGGCACTTTCCGTCCTGTCTCCCAAGAGCGGATTCAGGCTTCGCCGAACTACCGAAATGGTCAGTTCCGAAATCAGGAGCCGACACCGCAATTCACAGGAAAGGAGAAAGGCTCCTTCGGGGCTATATGGCGCTTCTTGACGGCTAAAGACACGGTTCGTGTTCCGAAGGAGGCGATAGCGGCGTATAAGACCGACCTCAAAAACCTGCCGCCGGACAGGGATTGGCTGGTGTGGTTCGGACATTCGTCGTACTTGTTTAGTTTAGGTGGTAAGCGGATTTTGGTAGATCCGTTGTTGCAGCCGGAGTTTCCTGCTTCGGTCATGCTGCGACCTTTCGCGGGAACGGACATCTACCGTCCGGAGGACTTGCCGCCGATCGACATTCTCATTATTACGCACGAGCATTGGGATCACATGGACTATGCGACGCTCCGCGACCTCCGCACACGTGTTAAAAAGGTTGTTTGTCCGCTGGGCATAGGGGATTATTTGCGGTATTGGCACTACTCCGATGACCAAATCGTCGAGATGGATTGGTATGACAAATCTCAATTATCAATTATCAATTCTCAATTATCCATCACTTGTTTGCCGACGCGGCATTTCAGCAACCGGTTGTTGGGACGAGCGAACCAGACGCTGTGGGCTTCGTTCATGATCGAGTACGCGGGCAGGAAAGTGTATATCGGCGGCGACGGCGGTTACGACAAGCGGTTCAAGGCGATCCGTGAGCAGTTCGGGGCGGTGGATCTGGCGTTTCTGGAAAACGGTCAGTATAACGAACGCTGGCGGTATATCCACACGATGCCGGAGGGCTTGGAGCAGGCGATCCGCGACTTGGAACCGAAACAGGTGTTTACCGTTCACCACGACAAATATGCGTTAGCTATGCACCCGTGGAACGAGCCGGACAGCGTGGCGAAAGCTATCAGCGGGCGGAATTCAGCTTTCAGACTGCTGGATGCGGCGATTGGGAAAGTCGTATTCTTTTAAAAAATGCAGAAAAATGGCATACACTCTTGTGTATGTCAATTTTTTTTTGTACCTTTGCAGCCGATTTATATGCGAGCGTGTGTTGCGCGCGTGCATACACGATTAAAAGAGGAATATAAATATACAAAATACATGGAAGAAGAAAGAGAAAAGTATGATGGATCGAGTATTCAAGTGCTCGAGGGATTAGAGGCGGTGCGCAAACGGCCTGCGATGTATATCGGCGACATCTCGCTGAAGGGTCTGCACCACCTGGTGTATGAGGTAGTGGACAACTCGATTGATGAGGCGCTGGCGGGTTTCTGCGATGAGATCGCCGTGCATATCAATGAGGATAACTCCATTACGGTGCAGGACAATGGCCGTGGTATCCCGGTGGACATGCACCCGAAGGAGCATAAGTCTGCGCTGGAGGTGGTAATGACCGTACTGCACGCCGGAGGTAAGTTTAACAAGGATAGTTACAAAGTGTCCGGTGGTCTCCACGGTGTGGGTGTGAGCTGCGTGAATGCCCTTTCGACCAAGATGCACGTAGAGGTTTACCGCGACGGACAGATCCACTGCCAGGACTATGCGAAGGGTAAACCGTTAGCACCGGTGCATGTGATCAGTGAGGAAGAAGCGATCGGAAACTGGGAGCAACGCAAGACCGGTACGTTCGTGCAATTCTGGCCCGATGACACGATCTTCACCGAGACCGTTTACCACTGGGATATTCTGGCGAACCGAATGCGCGAGTTGGCGTTCCTGAATGCCGGTATCCGTATTGTGCTGAAGGACAAACGGGTGGTTGACGCGGAGGGAAATTGCAAGAAAGAGGTGTTCTATTCGGAGAAGGGTCTGAGTGAGTTCGTTCGTTATATCGACGGCACCCGTACGCCGCTGATCAGCGAGGTAATCCACCTCAATACCGACAAATACGGTACGCCGGTGGAGGTAGCGATGATATACAACACCGATTTCAACGAGAACGTACACTCGTACGTCAATAATATCAATACGATCGAGGGTGGTACCCACGTAGCCGGATTCCGTGCAGCTCTGACGCGTGTGATGAAGAAATACGCGGAGGAGAGCAAGATGCTGGAGAAAGCGAAGCTGAAAGACAAGGACGGCAACTCGACGATCGACCCGAACGATTTCCGCGAAGGTCTGACGGCTGTGATCTCTGTCAAAGTGGCAGAACCGCAGTTTGAGGGTCAGACCAAGACCAAGCTCGGTAACTCGGAGGTAGCCGGCATGGTGTCGAGTGCTGTGGCTGAGGCTTTGCAGAACTACCTGGAGGAGCACCCGGACGATGCGAAGAAGATCGTGGAGAAAGTGATCTTGGCAGCTCAGGCACGTATCGCGGCGCGCAACGCCCGTCAGAGCGTGTTGCGTAAGAGCCCGCTCTCCGGCGGCGGTCTGCCCGGCAAGCTGGCGGACTGCGTGTCGAAAGATGCGAGCGAGTGCGAGCTCTTCCTCGTGGAGGGAGACTCTGCAGGCGGTACCGCCAAGACCGGACGCGACCGTGTGCACCAGGCGATCCTGCCGCTGAGAGGTAAGATCCTGAACGTGGAGAAAGCGATGGAGCACAAGGTGTTCGAATCCGAAGAGGTGCGCAATATATTCACCGCTCTCGGAATTACGTTCGGTACCGAGGAGGATCCGAAAGCGCTGAACCTGTCCAAGATCCGTTACCATAAAGTGATCATTATGGCAGATGCCGATGTCGATGGTGCGCATATTGCTACTCTGATTATGACCCTCTTCTTCCGTCACATGAAAGAGGTGATCGAGCAGGGCCACCTCTATATCGCTTGCGCGCCGCTGTATAAGTGCTCAAAGGGTACCTACAGCGAGTATTGCTGGAACGACCAGCAGCGGATGGCGTTTATCCAGAAATACGGCAACGGCGACGAGAAGCTGATCAAGACCCAGCGATACAAAGGTCTGGGTGAGATGAGCGATGAGCAGCTGTGGGAGACGACCATGGATCCGGCTCGCCGTGTGCTGAAGCAAGTGACGATCGAGAACGCCGCTGAGGCGGATCGTATCATTGCGATGCTGATGGGTGACGACGTCGCACCGCGTAGAGAGTTCATTGAAGAAAACGCTACATACGCAAATATCGACGCATAATGAGAGTAGCTGTTTATTGTTCGGCAAAAGATAGCATCCCGGAGGAGTATCTGGTCCTGGGAGATGCGTTAGGAACGTGGCTGGCGGAGCAGGGACACACGCTGGTCTATGGCGGTGCTACGGGCGGACTGATGTCGCGCACGAGCAACGCGGCGAAAGCGGCAGGAGGGTACGTTATAGG
This sequence comes from uncultured Bacteroidales bacterium, assembly GCA_902792535.1. GTDB lineage: Bacteria > Bacteroidota > Bacteroidia > Bacteroidales > Paludibacteraceae > Colicola. Next base: position 50,190 of record CADAZU010000013.1, read on the forward strand.
CGTTATTCCTCCGCGGATCAAAGCGTCCGGTCGCAAAGCGGACAACTGCGACGAGTTATACCTGGTGCAGAACATGAGCGAGCGCAAGCAGATCATGCGCGATCTGTCGGATGCGATCGTCTGTCTGCCCGGCAGTTACGGAACGCTGGACGAGATGATGGATGCCACTTCGTCGGCGATCGTCGGCGAACACCGCAAACCGACTTTTGTACTGAACTACAAAGGCTTCTACGAGCCGCTTAGACAGCAGATAGCGCTCATGCGTGAGTTGCGTTTCATTCCCGAGCAAGAGAGTTACCAACCCGTCTTTGTGGACACGCTGGAGGAACTCTATGAGCTTGTTAAACCGTTAAATCGTTAAATTGTTTAATCGTTAAATAGTAAATTTATGAACCTGTTTACTGCCAGATTAACCGGCAAAATGCTCTCGACCGAAACGTTCGAGAAAACCATCTACGAGATGCAAGCGCGCGTCAAACGCTGGCGCGAGATTGAGAAATCGCCTGAGTTGGCTGAGTATCTGGAGTTAAAGAAGATCGTGGAGAGCGCGGCTTTCCAGGAGCGCAAGAACGAGCTGGTGAACCGCAAGTACAAAGATACGGATGAGGGTAAGAAAATGCTCGCTTATGAGCACCTGTCCGGTTTGCTGAGTATGAAGGGCTACAAATACGCGCTGGAGAACGAGACGTTCCAGGCCTTTTTGCTCTTCCGCGAGACGGAGGAGTTCCAGAAGATCAAGAGTCTGAAGGAGCGCCTGAAATCGAGCGAGTTGCGGATGTACAATATGATATACCGTTCGGCATTCTACAAGAACTACTTGAAGGTGCTTAACTCGCCGGAGTTGCGTCAGTTGACGGAACTGGAGAAGGAGATCAACACGCCGGAGTTCCAGACTCGTCACGCGCTGTGGGCGGACGCCAAACGCTGGCAGCACTCGGAGGAGTACAAGACCGAGCAGCGGTATCTGGAGTTGGCGAACTCGGAGGATATTAAGTTCTACTACGCGCAGCGTGAGGAGAAGATCAACTGGGCGGAGCTCTTCCGTCCGTCCTTCGACGACGATATGTCTTCGTCCAAGAACTGGCAAGCCGGTTTCGGTTATGCCAATCCGGCGATGCGGGACGGACATTCCCGCACCTCGGAGCTGCAGGCTTATAACGGCGGCAAGAACACCTTCTTTGTCGAAGGACGTATGGATCTGGAGACCCGCGAGGAGAGCAAGAAAGCCGTGGCTTGGGACGAGAAGAAGGGCTTCATCGAGCATGTTTTTAACTACACTTCGGATGTGATGAACACCAAGGCGGCGTTTGCGCAAGAGTCCGGTATGTTTATGGCGAAAGTGCGCTGTCAGGGTGCAGGACACCATTTCTTCGGTCTGACGACGGGCAAGCAGAACAGCCCGATGGTAGCGCTGTACCACTACAACGGCAAGGTGCACCAGATGGGTCTGGTGAACGGAGATAAGACCCAGATGGTGGATCTGACGGGTATGCTGCGCTCGATGTACTACGTCTATACGTTCCGCTGGACCAAGAACGAGCTGATCTGGTACGTCAATAATATGGAGTTGCTGCGCCTGCCGAACCGCCTGCCGAAAGAGGCGATGTTCTTCCTTGCGCAGAGCTGGCTGCCCGGAAACGAGAAAGGCGGAGAAGGCAAGCTGAAGATCCAGTGGGCTCGCGTATATAAATCCGTAGAATAAGATGTTTCTGATCGCAGGGCCGTGCGCCATCGAAAATAGGGATGTAGTCATGCAGACGGCAGAGACGCTGCGGCGGCTCTGTTATGAGTTGGGTGTGACGCTCTATTTCAAGTCTTCGTTCGACAAGGCGAACCGCACCTCGGCTTCGCCTCGCGGAGTGGGAATGGAGGAAGGGCTGCGGATCCTGCAGGAGGTGAAGGAGCAGTTCGGTCTGCCGATCCTGACGGACGTGCACGAGAGCGGTCAATGTGCCGCGGTGGCGGAAGTAGCGGATGTGCTGCAGATTCCGGCGTTCCTGAGCCGCCAGACCGACTTGCTGCAAGCCGCCGCTGAGACCGGACGGATCGTGAATGTGAAGAAAGGTCAGTTCATGGCTCCGTGGGACATGGGAGGTGCGATCGGTAAGATCGAGCAGGTCTCGCCCGGAGCGGCGAAAGAAGGGCGCGTATGGCTGACCGAACGCGGCTCGTCGTTCGGATACGGACGGCTCGTGGTGGATATGACCTCGCTCGTGGAGATGCGGCGGTTCGGCTGTCCCGTTATTTTCGATGCCACCCATTCGGTGCAGCAACCTTCTTCGCAAGCCGGAGTCACCGGAGGCAACCGGGAGATGGTGCCATACCTTATGCGCGCTGCGCTGGCGGTGGGCGTGGACGGACTGTTCATAGAGACCCACCCGGAGCCCGAAAAAGCGATCTCGGACGCCGCGAACCAAGTGCGGCTGGCAGACATGCGAGCCCTCCTCGAGCAGGCGCTCAGAATAGACGAACTAGTCAAACTAGAATAACTAGGTAAACTAGATTAACTAGAAAAAACGATATATATGGAAGAAACAATTACTATTTACTGCAAAAACACCCATTCTTATCACAAGATCCCGCGTGGCATATCGCTCATCGAGCTGAAGGACCGGATCGGTATTCAGTTGCAATACCCGATCATTGCGGCGCATGTGAACTACAAGGTGGAGAACCTGGATTTTCTGCTCTATAAACCCAAAGACGTAGAGTTTCTGGATGCCAGTTCGCCCTCGGGAATGCGTGCTTATGTGCGGACGCTGAACATGGTGTTTGCCTGCGCAGTAAATGAGTTGTTTCCGGAGATGGACCTGCGTGTGGAGCACCCGATCAGCAAGGGTTATTACTGCACGCTGCAGTGGCACCAGAGCAAGGGATCGCTGCTGGAGGAGAAAGAGCCGCCGGTGGTGACGCCCGAGATGGTGCAGGCGATCAAAGAGCGGATGCAACTGATCATCCGTGAAAACAGGCCGATCAAAGAGGAGGAGAAACAGACCAAAGAAGTGATGAATATGTTTGCCGAACGGTACAAGAACGAATCGTCCATCTTTGAGACCCTCGGCAATCCGTACTGCCGCTATTTCAGCATGGGGGATTATATCGACTATTATACGAACGTGCTGCTGCCTTCTTCCGGGTACATCAATGTGTTTGACCTCGAGCCTTTCAAGGACGGGCTGCTGCTTCGCATCCCCAACCGCTCCAACCCGACGATCCTCGAAGAGTCCGTGGCGCAGGAGAAAATGTTCTCGATCTTTCAAGAGTACAACCGATGGAATAAGTTGCTGCGAATCAATAATGTAAGCGATTTCAACGTGGCTTGCAAGCAGAATAAATCCTTCGGTCTGATCAAACTCGCCGAGGCGCTGCACGAGAAGAAGATCGCCCAGATAGCGGACGCGATTGCGGCGAAACGCCCCAAAGTGGTGTTTATCTCCGGTGCTTCGTCTTCCGGTAAGACTACCTTCTCCAAACGTCTGCAGATCCAGTTGCTGGTGGACGGAATCCGCCCGGAAGTGCTCTCCATGGACGACTATTTTGTCAACCGTGTGGACACGCCGAAAGATGAGAACGGAGAACTCGATTTCGAGAATGTGAATGCAGTGGATCTGCCGTTCTTCCGTGAGCAGATACACGACTTGCTGGACGGCAAAGAGGTGAATCTGCCGACGTATGATTTTACGATCGGTGAACGCGTCTTTCGAGGTAAGAAACTGAAACTGCAGAAGGACTCGGTGCTGGTGATCGAGGGACTCCATGCCCTCAACCCGTGCATCCTGCCGGATGTGGATCGCGACCTGACGTATAAGATCTATGTCTCCACGCTGACGACCATCAATATCGATAACCATAACTGGATCCCGACGACCGACATCCGTCTGCTTCGCCGCGTGGTGCGCGACTATAAGTACCGCGGTTTCTCCGCCAAAGAGACGATCGCGCGTTGCCCGTCTGTGATCCGGGGCGAGATGAAGTGGGTTTATCCGTACCAGGAGGAGGCGGATGTGATGTTCAACTCCGCGCTGATCTTCGAGTTCGCCGTGCTCAAACGCCATGCCGAACCGATCCTGTCGGAGGTGCCGAAGTTCTGCGAAGAATATAGCGAGGCGCACCGGCTGCTGAAGTTCCTCCAGTATTTCGTGCCGATCCCCGAGAAAGAGATCCCGCCAACATCCTTCCTCCGCGAGTTCGTCGGCGGCTCGTCTTTCCGCTATTAATGGCACGAAAATTGCAATACAAATATCAAATATCAAATTTCAAATCTCAAATAGATTAATGAAATTAATCTTAGTTATATTATTATCGATTTTGGACACCATGCCGGGTGTGCAGATCGTGCAGGACAGCGCAATGAACGTGCTGCTGGACGAGGCTGTGAACGGCAAAAGAGAGTTGGTCGAGATAGACGGCTACCGCGTGCAGGTCTATTCTTCGAACCGCCAGCAGACCGCCAAAAGTGAGGCGCTGGAGCTGGAGGCGAAGCTGAAAGACAAGGTCAGCCAGACGATTTATGTCCAGTACCTCACGCCGTTCTGGAAAGTCCGTTTGGGCGATTTCCGTAATTACGAAGAGGCAAAAGAGTATAAGAGACTGATCGTGCAGCAGTACCCCGAACTGATGGGAGATACCTATATTGTGCGCGATAAAATACAAGTGTTACAGTGATGGATTTGCAGGCATTTCATGAGAGAGAAGAAGCTACAGCGGCGATCGCTGAGGCGGTGAAGACGACCTTGGAGCAGATAGGAGAGGATCCTGCCCGCGAAGGGCTGGTGAAGACGCCGCAACGTGTGGGAAAAGCGCTGCAGTTCCTTTGCAAAGGCTATAACGAAGACCCGGAGGCGATCCTCCGTGCCGCACTCTTTGAAGAGGACTACCGCCAGATGGTGGTGGTCAAAGATATTGATTTCTATTCGCTCTGCGAGCACCATATGCTGCCTTTCTTCGGCAAGGTGCACGTGGCGTACATCCCGAACGGACGTATCACCGGACTCAGTAAGATAGCCCGTGTCGTCGATGTCTATGCGCGGCGGCTGCAGGTGCAGGAACGGCTCACGACCCAGATCAAGGATTGCATCCAGAACACCCTCAATCCGCTCGGAGTGATGGTGGTCATTGAGGCGGAGCACCTCTGTATGCAGATGCGCGGCGTCCAGAAACAGCACGCGATGACCGTTACCTCCGACTTCACCGGCGCGTTCAACCGCCAGGAGACGAGAGACGAGTTCCTCAAACTAATACACTAAAATCTTCACTACGGCATGCCCGCCTGCGGCGTTGCATAGCGCGGTATAGACACCCGGAGTGGCTCTGCGCCCGTCCGGCAGTTTGCCGTCCCATACAGCAGTACCGCCGTGGCTCTTGGTCTTGCAGACTAAGTTACCGCCCGCGTCCACGATATTGACCGTCGTGTTCTCCATCAGCCCGGTAATACTGATCATTCCGCCGTAGTTGGGACGCACGGGGTTCGGGTACGCATACGCATCGCTCATGTTTTCTTTCGCTTCGCTCGCGTCGCTGCGGTACGATGCGATACCTCTGTCCGTTCCGACAAATACTTCGCCCGTCTTCGGCATAATGGCGATGGATTGCACGCTGTTGGCAGGTAGAAGCGAATTATTCTCCGTGAAATGCGCCACGGTGATCGTGTCGTCCTCTATCAGGTACAGACCCGAGTTGGCTGTGCCGATCCACATCCGGTTACCGCCGTCCACAGCGAGGCAGTTGATCTGCTCGTCGCCCAAGAGGTAGTCGCCTAATCCGGTGCCGTCGTTGCGCGGAATAATGATCCGCCGGCAGGCATTGGAACTAAAAAAATCCACCTCTTTCGGAATAATAATGATGCCTTTGTCTGTACCAACCCAGATGCGGTTGTTCTGGTCTTGCGCGAAGCATCGGAAATTAGCCGGCGTGAGGACATTGCCGTTTTGGTCTATAAACGAGCTGCGCGCTGTGCTGCGGTCGTCTCCGCTCATAGCCGGTGTGCCGCCGTCGTCCAGCAGGATCAGACTGGGAGTCCCGCGTTGGCTTATCATCCATTTCCATTGTGCTTTGCGCCGATCCATCCATATGCCGGCAGGGGTCTCTATCTGGAGGCTGTTCCGCAGGTTCAGACCGATCCATTGACCTTGCGGCGTGCGCACATGCACCGGCTTGCCTTCTTCGGTGGCATTCATCACCCATAAATACCCCTGCTCATCCATCATCGCGCCGTCCGTGCGGGTATAGTAATAGTCGTCTCCGCCGGCTTCTGCGGCGCGCAGCGTACTATTCGCGCGGTCGTAATGAGCTGTTGCTTTATAGTTCTTGAATTCAAACACACCCGTCCCGTAAGTCGCTACATAGAAATGCCCCGGATCATTATTGTCCACCGCGTACTGCACCGCGTCGCGGATGTCGTGCCCCGTGTAGTACCATGTGTCCTGCCATGGGATCCCTCGCCATTGCGTACCATCGTAGATACTCAGGCTGCTCTGCCGTCCGAACTGCTCCGACCAGCGGCCGCCGGGAGCTACATACAGTTGATCATGCGCGATGTCCAGATGGTAACCGAAATTGCTCATCGGACCCTCCGGTTGGAACCGGTCATCCCCTGCGTTCCCCAGCCGGACAAGTCCTTTGCTCTCTTCCGCTAACCAATATTCACCATCGGCATAAACAGCGTCTGTGGCTGCATAGCGGTCGGTCAGACCGACTAAACTATCATCGTCTTGAAGCCTGAATAAGCCCTTATTTTGTTGATAGACAAGCATTTGTCCTCCGCTGGCGTGCATCCATGCAACGGGTTCATTCGCAATCTGTTTCCATGTCTCTCCCTCGCGGCGGTAGAGCGAGTCGTGCGCCAGAACATAGATATGATCCCGATAAACAGCCGCTTCTTGTACTTGCTCAAACGGGATTGCTTCGGTCTGCCAGTAATTGTAATCCACCAAGTTGTCTCTCGTCGAAGCTTTGTAAATCCGGTCGTACGAGAAGGCATAGAGCGTGTCGCCCATCTCCACCAGCTGCTCCACCTCTACGTTCGCCGCCTGCGAACCGATATAATAGGTGTCGCTCACTTCGCCTCTGCGCGGCTGGATAGCGATGATGCCGAATGGCATAGCCAAATAACTGTATCTCGCTCCGACGCATATGTCGTTGATTGTCACATCGATAGAACCGGCTTTCATGGATATGTCCGCCATCTGAGTCACATCTCCTCCGTCGCTCAGCAGGTCGATCTGACCATTCTCATAAGCGATGATCAACTGCCTTGCAGCGGCATCGTAGGCGATATGTACCACGCCTGTACCATTCAGCCCCGTTGCTTTGTTCCAATAGACGATCTGGTCGTCTGCTTTGTCCACGCTGAAGAGCGAACCGTTCGCTACGGCAAAGATACCTTGACCGGTAGCGGCTATCTCTGTCGGGTTGGAGTAGGACAGATGCAGTCTCCATCGCTGCATACTGCCTTCCTCCATTTCCTTCGTCCCTTCACCTTCCGCCTTCAACCTTTCATCTTCCCCCTCCGGGTTATATTCCACTAATCCTTCCGCCGTACCGATCCATACATGCCCCTCCTGATCTGCCGCCAGCGACAAAATGCCATTGGCGCTCATCGCCGAGTTATCCGTGGTATAGTGCCCCAAGATCTCTGTCGCCTCTTCGTTCAGCTCATATACACCCAGCGTCTCCGAACCGATCCATATATGCCCGTCCGGCGTCTGCGCCAGCGCTTTCATCCGCAGCGTCGTAATGGGGTTCTCGCCGTTATGGTCCATTATGTCCGGCTGAATGATTGCGTCGGAGGTAAAGAAATCCGTCTCCGCGTCGATATATGCGGCGCCTTGCTCCGTCGCCATCCACAGACGACCCATCCTGTCTTGCATGATTGCAAATAGATCCACCGGCGCGAAATTCTGCCCGTGCTGGTTAGTCCATTCGCGGCGTAGATAAGCGCGGTCGTCCGTCGCCTCCGTCGGTGTTCCGCCGTCGTCCAATAGCATCATGCCGGAAGGTTTGTAGGCGGAAGTCACCCATTTCAGATGTTCGTTGCGGCGGTCTATGACCAGATCGCCGGGGATAGAGATTTTGATGGACTGGTTGTCTGCAACGATCGGCAGACTATAGAACCTCTCGCCCTCTTTGATAATAACGGGAGAGGAGTTGTCGGCGTTTAAGAACCACAGTCTGCCTGCGCTGTCATATGCACCGCCGATGAGGCGGGTGTACATCTGGGGGTTATTGGCTACCGCCGATGTGATCACGTCGTTTGCACTCGTATGCCCGATACACCGTTCACCTTGAAACTCATACAGGCCTGTGCCGTAACTGGTTATGAAATAATGGTTTATGTCGCTCAGGTCAACGGCTGTATGCATGAAATCGCGCACGATATTTACCCCTGTCTGCGCTGCAATCGAGTCGCGTTTGATATTGCGCCATGTGCCTTCTTTATATCGCATCACATGCCCCGGAGTGCCGTCCTGTTGGGTCCATCTGCCGCCGGCTAATACCGTGACTACCCCTCCGTCCGTGGAGAGATAATAAGGTTTATTGATGATCGGTCCGTTCGGCTTGTAGGTCAGCCTTCCGTTGCCGGTAAACCGGACGATACCTTCTCCATGACCGGCGTACCAGTGGTTCGTCGCGTCTTGGTAGTGCGTACCTTTCTCGCTGTCCGGCTCTATGCGCGTGCTGCGAACCTCGCGTCTCCAAACCCTGTAATCCACGATGTTATCGCGCTTGGCTGCGCTAAACAGACTGTCGTCGGTGAACGCATAGATACTGTCGCCCGCCAGCCGTACATCTTTTACGTCCGTCTCTTCGCCACCCGGTCGCAACCAATAACTATCCACCAGCCTATTCTCCCTTAGATCCATCGTCTGGATACCAAAAGCGGTCGATAAATAAGCCGTTCTGCCTGAGATGGTGATATTGTTGATGGTCTTGCGCTGAGTCATATCTTTGGTGTATAACTCGCTGATATACTGCGTGCTATTCCTCTTTAAGATATCTATCTTTCCTGTCCCGTAACCGATCAGCAGCTGTTTGCCAACCTCGTCGTAATAGATACACGTGATACCTGTGCCGTGCAGGCCCGATTGGTTGTTATACACCTTGAGCACCTCGCTTTGTTTCTCCACGCTGTATAGACTACCGTCCGAGATGGCATACACGCGATCCTCCGCCATCGCGATCTGCGTCACGTTGTTATAGGCAAAATGTGTCGTCCATTTGCCCGCATGAAGCGGAAGAATCGACAACAAACACCCTGCGGCTATGAGTTTGAGAACTTTCATCCTAAATCTTAATAATAGTATATTTTTATACCCTGAAAATAAGGGGTCTTTTTTTCGGGGTTGTTCCGTGGTTGTTTCGTGGTCAATACCTAAGCATTGCCTATGTGAAAAATCTTAAAAATAGTACATTTATAGTACCTTCACTAATTCTTCGATAGCGCGTGCGCGGTGGCTGATTTGGTTCTTCACCTCTGCCGGCAACTCTCCGAAAGTCTTGTCGTAACCCTCAGGAATGAAAATCGGGTCGTAACCGAATCCGCCTTCGCCGTATTCCGACTCTGCTATACGACCACGCACAATTCCGGCAACTTGAATTAACTCCTTCCCTTCAGGGAGGGACGGGGTAGGCTTCCGGATTAAACTGATCACGGTCCGGAACTGACATCCTCTGTCCGCTCTCCCCTTCAACTCACGCAATGCCTTTGCCCGGTTTGCCTTAAAGATCATCATCTCATCGTTCAGCACCGCGCCCGCATCATCCTCTCTATACCACCTCGCGGTATATACCCCCGGACGACCCTCCAATGCGTCGATCTCTAGACCGGTATCGTCTGCAAAAACACCATCAATACCCAATCTGCCATTCACCAATAACCATTCATAAACGGCTTTAGCCTTTATCGCGCTGTTCTCTTCCAGGGTCAAGCCGGTCTCGTCGATCTCTTGTTCGAATCCGATCTCTTTGAGACTCAGCACTTCTACTCCGGCAGGCATCATCGCCCGCACTTCCGCTAACTTATGCGCGTTGTTTGATGCAAATACTAATCTCATTTTACCCATGTTTGGTTTCGTCCCAAGAATCCGCGTTTGTCTAAACTGCCGCGCAGCACTAACTTCCCGTCCTTCATGTAAATCTTGCCGTAGTAAAACTTACCGCTCTCCGGATCCAGCACTTTGCCGCCTACCAACTGACCGTCCTCTGCCTTCATTCCGCGAATGATCACCAGACCTTCTATCGGCGCATTGTGATCCTCGTCTTTGCAGGCTTCGCATTTCAGCTCCAACTCCTGATACATCAGCATCTTACTGATCTTGCCGTAGTATAAACCGTCGCTCCCTTTGTATATCGTTACGACGGAGCGACGCTCACCGGTCTTGTCATCCACGGTCTTCCAATCGCCTAAGATCGCACTCACTTGCGCATTCATGTTGGTAATAGACAATAGTACTAACAGAGCTAATAGAATTCGATTCCTCATATTTTAACTATTTTGGGCTGCAAAGTTACTATAAAAAATCCGAATACGCAAATAAAACTTGTTTTAATTTCGTATTTGCAGGATTTTGCAGACGTAATTTCGGGGGAAAACGTAGTTGGCGGAGTCCGAAGTTACGCAAAAAATCCCATATATTCAAGCAAAAACGCAAGAAAATGCATTTTTTTTGCATTTTTTTGCCAAAAAATTTGGTCATGTCAGAAAAAAGCAGTACTTTTGCACCCGCTTTCGGTTAAGAGGGCGTTTGATCTTACTTTTATAGATTAAAAGTTGCGGAAATAGCTCAGTTGGTAGAGCACGACCTTGCCAAGGTCGGGGTCGCGAGTTCGAGTCTCGTTTTCCGCTCTTTTTTTTTGCCGTTAGGCAAAAGGGGGTCCCCGCAAATTTTAATTTGTGGGGAGAGCGGAGGCATAAGTTGCCCGTTTATTTAGCGGAGCGGTATAAACCTTTGCAACCTTATTGCCGAACGCGATGCCCAGATGGCGGAATTGGTAGACGCGTGCGTTTCAGGTGCGCATGCCGCGAGGTGTGCAGGTTCGAGTCCTGTTCTGGGCACAACAAATCTCCCGAAGGGATCCAATGGGGTCCCCGCAAATTTTAATTTGTGGGGAGAGCGGAGGCGCAAGTTGCCGAACGCGAGCGCAGGTGGTGAAATTGGTATACACGCTACTTTGAGGGGGTAGTGGTCGCAAGATCGTGTGAGTTCGAGTCTCATCCTGCGCACTATATGGAGTATCTTCTTTTGGAGATACTCCTTTTTTTTGTCTATTCATATTCTTTGTATCTATCCATATATCTTTTGTGTCTGCCTATTTCTCTCTCTTATACACGCACGCGTGTACGCGCACACACCCGTTCCTTATATATATTATATACGCATGCATGGAAGAGCCGATAGGGACCTTTTCTCGCTTTTTGCACGTAATGCCCCAAAATACCCTCATTTTTGCTAAAAAATACGGTTATTGATTTTCAATGAGTTACGAAGAAAGTGCATTTTTTAGTGCATTTTTTTGCAAAAATATTTGGTCAATTCAAAAAAAAGCTGTACCTTTGCACTCGCTTTTGAGAAACAAGTGTGTTTCGATTTTCTACCGGAGCCCGGACATTAAAATTCAGATTCTCGAGTGAGAACCTAATTTTTTTGCGCCAAACCGAAGGAAAACATCTTTGAAAGATTGATACAATTAGTGTAGTACAAGAACTGATCGGTCGCAAGACCGAAACAATAAATCCGCCAAGTTTGGCGGATCAAGGTTCCCGAAAAAATTCTACACTTGATAAATTCGATTATTCTGAGCTATCTTATAAATTTCTTTTACAACGAAGAGTTTGATCCTGGCTCAGGATGAACGCTAGCGAC
>CADAZU010000014.1 GCA_902792535.1 uncultured Bacteroidales bacterium
TATGTGGGTGCGGATGGATTCGAACCACCGAAGTCGAAGACAGCAGATTTACAGTCTGCCCCATTTGGCCACTCTGGAACACACCCAATTTTCAAAGATCTTGGAGCCTCTAGTCGGACTCGAACCAACGACCGCTGGATTACAAATCTAGTGCTCTACCAACTGAGCTATAGAGGCGCGCTTGCATCAGAACTCGCGTGACTAGCTGCGAGGCAGCTCAATTACGCTGCGTTCTGTGCTACGCTTTTCAGTCGGCAAAACAAGTTTTACCTCCCGAGGGATAGCCCTCATTGATGCCGTTCCGACGAAAAAGCGTGCAAAAGTACTGCTTTTTTTTGAATTGACCAAATATTTCTGCAAAAAAATGCATTTTTTAGTCGTTTTTCTTGTTTTTTGACCCTCCATTGCCCTTTGCACGGGGGTGAGTCGCCATATAAACACGCTTTATTTGCTCAAAGGTGGTATGCGTATAAACCTGGGTCGTGGAGAGCGAGGCGTGCCCCAACAGCTCCTGTATCGTCCGGATATCGGCACCGTTATCCAGCATCGCGGTGGCGAACGTGTGGCGCAGCACATGCGGCGAGTGTTTCTTCAGCGTACTGACCTCTCCCATACGCGCGCGCACTATATTATATAAGGTGTTTTTCGTCATCGGCACCACCTCGCCTTTCTTGGTTCGCCTGACGAGAAAGGTCTCGCTTCTCTCCCCGGCTATCTCTTTGCGCTCCTCCAGGTAGCTCCGGATCAGCCCCTTCAATGCCTCTCCGATAGGGATAACCCGTTCCTTGCGCCGTTTACCGAAGACGCGTATCTGCCCCTGCGCCAGATCCAGATCGGCGTCCTGTAGTCCCAGCAGCTCCGCCTGACGCATTCCCGTTTGATACAGTATCTCAATAATCAGAAAATCGCGCACCTCCTCAAAAGTCGCCTCCCCCGTCTCTGCGGATCCGTCGTTCATCCGCGCTACCGCTTCCATCTCTTCCTGACGGAAGAACACCGGCAGCGGCTTGTCCGCCTTGGGCGGGACGACACGGGCGGTGATGTCGCGGTCGGTCAGTTTGGTGCGGAGCAGGAACTTATAGAAACTGCGCAAAGCGGATAGTCTGCGTTTGACCGATCTCGGCGACTGGTGCTGCTCCTCCAGCAGCTCCAGCATCCATGTCTTGACATCATCCTCCTTAACATCTTTCGGATCATACTGCTCCTGCGGCACACCCAGGAAACGGCAGAAGTCCCGTAAGTCATCGCGGTAAGCCTCCACCGTCCGAGCCGAATACTTCCGCTCGATGGCAATATAGTCCAAGAAATGCTGAATCATGCTGCAAAGGTACTGCTTTTTTCGGAATTAAGCAAGTAAAAAGAGAAAAAAATTTGAGACCTTCCTTTTGGGGTGATTTCATTGAGTGGTTCTTAGCTTTTCGTCGGAACATGATCCCGTGATGGTCAGGTCGCCGACGCGAGCATCACGGGATCATCTCCCGGGAACGACTTAACGACGACCAGGGAACGACCCTTTCGGGAATGTCGTACGCCAATGTGAATTTGAGTGCCATAATCAATTAGTTTTTAATATAAATAACTTTGTTTCCCGTCGGATTAGCCATTTGCCAACCGTCACGGGGTTCTGTTGTGTGATAACGGGCATAATAGTCCACATAGGAGAGGGTTTGTTGTTTGGGCAAACGGGCATTTTCTTCCATCGCCCGCAAGGGGTCATAATGCACAAACTTTTTTTGCTCCAGTTTGGTGCGAATGGTTTCGTAGAGCCTTTGCTGCATTTCCGGAGGATAAGTGGACCATAGTGCCGCACATTCCGTTTCGCGCTTGGCACTCGATCCGTGTGCCCGAAGCAGCTGCCATAAATCATCAAATAAAATCATAGACTTAAAATTTAAATTTATTGGTGTTACAAAAAGGTGGTGGTACGTGTTACGTAACACCTTTACGTAACACCTTTCTTTATTAATTTTCTTTTGCTTCTTTTCTTTTATTTCCTTTCTTTTTCAAATTCCGGTGCAAAGGTAGTGTTTTTAGTTGGATTATGCGTTCCGCAGTTTTGGAACGATCTCCGGATGAGGGGATTTCATGAACTATATAGACAAAAAAAACAGACCCGCGAAATCATTCGCGAGCCTTTTTACTAACGCTTTAACTGCTTAACAATTTAACGGTTTAACGTACTTCAGCGCCTAAGATGTTGAATACCTCGCCATCCGGACGGATGATATAGAGCGTGCCGTCAATGAGCACCTTGGTACTTGGTACGTTGCTGCTTGGGACTTCCTCTATTGCCTGAAAAGGGTCTTGTTCCTCTTCAACGGGTTTCATGGTCCAATCCGAAAGACTTTAGTCCCCTATTGCGCCTGTGGTCGCCATTTGCGAAGGAGTGACTGTGATCGTCTTTGGGGTCGGGTCAGAAGACGCACATAGAGAGTGCATCAACTCGGAAACAAAAACCGCTGTTATGGGTTGTGTGTATTTTTTCATAGTGCTGTCCTCCTTATTGTATGATTTGACCTTGTACGTTATATTTCGCTCCATCACGCAGGATAAAGAGTTGTCCGTTCTCTATCACTTTCGTACAGCGCACATCGTCCATCTGTACATTCTCCATGCCGGTCGTTACATGCGGCGCGTTAACGCCCATCCGTTTGCGCGGAGCGGTAGCAGGAGAGGAAGGATTGTACTCTTTCATACTGCCGAGATCAAAGTACGCTCTGTACTCGCCTACGAAATTATTACCTCCGTTCTGCCGTTTTAACTCGTTTTCTTGAAGGATATAGTAATTGGAATTATTTGCTATCGGCGCTTGTATGAACGAACCGATGAGGCCGTTGGAAGAACTGTTATCGGGTGTAACTACCGCTGCACCGGTATAGTTCACCGTAATCTCATCTGCCGATGCTTCGAATATATATGGCACGCCTGCTTCAAGGGCTGCAACCTCTTCTATCACCACGTCGGAAGGATTGCTGCTGCTGTCTAATATCTTTCCTATTGCTTTGTAGAACGTAGCACCGGAAGTACTTTTCGAGGCTCTCGGCAGGCAGATAGTGCCATAATTACCGTTCGTCACCGTGCGGGTGTAAGTATCTGCATTATGCAGATATTCAAGCACACCTTTGGTGAGGTTTTGTACGTTGGAAATGGCGGTCGGATCCGTATTATTGGTTCCCCATTGGTAAGCAGCAAAACCATTGCAAATAATTGTCCCTTCTGAGCCTGTCGGCAGAAATTCTACTAAACCTGCTCCGCAAAAATTCTCCACGTGTCCCCATACTGCCAACACTTTGCAGTTCCACGCGGATTCAAATCCTGACAACTTAGTTACATTATTATTATCCAACTTTTCTTTCTCAAGATTATACCCCATTTCATTCCACATGGTATTATTATCCGATCGCTGTGTTTTTCCTACTAACAGAAAAGTCTCATAAGGAATAAGCCGTTCGGGGTTATTCTCTTTCGAAAAAGAGTTTGCAGGGCTGGAATTCATATATCGGAATACGGCATGCCCGCTGCGATCTGCTCGGCAAGTTTCATCCAATGCATACCCTAAATAACCGGCATTGATACACCACGCATCATTGTTCGAAGGCGAATATCCACCATTGCCCCAACTATCAGGATCATAGATTTTACCCATTTTATAGGCAAGATAACAAGCTTGCTTGCTGAGATAGAGATTACCTCCTTCATTTACAAAGTTTTGCAGTTTGGTTTTGAATTCATCTCCACCGAAGGCATTATAGAAATCTTCTTTGCTCAGCCCGACATGGTCATTGTTCACCCATAGTACTTTGATAGCGGACGGAAAGGCAGCCGAAGAACTATACGCTGTCGGATTGATAAAACATCCCGTTCCGAGAGCCACATAATTATCATAGAACCATTTGGCTGCCTGATAATCGGGATAGAAGCCTTCTTCATTATCATAGTGCTGCATCGTATAGAGCGAATACGGGAGCGCATAAGCGTAAGTAGCCGCAGCCCCACCGGTAACGGTGACTGTTTGAGCGAGGTTCTTATCCGCGTAGCCATCTTTGGAAACGACAGCCGTAATCGTGCAAGTGCCGAAGCCATTATAGGCAATCACACCTTCGTTGCTAACAGAAGCGACAGTATTATCCGAAGAACTCCAAGAGATAGTTCCTGTAGTTGTTACAGAAGCGACCATGGAGCCTCCTATTACACCGTCAGCCGGAGTCACGTTCCACGATGCCTCTACCATAGGACGCGGGTCAGATCCGTAGAGGTATTCGATACAGTTTTGAGTAAGTTTCTTTACGTTAGCGATTGGTCCATCGGTGACATCATAGCTTGCTTTACCCCATTGGTAAGCAGCCAGACAGATAGCGAGCATACCTCCCTGGAAATCTTCATAATTCGGCTTGAAATTGATAATCATAGGGAGGCAGTAGTCATTGATATGCGGCCAAGTAGCCAGTGCTTCGCAGTTCCAATCGGTCTCAAAATCTACGAGTCGCTGTACGTTGCCATTATCATAATGTGTGTCGCCGGTACCGTCTTTGCGCAAATAATCGCTCCAGTTATTATTTCTATCAGAGCGTCTCACTGCCCCTACGAGTGGGAACTGACCATTTGCATCCATAGCAATATTTTTGTAGATAGGATGGTTAGTTCGGTCAGTCGGGTTGGTGGTTGCTCCTCCTAATTTTGCTTTGAGATACCATATATCTCCTCCGTCTTGGTATCCCGCATCCGACCAGTTGTTATTATAGCCTATACGACCAGTAGCATAAGCCAAACGGACAGCTTGCTTGGTAAGGAGAAGATTCCCCCCTGCTTCTACATAAGATTTGATAGAAGCAATAACGGCACCAGTAAAAATATCATTAAACTGACTTTCAGAGAAAGAAGAGCGGTCAATATTAATCCAAAGCACTTTGACGGTTGCGGGATTAAGGGCTGCCAAATCGCTCAACTGAACCAGCTCAGCATTCGAGCCATAGGCACTAACAAACCAATTGGCTGCATTCTGTTCGGGTTTCTGTCCGTCTTCATAAGGCAGGGACGTAATTGCACTTTCTGTAAGCAGGTAGCCTACTTTCTGCGCGGAGATACTCACGGAAACCATGAGTGCTACTAATAAAAATAAGTAGATCTTTTTCATGATATATAAATTTTAGTTAGTGTATTTGGTTGCCTAAAATGGTATAAGTTCTATTGTTTTGCTCAATGAGGAGTTGACCGTCGCGGAGGGTTTTGGAAGCCTCTCCGTACCTCCCCTGAAGGGAAGGAGCAACGATGTCTTGCGTCGGGTCTTCATTTGCTTTCATAGTCCAAGCCGAAGCGGACTGCAGCGTCGTAGCGCCTTCAGCAAAGAGGCTCACGCCCGTTGCGGAAGCAGAGGTCGGGAAGACACGGACGGAAGTAGCCCAGCGGTCATTGATGAAGATATCGAGGATCGAATGGTCGAAGAAAAGGTGAATCTTCATCGTCTGTCCTGCGCTAATGGAGACAGGCAAGCCGGAGGAATAGACACCATTGAAGACCCCTTCGTCATTCACCTTGCGCCCGATGGCGGAGCAGTCAATAGTGAACATGTTCGTAGAAGGATTGAAGAACACCTTGCACGCCGTTCCGTTAGCGGCTTGCAGCAGCTTGATGCCGAAGGGAGATGTGCCGACCGTGAAGGACGCTTCCACCTCGATCTCAAATCCTTTGACCGGATCCAACGGGAGGTCTCCGTTGAGGGTCTGCTCGTCCTTTGTGACCATGGTCTCGGAGCGGAGAGCTGCCAGTCCCGAATAGGGTTTCTGCACCAATTCGCCCTGGGCGTCTATACTCCACTCTCGCGGGAATGAGAGGGTGTGTGCCCAGCCCATGTTGTAGTTCTGGTTACCGGAGAGTTTGTCGGGCACGATACCGAGTGCGATGGTCTTGCCGTCATGCTGGTAGATCGTCGGCGAAAGGAGTCCGTAGCCGTCGCGCGCCATGCCGGTCAGTTCGACCGTCTTAGGTGCAGACTGGGTCGTTTGGAACGTACCGTTGCTGTTGATCGAACCGACATAATAGATCGTGCGCACGCCCCGGGAAGTACCAAGCGGCGTAGCGGTAAAGAGCCATTTATTATTCTCCATAGGGGTGACATTCGGCATCTCGAAGAACGTACCGCATTGCCCCATGTTCGCACCGGTGAAGAAAGGAGTGCCGGTATAGTCAAAGACCTTGGTGGAGGGGTTGTATTTATGCAGCGAAGTGGACGCTACGCCGTTGCGGCCGGTACCGACGATGCAGTAAGCGTCGTTGCCGGAGCGGAAGAAATAGGGGTCGCGGAAGTCCGCGCTATAGCCCTCCGGCGTGCCGTTGATAACAGGGTTATTCGTCGCTTTGGTCCATGTATCCAGCCCTTCATCGACAGGCGAAGCCATATTGATTGTTGCGCGGGCATTGCTCACGCCGGTATAGAGGATCCACGGTTCGCCGTGGGTGATCGCTTGGTCGGAGAAGACACAGCCGGACCAGCAGCCTTTGATATCGTAAGCTCGCTCCGGCGCGATGGCGATCCGCTCCTCCGTCCAGTTGCAGAGGTCGGGCGAAGAGACATGTCCCCAATGGAGACGGGACATATAGGGTCCGTTGCCGTTCTTTTGGAAGAAGAGATGGTATTTGCCATCGGCATAGGTCATTCCGTGCGACTCGTTCATCCAGTTCGACGCAGGCATAGCGTGATGCCGTGGACGGGTTATATCCGAAGCCCAATGAGAAGCCGGGATATTAAGCCCCTCCCGACCTCCCCGTGAAGGGGAGGAGGAGAATTGCGTCTGGACTTCATTAGCGGACAGCACTTCGCTATAGACATTGAGTTCGTCTATCGCGCCGTTGTATGTATTGAGATAGAACTGGCCGGACTTGACGTCGGTGGTCGATTTGCCGATATAGAGATTGCCGGAAGGGGTGTTGATCGTGCCTTTGGCATAGGAAGACGCCACCTGTTGACCGTTCTGGTAGAGGACGATCGAGCCGGAAGCGGCGTCAACGGTAGCGCAGAGGTGTACCCATTCCTGCTTGGGGAAGAGAGCCGCCGGAGAGAGCGTTTTCTTCTCTCCGTTGACATAGCACGAGAAACCGTACTTGCCCTGCGAATAAAGGAAGAATGCGAAACCTTTCTTATTGGTGTCGTCGAGACAGGAAATGATCGCGCCTTCTTGGTTATCCGCTACATCCATCACCATCATGGGATACGTCTGGCAGATCGTCCAGAAGGAGATGGAGAATTGAGAATTGGTGATTTGTGATTGGTAACTGGAGAGCGACACCTGCACGAAGGAGGAATAGCCGTCCAGACGCAGGGCTTTGCCTTCCACACCGACCACATTGTCGGCATGCTTGCCGCGCACGGTATAGGTCTTGGACTTAACCGTTTCGGACACTTCTCCGTCTTCGTTCATCTCCATGGGGAAGGACATAACAGGGGTAGCGGCAAATGAAGTACCAAGGAACAAAGTACCAAGTACCAAGGTTAAAAAGGTCTTTTTCATCGTATTCACGTTTTTTTAATCAGTCAGCCCGGAGGGTTATCAGCCCTCCGAACCGTATAGGTTTTATCAGAGCTGTGCGCCGATAGCGTTGTAGCGAACACCATTCTTGAGAATGATGAGCTGTCCGTTCTCGAAGAACTTAACCGCCTTCGGAGCTATTTCGGTATTCTCAACACCCTGTTGTTCCTCTTCTACTGTCATGTAGTTGATGGCGTTCTTGGTCAGTTTCTTGACATTGCCGATATAGTCATTGCTGTTGCCCCATTGGTAAGCAGCGAAACCGATACCGAGCACGCGGCCTTTGAATGCGCCGTCCGGGTTCATATCCACGATACCTGCGGAGCAGAAATCAAGCACATGACCCCAGCAAGCCAGCATCTGGCAGTTCCAGTCGGACTCGAACTCCTGAAGACGGAGAATGTTGTCGTTCTGGTAGTGGGTTACGCCTTCGGTCTCCGGCAGGGTTGCGGTCGGGTTTGCCGGATCTTTGCGGAAGAGGTCTATCCAAAGACAGTTGTTGTCGGTACGGGGCACTGCGCCTACGAGCGGAAGGGTCGGATAACCTACTTTCTCTGCGCCCTCTGCCGGCTCATAGGAGAAGAGGGTGTCGTCGAACTCGAGGTCGGTATAGATCGGGTGCTCACGACGGTCGGTCACCTGACCGATGCCCCACCACAGACCGAGCTGCGGGTTGATAGACCAAGTGTCACCACCGAGCGAATAACCGCCGGCTGCAAATGTCGGAGCATAAATACGGCCAATACGATGAGCGATCATAGTTGCCTGTTTGGTCAGGAGGAGGTTACCGCCTGCCTCTACGAAAGCCTTGAGGTCGGCGATCACTGCGTCGGAGATACCGGCGTCTTTGATGTCACCGAGATTTACGCGGTCGATGTTAACCCAGATACAAGAGATGCCGGCAGCATAAGCGCCGCTGATCTCAGAGGTGGAGATGAGTACACCTTCGTTCTTGTTGACGAACTGGGCGTTGTACCAGTTAGCAGCATTCTGCTCCGGGTTCTCGGCAATAATACCTTGTTCCGTCTCCGAGTTCTCGGTCGGAAGGTTGGAAATGCTGGACTCAAGAAGCAGGAACGCATTCTTGGCATTGATCGACAGCGCAAAGAGAGCTGCCATTGCAAAGCAATAAATCTTTTTCATAATAGATTACTTTAAGTAGTTAATAATGTTGGTAGTTAATATGCGGTTGTTTTCAGCATATTCGTTGTCTTCGTTGCCCATGGCATAAGCAGCCAGACCGTTGCAAACGACCGTTCCAAGGAAGTCGTCGTCGTCGGCTTTGAAAATGATCAGTCCGGCTACGGCGTCGTCCGAAACCTGTCCCCACGAAGCGAGGATCTCGGAGTTGGTCTGTTTTTGGAACTTGTCAAACTTGTTGTCTCCGGTCTTGGTGAACTCCAGCGCGTTCATATCCCAGAGGCAGTTATGGTCATAGCGGTAAACCGGTCCCATGAGCGGGAAAGTGGTGTTCTCGTCGCTGTTCTTCTGCATTCCCGCGAAGAGCGCGTGTCCGCGTTTGTCCATCTGCCCGCCGAGCAGGTTGGCATTGATCGACCATACATCCATGCCCTGCACGCCTTCCTCCGAATTGAAGAGGTTCGGTGCATACTTGGCGTTCACACGACCATAGGCGGTGATGAGTTGGGTAGCATGTTTGGAGAGGTACATGTTGCCGCCATTCATGATATAGTTGCGCATGGCGGTCTTGACGGCGTTGGAGGTGAGTTCCTCCGGCAGGCTCTCTACACCTTGGGCAATGTCGATACGGTCCACATGAATCCAGATCATAGAAACCTCAGCCATGTTGATATTCGCCATGTCTTCCGGGGTGATGAAGTTACCTTCGCCTTTATCCACATAGTTCTCCTTGAACCAGCGTGCTGCGCCCTGCTCTTCTTCGGTCTCCAGATCGCGGATATTCTCGGCAAGCAGCACCATAGCCGGACGCGCTTTCTCCTCGTAATTGATGGTGAAGATGAGCGCCGCATTGGGCGAGACGCGGCCGTCGGAGTATTTGATACGCACAGCGTAGGTCAGTTCGGTATTCACCGCTGCACGTTTGACCAGATAGGAAGTGCAGAGGGAGTCGATCTTGGTGACCTCGGAGTTGTTCTTCACGATCTCAATACCGGTCATTTGCACGCCGGAGGCAGGTTGTGCCGGCAGCTCCCAAGAGAGCGTCAGGTCACGGCCGGCAGTTGAATATTGCAAATTCTGAACTCCTGCCAAATCACTATTCCCCGCCTCGGGTATATTCACCGGAGTACAACCAAACAAGGTACCAAGTAACAAAGTACAAAGTACAAAGGCTATTTTATTGAATGTTTTCATTTCTCTAAACTTTAAACTTTAAACTTACTTATATAGTCCGTTTGAGTTGGTTACCTCTTCGTACGGAGTCGGGAGGTAGATCTCGTCCTCGGACATGGAAGCATCGGCGTAGTACGGATGGAAAGCCGCTTCGGAAGCGAAGTAGGCATTCATGGTGTTAACCACAATACCCCAGCGCACGAGGTCGAACCAGCGGTGTCCCTCCATAGCGAGTTCCAGACGGCGCTCCATACGGACGGCTTGGCGTGCGTACTCTTGCGAAGCAAACGATGGATACGGCTCTACCTTATAGTTCGCTTTGGTAGCGTCCAACTCTGCCGGCACGTAACTCAGGTCGATAGAGCGTTGTGCTTTCGCGCGCACCTCATTGACGAGGGACAGAGCGGTAGAGAGGTCGTTTTTCTCTACGCACGCTTCGGCTTTGAGCAAGAGCACATCGGCATAGCGCAGGAAGCAGAAGTTGAGCGCACTCGCACCCCATGGCCAACCTTGTACCATACGGCTGTCGGTGGGGTCGATACAGCATTTCTTATTGCTATACTCGCCGTAGATATCCTTGGCGCGGCACCATGCGTCGGTATAAAGGTTGCCGCGGAAGGGGAAGCCGATACGTCCTACGGTGAAGTCCAGACGCGGATCCACATTGCCGGTGTACGAAGCACTGACATGATCCGAAGGTGCATTCTCCAGATACGGCAGACCGTTGGCGTCCGTGCGGAACGCGTCGGCGAGGTTCTGGCTGCCATAGAAGAAGTCGTCGCCGTTGCCGTAGAGGTTGCCCGCCGAATAGGTCACATTCAAGAGGTTAGACCAGTTGATATGCGCATTGTCGTCCGCCGTAGAGCATTGGAGCGCAATGATCGACTCGTAGGTGTTGTTGAAATCGATCTTGGACATATCCTGGTAGCGGGGATAGAGGGCGTACTTGCCGGAACCGATCACATAGTCGGCATAGACAATGACGGAGTCCCAGTCCTGGGTGTAAGCACAGGCTTTCGCCATGAGCGCAGCCGCTGCATACTTATTGAACCGACCTGCCGAAGGCGCATTCTCGTCCATCATCTGATACGCCTCACGCAAATCCTGCTGGATGAAACGGTAGATGTCCGCCTGGGTGTAGGTGGTGTTGTTGGTCGCAGAAGCGTCGTCGTTCTCCGTGAAGTACGGCAGGTATTGGAAAATGCGCACGAGGTCGAAATAGTAGAACGCACGCAGGGTCTTCAGCTCGCCCAGATACTGGTTCTTGTTGGTAATACTCTCCGCTCCCTTGATAGCCAGCATAGCGCGGTGTACACGGGAGATAGCGTAGTAGTTGTTTTTCCATTTGTCCAGTCCGGAGACGTTATCGGAGAAGATATTACTGATCTCCAGCTGGTGGATGTTTCCTTCCATGGAGATACCGCCGCCGCCTTTGAGCGCGTCGTCCGAACGGACATCAAATATCCAGTTGGTGCTCGGTCCGGCAAAAGCTTCGTTGTTGCCGAAGAAGTGCGCTTCGAGTCCGGCATAAGCGGACGCCAGCAAGCCTTCCACCGCATTCTCGTCCATCTGCTCCTCCGTGAACTGACCGTAAGGCTGCTGGTTGAGGATCGAGTCGCAGGAAACGAAGAGCAAAGTACCAAGCGACAAAGTACCAAGTACTATTTTATTCAGTGTATTTTTCATAATCTTCAAATTATCAAATTTTCAAATTTTCAAATTACCCATTACTTGTCAGAACGCCAGATTCAGACCGAGGGAGAAAGTACGTGCCCGCGGATAAGCACCGTTATCCACGCGTGCTCCGTATGCACCCAGCGGCAGCTCGGGATCGAGACCCGAATAGCGGCTGACGGTAAAGATATTCTCCACTTGGGCGAAGATATTCAGACTCTGGCAATGCCAAGGTTTGAGCGCCTTCTCCGGCAGGTCATAACTCAGTTTGATATATTTCATTTTCAGGTACGAACCGTCCTCTACGAAATAGGTGGACATGCGGTTCTCGTTGTTGTTGTTCGAGAGCGACACAGCCGGGATCGTAGCGGTCGGGTTATTGGGCGTCCATGCGTTCATGATATTCGCGCCGCGGTTGTTAGCCGAAGCCAGACCGTTCCAAGCAAAGTCGGTCAGGTTCTTGGTCGAGTTGATCACATCGAAACCGAGCTCGGAGGTGAAGAACATAGAGAGCGCCAGACCTTTCCATTTGAAATCGAGGTTCAGACCCAGAGACAGATCCGGGTTCGGATCGCCAATGATGCACTGGTCGGCATCGGTGATCACGCCGTCGCCATTGAGATCGCGGTAACGCAGACGTCCCGGAGCGGCACCTTGCTGCATCGCATGGTTAGCCACCTCTTGGGTGTTCTGGAAGATACCGTCGGTCACATATCCGTAGTACACGCCCATCGGCTGACCTTCGATCAGACGGATGTCGCCACCGATCGAATGAACAAAATCGTTCAGCTTGACCACGGTGTTCTTATAGTGCGAGAGGTTGAAGTTAGCCCCCCATGTGAAACCGTTGTAGTTCTTGGAACGGTAGTCCAGCTGGAGCTCGACACCCCAGTTGCGCATGTCACCGGTGTTCATGAATTTGGCTGCATTCTCTCCGGCTACAGACAGCACAGGAGGAATGGTCAACATGTCCTTAGTGTCCTTCAGATACCAGTCGAAATTCATCGTCAGGGCATTGTTGAAGAACGCCATGTCGAGACCGACGTTGGTCTGCATCGTGGTCTCCCATTTGAGGTTCTGGTTTCCTGTAGAAGCCACTTTGATACCTGTTACGGTCGAGGTGTTCGAACCGTTCAGGTCATAAGAGGAGTTACCTACGTCGTAGGTATAGGTCGAATAGGCGGAATAGAGATTGGAGATTGCGGCATTACCGTTGGTACCCCATCCTACGCGGATCTTACCGTCCGTTACCCATTTCTGCTCCGGGAAGAATTTCTCAGCCGTGAATCGCCATGCAGCGGAGAAAGAGGGGAACCAACCGGAGTTATTCTTGATATAGAGACGCGAGGTGGCGTCACGACGAACCGTAACCGAGAACAAGTAGCGGTCAGCGTAGTTATAATCCGCTTTGGCGAAGATGGAGAACAAGCCCCATGCGCTCGTACCGCCGTAGTTGGTCTGCGAATCCGAACCGGAATTAAGTACCATGTATTTGTTGTCCTCAAAGGCATAGCCCTTACGCGTGCCGCCTACGTCGCTGAACTTATAGCCGATCGCCTCGGTACCGAAGAGCGCATCGAAATGGTGCACTTTGTCAAACACATTCGCATAGGCGATGGTGTTCGTCCAAGTCCAGGTATCGCCCTGACCGTAACCGGTGGTCATACTGTTGACATCGCTCGGTTCCATTCTACGCGCGTATGTATTATTAAGGTATTGCACATGCTCGATACCGATATTCGATTTGAGCGTCAGACCTTTCACCCATGGATTCACCTCAATGAAAGCGTTACCGAAGATTCGCCAGCTGACGGAGTTGTTGTCCTTGCCCAGAGCCAGCACTTGCGCGGGGTTCTGGTAGTCCGAGTTAATCACCTGCAGCGGCGAAGTGAAGCCGCCTTCGGCATTCATTACCGGCAGCGCCGGGTGCTGCATCAGGGTCAGCGACGGAATACCGCGGTCGTTCTGGGCGTCGCAGCCGTTGTTCTTCCAACGCGCTACCATCAGGTTCTCACCTACTTTGACCCATTTGCCGATCTTGAAATCACTATTCAGACGCGCGCTCAGACGCTCGTAATAAGTCTGGTTCACCAGACCGTCCTGGTTGATATAGTTGCCGGAGAAATAGACACTACCCTTCTCCGAGGAGTTCGCTACGCTGGCGTTCACATTATGCGTCCATGCGGGCGAATAGACCGCGCCTTGCCAGTCCGTGTTGGTCGGCACGATAGAAACCGTCTTGCCGTCGCCGTTGGTGTACGACACAGTCGGATTAAGCGTCGCTGTACCGTCCGCAGCAAAGGTATAGAAGGGGTGAGAGGGAGTCAGACCTGCGTTCAGCGCTGCCTGACCGTACATGTTACCCCACTGCTCTGCATTCAGCATTTTATGCTGGCGGGCGATCGTCTGCAGCGAAGCGGAATAGTTGATATTCACGCTCAGGCGGTCTTTTTTACCGCGCTTGGTCGTGATAATGATCACACCGTTGGCGGCGCGGCTACCGTAGATAGAAGCCGACGATGCATCTTTCAGCACCTGGATCGACTCGATATCGCTCGGGTTGAGGGAGTTGAGGTTTTCGTTGGTCGCGATACCGTCAATGACATAGAGCGGGTCGCTACCGTTGACCGTACTGATACCACGGATTCGGATGGCACTGTTGCCTCCACCCGGAGCTGCGTCCGTCGAGATCTGCACACCCGGCAGACGTCCCTGCATGGAAGTCAGCATAGACGGACTGCCCTCGCTCTGCGGCTTGGACATATCCATCACACTGACCGCACCGGAGAGATCCGCTTTACGCTGGGTCGTATAACCCGTTACTACCACTTCCTCCAGCAACTCGCTGTCCTCCGCCAACTTAATGCAAAGATTAGCAGCTGCTGCCACGTTCTGGGATTTGTAACCCACATACGAAATTACCACTTTGGCATCTTTGCCAACCGAAAGAGAAAAATTACCATCAAAATCGGTGATGGTACCATTCGAAGTACCTTCTTCCAAAACCGAAGCGCCAATGATCGGCTCACCCGTCGTTGCGTCAACCACAACACCCGTCGCAGTCACCTGCGCGTGAGCGAAAGCAATAGACAACAACACCACGAAGAAGGATGTCAAAAGAAGTCTTTTGTTTTTCATGAGATTTATGAATTAAACAATACAGCAGAACTTGGCGTTTCCAAATTCCGCTGCAAAAGTACATGCTTTTTCGCACATGCACAAATAATTATGTTGCAAAATATATTGCGTATGTTGCATTGCAACAATTAAAGCATTTTTTGCAACATTATTAGTATCTCATGAATGTTTCATTTCAGCGTTCAGAGGGGAGATGTCCGAAGTATTCTTTGTAGCATTTGGTGAAATAGCCGGCAGAGGAGAAGCATAGTTCGAGCGCGACCTGCTGGATGGTCATGTCGGTGGTATGGAGCAGTTGGTCTGCGCGTATGAGCCGCTGCTCACGGATATAGTCGAGCGGTCCTTTGCCCGTTACCGTCTTCACGCGGCGGAAGAGCTGTGTGCGGCTGAGTTGGAGCATCGAGCCGAGGTACTCCACATTGAGATTAGGGTCGGCTATATGTTCGTCAACGATCTGTTTGAGCCGTTCGGCGAAAGCTTCGTCGCGGCGGCTCAGCTGGATCGCTTCCTGCATGTTCTCCAGCTGCGGAAGAATATCCCGTTTGATCTCCGTCTGGAGTTTGAGTTGGCGGACGATAATATAGCTGAGGGTTGCTACAAAGAGGATAAAGAACACCGCGACAAAGACAGAGAGGACGATCCTGTCAAACTGCATCTGCCGCCATTTGCTCTCGGTCTGGGTCTGGACGAGGTGCAGCGTCTCCAGATCGCGAGTGATATCTTCATCTTGCTTGAGCATAGGATACGCCGCTTCGGCATCAACAAGGACGGTTTCGAGGACGGTGTCGCGCACATAGGGTTCGTTATGCAATATGCGTGCGGCTGCGTCGATAACCAGGTCTCCCCGGGAGGAATAGGTGGCGGAGCAGGTGATTTTGCCCTCTACAATAGCCTGCAGTCCGGGTTTGATACCATCCACGCCCATGATGGGAATACCTACCGCTGCTTCGGCAGCACCGATCGCCATCAGGTCATTATGAGCAACAATGAGATCTGGCATAGGATGGGAAGCAAGATATTCGGATACAACCTTGTATGCTTCTTCCCGATACCAGCTGCCCATGACGGAATGTACCTCTACGCCCTCCGGCAGACCGTCCATCAGCCCTTGGTGGCGGAGGGTGGCGGGAGTGGAACCCGGGAGCCCGGCAACCTCGAGGACAACAACCCCACCCGCGAGTTCTACGGACGGCCACCGGCAGTCCGATCGAGCAGAGCTCTTCACCAGCCCAAGGGAGGAGAGTTGGGAGGTGATCCATTGCGCCATGAGAGAGCCGACTTTGTAGTTATCGCCGCCGATGAACGCAGTCCATTCGTCGCCGGTGACACGGCGGTCTGCTACAATGACAGGAATGCCTGCACGATAAGCCCGTGTGACAGCAGGCTTGACCGCTTCCGCTTCATTGGGACTGACGATCAGCAGATCGACCTGTTCGGCAATGAAACTGTCGATCTGGGCGCATTGCATTTCATTGTTGCCATACGCAATGCGCCGGGAGAGCACCATGTCGGGATGCAGCAGCAACTCGCGCTCCATCTCATAGTTCATCTTCTGCCTCCAAGCGTCATCCAGACACTGGCTGACTCCGATCCGATACTGCGGCTGGCGAGGGCTACAAGCCGTCAAAACAGCCAATGCGGTAAAGAGAATAACAATTGTGTTTCGCATGATACAACATTTTTGCGACTGCAAAGGTACTGCTTTTTTCGGAATTACGCAAGAGATATATAAGAAAAAAAACAAAGTAGGTGGGATTTTTTTTGCATATGTCGAAAAAAAGCAGTAACTTTGCAGCCGATTTATGTTACCTGTTGATTTCATAGAGTCTATGCACCAGCTGCTCGGAAACGAAGCGCAGCTGCTCATCCAATCGCTCGAGACGGAGCCCGTGACCTCTATACGGCTGAATAACAAGCTGGACGTACTGACGTTTGAGGGCGACACGGAGGAGGTGCCGTGGCATATAGACGGTTATTATCTCAGCGTCCGGCCGCAGTTCACCCTGGATCCCCTCTTTCACGCCGGCTGCTACTATGTGCAGGAGGCGAGCTCGATGTTCCTCCAGCAGGTACTGGAGCAATACATAGACAGTTCGTCGCTCGTACTGGATCTATGTGCCGCGCCGGGCGGCAAGAGCACGCTCATCAGCGAATACCTCGGGCGCGACGGACTTCTAGTAAGCAACGAGGTCGTTCGGCAGCGAGTGTTCATCTTATCGGAAAACATCCAGAAATGGGGCAACGGCAACACCGTCGTCACCCATAACACCGCGGAGGAGTTCGGAGAGCGGTGCAAGCACCTCTTCGACTGCCTCGTCGTGGATGCGCCCTGCTCGGGCGAAGGTATGTTCCGCAAGGATCATCAGGCGCGGGACGAATGGAGCCTCAAAGCCGTGGCGCAATGCGCAGAGCGGCAACGGGCGATCGTCATGGACGTTTGGGACGCCCTCAAGCCCGGAGGCATCATGGTCTATTGCACATGCACCTTCAACGAAGAAGAGAACGAGAAGAACATAGAGTGGATTTGCGACAGTCTGGGAGGAGAGGTGCTCGATGTGGACTACGAGCCGGAATGGGGAGTAGCCGAAGGGCGAGTGGGATACCATTTCTATCCGCATAAGGTCAAAGGCGAGGGGTTCTACCTGTGCGCGATCCGCAAAAGCGACCGCGAACCATTGAACCCGGCGAAGATCAAAGCGCCCAAGCGAGAGACGACTATGGCGCACCCCGAATACATGGCGGCTATGCGAAGCTGGTTGCAGCACCCGGACGAATGGGCGATCCGTTATTCAGACCGTTTTGCCACCGCCTATCCGATGAAATGGAAAGAAATCATCGACTGGTTAGGCACCCAAATGACCTGTATCTCGACAGGGTTCGGCATCGGCGAAGAGCGCGGCAAGGGAATCGCGCCGCAGCATAGTCTGAGTATGGCGAAAGAGTTGCGCAAAGAGGCGTTCCCGAATATCAGTCTGAGCCGTGAGCAGGCTTTGAGTTACCTCCGGTGCGAGGCTTTGAGCCTGAGCGATGTGCCTTTGGGGCTCGTCCTCCTGACTTACGAGGGTGTCCCACTCGGTTTCGCGAAGAATGTCGGGAACCGCCTGAACAACCTTTACCCGAACGAGTGGAGGATCCGTCACCTTTGAGAAACGATTCTATTCTAGACCAATAATGTTTATCAGCGGAGGAGACCAGTGTCAGGGCTTCTCCGCTGTTTTCAGCTCTGGCGGTTCGCCCGATTCGATGGACGTAGTCTTCCGGATCATGCGGCACGTCATAATTGATAACGAGCGGCACATCGGTTACATCAATGCCCCGCGCAACCACATCGGTTGCCACCAACACCGCCACTTTGCCATTCCGGAAATCCAGCATAACCTGGTCACGCTCCTGTTGCTCCAAGTCGGAATGCATTGCGCGCGCGTCAATATGGAGCGCGCGAAGCGTGCGCGTGAGTTCCTTCACACGCTGTTTCTTGCCGGCAAAAAGGATGACTTTTTTGAGGGGCGAGGGGTTGCCGGTGACGGGTGACGGGTTATGGGTGACGGGGTTTAGCGCAGCGAGGACGGCTTCGAGTTTGTCGGAGTCTTCGAGGAAGAGGTGCCGCTGGGTGATCGTCTCAGGAGGACGGGAAACGGCAATCTTGATCTCCACCGGGTCGCGCATGATAGCCCGCGCCATGCGGCGGATATTCTCCGGCATGGTAGCGGAGAACAGGATCGTCTGGCGGTCCGCAGGCAGACGACGAACGATCGTCATGATGTCGTCATAGAAACCCATATCCAACATCCGGTCGGCTTCATCGAGGATAAAATACTTGACCCCGGAGAAGTCCACATCGTATATGTTCATCTGACTCAGCAGCCGTCCGGGCGTAGCAATAACGATGTCCGCTCCGCGTTGCAAACCGTTGACCTGATTCCCCCACGCGCCATTATCCCGTCCGCCGTAGATAGCCACGGAGGAGAAAGGAACGTAGAAACCGAATCCCTCCATCTGCTGGTCTATCTGCTGAGCCAATTCTCGCGTCGGAGCCATAATGATGGCATTGAGTTTGTCGGGGTCATGATCGTCGAAGGCGAGGTTGGTCAACAGAGGCAGGATATACGCTGCCGTCTTTCCTGTGCCTGTCTGGGCACAAGAGATAACATCCCGCCGATCCAAGATCACAGGTATCGTCTGCTCCTGAACGGGCGTGCATGTATCGAAATGCATGTCCCAAAGGGCGTCAAGGACTTCGTCTGAAAGTGCTAATTCGTCGAAGAACATTTACAATTTGACATTTGATATTTGACATTTGGCAATTTATTTCTCCCAGCCGGCAAAGATCTCAGGACCGTAGATGTTGTTCTCAGATGGGTCATGCAGTGGTGCCCATAGTTGCGCGAAAAAGGGGTTCTCTTTTGCCACTTCATCCCAATGCCAGGGGAGAGCTGATGGCTCTCCCTCGTACGGGAACGGCATGTCATACGGCGACCAGTGTCCGCCGAGGAGGACCAGACGACGGGAGGCATGGAACGAACGTCCATGCGCATCCTCCCACGTGTCGTTTCCGAGGTACTTACCGCCGCGGAAAGCCGCTGCTTTCTGCAGCTCCGCATCGGTGAGAGTATCTACATCTTTGGACTCGTCGTAGCCGTGATCAAGCAGTACGGGAGTCGTAGAAGGGTGCGAGAGGTCAAAATGCGCCCAATCGGGTATAGCATCATACGCCTCCAAAGAGCCATAGTAAGCGGATACACGTTGGAGAGCACGCCCTTGGTCCTTGGTACTTTGTCCCTTGGTACTTTGCTTGATCCACCATTGGGTGCCGTGCTCTTGGCTGTTCGCCATAAACCACATAGCGGCTTTGACGCAATGAGGGAAGAGTTTGGCAATATGGGTCTTGGCGGCGAACTTGATTCCCGCCGGCAGCGAAGGGGCTTTTGCCATCTGGGCGAAATACTCTTTCACAGGTACGTTCGCGCGGAAATGAAGATAAGACTCCAGCACGTCTCCGTCAATATACCACATACCGTGGAAATTGCGGGTGGTAAACCAATTGGCGTTGAAGATCTTCTCCGGCGCCGGACATCCGATGGCGTCGAGGAGCAGCACTTCGAACTCATAGTTGGAGAGCCGGTATTGGTCTCCCGAGCCGATGTTATAATAACGGTTCCAGAACTCCGCCGGCACTTCGGGTCGGCAGACGCGCTCCAGAAGCCGTCCGCTGTCCTCGACTGTAGCCCACTCCAGCACACCGCGGATCGGGACATGGAACATAATCGGGTCGTAGTTCTTCAGGATCGCCGGATAGAGAATACCGGACTGACGCAGAGAGACCCAGGTCTTGATGCCCGAATCGGTAATGATCCGTTCCGCCATCGCTTTGGTGACACCATAATGGTCATAGGCAGAGACGCAGATCGGGTCTCCTGCTCTGCCCCAATGAAGAGGTTCGCGACGGTCTCCCATCTGGGCTACCGAACCGATATAGACCACTTTGGGTTGTTTGTCCTCGGGTTGAGCCAGTACCGCTTTGGTTATATTCTGCGCCGCGGTTATATTCGTGCGGAACGTCGCTTTGGGTCGGTAGTCCGCTTGCGGCGAGACCATGCCCCCGACATGAAGGACTATATCTGCCCCCGTGACACCGCGAAGGACATCGTCGTAGTTAGTGAGATCACCCCAGACGATGGACAGTTGGGGATTGAGGGTAGAGAGAGGCGCGAGCAGTTCTTTGTTCTTCTTGCTGGGTCGGGCAAGGATACGGAGGTCGTAACGGTCGGGGTAACGGAGAATCTCAGTCATTCCGGCGAAACCCATCGTGCCGGTGGCTCCGGTGAGGAAAACGGTTGTTTTCATTGGATATTTGTAGTTTGTGATTTGTAGTTTGTGGCTTTATTTTTTATGCATCCATCGGGTGATGCGGAGCCAGCGGTTATGTGCACGCTGGCGCACTTCGGCACGCCAGAGCGCCTCTTCTTCGGCATCGGAGATCATGTGCTGGTACGTAGCTTCGGCATCCTGGTCGCTGATAGCAAGGAGTTGGTCTCCGACCTGCAGGACGGAAGTTCCTGTCGGAACGAAGAAGTCTTCCCCTCTGCGGACCATAATGATCAGGGTATGGGGAGGTATTTTCATCTCCCGGAGCGTTGCCCCGGATTCCAACATCTTCGGAGTAACCTCCACTTCCCGTGCGGAGGACTGGATCTCATCGGGCAGATCCATGTCGAAATGTTCCAAGATGCGCGTCTCCGTTTGCGGCAGATCAAGTTTCAGTCTGCGTGCTATCCACGTCAGGGTAGTACCTTGAACCAAGAGAGAAAGGATCGTACAGAGGAAGACGACATTGAAGATCGAGTCGGCAAAAGGCACATCTTGCGCCTTGCACATGATGGCAAAAATGATCGGCACAGCGCCCTTCAGTCCCACCCAAGAGAGCAGCAACTTATCGCGCTGGCGGTATTGGCGGAAAGGAAGCATACAGATCCACACCGAGAGAGGACGTGCGATAAAGATCATTGCTATCGAGATCAGCAACCCCGGCAGCCAGACATGATAGTCCAGCAAGTCGGTCGGATTAACTATCAGACCGAGCATAAGGAACATAACAAGCTGGGAGAGCCAGGTCAGTCCGTTGAAGAAAGAGCGCGTCTGGCGTTTGCGGGTGAACTTATTATTCCCGATGATGAGTCCACCGACATAGACGGCGAGGTACGTATTGCCCTGCAGGTAATAGGTGATCGCAAAGATGAAGATACAGGCGGTCAAAATCATAATGGGGTATAGCGATTCGTTGCCCAGTTTGACCCTTCTCATGAGTGCGACCAGCCCTTCTCCGAGGACGAAGCCGAGGACCGTACCCATAACGAGCTGGATGACGATCGTCTGGATAATAGGCAGCGCTGTCACCGGCGCAGCCAACCCTTTGATAGTATGGACGGAGACGACGACCGAGATCAGGGTAGTTGTCAAGACATACGCCATGGGGTCGTTCGCTCCGGATTCGAGTTCCAAGAGAGGTCTGAGGTTATGTTTGAGTCCTATTCCGTTGGTACGAAGGAGCGAGAAGACGGACGCCGAGTCGGTAGAAGACATCGTTGCCGCCATGAGAAGCGCCAGCCAAATCGACATAGACGAGAGGGCGGAGAGCCAGCCGTAAAGGAAATAGATGATGACACCGGTAATAACACAGGTAAGAAAGACACCAAGGGTCGCCAGCGTGACGCCGGGCGCAAGGACGGATTTGATGTCCGACAACTTGGTCTCCATTCCTCCGGTGAAGAGGATAATACACATAGCGACCGTGGAGAGCGCCTGCGCGCTACCTATTTCAATCGTTACTCCCTCCATACCGAAGAGAGACGTCATGGTATGGGAGCCAAAGAACATACCGACCGCCAGGAACAGAAGGAGCGCCGGTACACCGTATTTATATCCGATCTTGTCTGCGAAAATGGAGACAAAGAACAGGAGAGACAGGATAAGAAGGATCAGTTCAACTTGCATAGCTGCTAGTTGTTTGTTTTAGTGTCAGTTTTAGTGTCCGTTTTCGCAGCGTCCCGTTTAAGGAGGAATTCATCGATAATACGAACGATGTTCTCTTTCGGCATGAGCCCTTTGAGCAAAGCGGGTTTGCCTTCGACCGGGATATAGAGCACCTGAGGAATGGAGTTGATTCCGAAGACATACGCAAGTTCCCGTTCGCGCTCGGTATCCACCTTATAGAAAACGATTTCGCCGCAATAGATCTGGCTCAACTCATCCATAATTGGCGCGAGTCTCTTGCAAGGCCCGCACCAGGTGGTATAGAAATCAATAACGCAGGGTTTGTCTCCTTTGTACGCCCATTCCTTGGAAGCACGGAAATCAAAGACACGCTCGCGGAACTGATCCGTTGTGAGATAGACAACATCCTCGGCATAAGCGGCAAGTGCCATACAAGCGAGGAGGGATATGATTAGAATTTTTCGCATAGTACACAAAATTTGTGCAAAATTACAAAATAATTTTGACATACGCAAAAAATGTTGTAACTTTGCAGCGAAAATAGAGAAAAAAATGTTTTGCAAAGATATACAGAGCGCATTATTGCCTATTTTGAGTCATTACGATCCGGATCAAGTTGTTTGGATCGTGGACGAGCAGGTGCATAGTCTTTCAGGGGACTTTCAGGGGTGTTACGGGGGTGTTACGGGATATGAGACAATTTCGGAAGACGACAAATCGCTTCAAACGGTAGAGCGGATTTGGGATTTGTTACTCGAAAAAGGTATTACTCGCCGCGGTCTGCTGGTCGCCGTCGGTGGCGGTGTGCTAACCGACGTAGCGGGTTTTGCCGCAGCTACCTACAGACGCGGGATCGACTGGGTGGCGGTTCCGACTACTTTGCTGGCGATGGTAGATGCAAGCACGGGAGGCAAGACCGGGATCAATTACAAGGGGATGAAAAATATGATCGGTGCGTTCTATCCTCCGGAGGAGACCATTATATGGTCCGGATGGTTGGAGACGCTGCCGGCGAAAGAGATGCTAAGCGGATTCGGAGAGATCGTGAAGATGGGACTGATAGAGCCTTCAGCTGTCAACCATCAGCCTTCGGACCGGCTCTGGGAGGCGTTGATGCGTTATGATTTGGACACCATGCCAATAGAGGACCTGACACCGCTGATCAAGGCTTGTGTGGAGGCGAAGGAGCGGATAGTAGCAGCAGACCCGAAAGAGGAAGGACTGCGGAAAGTATTGAATTTCGGACACACGTTCGGGCACGCATTGGAACAATTCTCAATTATCAATTCTCAATTATCAATTATCCCCCACGGCCATGCCGTGTTATACGGAATGGTGGCAGAGACGTATCTGAGTGTGGTGAAGTTGGGTTGCCCCAAAGAGGTATTGCAGCAGCTGACGCAGATGGTCATTCATTACTACGGCAAGCCGGAGTGCAAGTGCTCCGACCGGGGTAAGTTGATTGAGTTGATGAAGCGGGACAAAAAGAACGAGCATGCAGGAGAGATCAACTGCACGCTCGTACGGGGA
The DNA here is from genome assembly GCA_902792535.1 of uncultured Bacteroidales bacterium. Taxonomy (GTDB): domain Bacteria; phylum Bacteroidota; class Bacteroidia; order Bacteroidales; family Paludibacteraceae; genus Colicola. Next base: position 23,670 of record CADAZU010000014.1, read on the forward strand.
ATAGGTGAACCGGTGATAAACCAGGTGATCACAGAGGCGGAAGCCGAGGAGGCTTGGGAGTACCTGTTCAGTCTTTAGACTCGTACGCCGCTACGATGCGTTTCACCAGCGGATGGCGGACGATGTCTTTTTCATTGAAGGTAATGATTTTGATGCCTTTGATGCCTTGGAACCGTTCCAGAGCGTCGCGGAGTCCCGATTTCTGGGTAGGCGGCAGGTCTATCTGGGTCATATCGCCTGTGACGATCATTTTGCCGCCCATTCCAAGGCGGGTAAGGAACATTTTGAGTTGGAGCGCCGTAGTATTCTGGGCTTCATCGAGAATGACGACGGCGTCGGAGAGCGTGCGTCCGCGCATAAAAGCGAGAGGCGCAATCTGGATCGTTCCTTTCTCCATGTATTCAGTCAGTTTCGCTCCGGGAATCATGTCCTGAAGGGCGTCATAGAGAGGTTGCAAATACGGATCTATTTTCTCCTTCATGTCTCCTGGGAGGAAACCGAGTTTCTCTCCTGCTTCGACGGCGGGTCGGGAGAGGATGATACGTCGTACTTCTTTGTTTTTGAGTGCCTTTACGGCGAGTGCGATCGCCGTATAGGTTTTTCCTGAACCTGCAGGTCCGACGGCGAAGAGAAGATCGTTCTCTTCGTACGCATTGACGAGCGCTTGCTGGTTGGTAGAGCGGGCGTAGATAGACTTGCCGTTCACGCCATGGAGGATCAAATTATCGGTAGCCCGTTCCTGCGGTTTATCGCCGTGGAGGAGCATAAGGATGTCCTGTTCGGAGAGGCGGTTATTGCGGATACAGAACTGCTCGCAGAGAGCGAGAGAGTGCTGAAAATGAGCAATCGCAGACTCGGAACCGGTTACTTTGACTTGGTATCCCCGTGCGACAATGCGTACATCGGGGTGCTGGTTTTTGAGACAAAGGATGTTCGAATTATTGACCCCGTAGAAGGTCGGCGTATCGAGGGCATCCTGAAGATTGATGATTGTTTCCATTCACATATATTGCCTGTATTCCATTGTATAACAATAGGTGAGGCACGTTAAGTTTTCTATTATATGTTAATGCTTGGTCAAGCGTTTTTTGGGTAAGGGGCACCGTCTCTGCCTTACATTCGATGAGCATGAGAGGAACAACCCCACCCTTGCCCTCCCCACAAGGGAGGGAAGTCTTAGCATAGACTACCGCATCGCATCTTTTCTTTGTTTCTCCGACAGAGATCGCTTGCTCTACCGCGATAAGGGAGGCGGGATAGTCCAGCTGCTCCACCAGATGGTGAAGCAACTGTTGCCTGACCCACTCTTCGGGCGTAAGGCGCACCCAACGGTGACGGAATTCGCAGAAGATCTGCTCCTTATTTTGGTTTATGCGGGTGCGCATAAACGTTAAGCCGTTAAATTGTTAAACTGTTATTTCAGGTAGTTGTCTTTCAACGAGCAGGTGCGGTTGAGTACCAATTTCTCTGCTGTTGTGTCCGGATCAACGACGAAATAACCTTGTTTCAAGAGCTGGTAGTGGCTCTCCTGCTCAATTCCGTCCTTGAGTACCGGTTCGTGCATCTCGCTGCGGAGGGAGCCTTCCACTTTGGCGGTAACGACCTTGAGGCTATCAGGATTGAGGAGGTCACGGAAGTCTCCTTCTTCGGCTGAGGGGTTTTCTACTGCAAAGAGACGGTCGTAGAGACGTACCTCGGCATCGATGCAAGAGTTGCATTCCACCCAGTTGATAGTGGCTTTGGTCTTGCGGTTGCCTCCTTCTGTTCCCGATTTGGAGTTGGGATCATAGGTCGCATAGACGGTGGTAATGTTGCCTTCCGCATCTTTCTCGCAGCCGGTAGCCTGAATGATATAAGATGCTTTGAGTCGCACCTCGCGTCCGCCCGGAGAGAGACGATAGAACTTGCTGTCCGCCTCTTCAAGGAAGTCTCCGCGCTCGATCCAGAGTTCGCGTCCAAACTTCATCTCGCGTGTACCGAGTTCGGGGTGTCCGTCGATGTTCTCCGCCACGATGGTTTCTCCTGCGCCCTCATAGTTGGTAATGACGAGTTTGACGGGATCGAAGATAGCGCATACACGCGGAGCGGTCTCTTTGAGGTCCTCGCGGATGGTATGTTCGAGCAGCCCTTGGTCGATCATTCCTTCCACCTTGGTGTAACCGATCTTGTCCATGAACGTACGGATGGCGGAAGGTGTATAGCCGCGCCGGCGGAGACCACAGACGGTCGGCATTCGCGGATCGTCCCAACCTGCTACGAGTCCTTCTTTGACGAGCTGGAGCATCTTGCGCTTGGACATAACGGTATAGGTAATGTTCAGACGGTTAAACTCCCGCTGTTTCGGACGGTAGTCCGGTCCGTAGGGCGATAGTCCGGCGAAGTTCTCTCCTGTGATTTGATCCAAGAAATAGTCATAGAGCGGACGGTGTACCTCAAATTCGAGTGTACAGATGGAGTGGGTCACGCCCTCGAAATAGTCGCTCTGTCCGTGCGCGAAATCATACATCGGATAGACGTTCCAGCGGCGTCCCGTACGGTGGTGCGGATGGGAGGTAATGATACGATACATGATCGGGTCGCGGAAGTGCATGTTGGGGTTCGCCATGTCGATCTTGGCACGAAGAACCATCTTTCCTTCCTCTATCTCGCCGGCTTGCATGGCTTCGAAGAGACGCAGGTTCTCCTCAATGGGTCGATCGCGGAAAGGCGAAGCCACACCGGGTTCGGTCGGCGTACCTTTCTGCTCGGCTATCTGTTCCGCGGTCTGCTCGTCCACATAGGCCTTGCCCTCTTTGATGAAGCGGATGGCGAGGTCGTAGAGCTGCTCGAAATAGTCGGAGGCATAGAAGATCTTGCCCCATTTGAAGCCCAGCCACGCGATGTCGCGCTTGATGGTCTCTACGTACTCGGTGTCCTCTTTGGCAGGGTTGGTGTCGTCGAAACGGAGGTTGCAGACGCCGTTGTATTTCTCGGCGATACCGAAGTCCATGCAGATGGCTTTGACGTGTCCGATGTGCAGGTATCCGTTCGGCTCCGGCGGGAAACGGGTTTGAATACGTCCGTTATTCACTCCCTCAGCGAGGTCTTTTTCCACGATCTGCTCAATAAAATTGAGACTGCGTTCTTCTGTTTGGATTTTTTCGTTTTCCATATATATGTGTGTTATTGTTTACTAATTGACCTGTTTTTATGCGCGGACGATACCTCTTGTGGAGGCACGTACGAAATCCAGAATGAGGTCCCGTTCGGGTGAAGCGGGTATTTCCGCTTCGATGCGTTCGAGCGCCTGGGAGACGATCAAGCCTGAGTTATAGATGAGACGGTATGTCTCCTGGATCGTGTGTATCTGTTCGGGCGTGAAGCCGCGGCGGTTGAGTCCGACAGAGTTGATGCCGCAGAAAGCGATCGGTTCTCTGGCGGCAATTACGTACGGCGGAATGTCCTTGTTGATCTTCGATCCGCCCTGAATCATGACGTGCGAGCCGATATGCGAGAACTGGTGAACGAGTGTACCTCCGCCGATGATGGCGAAGTCGTCCACTTCCACTTCTCCGGCTAACTGGGTCGCATTGGACATGATGATATTATCATGCAGGATGCAATCGTGCGCGACATGGCAGTACGCCATGATAAGATTGTTGGAGCCAATGACCGTTTTGCCTTTGGAGGCTGTACCGCGATGGACGGTAACGAACTCACGGAGGACACAGTTATCGCCAATGATGGTCCACGTCTCTTCTCCGCGGAACTTGAGATCCTGCGGCACAGCGCCGATGACGGCGGAGGGGAAGACATGGCAGTTATCGCCGAGAATAACATTATCGTCGATATAGGCAAAGGCGTCGATAGTGACATTTTTGCCGATTTGAGCCTTTGGGCTTACGTATGCTAATGGAGATATTTGATTGGTCATTGGTGATTGGTGATTTATTCGGATAATATCTGGTTTCTTAGACGGCGGACGCACTGGGTATTAAAGGTGTGTCCTGGTTTATAGGCGACGATACGTCCCTGGAGCCGCAGCCCGAGGAGGGAGAGGTCTCCGATGACGTCCAGCAGTTTATGGCGCGCCGGTTCATTGGGATAATTGAGCGGCGAGAGGTAACCGAGCTTCTTTGCATCCAGATGCGGCTGCCCCAGTTTGTCGCAGAAATAATCCATTCCGTCCTGGGACAGTTCGGTTTCGTAGATGACGAGCGCATTCTTGAGGTCTCCTCCTTTGATGAGTCCGACGCGCAGGAGCGGTTCGATCTCGCGTACGAAACAGAAAGTACGCGCGGCAGCCATCTCGACAGGATAATCCTTGAGGTTCTTCAGCGTCGCGTGCTGCTCACGGAGGAGCCGCGAGTCAAAGGCGATGGTGATATCGACCTCGTAGTGGTCGCAAGGTTCGATACGCATGGTGTGTCCGTGCTCGGAGATGTACTCGATGGGTTCGCGCACGACATATATCTGCTGTTCGGCGTCCTGCTCAACTATTCCGACACGCTGGATCTCCTGCACAAATAGTTTGGCAGAGCCATCGAGGATCGGCATTTCGGGTGCGTCCACATCGATAATACAGTTATCCACTCCCAAGGCATAAAGCGCCGAAAGGGCGTGCTCTACGGTTGAGATCTTCCATTTTCCCCGTTCAAGTACGGTTCCTCGCTCGGTAGCGGAGACATATTCCGCGAGTGCTTGGTGGCAAGGCTGTCCGGGCAAGTCCACGCGGCGAAGACAAACGCCTGTGTTCTCCGGCGCCGGATGGAAAGTTGCGGTCACAAACAGACCTGTATGAAGCCCTACGGAAGAGAGGGTAAAACTATCTTTTAAAGTATGCTGTTTCAAGGTAAATTAAAAATTAAAAATTACGAATTACGAATTGCGGGATGTTTTTCCGCTCTGTTTGAAGCGGACTACGGCGCGGCGCCATATGGAGGCGTCGATGGCAGGCGATCCCATGTATGTACCGGCTTTCCGGACCGATCCCGCGACACCGGACTGCGCGCCGAAAATACAGTTGTCGGCTATTTGTATGTGTCCGGCTACTCCGACCTGTCCTGCGAGGATACAACGGGCACCTATTTTCGTACTGCCGGCAATACCGACTTGTGCGCAAAGGAACGATGAGGCACCGACCTCCACATTATGTCCGATCTGGACGAGGTTGTCCAGTTTGGCGTTGGTACGAATGACGGTCGAACCCATCATAGCGCGGTCGATGGTGGTGTTGGCTCCGATCTCCACATCGTCTTCTATGATGACATTTCCTATCTGCGGGATCTTTTGGTTGACGCCCTGCGCGTCGGGTTCGAAGCCGAAGCCGTCCGAGCCGACTACTGCGCCGGCATGGAGGATACAGTTCGCTCCAATGAGGCAGTTGTAATAGACTTTGACGCCGGCATAGAGGACGGTATTGTCGCCAATCGTCACATTATCGCCGATATAGACATGCGGATATATCTGCACACCTTTGCCGAGACGGACGTTCCGCCCGATATACGCGAATGCGCCTATATACGCATCGGACGGGATCTGTACTCCTTCGGAGACGAAGGACGGCTGTTCAACGCCTTTGCGGGGCGGGTTCATCGCTTTGGAGACGATGGAGAGAAGTTGCGCCATCGCTCCGCGTGCGTTGGGGACGAGGATAAAAGCGCCGGAAACCCCATCCCGCCCCTCCCCACAAGGGAGGGAGTTCGGATCGGCGATGAGGGATTTGGTGATGAGTACCACACCGGCTTTGGTGTTAGCGAGGAAAGGGAGATATTTCTCCTCCGTGACGAAGGAGAGATGTTTGGGTTCCGCGGACTCGATAGGCGCTACGTCGCAGACCATCGAAGATGCGTTTCCGTATAGTTCTCCGCCCAAGAGAGCGGCTATTTGCTGTGCACTAAACTGAATCATTTACACATTTACTTATTTTCTCATTTATACATTTCTAATGGGTCAAGGCGATATTTGAACAAATACCTCTTTGTCGGTTTTCGTGTGAGTGCGGCGAGGTCGAGGATTTCGCTGGCTTCGGCTATGTCGCGCACGGTACCATCGTTATACAAGATGTCGATTGAGTCCGCTTTCTCGGAATAGGTATTGCTGGTGGATATATGTTCGGACCAGAAGTAACGGGCATCCTCTTCGCTGATATGCAGGGCTTCGGCATATTCGCGGTTGAGGGCTTGTTTTTGGGCATCGGTAAGCGGCTCGGAGAGCAGTTCTCCGCGGAAAAGGCGGCGGTTGATGAAGCTCTCGGAAAGAGCGGAGAGCACTTTGTCGCCGCTACTGATCCACGCCTTGATGGCGCAGAGCACGTCATTATCGTCCAGCAGGGCATAGCGGTCCAGCGCTTCGCTATGAACGGCAAAATCCGCAAACGTGATGTGATTATACAGGAAATAATGAAGCGCAGGGGAGCAGAATAATTGAGAATTATCTGATCCTTGCGCCAGCTCCTTTGCGCGGGAGAGGATCTGAATGAGTTGCTGCTCGGCGGCAACAGAGGTCTTATGGAGATAGACCTGCCAGTACATAAGCCGACGCGCGACAAGGAATTTCTCTACGGAGTAGATTCCTTTTACCTGCACGACGAGGCGGTCGTTCCGTACGTCGAGCATCTTCAGGAGCCGTTCGCTCGCCACACGCCCCTCCTGCACACCCGTGAAGAACGAGTCGCGGCAGAGGTAGTCCATGCGGTCCACATCCAGTTGGCTGGAGATGAGCTGGTGGAGGAAATGCTTGTGGTACTCGTTCTTGAAGATCGCGATCGCCATATCGAGCGGTCCTTTTTCGTTGCGCGATTTAGCGAGGTCTTCGTTGATGCGCTCCATCATCAGGAGAGATATATCTTCGTGGGTGACGCCATCGACGAGGGTATGTTCGAGTACATGGGAGAAAGGTCCGTGACCGATGTCATGAAGAAGAATCGCAATCATAGCTGCGGTTGCTTCTTCGTCCGTTATTTCAACCCCTTTGAGCCTCAGCGCCGTGATTGCTTCCTGCATGAGGTGCATCGCTCCGAGCGAGTGCCCGAAACGGCTGTGCATCGCGCCGGGATAGACCAGATAGGAGAGTCCCAATTGGCGAATCCGGTTCAGTCGCTGGACATAGGGATGCTGCAGGACATCGAATATCAGTTCATTCGGAATCGAGAGGAAACCGAAGACAGGATCGTTAATTATTTTCAGTTTGTTAGCCATATTTGTTAGCCATAACTATATAATATATGCGCACACACTCCTATGCACACGCAACAAATCGGCTGCAAAGTTACTGCTTTTTTTTTGAATACGCAAATTTATGTTAGAAAAATTTAGGATCTATGGGCACGCCAGGAGCAGATTACCAGCACGCCAGCAGCATTATGACGCACTTATCTCGCACTTATCACGCACTTATCACGCACTTATCACGCACTAATTTCGGGGAAAAAGAGAGAAAAAAGGGAGTATTTCAACTGAAAAAAAGAGTCCTCAGCGAAATACGGGTGCAAAGATACGAAAAAATTTTGATATATGCAAATTTTTAGTACATTTTTTTGCATAATTCAAAAAAAAGCAGTACCTTTGCAGGCGCAAAGGTTTATAATCATTTTAAAACAAACAAAAACAACAAATTTATTTAAACAATTTTATGTCAAGCGTAAACAAAGTAATTTTAATCGGTAACGTGGGAGCAGACCCCGAAGTACGTTATTTGGACAGAGGCGTAGCAATCGCAACATTCAATTTGGCAACTACCGAACGCGGTTATGTAATGCAGAACGGTACGCAGGTGCCGGACGTGACGGAATGGCACTCGATCGTGTTATGGCGCAATCTGGCTGAGTGGGCTCAGCAGAACTTGAAGAAGAGCATGAAAGTGTATGTAGAAGGCAAACTGAAGACGCGCAGTTGGGAGAAAGACGGACAGATCCGCCGCAAGACAGAGGTGGTAGCAGAGAACATTCAGATTCTTTACCGTCCTGAGATTTACAGGAATCAGAACGCAGCCGCCAATGCCCAGCCATCAGACGAAGCAGTAGCACAGAACGACGGAGCAGAGGAGCCGAAGGAAGGCAGTCAAGGCGGTTTCTTTGACGGCATATTCAGATGAGTAACAAAGAGCGATATAGCGAATGGGTAGCGGCACAGGAGTACGTGCCGATTTTCATGCAGCCGTGGTGGATGGACGCCGTCTGCGCGGGCAAGGAATGGGACGTGCTGCTGGCGGAGCAGGAAGGCGAGATCGTCGGAGCTATGCCTTATTTATTACGCAAGCGCGCGTGGTTTCGATATATCGTCATGCCTCAGGAGACCCAGATCGGCGGTATATGGGTGACGCCGGAGATCACGGCTGACCGATGGAAGACCGCGGAAGTATGCCGGATGATCAAAGAACAGATAGACGGATTAGGCATCGCTTATTACTACCAGCAGTATATGCCCGGCAGTCTATGCGTGGACGCGATGCGTGCGTTGGGATTCAAGACCCGCGAACGCGTGACGTACCGGATGGAGAACCTGAGCAACATGGACGAAGTGATTGCGGGATTCAGCAAGAACAAAAAAAGGCAGTTGCAGAAAGCGTTGAGTCTGCATGCCGAGCGGGGAATGGAGATCGAAGATTTCTACCGGTTCCACACCCGTTGTTTGGCGGCAAAGAAACGCAAGATCAGTTACAGCCGCGAGTTCCTGCTGGTGCTGGAGCGCAAAGCAAGGCGATTAGGGCAATGCGAGGTGCTGAGTGTCTGCAACGCCGACGGCGTGCCGTTCGCAGCTGCATTCCTCGTCTGGGACAAGCACTATATGTACTATCTGATTCCGGCTTACGATCCGGCTTTCGGCGAGAGCGGCGCAGGCGCGCTGCTGGTACTGGAGGCGATGAAGATAGCCCGCGAGAAACAGGTGCTGTTCGATTTCGAGGGTTCGATGGAGCGCGGCACCGCCAAGCATTACATGCAGTTCGGTTCCGTTCCGGCGACCTATTACAGCGTAGAGAAATACTACAAACCCATCTTCCGGATCGCGATCTGGCTGCAGAAGTTGCGGGAATGGCGAATGCATTGAAAGTCCTTTTTCTGACACCGTGGTATCCGTCTGAGAAAGACGCGATGAGTGGTCTCTTCGTGCAGAAACACGCGGAGGCTGTTCGTGCGCAAGGATGCGAGGTACGGGTGATTCATTCGGAGGGCTGGCGGGACTTGCTTTTAGCATGGCGGGACCTGCGGCGCGAAGGATGGATGCCGGATGTGGTGCAGTTGAATGTCATCCAGAAACAGGGGCTTTTGGCGCTCTGGCTGAAACGGCGGTACGGGATTCCGTATGTGATCGTGGAGCATTGGAGCGGGTATCTGCCGGAGAACGGGATGTTCAGGCGACTGAACATTCTCAAAAAGAAACTCTATAAACGCATTGCCGCAGAGGCTTTTGCGATCCTGCCGGTAAGCGACCGGTTAGCCGAAGCGATGCAAGAATGCGGCATAGAAAACCGCAAGTGGCTGAGGATCAACAATGTGGTGGACGATTTCTTTTTCGAGAAATCGAAATATCGAGATAAAGATATACCGAACCGTCGAAAAAGGCTGCTGCATGTGAGTTGTTTCGACGAGCGGGCGAAGAACGTGAAAGGTCTGCTGCGGGCAGCGAAGATGCTGAGCGAACGGAGACAGGACTGGCTGCTGGTGATGGTCGGAACCGGTATTGATTATGAGGAAATACGCGCGTACGAGCGGGATTTGGAGATCCCTGAAGGTCTGATTCGCTGGACGGGTGAGCTGACGCCGCGCGAGGTAGCGGACGAGATGCACCAAGCGGATGTGTTTGTGCTCTCCAGCCGGTACGAGACGTACGGCGTAGTGCTGGCGGAAGCGGCAGTTACGGGAATGAAGATTGTGAGTACGCCTGTGGGTATTGCTGAAGAAGCGGGTGCTCTGATCGTTCCGCAAGAGATCGCGCAGAACAAAGCCGGTAAGTTTGCGGAGTTTCTGGAAACGGCATTGTTCGAGCCGTCAGCCATCAGCCATCAGAAGTCAGCCGTCAGAAGTCAGCCGTCAGAGGTCAGAAGTCAGTATTCAGCAGAGGAGATCGGAAAGAAACTCAAAGAGGTCTATGATAGCTGTTTGCATCGCGACATATAACCACGAGGCTTTTATCGCCGAGGCGATCGAGAGTGTGCTTTCGCAGCAATGCGATGAGGCGATGCGCATTTATATAGGCGACGATGCTTCCACGGACGGTACGGAGACCGTCTGCCGCCGGTATGCGGCGCAGGACGAACGGATCGTGTATGTGCGGCGGGAGCAGAATATGGGGCTGGTGCGCAACACGATTGACCTGTACCGCCGGATCATGGCGGACGGAGCGGACTATATCGCCATGCTGGACGGAGACGATTTTTGGTGCCACGAGGGGAAACTGCAGATGCAAGTGGACTACCTGCGCGCGCACCCTGAATGCGGGTTTGTGCATACCGGCGGCAGGGTGTTATCCGGCAGCAAGAAATGGACTTTCGGTCAGCGTGAAGGGGTCTATGGCATCGATTCACCGGGGTTTGCCAACTGCACAGTGGTATTCCGGACCGAGTTGCTGGACGAGAAAGTGTTAAAAGCTATAGAAGCGCAAAATTTCCAATGGCTGGACTACCCGCTGTACGGCGTTTTTTACCAGAAGACGAAATGGGCTTATCTGCCGGAGGAGACGGCGGTCTGGCGGGATCATGAGTCCGTTTCGCAACCCAAAGAGGCGCAAGCGATCCTGCGCAACCGCGAAGAGCGATGCAGGATGTGGCGGTGGCTGGAGGAGCAATACCCCGGAAAAGCGGGTTATTCGGAGGCGGAAGCGCAGAATTATTTATACGAACAGCGATTGAATTTGATCTACCAATTCGGCGACCTGAGTTTAGTGAATCCGGAGTTGCTAAACGCGTATCAACCGAGGACTTGGAAGCAAAGAATGAAGAAAATAGGGCTTAAAAACAAGATATTTTATTCTATTTTGCGAAAATTTACACAAAAATTTGCATAAATCGCAAAAAAGCAGTATCTTTGTAGCCGATTTTGAAATCTGAGTGCCTGCGGGCGGAAGACAAACGACCTAAAAAACACAAGATATGCAAGTAAAGAAATCAGAAAGTGCCAGCTTAGAGAAGGACAAACTCGTCTATGTATTGATGGGTTTGGTTTTCGTGCTCAGCCTCGTTTACGTAGCGCTGGAGTGGACTGAGCGAGAGGTCACAAAGTACGAAGTGACCGACACGGAGTTCCTCTTTGAGGAAGAAGTAGAGATTCAGCAGACGAGTCAAGAGACTCCTCCCCCTCCCCCACCCCCTGCCGTACAGGAAGTGGAAGTGCTGAACGTGGTAGAGGATAACGTAGAGACCGAGTCGATCGAGGTGAACACCGAGGACGACAAGGAGACCGAGGTTGTTATCGCTGCGCCGGTAGAAGCTCCCGTAGAGGAAGAGGAAGAAGAGGTAGTCTTCGTGGTAGTAGAGAAGATGCCGGAGTTCCCGGGCGGTCAGCAGGCATTGTTCAAATACCTGAGCGAGAACGTGAAGTATCCTGTTATTGCGCAGGAGAACGGTATCCAAGGTCGTGTGATCTGCCAGTTCGTGGTTAACCGTGACGGTTCGATCGTGGATGTAGAGGTAGTTCGTTCGGGTGGTGACCCATCGCTGGACAAAGAGGCTATCCGCGTCATCAAGTCGATGCCAAAATGGAAACCGGGTCAGCAACGCGGTAAACCCGTTCGCGTGAAATACACGGTACCGGTTAACTTCAAACTCCAATAATCGGTTTAGAATGGCCATGCGGCTATGGAGCTATCTCACAGAGATATAACGTATTGTAAGAATGTCGGTGCGAAGCGTGCCGACATTCTTCGTAAAGAATTGAAGGTGAATACCGCGCTGGACATGGTGCGGCAGTATCCGTATAAGTACATCGACCGCAGTCGGTTCTACCGGATTGCGGAGATAGAGGACGAGGACACGTATGTGCAGATCGTTGGCGAAGTGACGGAATGGCATACGATCGGCATCGGTCGGGCGCAACGGCTGAGCGCCACCTTCAACGACGGAACGCACCAATGCGAGTTGGTGTGGTTCAAGGGCGTGCAGTATGTCAAGTTGCAGCGCGGGATCAAGTACTTGCTGTTCGGCAAGCCGAGCCGGTTCAATCACAGTTATAATTTCGTTCATCCGGAGTTGACGCCGTGGAACAAAGTGACGCCGGAGATGACGCAGGGTCTGGAGCCGTATTACAATACGACGGAGACCATGAAGCGGCACGGGCTGAACTCCAAGGCGATACGCAATATCATTGCGGAGCTGATGCCGGAGCTGAAGATGGGTGTGCCGGACACGATGGGTGCCGACATCTTGCAGCGGTACCGTCTGATGGGGTTGACCGATGCGCTGGTAAATGTGCATTTTCCGAAAGACACGCCGACGATGCAGGCGGCTCGGGCAAGGTTGAAATTCGAGGAGTTATTCTATATCCAGCTGCAGCTGCTGAGGCAGATGAAGCGCAGGGAGCAGAACCCGGGCTTCGCGATGCCGATGGTGGGCAGCCGTTTTCACGCCTTGTATAAAGCGCTGCCGTTTGACCTGACGGGTGCGCAGAAACGGGTGATTCATGAGATCCACGACGACCTGAAGTCCGGACGGCAGATGAACCGGCTGCTGCAAGGCGATGTGGGAAGCGGCAAGACGTTGGTGGCGCTGCTGTGCTGTCTGCTGGCTGTTGACAACGGGTATCAGACCTGTATCATGGCGCCGACGGAGATATTGGCGAACCAGCATTACGAGACTTTGAAGACGTTCTTAGCGCCCTTAGGCGACGCAGTACATATCGCTCTGCTAACCGGTTCGACGACCGCCAAGCAACGGGTGCCGATCCATAACGGATTACTGAATGGTACGATCCATATATTAATAGGTACGCACGCGCTCATAGAAGACACGGTGCAGTGGCGGAACTTAGGGTTCGTCGTGATCGACGAGCAGCACCGTTTCGGCGTGGCGCAGCGGGCGAAACTATGGGGGAAATCAGCTATCAGCCATCAGAATTCAGCCGTCAGCATTCCACCGCATATCCTGGTCATGACCGCTACGCCTATTCCTCGCACCTTGGCGATGACCGTCTATGGCGATCTGCATGTGAGTATCATTGATGAGCTGCCTCCGGGACGCAAGCCGGTGCAGACCATCCATTATAATATCAACCGCCGCGCGCAGGTGTATGCTTTCTTGCGCAAACAGATCCAGGAAGGGCGGCAGGTCTATGTGGTTTATCCGCTGATCAAAGAGAATGAGAAACTGGACCTACAGGACTTGCAGAACGGTTTCAATGAGTTATGCGAGGCATTCCCGGAATATAAGATCTCGATGGTACACGGTCAGATGAAGGCGGCGGACAAGGATCTGCAGATGCAGCGGTTTGCGAGCGGCGAGACCCAGATTCTGGTAGCGACGACGGTCATTGAGGTGGGCGTGAACGTACCGAACGCAACGGTGATGATGATCCAGAACGCCGAGCGATTCGGTCTGAGCCAGTTGCACCAGTTACGCGGACGTGTAGGACGCGGCGGGGACCAGAGTTACTGCCTGCTGCTGACCGACATGGAAATCAGCGGCGATACGCGCAAACGGATGGACATCATGGTGGCTACCAACGACGGTTTCCGCATCGCTGAGGAGGACTTGCGTCTGCGCGGCGCAGGAGATATTGACGGCACCCAGCAGTCGGGCATTCCTTTTGATCTGCATATAGCGAACCTGTCCACGGACGGTCAGTTACTGACGCTGGCGCGTCAGGCAGCGATGGATATTCTGGACAAAGATCCGCTGCTGGAGGACGAGATGAACCGGATATACAAAAGAAGACTCGACACCTTGCGGATCGAGTCTCCTCAGAATTGGAGCGAGATAAGCTGATTACTTATCGTCGTGAGCGTGCAATGACTGCACATAACGAGCATGTGCCATCTTAACTCGCTTCAGCTCACTCGGTTTGTCGAATTGCTGACGGCGACGGAGCTCTTTTACGACACCCGTCTTATCGAATTTGCGTTTGAATTTCTTAATCGCGCGCTCGATGTTCTCACCTTCTTTAACAGGAACGATAATC